>NZ_NHSQ01000091.1 GCF_016653465.1 Thiocystis minor | reverse complement strand
CTGTTTGCAAATAATCTGGGTTCGTTGGCAAATAATCCGGGTCCTGGATCCCCGATATTTGCAGTTAATTCGGGTCGAAAATTGCGATGTTTGCAGGTCGGGCCGCGGATGTTTGCAGGCCGCTACATTTAACAGCGCTGAAGTCGACGAGCGGGAGTCGCGCTTCCGGAAACCTCCTGCCTTAAACTCCAGCATCCGCATCGTCCCCATCAACAACCAACGGAGATTCGGGAATGGTCGAAATCAAACATCACGAGACGGGGCAAATCCTGGAGATCGTCGAAAGTGACTCGCTCGTCGGCGCTGACCTGCGCGATATGCAATTGAACGGCGCGGATCTGCGTGAAGCCGATCTCACTGGGGCGAATCTCTCTTCCAGCGACCTGATCGGGGCGCTCCTCTGCGGTGCACGCCTGGTCGACGCCACTCTCATCGGTGCCAATCTGAAAGATGCCGATCTGAGTTCCGCAAATCTGACTCGCGCCCGCCTGGGTGCCGAGCACGCTTCACGGGCTGCGATGCTGAACGGTGCGAACCTGTCTCACGCACAGCTTGTTTGCGCGGATCTGCGCCGAGTGGAGAGTCGTTTCGCCAACCTGCGGAGTGCCAACTTGACCCATGCTGACCTGCGCGACACCGATTTCCACGGCAGCGACCTCTCGCATGTGATCGCGCTGAAGGCGCTCTTCATCAAGGCCAATCTGCGCGAGGCGGAACTCTGTTGCGCCGATCTGCGCGACTGCCACCTGAACGATGCCAATCTGGTCCGGGCGAGCCTACACTATGCCGATCTCACCAGTTCCTTTCCGGATGGATTCACGGTGATCAATCTGGCCAATCTGGAAGGCGCCGACCTGCGTGGCGCCAAACTCCGCAACGTCTCTGCTCAGGACACCAATTTCCGCCATGCCAACCTGACCGATGTCGATTTCACCAATGCCATCCTAGGCGGGGCCATCTTGCAGCGTGCCGATGTGACGAACGCGGATTTCTCGGGTGTCGAACTGGCCACCGTGACCATGGAGTTCGCAAACTTCTCCAAAGCGCGCAACGCGGTGATACCGACCTATAAGAAGCACCTGCGGTGAGCGGGTTGCGGGAGTGCTGCCCGTGAGGTTCATTTCCAAGGCCACCCGCCGTCGATCTCCCCGTGCTCGAAGAAGGTGCGGCAGCGCTGGCACAGATAGAGCACCGGCGCTCCCATGTGTGGGGTCGTCAGCATCCGCGATTGGCCAACGCAGCGCGGACAGGCATGAATGCGCCGATGCAGCCAATACGCCAGCACGAGGACCGGGATGACGACCCAGAATAGGCGGTCATTGAGGCCCCACGCGGCCAGCAGTGGGATGCCGGGGAAAGTTCCGAGCAGGACGACGGTCAGCCAAAGGCGAAAGCGGCGGCGGGCAATGAGGGAAAAAGGCCGCTCGCGATACGCGATTCCCGCCACCTTGGCGACGGTGCCATCCTCCGAAAAGAGGACTCCTGGATACTGGTAGCCGCTGCGACGGTTGACCCATGGCATCGTCAAGCCTCCAACTTTCGCTTGGGAGAATCATCGTGATGGCATTGATGGTCGGGTCAATTTGCACCAACGGACGCCAATTCTCATCGAGGTCGGGTATGGTCGTTTTGTACCCGGACGCCATGTTCAGGGCAAATACGGGATCAGTCCCCGCCGAAACGCTTCTTCTTGGACCTCACGAGGGGCCTGGCGAGCGTCCACGACAAAACCGTTCACCTGAATCATCCAAGCCATGGGGTTATTCGCCAGCCGGCTCGGAAGGGTCCAATGCGGATCCATTTGCCCCGATTTCAACAGATCGAGGATCGCCTTCGATTTTGCCGAACCGGTACTCGCGCTGAGGCCGAAGTGCGCGCACAACTCATCCGCACGCAGAGAGGGGGTTTGACTGAGATCGAACAGGAAGTTGACCCGCCCCAGCGCATAAACGATCCCGCAGGCCCAGGTGTTGGGTTTTCCGGTGACCAGCGGTGAAGGCCGCTTGCGGCACAGCTTGGCGGTCAGGCGTCGGCAGAGATCCCGATACTCCTGATTCAAATGCGCCTGACAGCAGGCATCGGTGAGCGCCACGATGGTGTCGTAGCGCTCTTGGAGTGTTGCCGGCACTCGCTCGGATCCACCCTTTTCTGCTTCAGTCATGGTCACGATCCCGCGTGTCGGTCTTAAGGTGTGCTCGGTTGAGCTGAGTTCGCAGCCTTCATTCAGCCAAGCTTGAGTATCCCTGTTTCACCCAATAATGCCAGTCCGCGATCGCTTCGACGGTGGCTTCATCGGCCTCCACGGCGGCAAGTTGCGCCAACGGCAGCCCGAGCGAACGCCCCTGCCAGGTCGCCAGGACGAATATCTCGTGCCGGCAGTCGTCCGCCGGCGCCAGGCGGTCGATCACGACCGCTTCGCCTTCCCGCAAGGGTGATAGCGCACGCGCCTGGATGCAGCGTGCCTGAAAGGGAAACGTGAGCGTGTCTTCGAGGTAGGAATACCACCCCATGGCCTGCTCCTCCGGGCCATAAGCATCGACGACCACCTCCATGGCAATGCGATGTTCACGCGCTTCGTCTGGTGCAGGGTTTGTCATGGATGAGTACCTTCCGTTGAGCGATTGGCGCGAGCGCCCGGCAACGATTGCAAATGGCCGCCAACCATCGCGAAGCAGACGCGCGATGCCTGCCAGGATGGCTGGAGACGGTATTCATTCAATACTGCACTAACTCCACCCGCCGATTCTGCGCGCGTCCCTCCTCCGTCTGATTCGACGCCAACGGGGCCGCAAATGACACCCCCACCGGTAACAGCCGCGCTTTGTCGATGTGATGGTCACGGACCAGAGCCGTGACGACCCAGGGCGAGCGCGCTTAATTCTACTTTGTTACCTTCAAAAAATCTTTAAGTGTTTAAATTTTATGATAATAAACAAAAATACACATAAACAATAGGGTTCTAGTGGCGCGTTGAGCGCCTATAATCACCCATAAACCGCCAACATCTATCTTCAATAGGGGCATAGTAAATGAAGATTTATTGCGCCTAATAAAAAATAACTTAAAATTCATTAATTTATGCGACAGTCAAAGTTAACAAAGTAGAATTAAACAGCATTTTAAAGTGTCCGGACAGCCCTTGGGTTGCCTCGGCGATCGTGCCCGTTGGTTCGATCGCGGACGAAACGATGCGCACGCCGCCATTGCATACGTTGAAACCTGGAAAGAGTTGCCTGCAGGTAGCACGAGGCGGTCAACTGCCGGATCCAGGTTATTAAAGACGTTAAAGACGCGTCATCGGCGACGCCTGACAGATGATTGAGGGTAAACCATCATGTCGCCTATACTGCGCTCATTCCGCGCACATCTTTCGTTGCGACTGCACCCCCGTTGAACAAGGAAACCTGAACTCATGAAGCGGAAACCTCTTCCAACCCTGATCGCCCTGCTTCTCTGCAGTTTCGTTTCGGTAAGCCAGGCCGAGGATCTCATCCAGATCTATGATATCGCGGTCGAGAGCGACCCGACGCTCCGCGAGGCCGAGCAGACCCTGTTCGCAACCCGCGAGGTCAAGCCTCAAGCGCGCGCGCTGCTGATGCCCAACTTCAGCGTCCAAGGCGATCTGCAGTATCAGGACGTGGACAGTCGTGGCAAGACGCTTTCCGGTTCCTTCGAGCGCCGCGATCGTTACGGTACCCAGGGTTTGCAGGCTGTCGTCAGTCAATCGGTTTACAACCGGGCGAGTTGGATGACGCTCAGGCAGTCCGATAACGTCATCGCGCAAGCTGAGGCGGAATATCGCAACGCCCAGATCGATCTCATGGTCAAGACCACAGAGGCCTATTTCAATGTCCTTCGGGCGGCCGACGCCGTCACGGTTCAGGAAGCCCTGCTGCGCGCCAACGAACGCCAGTTGGAACAGTCCAGACAGCGCTTTGAGGTTGGGTTGGTCGCGATCACGGACGTGAACGAGAGCCAGGCCGCCTATGATCGCTCGCGCGCCGACGTGATCACGGGCAAGAATACGCTGAACAATGCCTGGGAGGCGCTGCGCGCCATCGTGGGGCCGATCAGCGTCCCGCTAGCGCGGTTGGGCGAACAATTGCCGCTGGCGCCGCCCGAGCCGAACGAGATCGACGCCTGGGCGACGACCGCCGTGCGGAGCAATTATGGCATCGTCGCCGCCAGTGAGGCGGCCAACGCCGCCAAGCGGACGATCGATATCGAGCGTTCCGGCTATTATCCCTCGGTCGATCTGCAGGCCGGCTATGACATGTCGCGCTCGGGGGCCGAGTTCAACACCGATTCCGATACGAGCTTCGTCGGACTGTCGGTGAATGTCCCTATCTATCAGGGCGGGGCAGTGGCGTCGCGGGCCCGTCAGGCGGGGTATCAATTCCGCGCCGCGCAGGATCGGCTCGATCAGGTGCGCCGGCAGGTGGATCAACAGGTCAAGGACGCCTTCCGTGGCATCCTCACGAGCATCGAGGACGTCAAAGCCCGGCAGGCGGCGATCGTCTCGGCGCGCTCGGCCCTGGAGTCCACACAGGCGGGCCTGGAAGTCGGCACCCGCACCCAGGTCGATGTGCTGAATGCCCAGCGCAATCTGTTCCAGGCCGAGTTCGACTATCTGGACGCGCGCTATAACTACATCATCAACGGGGTCAAGCTGCATCAGGCCACCAGCACGCTGACGCGCGACGTGCTGGAAAAAGGCAATGCCTGGCTCAATCCCGCCGATGTCGTGCCGCCGCCCGCCTACTGATCATGTCTGGTAGCAGTTTCGGAAAACTCTTCGTCGTCACCGGTTTTGGCGAAAGTCATGGCCCGGCCATCGGCGGTATCGTCGATGGCTGCCCGCCCGGTCTCGAACTCGCCGCCGCCGATCTGCAACGGGATCTGGACCGGCGCAAGCCGGGTCAGTCGCGCCATACCACCCAGCGGCGCGAATCGGACACGGTCGAGATCCTGTCCGGCGTCTTCGAGGGCCGCACCACCGGCGCGCCCATCGGTCTCCTGATCCGCAACGAGGATCAGCGTTCCAAGGACTATTCCGAGATCGCCGAGCGCTATCGTCCCGGTCACGCGGACTACACCTACGACCAGAAATACGGGGTGCGCGACTACCGGGGCGGCGGGCGTTCCTCGGCGCGCGAGACCGCGATTCGGGTCGCCGCCGGCGCCATCGCCAAGAAATATCTGGCGGTGCGTCGCGGCATCGTCGTGCGCGGGTATCTGTCCCAGCTTGGCCCCATCCGCCCGCAAGGTTTCGACTGGGACCAGGTGGAGCGTAATCCCTTCTTCTGGCCCTGCGCCGCCACGGTCGCCGATCTGGAAACCTACATGGACGCACTGCGCAAGGAGGGCAACTCCATCGGCGCGGCCGTGACCGTCGTCGCCTCGGGGATGCCGACCGGTCTCGGCGAGCCCATCTTCGACCGGCTCGATGCCGACATCGCCCACGCGCTGATGAGCATCAATGCCGTGAAAGGCGTGGAGATCGGCGCCGGTTTCGGCTGCATCGAGCAAAAGGGCACGGAACATCGCGACGAGATGACCCCGGACGGTTTTCTCTCCAATCACGCCGGCGGCATTCTCGGCGGTATCTCCTCGGGTCAGGACGTGATCGCGCGGATCGCGCTCAAGCCGACCTCCAGCCTCCGTCTGCCGGGTCGCACCATCAATGCCCGTGGCGAGGCGACCGAGGTCATCACGACGGGCCGCCACGACCCCTGTGTCGGCATCCG
Organism: Thiocystis minor; assembly: GCF_016653465.1. Classification (GTDB taxonomy): domain Bacteria; phylum Pseudomonadota; class Gammaproteobacteria; order Chromatiales; family Chromatiaceae; genus Chromatium; species Chromatium minus. Next base: position 6,799 of record NZ_NHSQ01000091.1, on the reverse strand, counting down.
CGCGACGCCCATTGCCGAGGCGATGCTGGCCCTCGTTCTCATGGATCACCTGTTGCGTCAGCGCGCTCAAAATGCCGACGCGCGGCCGCCGACTCCGGCGATCTCGTCCGCGCCGCGGACGTAAACCGCGTCCGCTGCGAGGCTGACGGGTTTCCGCAAGTCCGATGCGAGAGACAAGCCTTGCAGGCTCGACCGGACGCGGTGTCATGCCCTACTGGCGTCTCTCCGCCTATTATTTCTGCTACTTCGCCTCGCTCGGCGCGCTCGTCCCCTATTGGGGCCTGTATCTCCAGTCCGAAGGGTTCGACGCGCTGGCCATCGGGCAGCTTCTGGCGATTCTGTCGGGTACCAAGATCGTCGCGCCCATGGTCTGGGGGCACATCGTCGATCTGCGCGGACGACGGATGCCGATGGTTCGGCTCGGGGCGCTGCTCTCGGCGCTCGCCTTCGTCACGGTCTTTTTCGCCGATGGTTTCTGGACCATGGCGGCGGCCATGGTGCTGTTCAGTTTTTTCTGGAATGCCTCGCTGCCCCAAGTGGAAGCGGTTACCTTCAATCATCTGCGGCAGCGGCCCACCGGCTATGCGCTGGTCCGTCTGTGGGGCTCGGTGGGCTTCATCCTGGTGGTGGCCTTGCTGGGTCTGCGTCTGGAACGGGATTCGCTCGCCATCGTGCCGGTCTGGGTGCTGATCCTCTTCCTAGGCATCTGGCTGAGTTCACTGACGATCCCGGACAGCGAGCCGGTCCAGGACGGTCAGCCGGCGTTGTCGCTGCGCGCGCTCCTGCGGCGTCAAGAGGTGCGGGCCTTTTTCGCGGCCTGTTTTCTGATGCAACTCGGCCACGGGATCTATTACGCCTTTTATTCGATTCATCTGGAAGCGGCCGGTTATTCGAGCGTCGCGGTCGGCAATCTCTGGGCGCTCGGCGTGATCGCCGAGGTGCTGGTGTTCCTGATCATGCATCGGCTGCTCGATCACTTTGGCGCGCGCCGGGTGCTGCTCTGGAGCCTGGGGCTCGCCATCCTGCGCTGGCTGTTGATCGGCGCCTTCATCGAGATCCTGGCCGTGCAGGCGGTCGCGCAGCTTCTGCATGCCGCGACCTTCGGCACCTTTCATGCCTCCGCCATTCATCTGGTCCATCACGCCTTTCCGGGGCGGACCCAGGGGCGCGGTCAGGCGCTCTATAACAGCCTGAGCTTTGGCGCCGGCGGCGCGGCGGGAAGCCTGCTCGGTGGATTCCTGTGGGACGGCTCCGGCGCGCTCGTCACCTTTGGCGTCGCCGCCGGTGCGGCAATCGCCGGTCTGATCGTGGCCTGGCGCTGGGCGGATTTGTGAAACGGTTGCTGGATAACCAAGCATGTTATGATGGCATTCATTCAACTTATTTAGGTTCGACGCCGCGGGCGTCTCGCTGGATCGCCGAGCGCGGTCCCCTGCGAGGGTCAGCCGCGTCTTCGATTCCGGCCCCATCCCAGCCATTCTCTCGCGCTTTCTCACTATGCCAGCTTCCCATGCTCCCTATGCAATTTTCCCAGGGCGTCGCTATCCCTCTGGGGCCACCGTCGAGGACGACGGTGTCAATTTCTCCATCTTCAGCCGCCATGCCTGCGGCGCCGAGCTTCTGCTCTATGCGAACGCGACGAGTCCGGAGCCCTTTCAGATCATCCGGCTCGATCCACAGGTTCACCATACCTTTTTCTCCTGGCACGTTTTGGTGGTGGATCTGCCGCCCGGCACCCATTACACCTGGCGCATCGAGGGACCGAACGAGCCCCGCGATCATGGCTGGCGTTTCGATTCGCGGATTGAACTGGTCGATCCCTGGGCGCGCGCCATCAACGTTTGCGACTGGAATCGCTGGCGCCGTCAGCGTGACGGGGTGCAGCCCCACGATTCGCCGCGCGGCCTGGTCCTCGCTGAGGAATACAACTGGGAGGGCGATACGCCGCTGCGGCTGCCTTCCGAACAAACCGTCATCTACGAGCTGCATGTGGGCGGTTTCACCCGCCATCCCAGTTCGGGGGTCGCGCATCCGGGAACCTTTCTCGGCCTGATCGAGAAGATTCCCTATCTCCAGGAACTCGGCATCACCCACGTCGAACTCATGCCGGTCATGGCCTTCGACGAGCAGGATGTACCCGAGGCAGTTTGGGACGCGGGTCTGCGAAACTATTGGGGCTACAGTAGTTTTGGCTTCTTTTCGCCGCATCCCGGCTACTGCGTGACGCCCGAGCAGGGGACGCATCTCAGCGAATTCCGCGAGATGGTCAAGGCGCTGCATCGCGCGCGCATCGGCGTCATCATGGACGTGGTCTTCAACCACACCAGCGAGGGCGGGGTCGGCGGACCAACCCTGACCTTCAAAGGCATTGGCAACGAGACCTTTTATTGCCTGGACGGGATCGACAAGGGCCTCTATCTGGATTTCACTGGCTGCGGCAATACCGTCAACGCCAATCATCCGATCGTCGCCCATTTTATCGTCGACGCTCTGGAATACTGGGTGCGGGAAATGCACGTCGACGGTTTCCGTTTCGATCTTGCCAGCGCCATGGCGCGCGATGCCGACGGGCGTCCGATGGCCAATCCGCCGGTGCTGTGGGAGATCGAACTCTCCGACACCCTGGCCGCGTCCAGGATCATCGCCGAGGCGTGGGACGCCGCCGGCCTCTATCAGGTCGGCAGCTTCCCCGGTTACCGCTGGATGGAATGGAACGGCCGTTATCGCGACACCATTAGGAGCTTCGTGCGCGGCGATCCGGGGCTGGTCTCCGAGGTGGCGACCCGTCTGTCCGGGAGTAGCGATCTCTATCAGGCCAATTTGCGCCAGCCCACCAACAGCATCAATTTCGTGACCTGTCACGACGGCTTCACGTTGTGGGATCTGGTCTCCTACGAGCGTAAACACAATCAGGCCAACCGCGAGAAAAATCGCGATGGTTGCGACAATAATCTGAGCTGGAACTGTGGCGCCGAGGGCGAGACCAATGACCCGCAAATCCTGTCTCTGCGGCGACGTCAGGCCAAGAATCTGCTGACATTGCTGTTCCTCAGTCAAGGCGTCCCGATGCTTCTGGCGGGCGATGAGGTGTTGCGAACGCAGAATGGCAACAACAATACCTGGTGTCAGGACAATGAACTCGGGTGGTTCGATTGGTCGCTGGTCGAGCAAAATACGCACATGCTGCGGTTCGTGCGCGGTCTGATCGCGCTGCGCAAGCGCCATCCGAATCTGCGTCGCCGCCACTTCCTGTCCGGTGCTGCGCAGAAGGGCACGGATCTGCCGGATATCGTCTGGCACGGCGAAACGCTGAATAACCCGCCCTGGGACGATCCGCTGGCGCAATCGCTTGCCTTTACGCTTGCCCCCGCGCGTCAGAACGAGACGCCGCTGCATGTCATGATCAATATGAGCGAAGCGGCGCGTCGTTTCGAGTTGCCCGCGCTGCCTGCGATCGGCTGGCATCTCGCACTCGACACTGGCCGGGCCTCGCCCACGGATGTCATCGACACTACGGATCAGGTGGTGGTCGATGCCACCCCGTTTCTGGTCCGCTCGCGCAGCATCGTGGTCTTGGAGGGGCGAGGCTCTTAGAGCCTGTCATCAATGCTCGTTGCGTGGGATGAGCAGGGAATTCGCCGCGTTGGGTGCGCGAATGTAGGGGATGCAGGGGCGAATGAATTCGCCCCTACGAGGAATCCAGCTAAAAAATAAAGCTTTCTGGCTCCACGACCTTGGCTAGGGAGGGCACGCAGGTCTCGAAAAGTGTCTCGCGGCTGAAATTCCGACCGCCGAGTCGGGTGATCAGCAGCGCCTCCATGACCGGCTCCTCGCCGACGATGCAGAACAGACGCCCGCCCACCGAGAGCTGATCCTGGAGCATCGGCAGCGAGGCGTCCGTCGGCATCGAGCCCGTGACGGCGATCGCCTCGAACGGGCCGCCCGCGATGGGGCCGGCCAGACCATCTCCCTCGCGTACCTCGATCCCCGCGAACTTCAGTGCCGCCAGCCGTTCGCGGGCCGCGGCGGCCAACGCCGGGTCGATCTCGACACTGATCACGCGCCCGCCCAGCCGGCTCAGACAGGCCGTGACATACCCGGTGCCGGTACCGATCTCCAGCACCTTCTCGCCGGGTCGCACGTCGAGCGCCTGTAACAGACGGCCGACGACTTTCGGGTCGAGCATGCTCGTCCCCGCGCCGATCGGGATCTCGATATCCGCGTAGGCCAATCCGCGATAGGCGTCGGGTACGAACGCCTCGCGCGGAATCGTGGCCATTGCCTCCAGGACGTGCTCGTCGAGAACGTCCCAAGGGCGAATCTGTTGCTGGATCATATTGAAACGGGCAAGGTCGAAGCGGTTATCCATGTCTGGCGGGTTCTCCCGATCTCGGATTATGAAACGGCTGATGAGCCTACTGAGTTTAGGCGTCAACGGCAAGAGGTGCATTAAGCCGCGTCCAGCGCGATATGCGTAATTTTCAGTTTGTGTTTGGCGCTGGGGATTTCACCAGCATCACTAGTTCTACTTTGTTAACTTTGACTGTCGCATAAATTAATGAATTTTAAGTTATTTTTTATTAGGCGCAATAAATCTTCATTTACTATGCCCCTATTGAAGATAGATGTTGGCGGTTTATGGGTGATTATAGGCGCTCAACGCGCCACTAGAACCCTATTGTTTATGTGTATTTTTGTTTATTATCATAAAATTTAAACACTTAAAGATTTTTTGAAGGTAACAAAGTAGAACTAGAGACGCGGTTTAAAATATTATCTTTTTTAATATCTTAAACCGCGTCCGCTCCGACTATCGTCGATGCGGCCAAGGTTGATCCAATCCAAAAACATCGCATACCGCACTGGACGCGGTTTAATCAACCACCGGCGCATATCCCTGGCTGCGCACGCCCTGTAACAGATTGTCCACATCGCCCATCGGCACGCCGAGCATCTCCAGCGCCTCCGCCCCAAGTCGCAGACTGCTTTCGATTGCCTCGGGATAGGCGCGCGTCGCGCCCGCGCGGATCAGATTGCCGCAAGCTTCCAGATCGCGCGCCCGCGCAATCACCGGAACCTGCGGATAGTTCACGCGGATGTGCGAGACGGCCCGCAGCGCGGTCGGGCCGTGATCGATGGTCAGAATCACCAGCGAGGCATGCTCCACCTGGGCGGCGGTGAGCAGTTCCAGATCGCCGATATCGCCGTAATACACGGCGCGCCCGTCTCGCTCGCCCCGTTCGACATGCGCCGGATTGGTATCGAAGGCGATGTACGGGATATTGTTCACTTCCAGCAGGGTGGCGATGGTATGTCCCACGCGGCCATAACCGGCCACCACGACCCGTCCCTGGGAGGGGATTCCGGTCGCCTCTTGATCAAAGCACAGGGGGGCGGCGGTGCGACGCTCGGCGCGGATTGCCAGCGTGTCGCCGATCCGCACCAGCAGCGGCGTTAGCAGCATGCTGACCGAGATGACGCTGACGGCGATGACAAAGGTCGCCTCGTCGATCACCCCCAAAAGCTTGGCGGAGCCGAACAGCACAAAGCCGAATTCGCCGCTCTGCGCGAGCAGGAACGCGAGTCGGGTCGCGATCCCGCGGGACAACCCGAAGACCAGCGCGATCAGAAACAGCACGGTCAGCTTGATGGTCAGGATCACCAGGACATGCTGTGTCAACAGCCAGGGTTGCGCGGCAATGGCTGGCAGATCGATGGACATGCCGACGGCGACGAAGAAGAGGCTCATCAGGAGTCCCTTGAAGGGCTCGATATAAGCTTGAATCTGGAAGTTGAAGCGTGTGGAGGAGAGCAGCATCCCCATCAGAAAAGCGCCAAGGGCCATCGAGAGCCCGGCCTTGTGCATGGCTCCAGCGGCAAGAAAGACCGACAGCAGGACGACCAGGGCAAAGGCATCCCGGTTGTTCTGACGCAGCAGACGTTCCAGTGCGAAGGGCAGAACATAGCGGCCAAGAACCAGAACCATCCCGATCATGGCGATCACCAGGAGCAACTGCTCCCACCAGGGCACACTGTTGGCCGCGGCACCCAGATCGGAAAAAAGCGGCACCAGGGCGAGCAGGGGCACCACGGCCAGATCCTGCATCAAAAGCACGGCAAAGGCCGCGGTGCCATGGCGGGTCGCGATATCGCCGCGTTCGTGGAGCAATTGCATGACCAGCGCGGTCGACGACAGCGCCATGGTCAGACCGATCAACAGCGCGGCCTGCCAGGATGTCTGATAGAAGGAGATATAGGCCGCGATGGCGCCACCGCACAGGAGAATCTGCACGGTCCCCAACCCGAAGACCTCCCGGCGCAGCGCCCAGAGGCGCTTGGGCTGCATCTCAAGGCCGATCACGAACAGCAGTAGCACCACGCCCAGTTCGGTGAAATGGCGGACATCCTCGACATGCGGGGTGACATTGGGCCCGGGCGAATAGGGACCGACGACGATTCCGGCGACCAAGAGCCCAAGAATCGAACCGAGCCCGAGATGCTTGAACAGGGTGACAGCGAGCGCCGCCGCGGTCAGCAGCACGATGGCGGAGAGGACGAAGCTGTCTAATTCCATGGTGGCTCTACTTTAGCAAGTTCCGATGGCCGAAGGATGTGAAACCGCGTCGTGCCGATCATGGTGAGCGACGGCAAGAACAAAGTGACTCCAAGCAGCAGCAGTTCTAAATTTAAGACCATGATGCTATGAAGGACTCTTTGAGAGTCCACCGGAGATCCCGATGGTCCTGAAGCCAGTAGCCCCTGTGGCTCCCGCGCCCAGCCTTTACTCGGTCACGGGGTT
>NZ_NHSQ01000090.1 GCF_016653465.1 Thiocystis minor | reverse complement strand
ATCAGCGGTTCGCCAATGTCTTCAGACCGCAAAAGACACCCGGAGCACCCACACAAAACATCTGAACAAATTGCTAAAGAACTGCTGGACAATGCCGAAACTCGTAAACTTCCGCACCGCCAAGACCAACCATTCTACGCTCCCTCGCTCGCTTGTCAACCCCCCTCGTCGACCCAACTCCGTTCCGCATGTCCGCCCCTCCTGAGCAAGCCGATTACTCTACCGAGCCAGAGAGGGAGGTGTCAACCTCGAACGGATGTTTTTATGGCGAAGACAAACCAACCGCCTTGGCGACAGCATCCACCACCTGGATTTGCTCGTTCTCTGACAGGTAAGGATGCATGGGCAAACTGATGACGCGCTTCGCAACGGCAGCGCTGACAGGGGTCGCTCCTGTCTCCAGACCGACATGAAACACGGGCTGTTCGTTCAGTGGAACAGGATAATGAACGGCGATCGGAATACCCTCATCCTGAAGCTGCGTTGCGACCTCATCTCGATTGGGCACCTGAATCGTATATTGCGCATAGACAGACAAATTGTCTGGCCGGATCGCCGGGGTCAGCACCGATGCGCCTCCGGTAGCGGTCGAGGCAGCTCCACGCTGGTTCAGTAACTCCGTATACCGTGCCCCTACTTTTGATCGAGACGCGATCTCGTCAGGGAAAATATCCATTTTAGCCAGCAAAACAGCGGCCTGAATCGTATCCAGACGCCCATTCAGACCCAGGCTCGGGTGATGATAACGCCGATCCTGACCGTGATTCCGGATCTCTCTGAGCTTCTTGGCCAGTGCGTCGTCGCTGGTGAAACAGGCGCCGCCATCGCCATAAGCGCCCAATGGCTTGGCCGGGAAAAAAGAGGTGCATCCGATCAGCGACATCCCGCAGGAACGCCGCCCCTGATCGCTGGCGCCGAAACTTTGCGCCGCATCCTCGATCACGGGCAACCGATGTCGCTCGGCAACCGCGTTGATGGCGCCCATCTCCGCGCACTGTCCGTACAGCGACACCGGCATGATGGCGCGAGTCCGCCCGGTGATGGCATCCTCCAGCAATTCGGGGTTGAGGTTATAGGTAACGGGATCGATGTCGACAAAAATCGGGCGTGCGCCGAGCAGCGCAATCATTTCGCCGGTGGCGATGAAGGTGAAGGGCGTCGTGATGACTTCGTCGCCGCGGCCGATCTCCAATGCCATCATGGCCGCCAGCAGCGCGTCCGTGCCGCTCGACATCCCGATGCAGTGACGCACCCCGACAAACTCGGCCAGCCGCTCCTCCAATTCCTGAATCTCCGGCCCCATGATAAATTGGCCGTGCTGTAGAACGGTCTCGATCCGGGCCTTGACGTTTTCTTCGATCAGGCTGTATTGGGTCTTTAAATCAATAAATTGCATTCATCTTGCCTATCAGTAATTGTGCCAAGGACATAAAACCGTCTCAGAACCGTCTCAGGGTAAAAGGATCTGCACCGTCTCAGACGGACGAAGCAACTCGTTGGTCCGCCGGTCGAAGACGATATCCAGATAATAAACAGCGCCTTCCAGTTCGACACGGACCGACTGCACCCCCAGGCTGTACACTTTACCCTCGCGGACCGTTCCATTGACTGTCACCTTCGCGGCCTGCCCCTGCTTCACGCCTCGCAGCACATTGGCGGTCACCAGGGCGCGGGCGAGCATCCGATCGTCTGGCGCAATGACGATGAGCGGTTTCTGCTGGAGCGTTTTGTAAATGACGGCGCCATTCCAGACATGTCGCGCCACGACGATCCCGTCGAAGGGGGCCAGTAGTTCGGTATGCTCCAGGGCGACCACCCTCGATGCCTCGACGGCCTTTGCCGCCTCCTCTTCGGCCACCGCGGCGACCCGTTTGAGTTCGGCGTCTTTCAGTTCCTCAATCGCGATCAATCCACGGTCGAAGAGTTCCTGGCCGCGGGTCAGTTCGCGTTGGGCCTGTTCGCCTTCCACCCGCGCGCGAGCAACGCGCGCGCGCGCTTCCAATAAATTAGCCCTGGCCTCGCGCTGATCCATGCGCAACAGCAGATCGCCTTTCTTCACATGCTGGCCGGCGCTGACGGCAACCTCATCGACGACGCCGTTCTCCAGCACCCGCATCTCGACTTCCTGGACCCATTCGAGCCATCCCTTGAGCTCCACCACGGCCCGAGCTTCGGCAACCGACAGCAGGAGTAACAGAGCGATCAACCCACGCTGCATCATGGTTCATCCCGAGGTGTTGGCGCCCACAGAGGCTGGCCGGAAAGCGCGTTCAGTTCGGCCCAGGTCAACGTCTGACAATAGGCCACGCGCTGTTCCAATAGACGGGTTTGGGTCTGCTGGCTCATGGAGTAACCAAGATCCGCCGTTACCTCCTGATCGTACAGGGTTCGGCTCTCGTCCAGCTTCAGATCGCGCCAGGTCGCTTCGGTGCTCACGCTCCGCTCCGCCGCGACCAGCGCCTTTAGACGCAGCAACAGTTCCAGAATCTGTTGACGCAACTCCATCTGAATCAGCGCCCGTTCCGACTCCGGGCGATCCTGGCCCAGCGTGCGCACGGCCTGGCCCTCGGCGGCCCTGGCAAGCAATGCATCCAGCGTTGGGAACCCGTCCGCCAAGGTCGGCAAGGTCGGCTCGGTCAGATTTCTTGGTATATCCTCGGGCTGTCCAAGCGCCTGAGCCAACAGCGAGCGAGCCCATTGCTGGCCAATCTCGTTCGCGGCCCGGCGATGGAGAAGGTTCTGATAGACCGTCTCGAGTTCCAGCACCCTCAGTTCGGACACCTGACCGAGTTGACGACGCACCGACGCCCGGTCGAATTGGATATAGGCGACCGCCATGGCCTCGCTCTCGCTGGCAAAGCTCAAATCCGCCAGCAGCACGTCGAAGAACCGCGCCATGACCTCCAACTGTTGTGCCGCCAGCGGCGATAGCAGGGCCGACAAGGGGTGATTCCGGTTAGGATCGTCAAACAGGCTGTGATTGAATGCCAACCCATGACAATCCAGATACAGGGACTGACGTCTTGGTAAGCGCGCATGAAGATCCGCGGATGCGGCCATGCGCGGGTGAGCATCGAGCGTCTTCAGCGCCTGCTCCAGGCTCAGTGGATCGGAGACCGCCCACGCCACGCCTGACCCGGTCTCGACGACCGCCAGGATCAGCAACACGATCGTCAGGGATGAAACGGAAATCGACAGGCGCATGGATCTTCACGCAGGAGTCTGTGGAGAGTGGAGATGGTTCATTGGCTACCGTGATCTTGATCGAGAGAGTAAACGGTGCGGGGGTAAAGGCTCAAGTCATTTGGCACAGACCGGCTTCTCATTTCGTGCAATCTTTCCGGAGATTTTCTCATGCAACAGATCCGTCATACGCTTGCCGCCACACTTATGATCGCCGTGCTCTCTAGCCCGGTCGGTGCAACCGAGTCCGCCGTCGAGCCCCCCTCCAGCCCGCTGGAGGGGGAAACCTGGCAACTGACCAGCCACCCCTCCGCGAACGGTCCCGTTGCGGTGATCGCCAAGGCCAAACCAGCGCTCTTTCGGTTTACAGCCGGACGGATCACAGGCAACGCCGGCTGCAATCAGATCACCGGCGCCTACCGTCTCGACGGAACCGGCCTGACGATCGACAAGAACCTGGCATCCACCATGATGGCCTGCCCCGAACCGCTGATGCGGCAGGAACAGGCGGTCACCGCCGCGCTCCCCAGCGTCGCCGCCTATCGACAGATCGGCGACCGGCTCGAATTGCTCGACGCGTCAAACCAGACCCTGCTCGGTTTTCAGGCGTTCCAGGCATCGCCATTGGTGGGCGCGACCTGGATGCTGGAAGTGTACAACAACGGCAAACAGGCGCTCGTCTCGCCTCTCGCCGGCGCCGACATCAGTCTTGAATTCAGCGAAGAGGGAACGCTTGGCGGCTCCGATGGCTGCAATCGCTACATGAGCGGATATCGACTCGAAGGCGACCGGCTGACAATCGGTCCGATCGCAACCACCCGCATGGCCTGCCGGGGTCCGGATGCCGTCGCCGCGCAGGCCGCCGCCTATACCGCAGCGCTCGGCACCGTCGCCGGCTATCAGATCGAAGGCCGCCAACTGACGCTCCTCGACGCGGACGGCAAGACCGCCGTACGGTTTCAAGCTCCCGCGACGCCCACTCCGGCCGAGTGATTCGGTCGAGCGCCCGCGAGCCTTGCGGGCACACGCCCAACCTGAACCCTGCCATGTATACTTGACGCCCCCTGGCCAATCCTAAAATTTCGCGCGAGGCGCTTCATGCACTGCTGGGCTCGATCTCTCTTCATCGCCGTGGTCGTGACCCTTGGGATCCTCAGTATGCTGGGCGCCTGCGGCCAAAAGGGACCGCTTTATCTGCCCGAAGAGACGCCAGCCAACACCCCTGCCCCAGGCGCGGACGTTCCAGTCGCCCCACCGCTTGACCTGAGCGAAGCCGAAGGGACGACAGCGACATCCGCGACCCGGCCCAACCCGCCCTAGCCGAGAACAGCAGCGACCCCGAATGGATCATTTCAACGAACGCGACGGTGTCCTTCATGTCGAGGACGTCCCACTCACCGCCATCGCCGAGCGTTTCGGCACGCCCTGTTACGTCTATTCGCGGGCCACGCTCGAACGCCACTGGCGCGCCTTCGACCGCGCCTTTCGCGAGCATCCGCATCTGATCTGCTTCGCGGTTAAGGCCAATTCCAATCTAGCGGTGCTCAATGTCCTGGCCCGCTTGGGCTCGGGTTTCGACATCGTCTCGGTGGGCGAACTCGAACGGGTGCTGGCGGCGGGCGGCGATCCCGCCAAGGTGATCTTCTCCGGCGTCGGCAAACGCGCGGACGAGATCCGCCGCGCGCTCGAGGTCGGCATCCGCTGCTTCAATGTCGAGTCGGAATCCGAATTGCTCCGGCTCGACCGCCTCGCGGGCGAACTCGGTTGCAAGGCGCCGGTCTCGCTGCGGGTCAATCCGGACGTGGACGCCCGGACCCACCCTTACATCGCCACCGGGCTCAAGGAAAACAAATTCGGCATCGACATCCAGTCCGCCGAGGCCGTTTATCTCCGCGCCGCCGCCCTGCCCAACCTGCGGATCACCGGCATCGACTGTCACATCGGCTCGCAACTGACCGATCTGGCGCCCTTCATCGACGCGCTGGGCCGGGTCATCGCCCTGGCCGACCGTCTGGCGCAGTCCGGCATCGTGCTCGAACATCTTGATCTGGGCGGCGGGCTGGGAATCCGCTATCGCGAGGAACATCCGCCGGAACCCGCGGCCTATGCCGCCGCCCTGAGTTATCAGCTTGCCAGCCGTCCCTATGAGGTCATTCTGGAGCCCGGACGCGCCATCGCCGGCAATGCCGGCATCCTGCTGACTCGCGTGGAATATCTCAAGCACGGCGAACACCGCCATTTCGCGATTCTCGACGCGGCCATGAACGACCTGCTGCGCCCCGCCCTCTATCAGGCCAACCAGGACATCGTCCCGGTCGTGCGCGCGAGCGATGCCGACCCCGCTCGTTACGATCTGGTCGGGCCGGTCTGCGAGACGGCGGACTTTCTCGGCAAGGAACGCACCCTGGCCCTGCGCGAGGACGACCTGCTCGCCGTGCGCGGCAGCGGCGCCTATGGCTTCACCATGAGTTCCAACTACAACAGCCGACCGCGCGTGGCCGAGGTGATGGTCGACGGCGACCGGGCGACGCTGGTGCGGGAACGCGAGACCGTCGCCAGCCTCTTCGCGGGGGAGTCCGTGCTGCCGTGAAACGCCGTCTCGAACCCGAGTTGATGGATGGCGTCGAGCAGGCGCTCGCCTATGCCGAGGCGGATTTCTCCGAATCCAACACGCTGTTCATCGAACTGCTGAAACAGCTGCAGCCAGGCGATCTTCATGGCGCCCGCGCGCTCGATCTCGGCTGTGGTCCGGCGGACATCAGCATCCGCTTTCTGCGTGCCTACCCGAAAGCGACCTGCGACGCGCTCGACGGCGCCCAGTCCATGCTCGATCTCGCCCAGCAAGCGTTGGACGGACTCCCCGGCGTCGCGCCGCGCTGCCGGTTGATCCGCGACAACATCCCCTCCACGCAGATCCCGAGCGCCCACTACGACCTGATTCTGTCCAACAGCCTGCTGCATCATCTGCACGATCCGCAGGTGCTCTGGCGCGGCATTCGGGAGGCCGCCAAACCGGGCGCGCTGGTTCTCATCATGGATCTGATGCGCCCGGCCTCCGCCGGCTGGGCCGAGGCGCTGGTGGCGACCTATGCCGATGGCGCCCCGGAGGTTCTGCGCGCCGACTTCCGCCATTCGCTGTTCGCCGCCTTCGAGCCCCAGGAGGTCGTCGTCCAGCTTGCCGAAGCCGGACTGACCACGCTGGAGGTTGCCGTCGTCAGCGATCGCCATCTGGCCGTTTCGGGACGTTTGCCTGGCTCCCTGCCGAGCGGAATCGAAGGATGAGTTTGCGGTTCACCAAGATGCACGGACTCGGCAACGACTTCGTCGTTTTCGACGCCATTCGTCAGCACGTCGATCTCGACCCATCGACCATCCGCCGCCTCGCCGACCGGCGTTTCGGCATCGGCTGCGATCAGATCCTGCTGGTCGAACCGCCGCGTCTGGCCGGCACCGACTTCCACTACCGCATCTTCAACGCCGATGGCTCGGAGGTCGAACAGTGCGGCAACGGCGCCCGCTGCTTCGCCCGCTTCGTCCGCGATCAGGGCTTGAGCGATCGCGACGAGATCCCGGTCGGGACCGCCGCCGGCGCGATCCGACTCTATCTGGAGCCGGACGGACAGGTGCGAGTCGACATGGGACAACCCGAATTGACGCCCGCCCGTATCCCCTTTCAGGCCGACACCTCAAGCCCAACCGCCACGCTGGAGGTCGCCGGCGAGACGCTGACCATCGGCGCGGTCTCCATGGGCAATCCGCATGCCGTGCTGCTGGTCGAGGATGTCGAGACCGCCCCGGTCGCCCGACTCGGTCCGCTCATCGAGTCGCACCCGCGCTTTCCCCGCCGGGTCAACGTCGGTTTCATGCAGATCCTGACCCCGACGCACATCCGCCTGCGCGTCCATGAGCGTGGCGCCGGCGAGACCCTCGCCTGCGGCACTGGGGCCTGCGCAGCGGTCGTCAGCGGACGGCTGCGCGGACTGCTCGACACCCGCGCGCGGGTCAGTCTGCCGGGCGGCGATCTTATGATAGAGTGGCGCGGTCAATCTCAGACGGTCTGGATGACGGGTCAGGCCGAAACCGTGTTCCAGGGGGAAATCGATCCATGAGGGCACAGTCGTGAGCAGTCAGCAGGCCGAACCGGCCACACCCGAGGATCCCGCACTCCACACGCTGGTGACGAGCTATCTGCTCAATCACCCAACCTTCTTCGAGCACAACCCGGAAGTTCTGATTGCCCTGCGGGTTCCGCACCACACCGGCGGCGCCATCTCGTTGATCGAGCAACAGGTGCGGGTTCTGCGCAAACAGCTTGAGACCGAGCGCAACCGTCTCAGCCATCTCATCTCCCGCGCGCGGGAATATGAAACGCTGTCCGCACGTCTGCATGGTCTGGTGTTGCAACTGCTGTCGGTCAACGATCCAGACCACCTCTGTCACCTCCTCAAGGACGGTCTGCGCCGTGAGTTCAACGCCGAGGCGGTCAGCCTCAAGCTCTTCCCTTTAGCGCCGGCGGACAACGGCCAACTGGATCCGCTGACTGCGGCTTTCCGTGATTTCGTGGATCGTGAACACGCACTCTGTGGGCCATTGAACGAGGAGAAAGGCGTCGTCCTGTTCGGCGAAATCGGCGTCGCCATGCGGACCGCGGCCCTGATACCGATCCTCGCCGATGGCCAATCCGGCGTCCTCGCCATCGGCAGCGCGGACCCGGAACGCTTCCGCCCCGACATGGGCACCGACCTGCTCGACCAACTCGGCGAAATCGTCGGCCATAAGCTGAAAGCGGTTCCGCTCGCGCCATGCGGCCATTGTTAACCTTGCGGATGCGTCAAGTTTACCGTTGTCGTTGTCGTTGTCGTTGTCGTTGTCGTAATCGAATCATCGACAACGCATCTGCAAGCATTTGGCGCCCTCAAGCAATCTGCGACATGGGGGCGGGACACCCGCCCCCCGAACACTGGTCGGATCGATGATCGAAGCATCCGATTATGATTACGACAACGACAACGGAAATGATCGCTGTTCAGCTTGCTACAGCGATGATCATGACTCGTGGGGCGGAGGCGAGGCATCGCTCGCGATGACCGAGACGATGATCGCCGCCACGCACGAATCGCAATCGATGAACACCGAGACAGCGCCAGATCCGATCGGACCTTTTCTCGCCCATCTCGCCCATGAGCGTCGCTTGGCCGAGCATACCCTGACCAATTATCGCCGCGACCTGGAACGTCTCGCCGTCTGGCTGACCGACACTGACACCGGAGCGATCGACCAGCTCGACGCACAGAGGGTGCGTCAATACATTGCCTGGCGTCATCGCAACGGTGCCTCCGGCAAGACCCTGCAGCGCGAACTCTCAAGCCTACGCAGCCTCTACCGCTGGCTGCTGCGCGAGGGGCGCGCGAACGCCAACCCCGCTGTCGGGGTGCGCGCGCCCAAAACCCCGCGCAAGTTGCCGGTCACACTCGACGCGGATCAACTGTGCAGCCTCCTGGACCACGCCGACGATGATCTCTTGACGCTTCGCGACACCGCCATGGTCGAGCTGTTCTACTCGTCCGGCCTGCGTCTGGCGGAACTGGTCGGGGTGAATCTGGGCGACATCGACATGACCGAGGGCGAACTGTCCGTCCTCGGCAAAGGCGCCAAAACACGTCGTGTTCCGGTCGGCACAAAGGCCCGCGAAGCAGTGCAAACCTGGCTGCGGGTGCGCGCCAATCTCGCCAATGTCGATGAGTCCGCGCTCTTCGTCAGCAGTCGCGGCACCCGCATCCATCCACGTACCGTACAGGTTCGTCTCGCCCAATGGGCACGAACCCAGGGCGCCAGCCGCGGACTGCATCCGCACCTGCTGCGCCACAGCTTCGCCACCCATCTGCTGGAATCCTCCGGCGATCTGCGCGCCGTACAGGAACTGCTCGGACATGCCGATATCGGCACCACCCAGATCTACACGCATCTGGATTTCCAGCATCTGGCTCAGGTCTACGATCAAGCGCATCCTCGGGCAAGGAAAAAACCTTAGATCGGACCCCATCATGTTGCTCTCTCCCAAATACCGGTTTCTCTTCGTCCATATCGCCAAGACCGGCGGAACCAGCGTGCGCTCGGCTCTAGAAGGCTTGCGCTGGCGCGACCCCTGGTATTACCCCATGTTTCTGTGCAGCCGTTTCAGCCATCTGAGCGGACATCGCATTGCGACCAAGCTGCCGCGCCACGCCAAGGTGATCGCCGCCCGGGAACTCTTGCCCAGGGAATTTTTCGACGCGTTGTTCAAATTCGCCTTTGTCCGCAATCCTTGGGATCTTCAGGTCAGTTCCTTTCATCACATTCGCCGGGAGCGCCCGCGCTTTCTGGGGGGGCGCGAAACTTTCGAGGACTTTCTACGCTGGAAGCTCGATCCGCAACGCCCCTACCAATACCACCTCGATACTTCCATCACCTTGCAATCGGACTATCTGATCGATCTGCACGGTCAGGTCATCGTGGACTTCATCGGCCGCTATGAACGCCTGCACGATGATTTTGCGACCGCCTGCGCACGGATCGGCATCCAGCCGCCCGCCCTGCCCCACGCCCGCAAGGCAGCGGATCGCAAGCAAGACTATCGTGGGTATTACAACGACCAAACCGCCGAACTGGTTGCCAGCTATTTTGCCCGCGACATCCAATTGCTGGAGTATCGGTTCGAACCGGATTAAATCGCCACCGGAGCGGTCTCAGGGGTTGCGAAAACCTCCGTGTCGAGGTCGCTCGCGGCGGTCGGCGGGACGCGAACTCAATCTCTTGGCACAAGGTCTCGATAAGCATGCCAGGTCGCATGACCAACCAGCGGAACAGCGATAAACAGTCCGATATAAAAGGTCACGAGACCGACGCCGACAATGAAGACGATCAGCGTCGCCCACAACAGCATGGGAACCCAGTTCAGCGCGACGGCCCTGACACTGGTTCGCATGGCGGTCAAGGCATTGATCGGTCGGTCGATCAGCATCGGCACGGTAATGGCGCTGATACAGAAGGCACAAGCCGCGAAAAAGGCGCCGACGACCGTGATCGACACCAGGATCAGGGTGTGCTCGCCAGACAGGAACACAACGGGGATGAAACGCTCCCACGTCGGGAATGGATGATTGAACAGCATGATAAACAGAAAAACCGTGGCAAGAATCCACAGTTGCATGATCATCACCAGAAAAGCGGTCGCGATTCCAAGTTGTCCCTGATTACGCTTGAATGCCTCTAGTGCCTGGCAGGTCTTCAGGGACTCGCCGCGTTCCAGGTGAGCGCTCATCTGATACAGCCCGATGGCCAGCAGCGGCGCAACCAGAAAAAAACCGGCGATTAAAAACGGCACCAGAAAGGTCAGATGGCCTACGACCAGCAAGAGTGTAATCAAGCCGCTGATCAGCACAATGCCCGCGCCATAGGTCAGACTGTAACCGGGCGCGGACTTGATATCGCCCCACCCTTTGCCCAGCCACTGCCAGATATTCTCGAAATCGATCTTGTTGACACGCGGTTCGTCCCGGCTCGATTGTTCCGCGGCGGCAATCGTGTGCATGGCAGTTTCCTCCAAAAGGATGATCCGAGTCTTCATTCGCGCTGCGCCGGCCGCCGTTGCGAACCGCGAGACGGAGGTCACGGGGACGCGAAGCATGTCACGGTGGACGCGGATTCGATCGGGTGATTGATTGATGGCGCCTAAGCGATAACGCCAGCGTCAAACGATCTATGACTTTTTTGAAAAACGCAAGCGAAAGATGATAGTAATCAATGTATTAGATTTTGTCTTTTTGCTTATATTCAGGCCGCTCTGCGGCCCGGAAACCGCAGCGGGCAACGGGCGAAGCAGGACGGATCACTGCCAAACTGCGAATCGTCGAGTTCTTCGTTTAGACTGTCGAAGCAATTGGCCGGTCGTCCCAACGGATCACAGTATCGCTAGATCAAGTCTCGGAGCCATCATGTCTCACGCCACTTTCGTCCCCCTCGTCGAAGAGCTTGCCGAGGGCATCCATTGCATTGAAACCGGTCTCTACCGACACGGACTCGCGGCCTGCTATCTGGTGCGCGAGGGCGATCGACTAGCCTTCGTCGATACCGGCACGGCCCACAGCGTGCCCGCTCTCCTGGCGGTGATTGCCAAACTCGGCCTGACGCCAGAACAGGTGGATTATGTGATCCCAACCCATGTCCATCTGGATCATGCGGGCGGAGCCGGGGGTCTGATGGCCACCTGTCCCAACGCGCATCTGATCATTCATCCCAAGGGCGCGCCCCATTTGATCGATCCCGGCAAGCTCATCGCCGGGTCCTCGGACGTCTATGGAGAAGCCGCCTTTGCCAGGGATTTCGGCACCCTGACACCCGTCCCGGCCGAGCGGGTCATCCTGGCCGAGGATGGTCAAACCTTCGATCTCAATGGCCGCGTGCTGACCTTCCTCGACACGCCCGGCCACGCGAACCATCACGGCTGTCTTTTCGACGCCAGAACCCAGGGCTTTTTCACCGGCGATACCTTTGGCATCGCCTACCGCGAGTTCAAGACCGCCCGAGGTTCCTGGCTGTACGCCCCAACCACGCCGGTGGCCTTCGACCCCGATCGGTGGCTCGCCAGCCTGGACAAGTTGATGGCCTTCGCCCCCCAGGTCATGTATCTGACCCACTATGGCCGCGTCGATCATCCCGAGGCACTCGTGGACGATCTACGCCAGAGCATCCGGGACATGGCGAACCTGGCGCTCGCCGAAGAAGGCCGGGCAGACGGTGAGCGGCAGGCCCGGCTCAAGGCCGCCATCGCCGAGCACTTGATCGCCAGCGCTCGCGCGCACGGCGTTGACATTCCTGATGCTCGGATCAATGAATTATTGGCGGTCGATACCGAACTCAATGCGCAGGGATTGCACGTCTGGCTGCAACGACGCGAGCAGCGGGCTGCGGCTTAAACCGCGACGGGGCCGAACAACCGAACGCAGAGCGGCGTGACGAAACCGTGAAAAATCCCAGTCACCAAACCGTTGGGAGATGAGAGGTGACTCATTGATTGAGAAAGAAAAAGATGGCGTAGACTTATTTCGACAGCAAGTCCGGGACGCCGCGCCGCTACAACATGATGTGGTCGCGACCTATCGCCCCAAACCGCCGCCCATTCCACGCCCGCGTGCCATCGTGCCGCCAGAAGACGCGGCGCGCGTTACCCTGTCCGAATCCGAAGTCGAAACGCATGACTTTCTCCTGTTTGCCCGCCCCGGCATTCAACGCCGGGTGCTCGCCGACCTGCAACGCGGCGCGATCGAGGTGGGGCTGGAAGTGGATCTGCACGGTCTGCATGCCGAGCATGCCCGGCAGCTCCTCGCCGAGTTCCTTGCCGAGTGCGGCCATCGTCATGTCCGCTGCGCGCGCATCATCCATGGCAAGGGGCATCGTTCCTCGGGCAATCAGCCGGTTCTCAAACAGAAGATCAACTACTGGCTACGCCTCTACGATCAGGTTCTGGCCTTCTGTTCGGCCACCCGACGCGATGGCGGCACGGGCGCGGTCTATGTCCTGTTGCGCAATCCCAACAAACAAAGGCAGGGCGAGCGACGCTGACGATCCTGTCGGATCAGGTTCAACCCGCATCTGTCGCCGTGATACCATCCGCACCCATGCTGACCTACCCCGAACTCGACCCCATCGCGCTGGCCATTGGACCGCTCAAGGTCCATTGGTACGGTCTCATGTATCTCGTCGGCTTCGCCGTGGCCTGGACGCTGGGCCGCTGGCGCGGCTCGCGCCCCGGCTCCGGCTGGACCGGCGAAATGGTGGACGACCTGATCTTCTATTGCGTCATCGGCACCATCGCCGGCGGACGTCTCGGCTACATGTTTTTCTACGGCTTCGACCAGATCCTCGCCAATCCGCTGAGTCTTTTGAAGGTCTGGGAAGGTGGCATGTCCTTTCACGGCGGTCTGATCGGCGTCCTGCTGGCCATCCTCTTCTTCGCGCGCCGCCAGCGGATGCGTTTCTTCCAGGTCGCCGACTTTCTGGCCCCGCTCGTACCGCCGGGGCTCCTCGCCGGCCGACTCGGCAATTTCATCAACGGAGAGCTTTGGGGTCATCGCACCGACGCCCCCTGGGGCATGCGCCTGCCCTGCGACCAATTTCCAGGTCAATGCCTGGATCAGGCGCGGGACACCCTCTGGAGTCCACCGGTCCATGCCTCGCAACTCTACGAAGCGGCGTTGGAAGGAGTCGCGCTGTTCTTCATCCTCTGGTTCTTCTCCCGCAAACCGCGCCCCATGATGGCCGTCTCGGGTCTGTTCCTGCTCGGTTACGGGACATTCCGATTCATGGTGGAATTCGTGCGGTTGCCGGATGCCCACATCGGCTACCTCGCCTTCGACTGGCTCACCATGGGGCAGTTGCTGACGCTCCCCATGATCCTCGCCGGAGCGCTCCTGCTAGCGCTCGCGTATCGTCCCCAAACCTCGACGGGGCGACCGCCAGCGCACTGATTGCTCTCTTAGCCGCGAATCCCGCGCGGAACCGCCGCCCGCTCCGCCCGCTCGAAAAACCATTGCGCGGCGAGCGCGAACAGCGCCGAGGGAATGGCGCCTTCCAGGATCAAACCCGTGTCGTCGAGCCGAATGCCGGCCAGAATCGGCTGGCCATACCCGCCGGCGCCGATCAGTGCGCCAAGCGTGGCCGCACCGATGTTGATCACGGCCGCGGTCTTGATGCCGGCGAGCAAAGTCGGCAGTGCTAGCGGCAGTTCGATCCGCCACAGACGGGCGCCAGCAGACAGCCCCAGGGCATCGGCGGACTCGCGCAGGGTGGCGGGGATGCCGACAAGACCGGCATGAGTGTTGCGCACGATCGGCAGCAAACTGTAGAGAAACAGCGCCACCAAGGCCGGACCCGCGCCGATCCCGAGAAAGGGGATCATGACCACCAGCAGCGCCAGGGCCGGAATGGTTTGCAGGATGCCGACCAGTGCAAGCAGACTCTGCCCCAGACGGCGACGGTAGGCGGCCAGGATGCCGAGCGGCACGGCCACAACCACCGCTGCCAGAAGCGACACGCCGACCAGCATCGCGTGCTCAAGGGTATAGCGTAACAGACGTGCGGCGCGGCCCTCGGTCGGGGCGGCGACCGCGAGATCGAACCGGGTGCGCAGCCAGTCGGCGGCAACCTCGGCCTCGGCGCGGCCATCGATCTTCACCGCCGCATTCAGCGCGATCATCCGCTCCGCGTCGATCAGACCGAGACTGCGCCGCAATGCCGCCACCGCCAGGGGCGAGCGCTGCTCCAGGTCCGCCCGGTAGAGCAGCACGGCATCGTAGCGCGGGAAATAACCTTGATCGTCGACGAGGGTTCGCAGATCGTAAGCGGCGATCTCGGCGTCGGTCGTATAGACCTCGGTGACGTCGGCATCTCCGGCGCCAAGCGCGCGATAGGCCAACTCGTGTTCGACGCCGCGCACATCGCGCTGCGGCAGTCCATAGACGTCGCGCAGACCGGGCCAACCATCGGCGCGATCCATGAACTCGCTGCCAAAGCGCAGTCGAAGATCCGGGTGGGCCTTGAGATCGGAGATGCTTGCGACTCCCAAGGCGGCCGCCCTGGACTCCGGGATGCCGAGCGCAAAGTTGTTCTGAAAACCGATCGAGCCGGCCATGCGGATGCCATCCGTCGCCAGGCGGGCAACGAGCGCCGCCTCATCCTGGGGCTCGGAACGGGCCAGGATTTCATGGGTCAGGGTTCCGGTGTACTCGACATAGGCGTCGATCTCGCCGTTGGCCAGGGCATTGAAGAGAATCCGGCTGCCGCCGAGCGCGCGACGGTGGCGCACCGGCGTGCCAGAGTCGGCGACCAGATCCTTCAGCACCTCCCCGAGCACGACACTCTCGGTAAACTTCTTGCTACCGATCACGACCTCGTCACCGGTCCGACCGCAACCGGCGAGCAGCGGCATCAGGGCGGACAGCACGCCGAGAAAAGCCCATGCGCGGCGAGCTGTCAAAAGACCGCCTCCGTCAGATGGCTGCGCTGGGCGCGGATGAATTGTTCGACGAAGGGTTCGGCGGGCGCGGTCATCAGATCCGTCAGGCACCCGACCTGGACGACCCGCCCGGCTCGCATCAGGACGATGGTGTGAGCGAGAAAGGCCGCCTCGGCCAAATCGTGCGTCACCAAAACGACCGTCTTGCCCAAGGTCGCGAAGACCTGTTTCAACTCTTCCTGAAGCTCGTAGCGGATCATCGGGTCCAGGGCGCCGAGCGGCTCGTCGAGCAGCAGCGCCTCCGGGTCGAGCATGAGCGCGCGCATCAGGGCCACGCGCTGATTCTGACCGCCGGAGAGTTCGCTCGGATAGCGGTCCAGTCCGTCGGCCGGGAAGTGGGTCAGTGCGGTGAGATCCGCCAGGCACGGCGCGATGCGTGCCTGGGACCAGCCGAGGTGACGCGCCATCAAGGTCACGTTCTGGCGAGCCGTGAGGTGCGGGAACAAGCCGCCCTGCTGGATGACATACCCCATCCGCTGGCGCAGACGACGCAGGCTTGCCGCCGCCAGGGGCTGGGCGTCGAAGCGGACGCTGCCCGCGTCGGGAGTCAGCAGCCCGATCAATAAACGCAACAGGGTCGACTTGCCGCATCCCGAGGGGCCGATCAGCGCGGTGGTTCGCCCCCGCTCGAATGCCAGCGTGACCCCGTCAAGGGCGGTCGCCTGTCCGTAACGCTTGAATACCTGATCGAGAACGAACATGGACGACATAAAAAACCGGCCAGAAGCCGGTTTTTTCGATCAGGCCATCGCCTTGATATGGGCGTTCAGACGGCTCTTGTGACGCGCCGCCTTATTGGCGTGGATCAAACCCTTGCGCGCGGCGCGATCAATCCTGGGCACTGCGTCCTTGTAGGCCTGAGTCGCGGCTTCCTTGTCTTCCAAACGAATCGCCTTGATGACCTTCTTGATAAAGGTCCGCAGGGTGCTTCGTTGCGCGGCGTTGCGCTGGCGATGGTCCTCGGCCTGACGGGCGCGCTTACGGGCTTGTACTGAGTTAGCCAACTGGGTCTCCTGAAAATCCGGTGCTTTGATCTGATCGAAACGTTAAGACCGAGCATTTTTCCCGTATTAGACACGGTTGTCAATCCCGAGATCGATCCGCTGGCGAGCCTCCAGCGTTTGCCGCACCACGGTCTCCATGGCCTCGTGGTCGGTCCAGGGGCTCATGACGAAGGATTTCAGGGCAGCGATCGGGGTCTTGCCATCGGCGGCGAAACGATAGGCATCGGTCCAGGACAGCAGCACGCCTTCACCGCGCATCGCTTGTGCATGGGTCCAATCGAAGATCCGTCGGTTGTAGAGATTGTGCCGCTCCAGTTCGGCCCGGTAAGCGGGGTCGGCGAGTTCGCGCCGGTAGGCTGTCGCGGCGTCCACACCCTCGGGATAGAACCTGAAGAGCGTGACAGGACCAAGGTTATCCTCGTTCAGAACTCGCGCGCAGGGCACACCTTCCAGACGTTCCCGCAGTCGTTCAGCCATCTCGACGCTATGCCCCAGGATCGTTTGGTAGCCCTGTTTGCCCAGCAGTTTCAGATTGGCGAGCGCTGCCAGCGCGCCAGCGCCGGAACGCGAACATTCCAGCGTGAACAGACCGGGGCGGTAGTGACCGAATTGATAGAGATAGGGCATGGCCGCCGGATCGCGGCTGAGAAGCGCCAGATCGGCTCGCCGCTTGGTCAGGAAGAGACTCGACACATAGGGTGCGTAGCCGGTCTTGTGGAAATCCATACCGAGACTGTCGGCCAGAAACAGCGGCCGCATCCGCTCCAGCGTATCGCGCAGCGCGCGCAGGGTACGGTCGTGGAAGCCGAGCGGGTTGGCGTCAAAGTCATAGTCCTGGAACACCAGCCAGGGCCAGCCGATCACCGCATCCGCGTGCAGATAAGGCGGAAACGGCGGCCGATACTCAGCCACCAGCCGCTCGCGCAGGTCGGCGACGGCGGCCAGATCGTCGATGCCGAAGGCGTCGGTGGTGCCGAGCGTGAGAATGATGGCGAGGACCGTTTCGTCGCGTTCGTAGAGTCCACGCAGGGTCGCTTCGAGATCGGGTAGCGAGATGTCGTTACGGCTCGTGCTGGGGACGGTGATCAGGTTATCGCTCCCCAGCCCCAGCCAGCCGGCAACGTTTAGCCGAGCGTAATGCGAGGCGCCCGAGGCGACGATCTTGTACTCCTGGCGCACGCCGCGTTTCATGGCCTGGCCGCCGGTGAGCTTTTCCAGCGCCAACTTCACGCCATAGAGAATCGTCCCGGTACCGCCGAAGGTGAAGACGCCGCCCGCCTCGGCCGGATCGTAGCCGACCAGACTGGCCAGCATGGCGACCGCCTCGACTTCGGCCTCGGCGAAGCGCGCCGAATATTCGTCCCAGATAATGTTGGGATTGTAGAGCGCGGCGGCGATGTAGGCGGTAATGCTGGAAATCGTGGGCGGCGGGATGACGTTGGCCTGCGCGTTGGGATGCGACCAGACGGTCATGCCGCGACAATAATCCGCCAGCATGGCGTTGATGCTTTCCACCGAGGCCATGTCATCGGGCATGACCAGGGTGCGATGCGCGGCGTAATCGGCCTCCCGCTTGCTGCCAAGGACCGGCGCGGCGGACTTGAGCGCGTCGACCCGGTCGAGAAAGCAGGACACGCTATGGACGAAATAGCCGTCCATGATGGGGTTTGAGACCGGCGAGGGAAAATAGGTCTTCAGGGTTTCCAGAAGGTCACTGTAATGACTCGGTGCGCTGTTCATGGACATCAACCTCGTCGCCAATGGATTCGCGCCTTTCGGCGCGAATCGCGGTTGCAGCCACGGGTCAAGCGGTCATTGATCGGTCAGTGTGGAGTGCCGCTGCCCAGCAGGATCCCAAAACGCTCCATCGCCCCGGCCCCGAAGCTGGCGCCAAGTCGCTTGGCAAGCGAATCCAGAAGATCCTTCTTCTGAGTGTAGTCGACGAGCGTCTCAGCGCCGATGAGGTCGCGCGCGACCGAACTGGAACTGCCGAGACCGTCGGCAAGCCCGAGTTCGACCGCCTCCTGGCCACTCCAGAAAAGTCCGCTGAAGAGTTCGTCTCCACCCTTGAGCTTGTCCCCCCGCCCCGTTTTGACCTCGGCGATGAATTGTCGATGCAGGGTATCGAGCACGCTCTGGATAAAGACGCGCTGCGACTCCGGCAGCGGCGAGAAGGGGTCAAGGATGCCCTTGTTCTCGCCCGCGGTCAGCAGACGGCGTTCGACGCCCAGTTCTTCCATGGCGTCCTGAAACCCGAAGCCGTCGATGCGCACGCCGATGGACCCCACCAGACTGGCCTTGTCGACATAGATGGCGTCGGCGCCAACGGCGATGTAATACCCGCCGGAGGCGCACAAGTCGACGGCCACGGCATAGACCGGCATGTCCTTGTCCTTGTCTTTTTTATATTTGGCCTTGAGCCGCTTGATTTCGTCGTTGATATAGCCGGCCTGCACCGGACTGCCACCGGGACTGTTGATCCGCAGGATGACGCCCTTGACCTGATCGGCCTCGAAGGCAGCGCGCAGCGCAGTGATGACGTTATCCGCGCTGGCGTCGGTCTCCGAGGAAATGACGCCCTTGACTTCGATCAGCGCGCTATGGCCTTCCTTGGACGACATCCGCTCGATCATCTGCGGGGAGTATGCCGCGACCAGAATCCCGATGAGATAGAGCAGAATCAAAAATTTGAAGAAAACGCCCCAGCGCCGGCGGCCGCGCTGATCGCGCAGATAGTCGGCGGCCATCCGATTGATGAGCGCGCGCTCCCAATCCGGCTGGTCGGGCGAGGGCATCGCATCCTTGCGCCGAGTCCAGAATGTCCAGTTCATGCAAGTCTCCAGGCAGTTGGCAGTTGGCAGTTGGCAGTTGGCAGTTGGCAGTTGGCAGTTGGCAGTTGGCAGTTGGCAGTTAATTTGAGCACAAGGATTTAGCATTGTGTCTATGCCAGACACCTGTTTGCTCGCGGATCAAGGATTAAATCGCCATGCCAGAGCGGCGCTGTAAGCTGTCCACTGACAACTGACAACTGACAACTGACAACTGACAACTGACAACTGACAACTTTGTTATCTCTATGGCAGGCCGCGACTGGTCAGCCACTCGGGAATCGACCCGAGCGAGTCCAGGCAGGCCAGCGGGGAATGCGCCAGCAGGCGGTCAGACGAATGCACGCCAAAACTGACCGCCAAGGCTTCGGCCCCGGCATTGCGCGCCATCTGCATGTCGTATTCGGTGTCGCCGATCATCAGGGTCTCGGCAGGACGCGCGCCAAGTTCGTCCATCAACTCGAACAGCATTTGCGGGTTAGGCTTGGAAAAGGTCTCGTCGGCGCAACGGGTGGCATGAAAGAACCCTTCGAGTCCTGTCTCGATCAGCGATTGATCGAGCCCCCGCCGACTCTTGCCGGTCGCTACGGCCAGGCGATAGCCTTGCTCCGCGATCCAGTCCAGGGTTTCCCGCGCCTCTGGAAAAAGGATCGATGGCGTCTGGTTGGTGACCAGAAAATGCCGCCGATACTCAATCACCAAGGCACCGCGCAGGATCGCATTCGCGGTGGGCCAAAGTTGATCCATGGCCTCTTCAAGTCCAAGCCCAATGATGTCGCGGGCGGCATCCCGGCTTGGCTTCGGCAGACCCAGTTCGGCGAAGGCGGCCTGGAGACAACTGACGATCCGGGCCTCGGAATCCATCAGGGTGCCATCCCAGTCGAAAACAATCAGTTCAAAACTCACTCCCCGACCTCCAGGGTGGACAGAATCTGCTGCAATTCATGCGGTAATGGAGACTCGACGCGCAGTGGACCGCCCATATAATCCAGCCGGACAGTCAAGGCGGCGGCATGCAAAAACAAGCGCGAAAGCCCGCACGCTTTCACTGCCCGATTGGCCTGCTCATCGCCATATTTCGGATCGCCCGCCAGCGGTGTGCCCAGATGAGCGGCATGCACCCGAATCTGATGGGTGCGCCCCGTGATCAGATGGGCCTCGACCAGCGTGAGGCGCTGGCCTCCAACGGCGAACCGTCCCAGTCGCCGAAAGAGCGTCCGGGCCGGCTTGCCATCGAGCGGGTCGACCCGCACCAGGCGCTCGCCGCCACGCAGAACGTTCTTTTTTAAGGGCGCGTCGACGAGCACCTCCGGGTGCGCTAGTTCGCCGACGAGCAGCGCCAGATAGCGCTTATCCATCTTGCCTTCGCGAATCAGCTGGTGCAATTCACGCAGCGCACTGCGCCGCTTGCTGATCACCAGGCAGCCGGAGGTCTCGCGGTCGAGCCGGTGGACCAGTTCCAGTTCATGCCCTGGGCGCAACTGACGCAGCGATTCGATCAAGCCATAGCTGAGTCCGCTCCCCCCATGCACGGCCAGCCCCGTCGGCTTGTCGATGACCAGCAGCCGGTCGTCTTCGTAGAGTACGGAGCGATCGAGACGCGCCAACTGAGGCTCCGGCACCCGCCCTGGCGGCTCGGGCGGCGCCAGACGGAGCGGCGGAATACGCACCAGATCGCCGATCCGCAGCCGCTGGCTTGCCTTCACCCGGCCTTTGTTGACACGCACCTCGCCGCGACGCATCACCCGATACAGATGACTGCGCGGGACGCCCTTGAGGATCCGGAGCAGGAAATTATCGATACGCTGACCATCGGATTCCGCATCGACCCTCACGAATTGTGGTTCGGCTCCCTCGTCCCCAACTTGGTTCTGTGGACGCGGGGAAGCGGAGCGAGTCTCCGTGGAGTGAGTTTTTATACGAGTCTCTATGGGATTCAAGTGGGTCTTGCCCTGCCCTGTTGGCCTAATTGCTGCTATTAAAGTTCGCTGATACCATTGGTTACTTGCGCTGGCCAATGGAATCGAGTTTTTTACCGAAGCGGCAAGTGCATCCGCGGCTCGCATCGAACGCCGATCGACCAGGCGCCGATCCGCCCCTCGGACGGAAAGCCGGCAGTTGCGATCTGACCACGCCGCCCTCGAGAACGAGGGGTGCCATCCAGCGAACTTGTGACATCGAGTAACGCGGATTCTACACCCAGCGCCTCTCCCCGCGGGGTGCGCCAAGGCAGGCCAGCGCAGCCGACGCCCTGCTCGCCGCTTCGTCGCAGGTCGCGCTCCAAATGCGGAGCGCGACCACCAATCGCGGGTTCCACATGGAATCCGTCAATGATCGTTCATGCGCGCGTGCCCGTTTGAAGCCCGCCGGCCGAGCGGACAGTGCCGACGCCCTTGGCCCACTTGTGCTGAGCGAAGCCGAAGCATCCCGAGCCGACCGGCGACGCGCCGAGCCGCCCGCGGGCTCCCTCTAGAGGACGCTCGCGGCGAGGCGCCCAACCACGGGTTACGCGCCGTGGTGTGTGAGAAGGAACAACATGAAAAGAATGCTGATCAACGCAACTCAGCCGGAAGAGTTGCGCGTCGCGACCGTCGACGGCCAAATACTTTACAACCTCGACATCGAATCGCCCGGCAGGGAACAGAAAAAATCCAATATTTACAAAGGCATCATTACAAGAGTCGAACCCAGCCTGGAGGCCGCGTTCGTCGAATATGGCGCCGACCGCCACGGCTTTCTGCCGCTCAAGGAAATTGCGCGCGCCTATTTCGAGCCGGACACCACCAAGGCCGGCACCCGCGTCAGCATCAAGGAATCGGTCCGCGAGGGCCGCGAGGTCGTGGTGCAGATCGACAAGGAGGAGCGTGGCAGCAAGGGTGCCGCGCTGACCACCTTCATCTCGCTGGCCGGCCGCTATCTGGTGCTGATGCCGAACAATCCGCGCGCCGGCGGCGTGTCGCGGCGCATCGAGGGACAAGATCGTAACGAGCTGCGCGACGCCATGAGCCAGCTCGTCATCCCCGAGGACATGGGCCTGATCGTGCGCACCGCGGGCGTGGGCAAGAATGTCGAGGAGCTTCAGTGGGATCTCGACTACCTGCTCCAGCTCTGGAAGGCCATCGAAACCTCCAGCGAGGGACGCAAGGCGCCCTTTCTCATCTATCAGGAAAGCGATGTCATCATCCGCTCGATCCGCGACTATCTACGCGCGGACATCGGCGAGATCGTGATCGACGATCCTGAGGTCTACGAGCGGGCCGAAAATTTCATCAGCCAAGTCATGCCGCAGAATCTCAAGAAACTGCGCCTCTACGAAGACGAAGTGCCGCTGTTCACCCGCTATCAGATCGAGAGCCAGATCGAATCCGCCTTTCAGCGCGAGGTGCGCCTGCCCTCGGGCGGCTCCATCGTCATCGATCATACCGAGGCGCTGACCTCGGTCGACATCAACTCGGCGCGTTCCACCAAGGGTGCCGATATCGAGGAAACCGCGCTTAACACCAATCTGGAAGCCGCCGACGAAATCGCACGCCAATTGCGTCTGCGCGATCTCGGCGGACTCTTCGTCATCGACTTCATCGACATGACCCCGCCCAAGAACCAGCGGGCGGTCGAGGATCGGCTGCGCGACGCGCTCAAGCAGGATCGCGCGCGGGTCCAGGTCGCGCGCATCTCGCGCTTCGGTCTGCTGGAGATGTCGCGTCAGCGTCTGCGCCCCTCGCTCGGCGAGTCCAGCCAGCAAGTGTGTCCGCGCTGCAAGGGTCAGGGCACCATCCGCGGGGTCGAATCGCTGGCGCTGTCGATCCTGCGCATCGTCGAAGAAGAGGCGATGAAGGAGAACACCCAGCGCATCGTCGCCCAGCTCCCGGTCAGCGTCGCCACCTTTCTGCTCAACGAGAAACGCCGCGCCATCCTCGATATCGAGCATCGTCAGGGCGCCGAGGTGTTGCTGCTCCCCAACGAGCATCTGCAGACCCCGGACTATCGCATCGAGCGCGTGCGCGTCCAGGACGCCACGAAGACGATCGAGTTGCAATCGAGCTACGAGTTAACCGCCCCTCCCGAGCCGAGCAGCGTTCCCCTGTATGCCAAGCTCGACGCGAAACTCGGTCAGCCGGACCGCCGCGAGGAACCGGCAGTTAAGCACGTCACCCCCAGTGCGCCGGCGCCTCAACGCGAGGCCTCGCGCATCCCCTCACCGGTCGCACCTCGCAAAGAACCCGAACGCGGCGAATCGGAAAGTCTGCTCAAGCGTATCTGGACCGGCCTGTTTATGCCTCGCCCAGCAGATTCCGAGACCTCATCGTCATACCCTGACGGCGATCCAGACGCAGCTCTCCACCCCGAGCGGTCCGCTCCTGCCAGGGAACAGCCCCATAGCCCTGACCGGGATCCACAACCGCAACGCCAACGCTCCAGTACGGCAAGCCGCGGAGAACGCCCAAGTCAAGGCAGACCGCTCCAGTCCCGCGAAGAGCGCTCACGCGGCAACCGGCCACGCATCGATCAGGCATCCACGGACACGGGTCTAGGCGAACCGACCAGTCGTCATCGCACTGATCGGGACGACTCGCCGAAGTCGGCGGATGGCGACGAGCAAACGCGCGGTCTGCGCGCTGGCGAGTCGCGTTCGCGACGCAACGGAACGCGGGGGCGGCGAGGGCCAGGTGACACGCGCGGTCCAACGCAGCGCCCGGACGAGAGCGAGTCCAACCAAGGTGGCAGCAGAAACGCTGATCGCGGCCATTCCCTGCCATCCATGGTTGAGCAGAGCGAACCTGGATCCACGAGCGCTTTTTCAGCGCCAACGGGAAAAAACGAACCAGGAACAAGCCCGGCCGACAGGCCAGCACTCCAGGACGAGAGCGGCCAACGGTGGTGGGAGTCCGCGCAGGATTCGACGGACGAAGACACCTGGACAGAGTCGACCTCGATCACTGACGATGCGAGCGAGCGCAGCGAGCGCGGCGACCTGGAGCCAACCGACAGCGAGCGGGACGATGAAGCGGCCGAATTGACAGCGACCGGTGCCACCCGACCGCGCTCATCGCGTCGCCGCCGGGGTGGACGCAACCGTCGGCGAACCCCAGCCAGCGCAGAGGCCGCCACCGGTTCCGAGATCGCGGTCAGCACAGAGCATGTGGACGGCTCTCCTTCGGCGGAGGGCGCGTCGAGCCAGGCATCCGATCAAGTGTCGGAGCCAGTGCGCAACCATCAGGAAGCATGGCCTCACGCAGCGACCGTCACGGACATACCTACTACTGCGGCGCCAACCTTCGCACCGGAACAGCCATCCGAGGCGTTTACCGAGGAACCGCTCACGCCCGACGCGCAACCCGACCCGCTTGCGGAGCAACCATTGCCTCAAGAACATATCCCGGAACCGGCGCCAATACCGACGCCAGAGTCGGTCGCCAGTGCGCCCATCCCGGAGCCCCTCGTACAGATCCTCGACACGTCCGCGCCGCCGCCACTTGTCGCGAGCGACACGCCTACGGCAGAGTCAAAGGACGCTGGCGCCAGCTCAGGCGACGGGGAACCCGCACCGCGTCAACCCGACGCGCCGTCCGTCGACGACGCGCCGCGACCCGAACCCGTCATCGCCTCGCCGGAAGAACCGGAGCGGAACGTAAACGGTTCCTGAGGGAGCGACGAAACCGCGCCTCGCCGCCCCCCGCTCCCCAAGGGGCGAGCGGCGAGGCGGGAGCCTATCCAACACGATTTTTCACTCTTGGAAGCGGTTTCATGCTCAGACTCTTCCTCGCAAGCACGGCACGTCTCGCCGCGCTAACGTACCGCACATTCCTGCCCCCCGCGGGCACTGGGCGACGCAGCCCGCGACGCCTGCTCATCATGACGGGGTTCATTCCTCTGTTTGCCTTGATCCAGGGCATCCACTGGCTGGGCTTTCTGCTCGACGAAATCTTTTTTCCCGGCTATCGCCGGGTCACCATTCGCGAACCTCTGTTCGTTCTTGGCGTCCCGCGGAGCGGGACGACTCATCTCCATCGCGTCCTTGCAGCGGATGACCAGTTCACCACCTTTTCGACCTGGGAGTGTCTGTTCGCGCTCTCGGTCACCGAACGCCGTTTCTGGCTCGGATTAAGTCGTCTGGACAAGTTCGTCGGACGTCCTCTCGGGCACTTGCTGGACTGGCTGGAGAAACGCGCCTTCAATGCCATGCAGGACGTTCACAGCATGCGGCTGAGGGATCCCGAAGAAGATTATTTCGCACTGATGCCGGTGCTTGCGTGCTTCATTCTGATCCTGCCCTTTCCGGATTCGACATTACTCTGGCGGATGGGCGCCTTTGACCGCGACATGCCCGCAGCGGACCGTCAGTGTCTGATGGATTTCTATCGTCGCTGTCTTCAGAAACACCTGTACGTTCATGGAACGCATAAGCGTCTGCTCTCGAAAAACGCCGCCTTTGCCCCGCTGGCGGGAAGCCTCGCCGCGCATTTCCCCGATGCCCGCTTTGCGATCTGTCTGCGCGAACCAGAGCAGACGATCCCCTCGCAGCTCAGCTCGATCGAGCCCGGAATCCGATTCTTCGATGCGCGAACGATTGTGCCGGACGTATCCAGACGCTTAACCCAGCAACTCGGTTTCTATTATGCTAACCTTCTTCGCGCTTTTCTGGGCATGCCTGACAACCGCTGCGCTTGGGTGACCATGCGAATCCTCAAGGCCGACCTAACCGACACGATGACTCGCCTCTACGGGCAACTCGGGTTACCGTTGACCACCGATGTCCAGTCCAGGCTGAGCCAGCAAGGTGCCGATGCCCGACACTATCGCAGCAGTCACCGCTACAGCGCGGAGCAGTTTGGACTCTCGTCAGAGACGATCGAGCAGGAGTTGGGCGATCTCTACCGAACCCTCGCATCACGCGCGATCCGGATAGGCGACGCACCACCCTCTCTCGGTTCCGGAGCGAACACGATAAATCCTGCCGCCCTGTTCTCTGCCAGTTCACAGCGTCCCGCGCCGACCACGGAGCCCGCCCCGTCATGCTGAATCGGTCCGCCGCGGAGAATCGGATTAACGCCTTCGCACCCACCGATGCACGCGACCTGCGCGTCGCCATCGTGTCCGATGCCGCCCCCGAACGTAACGGGGTTGGCGCCTACTACCGCGATCTCGCCGACCACCTGAGGAACAGCGGAGCAAGCGTGGGACTGATTGCCCCGCGCTATCGCGCCGGAACCTGGCATGGCGGATTCAGGCTTCCGCTGCCCGGCGATCCCACCCAAAAAATCCTCGTCCCCTCCTGGTCGCTGGTGAGCCGGCGTCTGGACCGCTTGCGCCCGAACGTCATCGTGGTTCCGACACCAGGCCCCTATGGCATGCTCGGGATGCATCTGGCCGGGCGTCTGGGCGTCGATCTGATGGTGGGCTTCCACACCCATTTCGAGGCGTTGACCGATCTGTTTCAGCATTGGGGGCTGCGTGCCCAAATCGCCAACCTTTATCTGCGCACCTGTCACCGTCTGCTCTTCAGCCAGAGCCGTCTGGTGCTGGCCAACTCAGCGGACATGATCGAGGTTGCGCGGTCGATCGGAGCCCGGCGTGTCGGCTTGATGGCGACGCCCATCCCAAAACGCTTCCTTGACCGTCCTGTTGTCGCCGCCAATCCTGACTTGAAGCGGATTCTTTTCGCGGGCCGACTCGCGCCCGAAAAGAATCTCGAGGTCATTGTCGAAGCAGCGCGCCGCCTGCCCGACATGGAGTTCGTGGTCGCCGGCGATGGCCCGCTGCGGCCTTGGCTGGAAGCGCAATGTGTCGAGTTGCCAAACCTCAATCACATTGGCTGGGTCAAGCGCGACCGCATCCTGACGCTCATCGATCATGTCGACGCACTGGTGTTGCCATCCAGGATCGAGTCCTTTGGCACCATCGCGCTGGAAGCCATGGCGCGCGCACGTCCCGTGCTGGTGTCCCCGGCCTGCGGCATTTTGAGCTGGGATCTTCTGAACCGCGGTATCTTCCAGATTCGCGACGACGAGCATCTCGCAGATACTCTGGCACGCGTGCGTGACCTCGATCCTGCGCTTCGTGAGCGCAAGGCGCGCATCGCACGCGAAGCGGCCGTTGAAATCAATCGGCGCAACCTGCAACACTGGATTGGGATCCTGCGCGGCGACCATGAACGATCGATCGATGTGGAACACTGAGGTCGCGACTCCCGAGCGTTACCCCTGGGTCCGTACGCTGGTCTCGGTGCATGATGTCATGCCCGAGACCCTGCCGCAGGTCAACCGAATCCTGGCGCTGCTGGCCGCCGAACAGGTCAGCGCAGTCACGCTCCTGGTCGTGCCTGGCGCTGGCTGGACGGCCAACGGCATTGACGCCCTGCGCGACTACGAAGGCTGTGGCTACGAACTCGCCGGACATGGCTGGCGGCACCGGACGGATCGCTTTGGCGGACTCTCCCATCGGCTGCATGGCCAGTTCATCTCGCGCAATGTCGCCGAACACCTGGCGCTCGACAGCACCGGGATCATCGATCTCATGTGTCGCTGCCACGCCTGGTTCGCGGAGCAGCAACTGCAAGCTCCTTCGCTCTACGTCCCTCCTGCCTGGGCCATGGGAGGCATCGAACGCAGCGCGCTGGCCGAGCTACCCTTTCTGAGGTACGAGCTTTTTTCCGGAATCCTCTCGGCTCAAACGGGACGCCTGCACCCCATCCCCTTGCTCGGCTATGAGGCCGACACCAAGCTAAGAGCGCCACTCCTGAGACTCTGGAATCGTCTTAACCGGCATCGGTCCAAAGACAATGGCTGGCTGCGGATCGGCATCCACCCGCGCGACCTCGATTTACGACTTGCCGAGGATCTTCGGCGCGATCTGCGTCAGTTTCGCCTGCATGCCGACTATGCCGCCGTCGGCGACGCCAACAGTTAAAGCAATCGGGTCTTCAGATCCGCCAGCAGACCCCGTGACGCCGACTCCACCAGATCGAAGACCTGTTCGAAACCGCGCGGTCCGCCATAATAGGGATCGGGCACATCGCGCACCTGAAGCTCTGGCGCGAAATCCATGAACAGCTTGAGTTTATCCGCCATGCCGGGCGGACAGATTTCGCGCAGGTTCAGATAATTATCCTGATCCATGGCCAGGATATAGTCGAAAGACAGAAAATCCTCCGCAACCGCGCGACGGGCGCGCAAATCGCCGATATCGACGCCCCGCCCCAGGGCCGTTTCGCGGGCACGTCGATCCGGCGGCTCGCTGAGATGATAGGCATGGGTTCCCGCCGAATCGATTTCGATGAGATGCGTCAATCCTCCATCCACGACCAATTTGCGAAAAACGCCGTGAGCTGTCGGCGATCGACAGATATTGCCCATGCACACGAACAGAACTTTAACTTTCGCAGTGTTGCTCATAATCGACATGACCAATGAAGTGGAACGAAATAAGCGCCGTTGAGCGGCAAAGGCGCAACGAGTGCGAAGGCTATACAAGGTTTTGCCCCGGTAGCCAAAGTAAGCCTGGCCCGTCT
The DNA here is from genome assembly GCF_016653465.1 of Thiocystis minor. Lineage (GTDB taxonomy): Bacteria > Pseudomonadota > Gammaproteobacteria > Chromatiales > Chromatiaceae > Chromatium > Chromatium minus. The sequence continues at coordinate 164,742 of NZ_NHSQ01000090.1, read as the reverse complement.
ATTGACCCTGCCGCCCCTCCACCGACATTCTCAGGCGCATTGCCTCCCACGCCCTTTTTTGCTTGATCGACAAACCCTGGACGCGCGCCGGATTCGCCGCCGAACTGACGTCAGGATCGCCGCTGGATCGAGACGCGCCGCTTCTTGTCTGGCGTCGCACATCCTGCAATTCACGGTCCTGATTTTGGAGCAACTCGCGATAACGCGCATCCTGCCGTTGCCGGAGAGACTGGAGGCGCATCCCCTCTTCGGGCGAAACGGGTCCGGCTTCCTGGCGAATCGTGCGCCGATCCCGCTCCAGTTGCAGCCAGCCAGAGGCCGCTCGACTCGCCTGCTGTCCGGTCGCACCCGCCGTTGCCGGATCCGAGCGAACCGGATCAACCAGAAAACAGAGCGTTGCGAGGAAACACCTCCTTGTCATTTGCGACCTGATTCGCACTGATTTAGCGCAAAACATGAGCGCAGTCATCTGAATTGTGCCGATGTCGACTCATTTTCGTGTAGGAAATTGCGCAATGAATAACAAAGTCAACTGATTAACAAGAGATTTTTATTTCGTGATTTTTTGGCATTTATAATGCATTAATTTCATCGCAATCCTCCGGTTTAAACCTCTCCCTTCAAGGGGATAATGCGCACGGTAGAGGGGTAACCACTTCCGTGCAGTTATCGCCCGGCTAAGCCGGGCGCGGATTGAAACATCAAGACACAGCGCCTTGTTTTCTCCGTGTTCTGACCTCCTCAGTGGTGATTAACCCCGCATTCGCGGGGTTTTTTTTGCTGAATCGATCCTGGAATCCTATAACAGGTATTCCTCGAAGAATGCCTCATCGACTTCGTAAATGACTTTCGGCTTTACACCAAGTTCCAAGCGCTCAAACATCCTGGCCAGCGTCTCTCCGTCGACCAACTCAATGGGAGGTGCTCCATCGCGCCTCGCTTCCTTCGTCGCCTCTGTCGTAAAAGTACCGGTCGTCATGATGATGCCCTTGTCAGCCCGGCCCATCATTGCGCCACGGAAATCGCGAACTTGTGACGACGAGACCGCGCCAGCGTAACGTTTACACTGAAATAAAACCATGAAGCTGACAAATGGATTGACCTGCAAGATGCCATGCCCATCAATGCCGCCATCACCCGATTTACCCGTAACAAGAACCCGCTCAAAACCGGACTCGCGCAGTAATCGCTAGGAGACCCGCTCAAATCCGCCTGGAGAGAGCGACTTCAGAACGTCCAAGAGCGTGCGCTTACTCCCAGTCTCACCAGAGAGATCCATCGATTGAGTAATCTCTGTCGAATCGTCAACGCTATTGATCTGTGCATCGTTTGTCGGGAAATTGGCCCTGACTTCTTTGAAAAGTTGGGTTACTGCGTTTGAGGATAGACGGGTGGTGCGTCCCTTTTCTGTCAGCGCCCAAACGCCACGGCGTGAAGCGTCCAGTAAATCCGCCTTGGCCAAATACAAACGTGCCCAGGCAACCTGATTCCGCACCCGCGAACCACCACTTTTGAGCATTTGAGCCTGCTCTTGCTCCGAAATTTGCAAACGTTCCAACACTGCGTCGGTTACTTCTTTCGGCTGCCCAGATCCGCCAAGCTCCTGCAATGTTTCAAGAATGGGGATACAAAAACGCAGAAAATTGGAACCTTTGGTCTTCTCCATCAATGCACACCCATCCGCCGTGCCACCCGCGCCAGATCCTCCGCCGTATCCACCCCCGGTCCAGGCTCCTCGGCGGCCACGCCGACATGGATCCGTTCGCCCTGCCAGAGCACGCGAAGCTGTTCGAGCGATTCGGCCTGTTCCAGCGGCGCGGGCGGCCAGGCGACATAGCGCTTCAGGAAGCCGGCGCGGTAGGCATACAAACCGATGTGCCGCAGAAAAACCACCGACGACGGCAGAACGAACTGCCTGCTGCCCAGAAACTCGTCGCGGTGCCAGGGGATGGGCGCGCGGGAGAAATAGAGCGCGAATCCGGCGGCATCGGTCACGACCTTCACCACATGAGGATCGAACAGTTGGCTGCTGTCGTGGATGGGATAGGCCAGGGTGGCCATCCCGGTTCCGGTCAATTCCGCCAGGTTGGCGGCCACCTGGTCGATCAGCGCGGCGGGCATGCAGGGCTCGTCACCCTGGAGATTGACCACGATGGTGTCGTCGTCCCAGCCCAGCCGCCCGATCGCTTCGGCGATGCGGTCGCTGCCGCTGCAATGCTCGACGCTCGTCATGACGGCCACGACGCCCAACCCGGCGCAGGCCGCGACGATACGCCGATCGTCGGTCGCCACCACCACCTCGGCGGCCGCGCTCGCCAGCGCCCGCTCCACGACATGCTGGATCATGGGCTTGCCGGCGATGGAGATGAGCGGCTTGCCGGGCAGTCGGGTGGAACCGTTGCGGGCCGGGATGACGATCTTGAAGCGGTTAGACATGCGCGTGTCCTGAGCAGGGTTGAGGGGCGAATGCCGCAAGTTTAGCCTCGAAGCGCGCCAGAAACGTCGCGTCCAAGCTCGCTTCCACGGGGAGAGACCAATGGTTGTCGCCGGCAAAGGCCGCGCACTTGACGGCGTCTTTTTCGGTCATAAGCACCGGACCCTCCGGCCACCGCGCCAGATCGCTGGCCGTGAATCGGTGATGATCCGGGTAGGGCCGCACGTCGATGTCGAGTCCGGCGTCCGCCAGCAGCGCGAAAAAGCGCCCCGGATGACCGATGCCGGCGGCCGCGAGCACCCGCTGCCCGCGAAAGTCGTCGAGCGGACGGGTCAGCTCCGGGCGGCGCAGATTCACCGCCGCGCCGGGGACCAGCCGCATCCGGGGCTCGGGTCCGGTCCCGCCGTGATAGAGCACCAGATCGACGCCCCTCAGCCGGCTCGGCGGCTCGCGCAACGGGCCGGCGGGGAGACAGCGACCGTTGCCGAAACCGCGTTCGCCATCGACCAGCGCGATCTCCAGATCCCGCGCCATCCGACTGTGCTGGAGCCCGTCGTCGGTGAGCAGGATGTCGCAGCCGCCCAAACGCAGCGCCAGCGCGCCAGCCTCGGCGCGATCCGGTCCCGCCACCACGGTGCAGCCGCTACGACGCGCCAGCAGGACGGCTTCATCGCCAACCATCGCCGGGTCGCTCTCCGCCTGCACCTGTTGCGGCCAGGTCGCGGACAGACCGCCATAGCCGCGGGTGACGATGCCGGGTGTCCAGCCGCGCTCTCGCAGCAGGGACGCGAGCCGTAGCGTCAGCGGTGTTTTGCCGGTCCCGCCCACGGTCAGGTTGCCGACCACGATCACCGGAACCGGCAGACGTCGGCTCTTCAGCCAGCCGAGCCGATAGCCGAGCCGCCGCAGCCGCACGACCGCGCAATAGAGCCAGGACAGGGGCAGGAGGAGCAGCGAGAGTAAGAACCAGCCGTGAGCGGCGCCGAAGGGCTTACCCGGAGCAAGGTCTAAGGGTCGGCCATACCAGAGCGGGGTGGGATCGATGCGCATGAATGGCGTCCTTGAAGCGGGCTGGGGTCCGACATCAGATCGGTTCGCGTCGCGGTTTTCGTGGTCTGTCTGCGTCTGGGATGGCGCGCGTGCAGGGTAAGGAATGACGGTTAAAAGCCGCGATGACTCACTGCTCACGCGGCTGCCGGAAGCTTAGCAGACTTGGCCGGGGACGGATGACCCAAACCGTCCCGCTCTTGTATGGGGCTGGTCGCCGAGACGAGATCGGATTATCGGCGGATCAGCCGAGAAGCTTGGCCATCAGCACAAACCCCAGAACGAGGGTCAGGACACCCACGGCGCGACGAAGCACCGCCTCGGGGAGATGCCTGACCGTGGCCGTCGCGATCGGCACCGATAAGAGCGCCCCCGTGGCGAGGGGCAGTGTCAGCGACCAGTCGATCCCGCCCTTGAGCACCAGGTAGGCGCCAAGCCCCACCGCGCAGGTAAAGGATTCGGCCAGGGACGTGATCGCCACCGCGTGTTTTGCGGGCACGCCCGAGACCACCTGCCCGGAGGTGACGAGCGGCCCGTAACCGCCGCCGCTGAGTCCTTTGTTGAAGGCGGCCACCATTCCGATCGCGAGGATGCCGCTGGCTCTGTAACGGATCCGCCGACGCGCGGTCAGGATCGTGATCACCCCCATCGTCAGGACGATCCCGGCGATCAGAATCGAGAACCAGTAGGCCGAGATCTTGATCGCGATCAGGACGGCGCCGATGGCGCCCACCGCACTCAGGGTGGCCAGCAGGCCGAAGGTACGACGCGCCTCGCGGTTGCGCAACAGGTCGATGTTCCCGTCGCGATGATGCATGGCTCCGGCCGCGAGGCCCGTGAGCAACTCCGAGAAGAGCACCGCCGGGACGATCTGTAAGGGCTCGAATCCAGCCAGCAGCAGTAAGGGCGTCAGCGTTGTGCCATAGCCCATGCCCAGGCTCGAATCCAGATATTCGCAAGCCAGGGCAGCCACAAAGACAGCCAGCAAGGATCCGGTTGCGAGCGATTCCCCGGAGATGACCAACCACCCGGCGTCTTGCAAGGCTCCCCGCAGGAGAATGGCGATCATGGTCAGACCAACCAGCGCGGCCCAGAGATGCAGACGGCGGCGATAGGCGTCATAAAAAGATTCAACGGCAGAGACAGCGGAATGGACCATGGCTTAACTCCTGACAATGAAGATGGATCGGCACTGCCAGAGCTTCAGCATAACCCGTACCAGCGTGCTCTTGGTCGAGTTGCCAAGGCATTGATCCGTCCTGCCGTCGCTGAGTGTTTTGTATATCAGGGAAATATCGGTATATTTAACGGAAATACCGTTTCCGACCGGCAGCCATGGAACATTTCATCCCCGTCCTCCTGGAGATCTGGCGCCAATGCGCCACTCGTCACCGCATTGACGAGGCGGTGGCCGAGATTGCCGAGGTCATTCACCGACGCATCCCCTTCGATCGCCTGCTGATCCTGCAACTGGATACCGATCGCGCCTGTTTCCACGCGGCGGCGAGAGTCGGTTGGCCGCTCCTCGCGGCCGAGCCCCCACCGGTCTCGGGCGCGGGGATCGATTCCTTGCTGCGCTGGTGCCTCACCGGTCAAACCCTACGCGGCGCGGCCCTGGAGGTCAGCGCTGAAGCGCCCGGATTGCTGCCGCCCAACTGGACGGGAGAGACGCTCGCGATCGGCCTTGTCAGCGATGGCGAGCCACTCGGCGCGCTGATTCTCGGCGCCCAATCCGTCGGAACCTTCACCCTCGATCATGAACCGCTGATGCGCGCGCTGCGTGAGCCCATCGCGGTGAGCCTGCGCAACGACCAACAGTGGCGTGAGCTGACCTCGCTGCGCGAGGCGGCGGAGGCCGATCGACGCTCGCTGCTGACGCGGCTTGGTCGCCAGGACATTACGGACACCCTGATCGGCGCTGGGTCGGGGCTGAAGGAGGTCATGCGGGGTGTTGAGCTGGTCGCCCGATCCAAGGCGCCGGTGTTGATCCTGGGCGAAACCGGCTCCGGCAAGGAGGTCGTGGCGAGGGCCGTGCATGCCGGCTCGGACCGCCCCAAGGGTCCATTCCTGCGCGTCAATTGCGGCGCGATCCCGGTCGAGCTGGTTGACTCCGAGCTGTTTGGTCACGAGCGAGGCAGCTTCACCGGCGCCACGGGGCGTCGCCTGGGTTGGTTCGAACGCGCCGACGGCGGAACCCTCTTTCTCGACGAGATCGGCGAGTTGACCCCCGCGGCGCAGGTGCGACTGTTACGTATCCTCCAGGACGGAACCTTCGAACGGGTCGGCGGACAACAGGAATTGCATGTGGATGTCCGCGTGATCGCGGCGACCCATCGCGACCTACAGGCAATGGCGGGCGATGGTCGGTTCCGCGAGGATCTTTGGTACCGGATCAACGTGTTTCCCATCCGGCTGCCGGCACTGCGCGAGCGGCCGCAGGACATTCCGGCCATGGCGAGCCACTTCGCGCTGCGCGCGGCCGAACGCCTCGGCCTGACACCCCGCCTGCCCACGCCCGAAGACCTGGACCGCCTCATCGACTACCCCTGGCCAGGCAATGTCCGCGAACTCGCCGCCGTGATCGAGCGCGCAGCCATCCTCGGCGGCGGTCGCCGCCTGGAGATCGCGCGCGCCCTGGGAGCCAGTCCGGTGACTCCAGCACCCGCCCTCGACCTTCCGCCCGCATCCGCATCCGCATCCGCGACGATCGAGCCACTCGATGTGATAAATCGGCACCACATTGAGAAGGCCATCGCCCACACACTGGGGCGGATCGAAGGTCCATTCGGCGCGGCTCGCCTGCTCGGCATCAATCCGGACACCTTACGCGGGCGCATGCGCAAGCTCGGGATCGACCGGAAGGGTGCTCGTTACCGAGCCGACGGCTGACCGCTGGCGGGTGATCCAGATCGCCCCGCCGCGCGTGGAAACCTCGGCCGCCCAAGCCGGGCCTGCACGCATCGGCGAGAGGCGCGCGGGAAGCAGCCATGCGCCGTCTCTCAGAGCCTGAACTGCCCGACGTTTTCCCTTAACACGGCGGCCAGGCGCGCCAACTCCTCGCTGGCGGCGGCAATCTGATTGGAACCATCCGCCGTTTGCCCGACGACTTCGGCGATCGCCTGCAGATTCCGATTGATTTCCTCGGCCACCGCAGACTGCTCCTCGGCGGCGCTGGCGATCTGGGTGTTCATGTCATTGATCGCCGTGACCGAGCGCGTGATGGCTCGCAGAGAATCGCCGGTCAGCCGCGCCTTTTCGACACCTCGCCCAGCCTTCTCACGCCCCTTTTCCATGGCCTGCACGGCGCTCGCCGAGCCGCCCTGCACGCGCTCGATCTTCTCGTGGATATCCTGGATCGACGCCTGCGTGCGACTGGCCAAGGTTCGCACTTCCGCCGCCACCACGGCGAAACCCCGCCCCTGTTCCCCGGCGCGCGCGGCCTCGATCGCGGCGTTCAGCGCCAGCAGATTGGTCTGCTCCGCAACGCCCCGAATGACGTCGAGCACGGCCCCGATTTCCTGGCTGTCCTCGGACAATCGAGCGATGACCTGGCCGGCATATTCGATGTCCTGGGCCAGGACATCGATAGCCTCAATGGTCTCGCCAACCACCTGACCGCCGGCGTTTGCGGCCCGGTCGGTCTCGCGCGCCGCGCTCGCCGCGCTCGCCGCGTGACGCGCGACCTCCTCGACGGTCGCGGTCATTTCATTCATGGCGGTCGCCACCTGATCGGTTTCGGATTGTTGCCGCCTGACCTGAGCGCGGGTCTCCTCGGTGGTGGCCGAGAGTTGCTCCGCCGCCGCGGCGACCTGCGAGGACGCCGCGGCGATCCTGTGCATCAGGCTTCGCAGACCGCTCAACATGACTGAAAAGGCGGCGAGCAAACTGTCGGAGTCCCCTGGACGTAGCGGGATATCCAGACTGAGATCCCCCGTGGCGACACGCTGGACGATAGAGACGGCCAATGCCGGTTCGCCGCCCAGTTGGCGAAGCGTACCCCGGGTAATCAGGAGCGCGACGCCAATGCCCGCCAGGAGCGCGATCAACAGGCCGCCGATCAGAATACGCTTGGCCAATGCGATCCCTTCCAGCGTGACGCTCGCGCCAGTGAGCGCCGACTGTTTGGTTTCCTGGATAAAATCATTCGCATGGGCGAGCACCGCCTCATAGAGCTTGATGCGTTCCACGCGGGTCGCCGCCCCCTCCTGCTCGGCCCCGAGCAGCTCGTCGACCGAGGCGCGGTAATCCAGAACCGCCCGCCGGACGATAGCTAAACGCTCAAGATTGACTGGCTGGCGCGTGACACCGATCAGCTCGTCGATCCAGGCCAGGAGGCGCTCCGCATTCTCGGCGGCGCTCTCGATTGCCGCATCGTCACGCGCCGCAATCGCACTCCAGGTTCCGATCAATGTCTGATGGGATAGATCCAGAATTCGCGTCGCCGCGCGGATCCGATCCTGCCTGATCTCAAGCTCCTCGGGCGTGTCTCGCGCCTGAATCTGCTGGGACATCGCCTCATACTGAGTCTGCCGATAGGCGACTATGGCCTCCTCGAACAGATTTCCCTGCGTTTCGATTTGCTGGCGGGCCGCCAGCACCCGTTTGACATTCTGCTCTGCGCGGTCGACGCTTTCGCGGTAGCGTTGCACCTCCCCTTGCATGTCTTGCAGTACCGGGAGCAGGCTCGTGTGGCGGTCCGTCTCGGATGCGTCCTGGACACCGCGCTCCAACCGGGCGCTCAATTCAGCGAGCGCGGCGCGACCGTCCCGCAACCAGGCATCGCTATAATTAAAACTGAAGGCCGTGAGATGGTAGCCGGCCAGGAACTGGAGTTTCTGGATCTCGTCAGCCAGATCCCAGCCCGGAATATGCTCATCGGCCAATAAGCGGCTTTCGCTCTTGATGCGCTCCATGCTCAGGATGGCGACGAGGCCAAGTAAAAAGGTGATGAACAGCAGCAGCCCGAACCCGAGACTGAGTTTTGTACCAAGCTTCATTTTCCTCGGCATGTCCATGGTTCATCCTCTGGTACGCGTCAATAATCAGTCAATGATTCTCTACAAACAGATCAGGAAACTCCTCGCCCGCGGTCGGAGCTTTTAACTCGTTCAAGAGGTCGATCTAACGTCAAACCAGCGCCGCCGGAGGTTCGCCTCCGTCATGAAACTGAAGCCGATGCAGCCGCGCGTAATAACCGCCCAGCGCCAACAGCTCGGAATGCCGCCCCTGCTCGACGATCCGCCCGTCCTGGAGCACCAGAATCCGGTCGGCGTTCTCGATGGTGGACAGCCGATGGGCGATCATCAGCGTGGTGCGGCACGCCATCAATTCGGCCAGAGCGGCCTGGATGTGACGCTCGGCCTCGGTATCCAGCGCGGAGGTGGCCTCGTCGAGGATGAGGATCGGCGCATCCTTGAGCATGGCCCGCGCGATCGCGAGCCGCTGACGCTGGCCGCCCGAGAGCATCACGCCCCGGTCGCCGACAAGGGTGTCGAAGCCCTGGGGCAAGGTCTGGATGAACTCCAGCGCATGGGCGCTCTGCGCCACGCGCTCCAGTTCGTCCAGGGTCGGCGGTTCGTCGCGGCCATAGGCGATGTTGTTGGCGATGCTGTCGTTGAACAACACCACGTCCTGACTCACCAGCGAGATCTGAGCGCGCAGGCTGGCCAGTGTCAGCTCGCGGATTGGGATGCCGTCGATCAGAATCTCGCCCGCCGTGGCGTCATAGAAACGCGGCAGCAGGCTCGCGACCGTGCTCTTGCCGCTCCCGGAGCGGCCCACCAGCGCGACCTTTTCGCCAGGCATCACGAGCAGATCCAGCGCCTCGATCGCCGGCAGCTTGTCGTCCGCGTAGAGATGGCTGACGCCGCGATAGTCGATCCGACCCTCGGCCCGGTCGAGCGTGCGTGTCCCCCGATCGGCTTCTTCTTCCGCATCCAGCAGCTCGAACAGACTCTCGGCGGCGATGATGCCTTGCTGCAATTTGGCGTTGACCGAGGTCAGTCGCTTGACCGGCGGCAACAGCAGGCCCATGGCGACCACGAAGGACATGAAGGTGCCAACCGAGATGTTTTCCTTGAGTCCCTGCATGGTGGACAGATAGACCACCACGCCGATCGCCGCCGCCGAGATCAACTGCACCAGCGGCACGCTGGCCGCCTCGGTCGCGATCATCTTCATCTGGAGCGAGCGGGTCTTTTCGTTGATGAGGTTGAACCGCCGCGCCTCGCGCGCCTGACCGCCGAACGCCTTGACCACCCGATGGGCCTCGATCGCCTCCTGCGCGACCTGGGTGAGGTCGCCGACCCGATTCTGGATGCGCCGGCTGTGCCGGCGGAAACGCTTGGTGGCGTATTTGACGGCACCGGCCATGACCGGGCCGATCACCAGGAAGATCGCCGAAAGCGCGGCGTTGATGTAGAGCATGAAGCCCATCAGACCGATGACGGTGAAACCGTCCCGCACCAGGGTCGTGATCGCGGAGGTCGCGGCGCTGGCCACGTTCTCCACGTTATAGGTGAGCTTGGCCAGGATATGACCGGAACCCTGGTTGTCGAAATAGCGTGTCGGCGCCCGCAGCAGATGCCCGAACATCTCCCGACGCAGATCGGCGACCACCCGCCGCCCGACCCAGCTCAGACAATAGGTATTGATGAAGCCCGCAATGCCGCGCACCACAAAGAGGCCGACCAGAAAGAGCGGCATGGCGCGCACCATGTCCTCGTTGCGCTCGACGAAACTGCCGTCGATCAGCGGCTTCATCATGGCCGCGAACAAGGGCTCGGTGGCGGCAAAGATCAGCATGCCGACGATGGAAAGCGAAAAGATCCGCCAGTAGGGTTTCACGTATTGCAGCAGGCGACGATAGACCTGCCGGGCATCGGCGTTGGTGAGCACGGGATCCTTGCTCATGGGGCCGCGCCGTCCGGCTGCCCAGCCTCGGCCGAAGCCGGCAGGGTCGCGGCGAAGGCGATCCGGTTCAATCCCGCCTGACTGGCCGCGTCCATGGCGGTGATCACGGCCTGATGCAGGGTGTTGGCATCTGCCTGGATCAGCACCGGCGGCGGTTGCGCATCGCCCGGGACCATCTGTCTGCGTTCGCCGAGCGCGCCGGTCAGCGCCCGGGTGAGGGTCGACGGCTGCTCGTCGACCAACGCCTGATCGTTCACATAAAAGCGTCCGGCCCGGTCGATGACGATGCGGATCATCTCGGGCGCCTGCGCTGGAAGCGACTCGCCCTGAGCCTCGGGCAACTGCACGCGCAGACGCGCCTCGTCCTTGAAGGTGGTCGAGACCATGAAAAAGATCAGCAGCAGAAACACCACATCGAGCAGTGGCGTCAGATTGATGTCGACGGGCTCGCGCCGGTGCGGACGCAGGTTCATGCGGTCGTGTCCTCGCGGGCTTCGCGCTCGCCCTGCATGACCTCCACCAGACGCAGCGCCTGTTCCTCCATCTCGATGGCGAACTGGCCCACGCGATTATCGAAGAAGCGATGGAACAAAAGTGCCGGGATCGCCACGAACAATCCGGCGGCGGTGGTGATCAGCGCCTTGGAGATCCCGCCCGCCAGAATCCCGGCATTGCCGGATCCGGCCTGCATGATGACATCGAAGATGTCGATCATCCCCAGCACGGTGCCCAACAATCCCAGCAGGGGCGCGACCGACGCGATGGTCCCCAGGGTGTTGAGAAAGCGTTCCAGTTCGGCCACCACATGCCGGCCGCTATCCGCGATAGCCTCCTTCATCACCTCGCGGGAGTGATGACGGTTGACCAGACCAGCGGCGAGCATGCGCCCGAGCGGCGACGCCTCGCGAATCGCCTCGACGCTCTCGTCGGTCAGTTGATTCACGCGGTGCAACTGCCAGATCCGCGTGACCAGATTCGCCGGCATGATGCGCCGGCGTCGCAGGGTCCAGGTTCGTTCGATCACAACCGCGGTGGCGATGACGGAACAGGCAAGGATCGGCACCATCAGCCAGCCGCCGGCATACATCAATTCAAGCACGGGATAACTCCTCGGGGTCACTCAGCGATCTCGGGCGATCGACCGCCACCCAGCGTGCGGGGTTTCGCGCCAGCATGATACTCGAAGCGGCACGCGGACCGCATCGCGAGTACGAACGCAATCTCGCTCGACGACCCGCCGATGTGGTCGCGAGTGGCTCCATGCTACACTCGTTCCGAGATTTCTTTTTTAACCACCAACCGTCGGCACGGACATGACCAGGCAGAAGACCTACCTTGTGATCTCGGCACTCGGCGAAGACCACCCCGGTATCGTCAATCAACTCTCAAGGGCCGTGCTTGAGCATGGCTGCAACATCGAGGACAGCCGCATGACGGTCCTCGGCGGAGAGTTCGCGGCGATGCTGCTGGTTGAAGGCAAGTGGAACACACTGGCCAAGATCGAGAACACGCTCCCCGAGCTGGAACGTCAGCTCGGCATGACGATCATTTCAAAACGAACCGGCGAACGCGCCACCAATCGCAACCTGCTCCCCTACGCGGTCGATGTGGTCTCCATGGACCACCCCGGCATCATCAACAATCTGGCGGGCTTCTTCGCGGACCGCAAGATCAATATCGAGGACATGGCAACCAGCACCTATGCCGCGGCGCACACCGGAACCCCCATGTTCTCGGTGCATATGACGGTCGGCATTCCGGCGGACATTCATATCGCCGGGCTGCGCGAGGAATTCATGGATTACTGCGACGGACTCAATCTGGACGCGGTGCTGGAACCCCTGAAAGGCTGAAGGCGGTCGACCGTCGGGGCGAGCGCGCTCGACGTCCGGAGTCCCTGACCATTCAACGCGGTCGCGGACCGCGATTCATCCTTACTACGTCGAAAACCGGAGCATCAGGATATGACTGTATCGATCGGCGACACCATCCCGGACCTCGAACTCGCCGCCACGGGCGATCGGAGCGTCAAGCTCTCCGAGTATCGGGGCAAGCACCTCGTCCTCTATTTTTATCCCAAGGCCAGCACTCCGGGCTGCACCCAGGAGGGTCAGGACTTCCGCGACGCGGCCGAGTCGTTCGCCGCCGCCAATACGGCCATCCTCGGCGCCTCGCGCGACAGCCTCAAGGCTCAAGAGAATTTTAAGGCCAAACAGGGCTTCACCTTCGACCTGATCTCGGACCAGGACGAAACGCTCTGCCGCGCCTTCGATGTGATCAAACCCAAGAAGATGTTCGGCAAGGACACAGTCGGCGTCGAACGCAGCACCTTTCTGATCGACGCGACTGGCGTCCTGCGCCAGGAGTGGCGCGGGGTCAAGGTCAAGGGCCATATCGAAGAGGTTCTGGACGCCGCCCGGTCACTCGCGACATCGCCTCCGGCATGACCTCAAACCGCGTCAGGCATGGCGTATGCCGTCCGCGCATCGGCCCAGTCACGTCCGAACCGGCAAACGCCATGACTGGCGCGGTTAAATGATCTGATGTTTAGGATGTAAAGCGCGTCTCGCCAACCGCCGTTGGTTGCCGCGATGCCTGGGTCACCTAAAACCATCCCTGTCACTCTGGACGCGGTTTACATGATCAAACGCGAAAACGACAAGACCTGTCTGTTCGTGCTCGACACCAACGTGCTGATGCACGATCCGACCGCCCTCTTCCGCTTCCAGGAACACGACATCTTCCTGCCGATGATCGTCCTGGAGGAGTTGGACCGGGGCAAAAAAGGCATGTCCGAGGTCGCCCGCAACGTTCGCCAGGTTAGCCGCTTCCTCGACCAGCTCATGTGCAACGCGGACAAGCAGGAGATCGACGCGGGTCTGCTGATCAGTCCCGCCGCGATCAACGGCGGTGGCATCGTCCAGCCGGCAACCGGCCGGCTCTTTTTCCAGACCGAGCCGCTCGATCTCAAGCTGCCGACCTCGCTGCCCGGCACGGTTCCGGACAACAATATTCTCGGCACCGCCCAGGCACTGCGCGAGCTGCGCACCGACCGCCAGGTGATCATCGTCTCCAAGGACATCAATCTGCGCATCAAGGCCGCCGTGCTCGGCATCCCCGCCGAGGACTATTCCAACGATCAGGTGCTCGACGACGCCAGCCTGCTCTATACCGGCCTGGAAGTTCTGCCGGCGGATTTCTGGGAGCACCACGAAAAGACGCTCGACGCCTGGAAGGAAGCGGGTCGGACCTTTTATCGGATCCAGGGTCCGGACATCGCCGACTGGTATCCCGCCCAATGCGTCAGTCTGGGCGAGGACGGTGGCTTCGAGGCCATGGTGCGCGAGAAGCGTACCGACACCGAGGCGGTCATCGAACTGGTCGATGACTACCGCCTGCCCCGCCACAGCGTCTGGGGCATCAACGCGCGCAATCGCGAGCAGAATTTCGCGCTCAACATGCTGATGAATCCCGAGTTGGACTTCGTCACCCTGATTGGCGCCGCCGGCACCGGCAAGACACTGCTCGCGCTGGCCGCCGGACTCGCGCAGGTGCTCGACCGCAGTCTCTATCGCGAGATCATCATGACCCGAGTCACGGTCCCGGTCGGCGAGGACATCGGTTTTCTGCCCGGCACCGAGGAAGAAAAGATGACGCCCTGGATGGGTGCGCTCATGGACAATCTGGAGGTTCTGAACCGCCCCGATGGCGGCGAATGGGGGCGCGCGGCGACCAACGACCTGATCCGCAACCGCATCCGCATTTCCTCGCTCAACTTCATGCGCGGGCGGACCTTTCTCAACAAATACATCATCCTGGACGAGGCGCAAAACCTCACCGCCAAGCAGATGAAGACGCTCATCACCCGCTCCGGTCCAGGGACGAAATTCGTCTGTCTGGGCAACATCAGCCAGATCGACACGCCCTATCTGACCGAAACCACCTCCGGCCTGACCTATGTGGTCGATCGCTTCAAGCAGTGGCCGCATAGCGGACACATCACGCTCATGCGCGGAGAGCGTTCGCGGCTCGCCGATTTTGCCTCGCAGGAGCTTTAAACCGCGCCCGGAGTGAAAAACGTAGTTTTGCGGATTTCCCCAGCGTTGCTGGTCACCAAGTGTGGTTGGCGGGGCGCGGTTTAAGTTTTTAATATTTAAACCGCGTCGACGCCGACGCATCAGATGAGCGCCAACCGGGTTGATCCCTAGAAACTACGCATACCGTTATGGACGCGGTTTAGGTGATTTCCGGGAAAGACTTTACCGATTTCCGTTCGTCCTGAGCGTGTCGAAGGACGGGCGGAAATCGCGCTCCGAGGCCGACATTGCATCCGTTCATGGTTCGACCAGCTCACCACGAACGGATGCAATGTCACCACGAACGGATGCAGTCTGGGTAAGGTCTTTTCCAAAAATCGCCTTAACGCCGTTCTGGCATCTCTCTGAGGTTCCCATGGATGGACTTTACGCCATTATTGACTAGAATAACTGCCATATGGCTTTATTGTCACAGGAGGCACCCATGACCACCGCCAGCTTGAACCCCTCTTTTCTTTCTGCCGTTACCCTGCTTGGCGGCGAAGGCGTGTTGCACGCCAAGCCTCGGGTGGTGATGGACTGGATCCCTTTGGTTCGCCAAGGCCTGCCATCGGCCTCGATAGACGCCGTGGTTCGCCTGACACGCCTCACGCAGACCGAGCTGGCACACGCTTTGGCAATTCCCGAGCGCACGCTGGCCAGACGTAAGCGCGAAGGTGCTTTATCGCCGGAAGAGTCTGCCAAGCTCGTGCGTTTTGCTCGCACCGTTGAGCGTGCCGAAACGGTGTTCGAAGATGCGGATACGGCACTGAACTGGCTACAGACCCCGAAGGCATCACTGGGCGGTGTCACGCCACTGTCGCTGTTGGATACCGACATCGGTGCCGATAGCGTTCTCGACACGTTAGGACGCATTGAGCACGGGGTATTTGCCTGATGCGGACCGTTTGGCGCATCACCACCGCGCGCTTTGCCCAGACGGCCTTTAGCGGCGAGGGCGCACGTTTGTATGGTGGCCGTTGGAATCCAAAAGGCGTGGAAGTGGTCTATACAGCCGAGTCCCAATCACTGGCCTTGCTCGAAATGATGGTGCAAGACGATCTCCTGCTCGCCCATTACATCCTGATTCCCGCTTCTCTGCCCTCTGATCTTCGCGTGACGCAGATTGACGCTGGGCAGTTACCCGACAACTGGCGCACCATCGGTGCTAGAGATGTCCTGCAGGCCATCGGACATGAATGGCTTCAAAACGCTCAAACGGCAGTTCTGAGCGTACCCAGCGCGGTGGTGCCCGCTGAACGCAACGACCTGCTCAATCCACGTCACCCGGACTTCGCTCGTATCGCCATCGGCGAGCCTCAGTCTTTGCAAACCGATCTCCGTCTGTTGCGCAATCTCGCTGAGCGGATGTGATGGCAGATCGCCATCACGAGGTCACAACCCAATCGCGGTGCGATTTCGCCTCGCAGGAACCTTAAACCTCGGGATGCGCTCCCGGCCACTCGCTCCAACACGGATCGGAGCGCCAAGCGGCAACCCAGCCGGGTAGCTCGTGCGCCGGTAGTGGATGGGCGATGCGGTAACCCTGGGCCAGTTCGCAGCCGAGTTGCAGCAGTCGCTCGCCCTGCTCCAGGGTTTCCACCCCTTCGGCGATGGCTTGGCGGCGGAAGGCGGCGGCCAGACCCAGAATGCTCTCGATGATCGCCAGATCATCCGGATTGTCGAGCATGTCGCCGACGAAGCTGCGGTCGATCTTCAGCACGGTGACCGCCAAGTGTTTCAGATAGGTCAGCGAGGAATAGCCGACGCCAAAATCGTCCAGGGTGCAACTCACTCCGAGTGCATGGCAATCCGCGACGACCTTGGAGACGCGCGCCAGGTCTTGCATCGCGCTGGTTTCCAGAATCTCCAGCGCGAGGCTCGACGGCGTGACCCCAGGATGCGCCACCAGGATGGCGCCCAGACGCGCGACAAAATCCACCTGCTGTAACTGGCGCGCGCCGACATTGACGCTGACCGGAAGGTCGAGCCCGCTCGCCCGCCAGCGATCCATCTGCGTCAGCGCACTCTCGATGACCCACTCGCCGAGCGTGACCGCCAGCGGATCATCCTCGATCGCCGGCAGGAACGTTTGCGGGAGCAGGAGTCCGCGCTCCGGATGTTGCCAACGGATCAAGGCCTCGACACCGATGACCTCCCCGCTGCGCAGGTTGACCTTGGGCTGATAATAGAGCACGAATTCGCGCGCGATCAGGGCACGGCGGATGCGCTCCAGACTTTCATGCTTGCTGCGGGCGCGATGGTCCTTCTCGACATCGAAGACATGGTAACGATTCTTGCCGGTCAGCTTGGCCTGATACATGGCCTGATCGGCCTGGCGCAGCAGTTGATCCGCGTCCACCTCGTCCGGCTGCGGATAGAAGGCGACCCCGACGCTGGCCGAGAGTTGCACGACGTGATCGCCGAGAGTCACCGGCGCGGCCGCGGCGGCGAGCAGACGGTTGAGCAGCGGTATGCTGGCATCGCGGTCTTCCAGGTCAACCAGCAGGGCAACGAACTCGTCGCCACCCAGCCGGGCCAGGGTGTCGCCTTCGCGCAGGGTCTGCTGCATCCGGTGCGAGAGGGCGACCAACAACTGGTCGCCGGCATCATGTCCGTGGCGGTCATTGATCGCCTTGAACCCATCCAGATCGAGATACGCCAGTGCCAGGCGTTGTCTCCGTCGCTGGGTCTGCGCCATGGCCTGGTGCAGACGATCGGCCAGCAGTAGGCGGTTGGGCAGCATGGTCAGCGGGTCATAATGGGCGAGGTGTTCAAAGCGTGCCTCGCTGGCGTGCAAGTCCGCCCTGATCTGCTTGTCGTGCGTGATGTCGACCGTCATGGCAAGAATGCAGACGTCGCCGTGCCTGACGAACGTGCTCAGATGCACCGATTCCCACCGCAAGGCGCCATCGGCGCGGCGGTAGCGCCATTCGAATTGCTGCGGGCCTTCCTGTAGCACCCTGGCGCCCCACGTCACCGCGTCGTCGATGGAATAGGGCGGTTCGAGCCACTGATCATCGAAGTTGGCCTTGAGCGCTTCGAGCGAGTCGTATCCGTATTGCGCGCAGGCGGCTGGGTTGGCATCCAACAACTCGCCGGTGTCCAAGTCGTGGATCAGAATACTGAGTGGCGCGTTCATGAACATCGCGCGGAATTGCAGCTTGCTGTCCCGCTGGGCACGTTCGGCCGCGCGGCGTTCGGTCACGTCCTGAACGAATCCAAAGAGGCGCGTGCCCCGCTGTTCCGTGTCGGTTTCCACCTGGCCAACGGCCATCAAGACCCGCTGCGCGCCGTCCTTGCGAATGGCGCGCAGTTCCAGCTCGTAGGGCGTGCCGTGAGTGAGGGCGGCCTTCACCGCATCACTGAGTCGTTGCATGTCTTCGGGGACATAGAGTTGCGCATGGTCCGCAAAGGATGGCACCCCCTCGGCGGGGTCGCGCTGAAAGAGGCGGAACAACTCGTCCGACCAGGTCACGGTGTCCGTCGCCACCTCCCATTCCCAGCTACCGATGTGCGCAATCGCCTCCGTGCGCGCGAGCAAGGACTGAGTGCGTCGCAGCGCCGCCTCGATCCGCTTCTCTTCGGTGACATCCGTCAGAATGCCGTTCCAGAGTACGCTTCCGTCCGGTTGCGGAAATGGCGTGGCCTGCCCGCGCACCCATTTGAGTTGATCGGGTTGACCGCCGGGGTGGATGCGATGTTCATGGCACCAGGGCGTGAGGGTCTGGCTCGCGCGCTCCACTGCGGCCCGATGAGACGGGCGATCGTCGGGATGGATACAGTGGGTAAGCGCATCCGGGTTCGCGTAGGCGGTTTCCGCCGTGACGCGATACAGGGTTTCGATGCCTGGACTGAGATAGAGAAACCGCCAGGTGCCATCGGGTCGGACCAGGAATTGATACACCACCCCTGGAATCGCCGTCATGAGCGCATTCAGCGCATCCAGCTCGGCCTGTTTGCTCGACGAGATGTCGATGATCGCGATGCGACAGACGGGCGAGCCATCGCTCTCCCGGGCGATGGTGGCTTCGAGCCGCGCCCAGAGGATCGCGCCGTCCGGTTTCGCCATGCGCAGCTTGCACATCCGCGGCTGAACGACGGGCTCCGAGGGCGGCGCGGAGTTCGCGGGCGCCTCAAAGAGCTGTTGGTGGAACCGGAAGTAGACATCCTGATCCTCCCTGAGGATGAATCGGAAGATCGGCTGACCGGTCAGCGCGCTGCGGTTCAGACCCAGCAGCCTGGCGACGGTCAGATTGGACTCGCGGATCAACCCCTGTTCGGAGATGGAGCAATAGCCGACCGGCGCCCACTCGTAGAGGTCGAAGTAGCGGGCCTGCATGGCCTCCATCCTGGCCTGCACGCGGCGCAGTTCCTCGTTTTGCATCTCCAGCTCGACCTGATACACCGCAAGCTCATTGACGGTCCGCTGGAGGTCTTCCGATGACAGTGCCGCGCCCGCCTCCGGCGACGGGTTCGCGGTTGCGTGCGCGATCCGCTCGGCCCGCTGTCGCAGGGTCGGTTCCGCATCCGGTTCCGAGCCCCCGCGAAGCATACTCTGGGGGGCGGTCGATTCTGGTCGTTCATCCGGCTCTGTCATTGCGCGTCCCTATCGTTTGAAATGGCCTCTCTCTGGCGGCGGTTCAAAACACCCCGGTCGACAGATAGCGATCCCCCCGGTCGCAGACAATGACAACGATCGTCGCGCCGCTGACCTCGACCGAGAGACGCAGCGCCGCGGCAATCGCGCCGCCCGAGGAGATGCCGGCGAAGATGCCCTCCTTCGCCGCCAGATCGCGGGTGGTCTGCTCGGCCAGCGGCTGTGAGACATCAATGATGCGGTCGACCCCGGCGGGATCATAGATGCGCGGCAGATACGCCTCTGGCCAACGCCGGATGCCAGGAATACTGGCCCCCTCCTCCGGCTGCACACCGACGATCCGGATCGCCGGATTCCGTTCCTTGAGCGCGCGCCCGGTGCCCATGATGGTGCCCGTGGTGCCCATGGCGCTGACGAAGTGCGTCACCCGCCCGTCGGTGTCGTGCCAGATCTCGGGACCGGTGGTCTCGTAATGGGCGGCGGGGTTGTCCGGGTTGGAGAACTGATCGAGCCGGATGCCCTCGCCGCGCGCCTCCATGGCGTTGGCCAGATCGATGGCCGCCTCCATGCTGCCCTCCTTGGGCGTCAGCACGATCTCGGCGCCGAAGCTCTTCATCGCCCCGCGCCGCTCCGCGCTCATGTTCTCGGGCATGATGAGCCGCATCCGATAACCCCGGATGGCCGCGGCCATCGCCAGCGCGATGCCGGTGTTGCCGCTGGTCGCCTCGATCAGGGTATCGCCGGGTTTGATGGTGCCGCGCTCCTCGGCGCGCCGGATCATGTTCAACGCAGGGCGATCCTTCACCGAACCCGCCGGGTTGTTGCCTTCGAGCTTGGCGAGGATAAGGTTGTCGGTCGCGCCAGGCAGACGCTGCAAACGGACCAACGGGGTCTTGCCGACGAAGGCTTCGATGGTTGGATGGGGCATGGGATTGACTCGATGACAGGATGACGATGGTCGTAGTGTAAAACCGATTTCCGGACCGCGCGCGGCGCTGACAAGGCCGATGTGCCGCCGCCCCGCCGCGACTCCTGCCCCCGTGTTCGCGGATTTTAGCGCCGATTGCCTGTACTCTTGCGCTCGGGCAGTGGCCGCCTCTTCATCCGGACGCGTTGAGATGTCAGAATATCAAGTCACGAATTCGTTAAACACGGAGGCGGATCTGAAATCCACGCGGAGACAAACCGTGCTGGTGGTCGACGATATTGGCGTGATGCGCCTGTTGGTGCGAAACCATCTCCGCGCCATGGGGATCGAGAACAGCATGCTGGCGGCGAACGGACGGGAAGCGGTCGCATTGCTGAATCAATGGCGCTTCGATCTGGTGCTCACCGACTGGAACATGCCGCTGATGGATGGCCTGGAGCTGTTGGCGTACATCCGCCAGTCCGAGCGGCATCGGGATGTCCCCGTCATCCTGATCACCGCCGAGGACGACCGCGACCAGGTGCGCCAAGCGATCGACGCGGGCGTGTCCGAATTTCTCGTCAAGCCATTCACCCTTGGCACCTTTGAACGCAAGGTACAGCGCGCGATCGATGGCGCCGGGCCGCGCTCACTCATGCCAGACGCGCGTCTGGATCCGCCCGAAACCGCCGTGCCGCGGTCGGCGCCACCCGGCGCGCATTCGCATCCTGGCGTGTTCGACGCCGCCGCGACCATCCTCACGGTCGACGACATCGCCGACAACATTCGTCTGATCACCGGTATTCTCAAGGACGACTATCGCGTCAAGGGGGCCAAGAGCGGCGCCAAGGCACTCCAGATCGCGCGCTCCGACGAACCGCCGCACCTCATCCTGCTCGACATCATGATGCCCGAGATGGATGGCTTGGAGGTGTGCCGCCAACTCAAGAGCGACCCGCGCACCCGCGATATTCCGATCATCTTTCTGACCGTCAAGGCCGAGACCGACGACGTGATTGCCGGGCTCGAACTCGGGGCGGTCGACTATGTCACCAAACCGGCCAACCCGCCGGTACTCAAGGCGCGCATTCGCACCCATCTGCGCCTGAGCCGTCAGCAAAACGAACTGCGCGAGCAGAGCGCGCTGGCGCTGGAAAATGCCCGTCTGCGCGAGGAGATCGAGCGGATGGCGCGGCACGACATTAAAAACCCCCTGAATGCGCTGCTGGCGCTCTCGAACGCGCTGGCCGAGAGCGACAACCTGCTCCCCGAGCAACGGGAATCCGTGGCCGCCATGGAAGAATCGGCGCAATACGTCCTCGACATGGTGAATCATTCGCTGGCGCTCCAGCGCATGGAGATGGGCGTCTACCAACTCGCGCCGGTGGAGTTCAACCTCTCCGAGCTGCTCGGCAAAGTCATCGCCGAAACGCGCGCCGCCTTTGGCGCGATGCAAGTGGACATCCGGCAACCATCATCCGACCCCATCCTGGCGCGCGGCGAACAACTGCTGTGCCACGCGCTATTCTCCAACCTCCTTCGCAACGCGGCCGAGGCGCCGCCGCGCGATAGCCCGATCCGGATCGACATCGAGCCGGACTTTCTGCAGGTCAGGATCGCCATCCATAATCAGGGGGCCGTTCCCGCGCCGGTCCGCGACACCTTTTTCGAGAAATACGCCACCTCGGGCAAAAAACAGGGAACCGGCATCGGCACCTATTCTGCAAAACTCATGGCCGAAACCCAGGGCGGGATGATCGACATGGAGACCGCCGACGACAGGGGAACCACGGTTTCGGTGACCCTGCCCGCCGCCTGAGACGCCATTCCGTCATTGGAACCGCGAAGGCACAAAGGACACGAAGAAAATTCGGGTGACGGCCAATATCTGGACAACACATTGCAATCCTTTGCGTTCTTTGCGTTCTTTGCGGTTTAAAGCGATCTTTTAGGATGAATGAGATGACTGAGCGACCAACGATTTTGATCGTGGACGATTCCCCCGCCAATCTCGATCTGCTCAAGGGGATTCTGCGCGAGACATACAAGCTCAAGGCGGCCACCAGCGGCGAGAAGGCATTGCAGATCGCAGCCAGGGCACCGGCGCCGGATCTGATCCTGCTCGACGTGATGATGCCCGGCTTGGACGGACACGAGACCTGTCGTCAACTGAAGGCTGATCCCGCCACGGCGGCGATCCCGATCCTCTTCGTCACCGGGTGCGCGGACACGGCGGAGCGCGCAAAAGGGCTGACGCTGGGCGCGCTGGACACGCTCGTCAAGCCGATCGATCCGGAGCGGTTATTGGAGCGCGTGGCCAGCGTATTGAAAGCATAAGGCGATTTCCAACCCGGAAACCGCCGATTAAGGACGTGATCGATCATGCGCAGCCAATTCACCGGGTATCTTCCAGCCCTCTTAATCCTTGTGGCCCTCTTGACATGGCCCGTCGGCGCGCCCGTCGCCACCCGGGATGGAGCGACCCCGCTGCCCGCCGCCGAGATCCCACTGTCCGAGCCGGAGCGTGAATGGCTGCGACAACACCCCCGGATTCGCGTACACAACGAACAGGACTGGCCGCCGTTTAATTTTCACGCAAATGGCGAGCCGCGCGGTTTTTCCATCGATTACATGAACCTGCTAGCCGACAAGCTGGGCCTCCAGGTCGACTATCAAAGCGGCCCGAGTTGGAACCAGTTCCTGGAACGGATCCGCGATAAGGATCTCGATCTGATGCTCAACATCGTGCAGACCGAGGAACGTCGGCAATACCTGCTCTTCACCGAACCCTACGCCACGACCCCCAACGTCATCGTCAGCCGCTTGGACGACCCCATCCAAAGCATCGCGGAACTGGCAGGGCGCACAGTCGCCTTGCCAAAGGGGTTCTTTTACGAGGATGTGCTGACCAGGGAGTATCCAACGATTCGACGGCTGCCGGTCGCCGATGCCCTGGCATCGCTGAAGGCGGTCGCCCTCGGTCAGGCCGATGCGGCGCTGGGCCGGGATGCGGTGCTGCGCTATCAGATCAAGAAAAATCTGCTGACGAACTTGAAAATCACGGGCGAGTTGGCGATCGGCGACCCGGACATCGCGCACATGCGCATCGGGGTGCGCAACGACTGGCCGCTGCTGCGCTCGGCGCTCGACAAGGCGATGGCCGCGGTCGCGCCGGAGGTGATCGACACCCTGCGGCAGCGGTGGTTGCAACAGACCTCGGCGGTCGCGGGCGGCGAGACGGCGAGCCAGCGGGCCACGCGGTTTTCGCTCTGGTCCGCCGCACCCTGGATTGCCGGCATGGTCGCAGTGCTGACGCTGACCCTGATCGCCCTGCGCCGGATGGGGCAAGGCGCCGAGGATCGGCTGATCGAGCGGCGCCGTCTGCGTCAGGTCGGATTGGCCGTCATCGCGCTCTTCCTGGCGGTGGTCTTCACGGTCGCGCTCCATGGCCTGCACGACATGGAGCGTCAATTGCGCGCGGAACTGGGCGAGACGCTGGTCACCGTCAACCGGTCGGCGGCGCACTCGACGCGGATCTGGCTGGAGAGCCATGTACGCGAGATTCGCGTCATGGCACAGGTGCCAGCGCTCCCGCTCTGGGTCCAGCAGCTCTCGAGACCGCCGAGCACGGCCGCGACCCTCCGCGACCACCCGGCGCAACAAGCGCTCCGCGAGCTGTACCGGCAGCCGCTGGAGACCATGAATGCGACGGGCTTTAGCCTCATTGCACCGGATCGCCGCGTCCTCGCCGCCACGCAGGAGCGCGAACTTGGCGAGCGCACGCGCATTGCCGCGTGGCAACCCGATGTCTTCGATCGCGCCCTAAGCGGAGAAACTCTGTTCGTTCCGCCGGTCTACGAAGAGATGCCGTCTCTGGAGAAAGCGGACAAGCCAGCGACGCGCTCCGCCGCGATGTTCCTCATCACCCCGGTGAAGGATGCCGCGGGCCAGATTCTTGCCGTGCTCGCGCTCCGCTTCGATCCGCGTCTGGAATTCAGCCCGCTCGCCCAGGTTGCGCGGGTGAGCGAGACCGGCGAGACCTACGCCTTCGATCGTGACGCCAGACTGCTGACGCCCTCGCGTTTTGCCGACGCGCTGGCGCCTGTTGCCGCCTACTACCGCGACGAAACCAGCCTGCTGGGTCTGCGCGCGCGCGATCCCGGCGGCAACCTGCTGGAGGGGTATCGGCCCCCCGCCCTGCGCGCCCAATGGCCATTGACCCGGATGGCCCGCGCGGCCCTGAGCGGGCGGGATGGCTTGGATACGGACGGCTATCGCGATTATCGCGGCGTCGAGGTCATCGGAGCATGGACCTGGTCGGCGCCGCTCGGCATCGGTCTGGCCACCGAAATCGACCTGACCGAAGCGCTCGCGCCCTATCGCACCATGCGCCTGCTGGTGCTGGGCTCGCTGTTCGGGATCGCGCTCCTCGCGCTGGGTCTCACTGCGCTCCTCATCTGGCTTGGCGAGCGCACCCGCGCCCGCCTGGAATTGCTGGTCGAGGCGCGCACCAACGAGTTGCGCAAACTGGCTCAGGCGGTCGAACAGAACCCGCTGTGCATCGTGATCACCGATGTCGCGGGACGCATCGAGCATGTCAACCCCATGTTCACCAAGCTCACCGGCTACAGCACCGCCGAGGCGATCGGGCAGAACCCGCGCCTCCTGAAAAGCGGCCTGACCCCGCCCGAGCGCTATGCCGAGCTGTGGGAGAGCATCCAGGCCGGTCGGATCTGGCACAGCGAGATCCGCAACCGCAAGAAAAACGGCGAACTCTACTGGGGCTCCATTTCCATTGCCCCGGTCACCGACGACGCGGGCAAGGTCACGCACTTTATCGCCATGACCAGGGATCTCACCGAGCGCAAACAGGTGGAGGCGACCCTCGCCGAGGAACGCGCGCAACTCAAGTCGCTGCTCGACACCACGCCGCTCGGGGTGGCGATCTCCACCCAGGGCATCTTCCGGTTCGCGAATCCCCGGTTTCTCGACATGCTCGATGTCAAGGTCGGCGACCCGGCGAGCATGCACTATGTCCACCCGGCGGAACGCGCGACGATCCTTGAGCAACTGTCGACGCAGGGTCGGGTCGAGAATCATGAATTGCAGATGTACGGACGCGGTCATCAGGTCCGCGACATGCTCGCCACCTTCATCGCCTTCAACTATCAGGGCGAGCCAGGGGTGCTTGGCTGGCTGCTCGATATCACCGACCGCAAGCAGGCGGAGGCGCGCATCCGCGACAGCGAGGCACGCCTGGAAGCCGCCGCCAGCGCCGCGAATCTGGGTCTGTGGGAGTATTTTCCCCAGCGCGACGAGGAATTCGCCAACGCGAATTTCGCCGCCATGCTCGGCTACGATCCCGGCGACATTCGCGAGACGGACGAAAAATGGTCGCGCGTCATCGGCGGTCAGGGGTTTCTGCGCCAGCAGATCCACCCGGATGACGTGACGCAGGCCGCCGAGCGGTTCCGTCAACATCTGGACGGCGAGACCGCCGCCTATCGCGCCGAATATCGCGTGCGCTGTGCCGAGGGAGGCTGGAAATGGCTGCTTGACGCCGGCCAGGTGATCGAGCGCGACGCCGATGGCCGGCCCACGCGGGTGGCAGGCATTCGCGCCGACATCGACAACCTGAAGCAGCTTCATGAGGCATTGGAGCTGGCGCGGGACGTGGCCGAAGACGCGACGCGGGCCAAATCGGAGTTTCTCGCCAACATGTCGCACGAGATCCGCACCCCGATGAACGCCATCATCGGCATGTCTCATCTGGCCCTACAGACCGAACTCGACCACAAACAGCGCAACTATATCGAAAAGGTCCACCGCTCGGCCGAGGCGCTGCTCGGGATCATCAACGACATTCTCGACTTCTCCAAGATCGAGGCGGGCAAGCTGGAGATGGAGTCGATCGACTTCCGGCTTGAGGATGTCATGGACAACCTCGCCAGCCTGCTGGGGCTCAAGGCGGAGGAACGGGGCGTCGAACTCATGTTCGATCTACGCCCGGAGGTGCCGATGGCGCTCATCGGCGACCCGCTGCGCCTGGGTCAGATCCTGATCAATCTCGGCAACAACGCGGTGAAATTCACCGAGCCGGGCGGCGAAATCGTCGTCTCCGTTGCCGCGCTCGACACCTCGGAGGACAGTGTTCTGCTGCACTTCACGGTGCGCGATACCGGCATCGGGATGTCGCCGGAACACCTGGAACGACTCTTCCAGTCCTTCAGTCAGGCCGACATGTCGACCACCCGCAAATACGGCGGCACCGGGCTGGGACTCGCCATCTCCAAAAAGCTCACCGACATGATGGGCGGTGACATCCGGGTCGAGAGCGCGCTTGGCAAGGGCAGCACCTTCACGTTTACCGCCCGGTTCGCGCCACAACTGGGCGAGGTCTCGCAACGCCGTACCAAGACCGACGAGTTGCATCCGTTACATGTTCTGATCGTGGACGACAATGCCACCTCGCGGGAAATCCTGTCCGAAATCCTGGCGGCCTTCGGCTTCCGGGTCGATCAGGCCGGGACCGGACCCACGGCGATCGCACTGCTGGAGCAGTCCGACGCACAGGCGCCTTACGATCTGGTGCTGATGGATTGGAAGATGCCGGGGATGGACGGTGTCGAGACCATTCGCGCCATTCAGGGCAATGCCCGGATTACCCATGTGCCGACCATGATCATGGTCACCGCCTACGGGCGGGAAGAGGCGCGGCAGGCGGCGGCTGGGCTGGATCTGGCCGGTTTCCTGACCAAGCCGGTGACGCCATCCACCCTGCTCGATACCATCATGGTGGCGATCGGGCGGGAGGTCGCGTCCAGGGCGCGCGCCACCGGGCGTCAGGAAGAGGCATCGGAGGCGATTGCCCGGCTGCGCGGCGCGCATGTGCTGCTGGTGGAGGACAACGAGATCAATCAGGAACTGGCGCTGGAACTCTTGACGATGAACGGACTGAGCGTCGAGGTCGCGAACCATGGTCAGGAGGCGCTGGAGATGCTCGCCGTCTCCCGCTACGACGGCGTGCTGATGGACTGCCAGATGCCTGTGATGGACGGCTACGAGGCGACGCGGGAGATCCGCCGGCAGGCGCGCTACCAGTCGCTGCCGGTGATCGCCATGACCGCCAATGTGATGACCGGCGATCGCGAGAAGGCGCTGGAGTCGGGCATGAACGACCACATCGGCAAGCCCATCAACGTGCGCGAGATGTTCGCGACGATGGCGAAATGGATCGTCCCCGCACGGCCAGCGGCGGAGACGACAGCGGCCAGTACGCCGCCCAGCCTCGCGGACGCCAGCCTGGAGATCCCCGATCTGCCCGGCATCGACACCGCCGCTGGACTTGCGATCACCCAGCACAATCCGACGCTCTATCGCCGGCTGCTGCTCAAGTTCCGCGAGAGTCAGCGCGATTTCGCGGCGCAATTCGCGGCGGCGCGCATGGATGACGATCCCGAGGGCGCGACCCGTTGCGCGCACTCGCTGAAAGGCGTGGCCGGGAATATCGGTGCCACAGGGATCGAAGAGGCTGCGCGACGGCTGGAACTGGCATGCAACGCGCGTCAGGACCAGGCAAGGATCGACGCCCGGCTAGCCGACACGCTCGCGGCGCTGGAGCCGGTACTCCGGGGGCTTGCCGCGCTGGAGCAACCACAGGCGATTGAGTCGGGGACGGGCGCGGTCGATCGGGGCGAGTTGGAGCCGATGCTGCACCGACTGCGCGCCTTGCTCCAGGACGACGACACGGACGCCGCCGACCTGATCGAGACGCTGGAGCCGCTCTTGTCCGGTACGCCCCTGACGCCTTCGCTGATCCGGATGACCCAGGCCATCGAGGAATACGATTTCGAGGCGGCGCTGACGGAATTGGACACCATGGAACGCGCGCTCACGCACGCGCCCGACGGATCCTGAAGCCTTCATTCGGCTGGAACCGCAAAGGCGCAAAGGACACGAAGAAAAGCAAAAGGGGTTACGGATTATTCGAAGATCGCGATGACCTTCGCGAGCACCTCATCCATGAAGACGAAAAACCGAGTGAACCTCACCCTATGAAGATCTTTTTAGACTGCTATCCCTGTTTTCTGCGTCAGGCGTTGAGCGCGGCCCGCCGTGCCCATGCCTCGGCGGAACGGCAGCACGAGATCCTGCTGGAGACCATGGACCAACTGCGCGCGCTGCCGCTGGAGGCCACGCCGCCGGTGATGGCGGAGCGCATCCATCGCCTGGTCCGCGAGCGGACCCACACGTCCGACCCTTATCGCGAAAGCAAGCGGGACGCCACCGAACAGGCGCTGGCCCTGCTCCCCGACTTGCGCGAACGCGTGCGCACCGCGCCCGATCCGCTGGAGACCGCCGTGCGGATCGCCATTGCCGGCAACATCATCGACGACGGCGTGGCAGAAGGCTATGACCTGCACTCGACGCTGGAGCGCGTGCTCGCGCAGCCCTTCGCCATCGACGGTCTGGCGCAACTGCGTCAGGCGCTGCGCACAGCCGATGCGATTCTGTACCTGGCCGACAATGCCGGTGAAACCGTCTTCGATCGCGTCCTGATCGAGACGCTCGATCTGCCGGTGACCTACGTGGTCAAGGGCGGGCCGGTGATCAACGATGCGACGCGAGAGGATGCGCTGGCCGCCGGTCTGGAGGCCGTCGCCACGCTCGTCGATAGCGGCTCCGACGCACCTGGCACCCTGCTCGATCACTGTTCCCCGGCATTCCGCGAGCGCTTCGCGCGGGCGCCGCTGATCGTCGCCAAGGGTCAGGCGAACTACGAGACACTGAGCGAGATTCGCGCGCCGGTCTTTTTTCTTCTCCAGGCCAAGTGTCCCGTCATTGCAGACGATCTGAACGTCCCGCTCGGTAGCGTCGTCCTGAAGCCGCCGCGCGAACTGGGCCAATGGGTCGATGGTGCCCGCGAGGCGCAAGCGTGAGCGCCGCATCCTCCAGGATCGACCCACGGACGTTGCTCGCAATGCAAGCGACCGTGTTCGCTCTCGCCCTGCTGGCCGCCGTCCTGTCCGCGCTTGCCGGGGCACCGGACACCTACACCAATGACATCGGCATGCGGTTCAGACTGATCCCAACTGGCGCCTTCCGAATGGGCTGCGATCCCGACACCGCGACCTGCGGGCGGAGCGAGATACCTCAGCATCCCGTGCGGTTCGGCACGCCGTTTTATCTGGGCGAGACCGAGGTCACGCAGGCGCAATGGGAACAGGTGATGGGCGACAATCCGTCCCACTTCAAAGGCCAAACCAACCCGGTGGAACAGGTCTCCTGGAACGACGCCCAGGACTTCATCCGCGCGCTGAACGAACGGGAAGGCTGTCGCGACTGTTATCGCCTGCCGAGCGAGGCCGAATGGGAATATGCCGCGCGCGCCGGCACGACGACCGCCTACTGGTTTGGCGACAGCGAGGCCGAACTGGGGCGGTATGCCTGGTACGTCGCTTCGTCGGGCGAACGGACCCATCCGGTCGGACAGATGCCGGCCAATCCCTGGGGGCTGTACGACATGCACGGCAACGTCCTGGAATGGGTGCGGGATTGCTATCACGAGGACTATCGCGGCGCGCCCACGGATGGCACGGCCTGGACCACCAACTGCAAGACCACCAAGGACGGCACGGTGTTATACGGTCAGCGTGGCGGCGCCTGGTATCTCTATCCCTATGGCAGCCGTTCCGCGTTCCGTTTCTACTACACGCCCACCTTCCGGGCCTACAGCTATGGTCTGCGGGTTGCGCGGACATTGCCGCCGGATGCCGCGCCATGACGATCAGCACCGCCTGCCCCTGCGGTTCCGGTCGGCTCTACGCGCATTGCTGCGGCCCTTTCCTCGAAGGCGCGGCCCTGCACCCAACCGCCGAGTCCCTAATGCGCTCCCGCTATACCGCTTTTGTCCGAAATGACGTCGAGTATCTGCGCGCGACCTGGCATCCCGCCACCCGCCCCAGGGATCTCGCCCCCGACGCGTCGACCCAGTGGATCGGGCTCAAGATTCTGTCGACAGAGGCCGGCGGGCCAGACGACAGGCAGGGGTCGGTCGAGTTTGTCGCGCGCTACAAGCTTCAGGGTCGCGCCCACCGCCTGCACGAGCGCAGCCATTTTGTGCGTGACGAGGGGAAATGGTGCTACCTCGATGGCGAGCCGAACCCGGCACAAGTTTCGGCTGACTGAACTGCGTCCGCGATGGCCGGCATCTTCGCGACTTGATTCGAGCGCACCGGTCCGCATGGGCGCTAACGGGGTTTAGGGCACGTCCGACCCGCGGGCCGTGCGCAGCGTTTCCAGCGCCTGTGCGTAATCGAAATTCCGAATCTGCTGGTCCAGGGTGCGGGCCGCGGCGCCCAGGGCGGAAAACAGGAGCGATCGGGATGATTCGAACAGCTCGTTCGCCTCGGTATCGCTGCTGACAAGCAGCGCGTCCAGTCTCGTCAGCACCGCGTTGACGCGCGGCCAATCCACTGCCTCGGCGCCACCCTTCGCGGTGCGTTGGAGCGATTCCGGCGTGATCGCGGGCAAGCGGCTTCGCAGCCGCTCGGTCAATTCCCCGAGTGCCCTGGTCAGCGCCTCCAGTGCCCGGTCGCGTTGCTCGGCTGGCGCGCCCTGCCGCACGAGGCGTTCCAGTTCGGCGGCCCGGTCGCGCACTCCCTCGGCCCCCAGCATGGCGCTCACGCCCTTCAGCGAGTGGGCCATTTGCCGCACCGTCGCGAGATCGTCGGCCGCCATCCGGCCGGCGATCAGGGTCGCGTCATCCCCATGGCTATCGAGAAAGGTGGCCAGCAAACGCACATAATGGGCCGCGTCCCCGCCCAGGAAACGCAACCCCACCGCGACCTTCAGACCAGGGATGGACGCGAGCACGTTCAACCCGTCCGGCGGATCGACCGGCGTGCGCAACGCGCCCGCGGCTGCGGCATCACCGGCACCCCGTTCCGCCAGGCGTGGCGTTGGGAGCCATTTCAAGAGGCATTTATAGAGTTTGTTCGGCTCGATGGGCTTGGCCAGATGATCGTTCATCCCAGCCTCCAGGCAGCGGCGGCGGTCTTCGTCGAAGGCGTTGGCTGTCATGGCCAGGATCGGGACGGACCGGCGCCCTGGAAGCTGGCGGATCGCGCGGGTTGCCTGCAAGCCGTCCATAACCGGCATCTGGATATCCATGAGAATCAGGTCGTAGTCCGTCAACTGGGCCATGTCCAGCGCGACCCGTCCGTTGTGGGCGACGCTCACGCGCATACCGACCGAGTCCAGTAACTGGCAGGTCACTTCCTGATTGATGAGGTTGTCCTCCACCAGCAGGATACGCGCGCCCTGTCGCCGTTCCAGTTCCCGTGCCAGCATCTCCGGAAGCACCTGAGCACGGCCTGCGGCGTGTCCCAGCAACGCGGCGGCCAGGGCGTCGTGGAGCACCGAAGGCGTCACTGGCTTGGCGAGAATTTCGGTGATGCCGGCGCGCGCCGCCTCGTCGCGCGGAAGACTGTCGCCATAGGCGGTCACCATCAGAAAGTCGGGGTGACGCGCCAGCGCGAGCGATTGCAGTTTCAAGGCCGTATCGATGCCGTCCAGACCCGGCATTCTCCAGTCGATCATCAGCAGTCGATAGGGATCGCCGATGCGGTCGGCCTCGACGGCGGCGTCCAGTCCGGCCTCGCCGTTCGCCGCCGTGTCGGCGCGCATGCCAAGTTCGGCGAGCAGGCTGGCCAGAATGTCGCGGGCATCGGCATGGTCGTCGATGACCAGTACCCGCATGTCCCGGAAGGGTTCCAGCGTCCGCGACGGTGGCTGGCGATCGCAGGCCATCTCGAAGGGAAGCTCCAGCCAGAACAGACTGCCCTGGCCGGGCGCGCTGGTCGCGCCGATGCGCCCGCCCATGAGTTCGGTCAGGCGTTTGCTGATCGCCAGACCCAGCCCGGTCCCACCAAAACGACGGGTCGTCGACTCGTCGGCCTGCTCGAAGGCACGGAACAGACGCCCGACCTGATCGCTTGTCATACCGATACCGGTATCCGACACCTCGACCCGCAGGAGCAAGCGCTCGGGCGTTTGCTCCAGCACC
The DNA here is from genome assembly GCF_016653465.1 of Thiocystis minor. GTDB lineage: Bacteria > Pseudomonadota > Gammaproteobacteria > Chromatiales > Chromatiaceae > Chromatium > Chromatium minus. The sequence continues at coordinate 132,699 of NZ_NHSQ01000090.1, read as the reverse complement.
TGGCCCCGGATGGAGAGACCGCCCTGCTCCGTGAATTTCACGGCATTGCCGACCAGATTGAGCAGAATCTGGCTGAAGCGCACCCCATCGCCCCGCAGCGCGGGGGGCACATGATCCAGATCCACCAGCACGTCCAGCCCCTTGGCCGCGATGCTGTCGGCGAGGAGATCGCAGACATGATCGATGACCCGCGCCGGCTCGAAATCCTGTACCTCCAGCGTCATCTTGTTCGCCTCGATCTTGGAGAGATCCAGGATGTCGTTGATGATCTGCAGCAGATGCCGGGCGGAGTCGGAGAGTTTGTCGAGCTGGTCGAGCTGACGGGGGGTCAGCGGATCGCGCCGGATCAAATGGGCATAGCCGATGACCGCGTTCATGGGGGTGCGGATTTCATGGCTCATGTTGGACAGGAAGGCGCTTTTGGCCAGGTTGGCGGCCTCCGCGGCAAGCTTCGCCGTCTCCAGTTCGGCGGTGCGGGAGGCGACCAGATCCTCCAGATGCAGACGATAATCCTCCAGTTCGCGCGTCGTGTTGACCCGTTCGGTGATGTCCTGCACGATCCCCAGCCCGGCGGTGGGCCGGCCATCGGGCGCGAATTCGAGTTCCGCCCGTTCCTCGACCCAGCGCGTCTCGTCGCCGACCAAAATGCGGTGGACGATCCGATAGGGCTCGCCGGCCAGCGTGCGATTCCAGGCGTCGAGCACCGGCGCCCGGTCCTCCGGGTGGATGCACGCGAGAAACCGCTCCAGGGTCAGGGGCGTGCCGGTGGGCAGGCCAAAGATACGGTAGGTTTCGTCCGACCAGATCAACTGGTTATGCGCGATTTCCAGACGCCAGTGACCCGTCTGTGAAACCGCCTGGGCGCGATTGAGAAAGGACTCGCTCTGGCGCAACGCGCGCACGACCTCCAGACGATCCCGGTTGAGCAGCGCCATACCAAGCTGATCGGCGACCTGGCAGCCGAACACCACCTCATCCGCGCTCCAGGCGTAGGGACGACCGACCTGCTCGAAACAGATCACGCCCCGCTGGCGCCCGCCCGACACGATGCTGCAATCCAGCAGGGACGTAATTCCCAGCGGTCGGAGATACTGCTCGACATACCCGGCGGTGCGCGGATCCGTCAAGGCATCGCTGGCGTCCAGATAGCGAGCGGTTTTGAGCGCCTGCAACTCCGCGCGACAGGCCTGCTCTTCCAGAATCTCGCCACGGGTATGACAACCAGTGGTGGCGTCGAACGCATCCACGCATTCGAGCAAGCTCTCATCCGCGTCGAAGCACCAGACGGAGACCCGCGCGATCCCGAGCGCCGACGCGAGCCGTTCGGTCAACTCGCCCGCGAATCGCTCCAACTCGCCATTGATGCCCGCCTCCGAGAGGCTGAGTTCGCGGATCAAGCGGGTATGCAACTGAAGCCGTTCGGTGCGCTCCGATTGCTCGCGCTCGCGGGCCTTCTGCTCGGCGATGTCGCGCCAGACCGCCGAAATCAGCGGCCGTCCGCCATGGTTCACCATCCTGAACGTGATGGCAACCTCCCGGAATCCGCCATCCTTGCAGCGGTGACGGGTCTCGAATCCGGCGACCCTGCCGTCGAACAGGGCGGCGACATTCGCAGCGATCCGTTCCTGCGAGTGGTCGGTCTGAATGTCGGATACCGAGAGTTGCGCAAACTCTTGGCGTGTGTAGCCGAGTCCCTGATGGGCGGCGGCGTTGAACTGCATGAAGCGGTTGGTCAGCGGATCCACCAGAAGAATGGCGTCCGTGGTCTGGCCGAACATGGTTTCGACCAGCGTCTCCTGCTCCCGGAGCGCGCGCTCCGCTTGTCGGCGATCAACGATGTCGACCAGACGACGCACGATGGTTTGCGCCAACTGCACTTCTTCCGGCAGAAAGGGAGCGTCATCCAAGCCCGGCGGCGGCGCGCGGTCGTAGGCGAGTGTCAGACACATGGGTTCGCCCTGCCCGGTTCGGTCCTCCGCCGTCAGCATCCAGTCCGTAACGGCAAACCCCGGCGTGACGTATTCACGCTCGCTCCATTGGATCCGGGCGGTCGCCAGCTCGGGAAATTGCAGGCCAGGCCCCATCAGTTCAACCACGCGACGCAGGATCGCCTCAATCGGGGTCGCGGACTCCTCGGAGACGCGAAAGACCTCGTAGAGACAGCGTTGCTCCTTCACGCGCTCGCCCAACAGGAGACGCTCCCGTTGGAGTTGCGCCTCGGCCCGTTTGCCGTCCGTGATGTCGCGGATGATGGTGATGCAGCCCTGACCATCGGCCACACGGCTGACCCGGGCATCGTAATAGCGCAGACCGTCCGGCATGGGCAGGGCATAGTCGAATAGCGCCAGCTCGCCGGTACGCAGCGCGGCGGCAAGCTGCTCGCTGAACCGCGCGGCGACCTCGGGCGGCAGCACCTCGTCGACCCGCTTGCCGAGAAACACCTCAGGCGGAACATAGAGCGACGCGTCCCGGCGCGTCCGGTAGTCCAGCAGGATGCCATCGGCATCGGTCAGAAAATACAGATCCGGGATCGTCAGGCAGGATTCCAGGGCAAATTCCTGCAATTGCGCACAGCGCTCGGCCACGCGCGCGCCGCGGTCGGAGGGAATGTCGGTCGCGCTCATGCAGGCGCTCGCGGCAGGGGATCGGCGAACCGTTCCTGGACCTCGGCGAAGGCGTCCCGGACTGCGACGAAGGCGTCGACGACGGACGGATCGAAGTGCCTGCCCCGCTGTTCGAGGATGAAGTTGGCCGCCGCTTCCGGTTCCCAGGGGGCCTTGTAGACACGACGCATGGTCAGTGCGTCATAGACATCGGCGAGCGCCATCAGACGGGCCGGCAGCGGGATCGCCTCCCCTGCCAGTCCCTGCGGATACCCGGTTCCATCCCATTTTTCGTGATGGCTCATGGCGATGACCTCGGCCACCTCCAGCATGGCCAGCGGTCGCGGCTTGACGTCGTCCGTCCCGCCCGCATTCAGGAGCAGCGACTTGTCGATGGCGCGCCGAATCGCCTCGGCGCCAACACGGGCATGCGTCTTCATGATTTCCCACTCCTCGGGATCCAGCTTGCCGGGCTTCAATAAAATCCGATCCGGGATGCCGATCTTGCCGATGTCGTGCAGCGGAGCGGCCTTGACGATGCAATGCAGGCGCGATTCATCGAGATCCGCCGTGACGTCGGGATGGCCCCGAAGCTGGCGGCCCAACAGATCGACATAGGTTTGCGTGCGCAGAATATGATTTCCCGTCTCCGTGTCGCGCGTCTCGGCCAGTTCCAGGATCACGGCCAGGCTGACGTTCTGAATCAGCAGATTCTCGCGGGTACGCCGGTCGACCTCGGTTTCCAGCCACGCATTTTGCACCGACAGCCGATCGCGGGATTGCTTGATCTCCAGATGCGTGCGCACGCGCGCAAGCATGATTGCGGGCTTGACCGGCTTGACGAGATAGTCCACCGCGCCGAGCCGCAGTCCCTTCTCCTCATCGATGTCATCGCTCAAGGTCGTGACGAACATCACCGGGATTCGCCGGGTTCGCGCATCCGCGTTTAACCGGGCCAGCGTGGCATAGCCATCCATGCCCGGCATCATGACATCCAGCAGGATCAAATCCGGATATGGCGCGACGAAGACCGCCGCCAGCGCCTGCTCGCCGGTCTTGCAGGCGCGGACCTGATAGTCCGGGCTCAAAATTTTCGTCAACACCGACAGATTGGCCGGCTCGTCATCGACAATCAAAATCGTCGGTTTTAACATTGCGTCTGACCCGAGAAATCCGCCTCACGCCGCGCGGACGACCAAGATGAAACCGCGTCCAGCGTGCATAACGTCATGGTGTCGCCTGTCTCAACGTCGCCACCACCCAGAGCGCTCCGCGAGACGCGGTTTAGAGGGCGATATTAGAGCATGTTGCCCGCCTGTAACGTGCGGCATTCACGCTCAACCAAGTCGATGCTGCTCGCGGTGCCGGACAAGATGCCCCAGCGATTCCAAATTTGGAATGGTCTCGCTGATCAACGACCTGCGCCCGGACCTACCCGAGATTCGCTCGGTGGAGATTCTCAATCCCGGTATCAACGCCGAGGAGTTACGTGGCAAGTACATCATCGAATTGAAGAAAGCGGATCGTCTCGGGCTTGGATCCGATCCGCTTTCCGCGTGGATCACCTTTTTCGAGCATTGGCGAGAGGAGCAGACCATGGCCGCGATTGAACATACCCCGATTCAAGAGGTGCTGAACCGTATGCGTCAGTTGAGTGCCGACGAGGAAGCGCGGCGGTTAGCCTTCGTGCGCGAGCGGGCGCTGCACGATGAGGTGTCCTTGCTCAAGGAGGCGCGGGAAGAGGGTGAGCAGATCGGGATGCGGAAAGGCCGCCTGGAAGGCCGCCTGGAAGCCGCCCAGGATACCGCCCGTAACCTGATCGCGCTGGGCGTGCTCAGCGATGGGCAAATCGCTCAGGTCACGGGACTGCGTGTGGCACAGATTGAGGCACTGCGCTCAGCCGACCGGAATGAGACACCGAGATGAAAATGACCGACGCCACTGGAACCGCCGCCCTGCCAACGCGGGACGCCGCCGCCGCGCTCGCCAGTGCCGGAGGGGATGCCGCGCTCGCCGATGAATTGCTGGAAACGCTGCTGGCGGGGCTCCCCGCCGAGCTTGCGGATCTGCGCGCGTGCCTCACCGAGTCCGATTGGCCGGAGCTGGCCGAATACGCCCATCAAATTCGCGGCGCCACGCGGTATTGCGGCGTGCCGGCCCTGGATGCGGCCATCGAGGCGCTGGAGCGGGCCGCCCGCATCGGCGATCCGGCGCGGAGCGCGGAGACCTTTCGCGACGTGGAAACGCAGATCCAACGGTTGCGCGCGCGGACCGGCTGACGCGCGTCCCTGCCGGCTCCTCATCCGAGGCCTGGCAACCGGGTTTCCGGCGCATCCGCCGAGGTCGACGATGACGCATCCACGGCATCGACCAGTCCATTCCTGCGCAGCACGTCATGTACCTTGCGCGCCATCCCGATCAAGCGGGACAGATCCTTCAGGGTCGGCTTGACGCCCGCGTCCAAGTCGCGCTCGCAATCCTCCAGTTCGGAGGACAGAAAATCGAGCAGCTTCATGGAACATCCCTGGCAGGCACCCGAACAGATCCTCGCGTCGGGGGCGTCAAACGGGATGGACGCCCGGATGTGTCGGATCAGCTCGCGCATGGCCGTCACAGTATCCGGCTTGCGTGCGCGCGTTTGCCGTTTATAGATCTCAGCCTGTGGCATGATTACGGCCTTTGCGATGACCATTGAATCGTTCCGACGCCCTCCGCTCGACCCGCGCGGCGCGGCCTCGACGAATCGCCGGATGTCTGACTACCGCACAAGTTCTTCGCAGACTTTTTTACAAGGAGAGGGTTGTCCATGTTGCATCGACTCAAGATCAAAACTAAATTGCTGCTGCTGGCGGGTGTTCCGGCCCTCGCGCTGCTGTCCATCACGCTGTTTCTGACGACGCGGATGGTCGCGGATCTGGGCGAGATCGGGCATGGTCAATCGCTCGGCGAGCTGGTCGTCGCACTGGGAGAAGTTGCCCACGAATTGCAGAAGGAACGCGGAATGACCGCCGGATTTCTGTCCAGCCAGGGTACCAAGTTTGCCGATCGACTGCCGACCCAGCGCCAGGCGTCCGATGTCGCGATCGCGCAATTGCGGCGGACGCTCGAACAGGTGGATCTCAATCGGCTGGAAGCGGATTACCGCACGCGGCTTGACCAATTGCCGACCTCTTTCCTCGCGCTCCAGGAATGGCGCAAGGTCACCGGCGCACTGAAGGCCGAACCGCCGGTCTCGTTTCGCATGTATAGCGATCTGATCGCGAATCTGCTGGAGCTCGCCGCGCGCACCGGCAATGCCTTGCGCGATGCCGACATTGCGCGTCTCACGCATGCCAAAAGCGCCCTGTTGTTTCTCAAGGAACGCAACGGACAGGAGCGGGCGGTCCTATCCGGCGCCTTTAGCGCCAGGCGCATCGCGCGCGCCGACTACGACCTGCTGATGACGCTGCTCATCGATCAGTCCAACTATCGGCGCATCCTCAATGCATTCGCCACTCCCGAACAGATCGCCTTGGTCGACGCCACCTTGAGCGACCCGATCGTCAAGGTGGTCGAGGGCATCGAGCGGATGGTCAGGGACAAAGGCGCCGAGGCGGAATTGAACTATCCGCCGGTGACCTGGTTCGATCAGATCACCGCCAAGATCGATCTGCTGCGGGTCGTGGAGGAGCGTTTTTCGGCCGACATCACCAATGCCAATGCCGCCAGCGCCCGCGCCGCCCGCACCGCCATGACCGTCTATCTGACGGCGATCGGCCTCACGCTTCTGCTTACCCTCTGGCTGGGCGTCGGAATCGTCCGGGGGATCCTGCGCCAGATGGGCGGCGAGCCGGACGTGGCCGCTCGGGTCGCCCGCAATATCGCCGACGGCAAGCTGGATAACCCGATCCCATTGAGGCGGGGCGACACGGACAGCCTGCTCGCCTCGATGCAGAACATGCAATCTCAGTTGCATGATCGCATCGCGTCCGAGCGGGAAATCGCGGCTGCCAACCTGCGCATCAAAAACGCGCTGGACAAGGCATCGACCAACATGATGGTGGTCGACAACGAAGGCCGGATCATCTACATGAACGCAGCCGTCCAGCGGATGATGCGCGACGCCGAGAACGACCTGCGCCAGGATCTGCCCAACTTTCGCGCCGAGCGTCTGCTGGAGAGCAACTTCGATGACCTTTATCGCAACCCGGCCCGCCAGAAAAACAGGCTCGGCCGGCTAACCGAGGAAGAGGTCTCCGAGATCGACATCGGCGGACGTCTTTTCCGTCTGGTCTCCAATCCGGTGATCAATGCCCAGGGCGAGCGTCTTGGCACGGTGGTGGAATGGACCGATCGCACCAATGAGGACAAGGTCCAGCAGGAACTCTCCGCATTACTGGAGGCCGCCGTGCTTGGCGACTTCGACCATCGGCTGGACACCGCAGACAAAGAGGGCTTTTTCCGACAGATGAGCGAGGGCATGAACCGCTTGATGGAGATCGTCTCCGCCGGGTTGTCCGACCTCGCGCGTGTCCTCAACAGCATCGCGCACGGCGATCTGACGCAACAGATCACGGCGGACTATGCCGGCACCTTCGGTCAACTCAAGGACGACACCAATGCCACGGTCGCGCAACTGCGGGAGGTGGTCGGTCGCATCCAGGAGGCGACCGCGTCGATCAACAGCGCCGCTCAGGAGATCTCCGCGGGCAACTCGGATCTGTCGGCCCGCACCGAATCGCAGGCCAGCTCACTGGAAGAAACCGCCAGCTCCATGGAGGAACTCACCGCCACAGTGCGGCAAAACGCCCAGAACGCCCATCAGGCCAACCAACTGGCGAGCGGCGCCCACGCAACCATCCAGCATGGCGGCGAGACGGTCAAGGCGGTGGTGAGCACCATGGGAGCGATTCAGGAATCCAGCGGCAAGATCGCCGACATCATCGGCGTGATCGACTCGATCGCCTTCCAGACCAATATTTTGGCGCTGAACGCCGCCGTGGAAGCGGCGCGGGCGGGCGAGCAAGGCCGCGGTTTCGCCGTCGTCGCCGCCGAGGTGCGGACGCTGGCCCAGCGCAGCGCCCAGGCCGCCCGGGAGATCAAGGGCTTGATCGCCGACTCCATGAACACCGTGGACGGCGGGGCCAAACTGGCCCAGCAGGCCGGGACCGCGATGGATGACGTCGTCACCAGTTTCCAACAGGTCGCCGCCCTGGTCACCGAGATCGCCGGCGCCAGCCGCGAACAGTCCGCGGGCATCGAGCAGGTGACCCAGGCGGTGACCCAGATCGACGAGATGACGCAGCAGAATGCCGCGCTGGTGGAAGAGGCCGCCGCCGCGACCGAAAGCCTGGAAGATCAGGCGCGGGATCTCGCGCAAGCCGTGTCCATCTTCCGACTTGCCGAAGGCTCGCCCAACAACGTCAAGCGGGAGATCGCGGAACGGCGCGGAACGCATCGTCCAGCTAATGTCTCGCGCCTGCCTGTCAGCACCGTCAAAACGATGGGGGCGCCCAACCCGCCACGCATCGGCAGACCGGCGCCCGAGCGCAAGACGCCCGGACTCGATCAAGATTGGGAAGAGTTTTGATTCCGACCATGCGCGGGCGTTACGACACTAACGCCACGCTTTCAACCAGAAGGACTGACCAGCATGAAACGCATCAACATCAAGACCGCTTCTTTTCTAACCCTGCTGCTGTGCTTGCCGCCCGCGCTCGGACAGGCAAGCGAGCACGCAGCGAGCGGCGACAAGGCAGGCGCCTATCCGGGTTATCTGGCGCTCGCACCCTCGCTGGTGGTCAATCTGGCTAGCGAGCGCCGAACCAAGTATCTGCGGGTCGATATCCAGTTTTACCTGGACACCGCCGAGGACGCCGAACGGGTGACGCTGCATACGCCACTGATCCGCAACCGTCTGATCACCTTGCTGGGCGGACGCGAAGCCGATCAGATCATGTCCACGGAAGCCCGTGATAAATTGCGCGCGGAATTACTGGAAAAGCTGCGCGAGACCCTGACCGAGGTAGCGGGCGCGCCCACGATCAGAGAACTCTATTTCACCGGATTCATCATTCAATAGGAATGGCGGGCTGCGGCAGATTCGACGACCAGCGATAGACGGCCTCGACCTGCCGCCCGCCCTCCAGATACGTCAGGGACTCGCACAGTTCCCGAACCAGCGCGATGCCTCGCCCCCAGGGGCGGGCCGGGCTGGATTCGGCGCCGACCCAGTCGGTTTGATCGAACCCCTCGCCACTGTCGCGAAACCGGATCTTCAGACGCCCTCCCGCCGCCAGTGGCTCATGACTGATTTCCAGGCCAAGCCAACCCGTGCAGCCGGCATCCAGCAAGTCGGCCCGTCGGCTGTAATACACGTCGAATCCATCCGGGGTAGCCTTCAAGGAGGAGGGCAATCGCAGAATGCCATGCTCCAGCGCATTGGAATACAACTCGGCCACGATGGTTTCCAGCGCCCCCAGATGGGCGTCGAGTCCGTCCAGAAATCCCAGCGGACGGAGCATCGACTCCACCGAGCGCAAACCACCCAGATGCGCGTCCCGCAATTCCAGCGACCAGGTCCAGCCGCCTGTCGTCGATGGGGAATTGACGATCCGTGGAACCGCGAACAGATGGGCGTTCAGCGGGATCTCCAGAATCGCGATGTCGTCAGACGGCTCGGTCTCCAGACAATGCGCATCCAGTGCCACGGTCAACTCCGGCAAGATCGCGTGGGCATGCCGCCAAGCGTCCAGCAGATGTCTGAATCGGGAATGCCCGAACGGAATCCCCGTCCGGTCTCTCGCCTCCAGCAGGCCATCGCTGAAGATCAGCAGGCCATCGCCGGGCCGCAGTCCGATCCGATGAGGCGTCTCTCCATCGGGTAACTCCGGCAGGATACCCAGGGGCAGTGCGTGGGACGCCAATTCGTGCAGGGCGTCCCGCCCGCGTAACCAGGCGCTCGGCATGCCGGCGTTCCACCAACGCAGTTCCTGGCCGCTGCCTGAAATGGACATCAGACAGGCCGCCATGAAGCGCTCGGTCGGCAAGAGCTGATAGAGTTTGCGATTGATTTCCGCGAGGACGTCCAGATCCTCGACACCCTTGCGGGTCATGGCGTGAAAGGCATCCACCACCGGCAGCGCGCCAATGGCCGCCGCCAGGCCATGTCCGGTGAAGTCGCCCACCAGGACACGCAATCCGCCATCGGGCAGATGCTGGGTGAGCACCAGATCGCCGCTGAACATGGCGGCCGGACGCTGCATCAGGCCAAGCTGATCGGTGGCGACGTTGCGGTTCTTGATCGCCCGGCTAAAGACACGTTCGGCCAGTGCCTGTTCCTGACGCTCCCGCTCCAGCAATTCGGCCAAAGGCCGATTTTCCGCAACGATGCGGCGATGGAGGTCGCGCACCCGTTCCATGGCCAGGATTCGCGCCCTCAGCACGGCCAGACTGAAGGGTTTGATCAAGACATCGTCAGCTCCTGACTGGATGCCGCGCAGCAGCGACTCCTCATCCCGCAGGGCGGTCTGGAAGATCACCGGAACGAAATCCAATCCAGCCATCGCCTTGATTCTGCGCGTCGTCTCGAAACCGTCCATCCGCGGCATCACGGCATCCATGAAGACGAGATCGGGGCGTTCGCTCTCGAACAGGCTCAGTGCCTCCGGTCCGCTGCCGGCCTCCAGCGTCGTGAATCCTTCTTGCTGCAACATGCGGCTCAACAGCCAGCGGTCGACCGGATCGTCTTCCACGACCAAGACCAGTCCACGCCCGCCAGCCCGCGCCGACCGGGGCTCCGTTGACAAGCCGCGTGCCTGTTCCGATGACGACATAGCGTGACCTTTCCTAGAGAATCCGATCGATTACCATCGATAGACCGCCTCAACCCGAGAGCCATTCTCCCGATAAGTCACGGATTCGCAGAGATCCCTGACCATGGCGATGCCGCGTCCCCAGGGGCGTAAGGGATCCGGCGCCAGTTCGAACACCTCGCGCTCGCTGAAACCGTCGCCGCTATCCGTGACCTGGATCCGCACGCAATCGCCATCTTCGCCAGGTTCATAACTCAGGCTCAGGGTCACGCGGCCGAGACAACCGGCCGCCAGGCGCTGCTCGCGCTGGCGGTAATAGGCATCGAAACCATCCGGGGTGGACTTCAATGACGAATCGAGTTTCAGAACGCCATGTTCCAGGGCATTGGAGTACAGCTCGGCCAGAATGATCTCCAGCGCGCCCGCCTGCGCTTCGAGTTGATCGAGGAAGCCCATGGGTCGCAGTGCCGCCATGATCGACGGCTGGCTGCCCAAGCGTCCGTCCACCAGTTCCAGCGACCAACTCCAGCCACTCCTGTCGCGCACGAAATCCAGGGTCGGCTTCGGGGGAGCGAGCAGATCGCAATCCATGGGAATTTCCACGACCGCGATGTCGTCTGCCTGCTCGGTCTCGGCGCTGTGCGCATCGAGCGCGGCGATCAGTGCCGGGAGCAGCGGCCGAGCGAACTCCCAGGCGTTCAACAGCGCCTGAAATCCGGCATTGACGAACATTTGTCCGCGCTCGTTACTCGCTTCCAGAAGCCCATCGCTCATCAGCAGCAGACGATCGCCCTGACCCAGATGGATCCGCTTGGGCGCCTCCTGCGCGGGAAGTTCTGGCAGGATGCCCAACGGGAGTGCGTGGGAGGGCAGTTCATGCAGGCCGTCGCTGGCTCGCAGCCAGGCACTGGGCATGCCGCCGTTCCACCAGCGCAGTTCGCTGCCATTGCCCGAGAGCGAGATCAGGCAGGCCGCCAGAAAACGGTCGGGGGGGAGGATCTGATAGAGCTTTTGATTGATTTCCGCGAGCACGCGCGCATCGTCGACGCCCTTGCGGGTCATGGCGTGGAAGGCGTCGGCCACGGGCAGCGCGCCGATCGCCGCGGCCAGTCCATGCCCGGTGAAATCGCCCACCAACAAACGCAATCCGCCATCCGGAAGATGCTGGGTCAGCACCAGATCGCCGTTGAAGACCGAGGCCGGACGCTGGACCAGACCAAGCCGGTCCATGGCGACGTTACGATTCATAACCGCGCGGCTCAAAACCCGCTCGGCCAGTTCCTGCTCCTCGCGTTCCCGCTCCAGTAACTCGGACAGCACCAGTTGCTTGGCGGCGATGGCGCGCTGCAGATCGCGCACGCGCTCCATGGCGAGGATGCGGGCCTTGAGCACCAGGAGGCTGAAGGGTTTCGCCAGAAAATCGTCCGCGCCGGCCTCAGTGCAACGCATCAGGGACTCTTCGTCCTTCAAGGCGCTCAAGATGATCACCGGGATAAAATCCATTCCGGACATCGTCTTGATTCTTTTCGTGGCCTCGAAACCGTCCATGCCCGACATCATGATGTCCATGAACACGATATCCGGCCGCGCGGTCTCAAAGATCGTCAGCGCTTGCGCGCCGTCGCTGGCCTCCACCGCGCGAAAGCCTTCGCGCTTCAGCATCAAGCTCAGGAGACGGCGATTCGTCGGGTCATCGTCCACGATGAGCGCGCATCCCCGAGCACCGGTCTCCGTCCTGGACTGAGGATCTGGCGACAGTTCATGCAAGGGTGGCGCGGGAGACTCCAGGAGTGTCATGCTCGAATCTTCAATCCAGGTTGAACAGTTTTTCGAAATTGGCGATCTTGAGCACCCGTCGCACGTCTTCGCCGCAACCGCTGATCGCCACCCGCCCCGCGTCGCCCCCCGCGAAATCGCGCAACAGCAGCAACATCCCCAGCGCAGAGCTGTCCAGATAGGAGGTTCCGGACAGATCGACCACGAAGGTTTTGGATTTAGGGTCGATATCCCGGTAGGCGTCCCGGAACGCCTTATGCTGCGCGAAATCGAAGCGTCCATCGATCACGATGGTCACCTGGGACTTCTGTTCATCGATTCGACGAATGACACTCATGGTTTAGCTCCCGGATTTTCTCCGTATTGTCTGATTTGGCCCAATGTGGCCTTAGTCATCGCCCCGTCGCCGCCCGATACAGGGCGCTCGCGATGTCCGCCAACGGCAGGATTTCAGTCGCCGCGCCGCGTTTCACCGCCTCTCCCGGCATGCCCCATACCACGCTGCTCGCCTCGTCCTGGGCGATGGTATGCACGCCCAGATCGTGCAGTTCCTTCAAACCCTGGGCGCCATCCGCGCCCATGCCCGTGAGGATCGCCGCGCTGGCATGCGTGCCCGCCGCCTGGGCCACCGAACGAAAGAGCACATCCACGCTCGGCCGGTGACGATTGACCAGTTCGCCGTCGCCGAGCCGACAGACATAGCGGCCGCCCTCGCGCGCCAGCAGCAGGTGCCGGTTGCCGGGGGCGATATAGGCATGTCCGGTCATGACGCGATCGCCGTCCGCGGCCTCCTTGACGACCAGACCCGTCTGGCGGTTCATGCGCTCGGCAAAGGCCGCGCTGAACCCCGCCGGAATATGCTGGGCAATAACGACGCCAGGAGTCTCCGGCGGCAGGCGCAGCAGCACCTCCTTAATCGCCTCGGTGCCCCCGGTGGAGGCGCCGATGGCCAGGACGCGATCCGTGGCGCGAAACGACGGGAGCGTGCGCCGTGCAATCCGCTCTGTCACGGACGAAGCGGAGATCGGAGCCGACGCGGTCTGGTTCGTCAGCGCGCGAACCCTGACCTTGGCGGCCATCCGAATCTTATCGATCAGTTCGCCCGCATAGTCCTGTAAACCCTGTTCCCGATCCAACTCGGGCTTGCGGACAAAATCGACCGCCCCCAGTTCCAGTGCCTGAAGCGTGACCTCGGCGCCGCGCGCCGTGAGCGAGGAGACCATGACCACCGGCATGGGCCGCAGCCGCATGAGATTGCGCAAAAAGGTCAGACCATCCATACGTGGCATTTCAACGTCGAGCGTCAAGACATCCGGATCGAGAGCCTTGATCCTGTCGCGGGCGACGTAGGGATCCTCCGCCGTGCCAACCACCTCGATGCCCGCGGCCGCGCCCAGAATCTCGGACAGGATCCCGCGCACCAGGGCCGAGTCATCGACGATCAAGACACGAATGGATTCAGCCACATCGACCCTCGTCACGCCTGAGTTGAAAAAATTCGGTCGCGCTTGCCCGGACATCGCCTAAAAAAGCTCGATTTCGCCTTCGTGCATGGATTTCTGCGTCACCGGACGATGGGCCGCCGCGAGCAGTTGCTCCCGCAGATTCTCCAGACGCATCTTGGCCTGCGCCACATCCTCGGGCGAGCGCACCTGACCCAAGGGGATCAGCCGCAACTCCGCCACGAATCGATCCAGAAAATCGATGCGCATCTGTGCCTGGAGCAGTACCTGACGGGCGATGTCCTCGAATTGAAGCAGGCGGATCGCCGCGCCCACGTTACCCTGCACACGCTTGACTACGAAGGTTAATTCATGCAGACCATCCGCTACCATGCGGTTGATCCCCTGCACCTGATGGATCATCTCGTCCATGGCGCCCTTGGCCATGATCGAGGAACTCATATCCTGCGAGGCCATCCGACCGACAATCGTGCGAGTCTCGGTAAAGACCAGTTGCGCCTGCTCGACTTGATGACGGATCTGATCGTTGAACTCGGCGGCGTCCTGGGAGAGCTTGCGCACCTCCTGGGCAACCACGGCAAAACCGCGCCCGGCTTCGCCCGCCCGCGCCGCCTCGATCGCCGCGTTGAGGGCCAGCAAATTGGTCTGCCGCGCGATCCGCTTGGCGCTTTCGAGCCGGCCAAAGATCTCGTTCATCTGCGCGGAGAGGTCGTCGATCTGGTGGGCGATCTGAATGCTGTTTTTGCCCATGTTGATCAAGCGATCGATGTTTTCGGAAAGCAATTGGCTGTTCGCCGTCAGAAAGGCATTCACATCGATCAGAGTCGTCTTGTCGGCATCCCCCTGGCCATGCTGCGAGACCAATCGCAGCACCAGTTCCTGTTGCGCCATGGACTCAGTGGAGAGCCCCTCGAAGCTGCTCTGTAAATCGCTGGCGGCGTGCCCGACCAGATCGGTCGCCTGGGTGACCAGATCCCGCAACTCGGTCATCTGCGGGCCAACCAGACGATCGGTTTCCACCACCAGATCCCACAACTCCAGTTCGGCCTGACGATTTGCATTGGCACCCGACGAATTTCCCGAAGTCGTCCCGTCCGCCGGTTTCGCCATCCGCTGCGCGACCGCGACCGACCAGGCGAGAGTCAGCAACAACACCCCGGCCCAGGCCGGCAGGACGTCCGGCAGCAGCAGCGTTTGCAGCAGAACCAGAACGCCGAGCAACAGCGGTGGCCAGTAGGCAATCAATTTGTCCATTCAATCGTCTCCTGATCGAGCCGGGCGGATGCAGCGAGCGGATGCAGCGACAGCCGCGAACGACACAACGGCCTTGGTTTAAGAAAACAGCTCCACGTCACCCTCGACCCTGGACTGGCGGAGGGTTTCGCTATAATTGAGTTCGCGTTCGATGATGGTGTCGTTGTGCATGCTGCGTAGCTTCTTCACCAGCACCCGCCCGCTGGCGTGAAAGAAATACACTTTCCGCGGGTGACTGCCCAACAGATCCTTCGCCACCACCGGGATCGCCTCGGTGGCCAGATAATCTAGCACGAAGCGCGCGTTGCGTTCTCCGACCACATGATTCTTGAAGCCGGGCAACACATTGCCCCCGCCAAACACCTTGGCCTCCAGATTGGAACGCCGTGCGCCCATCTTGAGCAGCTGATTGATGAGAATCTCCATCGCATAGTCGCCGTAGCGCATGGAGCGACCAAAGCGGCTGTCTTCGTCGCGCCGGTCATCGGGCAGCATGAAATGGTTGATCCCGCCGATCCCGCTGACGCGATCGCGCACGCAGGCGGCGACGCAGGAACCCAGCACGGTCACCATGAGCAGTTCGCGCGTGGAAACATAGTATTCGCCAGGCAATATCTTGACCGCATCCATGCTGAAATGGCGGTCGAAATAGACATTGGGCGCCAGCACTTCCTCGAATTGATGTGCCATCTCAGACCTGCCTCAGGTGTTCGCCAGGGGGGAGTAAACGGTCTTTCCCTGTAGCCGAAAGAGCTTCGCGACATGGGTCAGACTCTCGGAATGGCCCACGAAGAGCCGACCGTCCGGGCGCAGCAAGGGATGGAATCTTGCCAGAAGTCTGTATTGCGTGGGCTTATCGAAATAGATCAAGACATTGCGGCAAAAGATGGCATCGAATGGCCCCTTGATGGGCCACTGGTCGCTCAACAGATTGAGCGGATGGAAACGGACCAGCGCGCGCACCTCCGGACGAATCCGCGCCATCCCTTCCTGGGATCCCTTGCCGCGCAGGAAAAACCGTTTCAGATCCCGTTCCGGCAGTTTTTCCACGCGCTCCATCGGATAGACGCCCTCGGCGGCCTGCCGCACGACGTTGGTATCCAGATCGGTCGCCAGGATTTTGACCGGCGGCGTCCAGGTGCCCAGCGCATCGATGACCGTCATGGCCATCGAGTAGGGCTCCTCGCCGGTCGAACAGGCCGAGGACCAGAGCAGAATGGGGTCGCGCCCCTGGCGCCGCGCCGCGATGACCTGTTCCGCCAATACCGGAAAATGATGCGACTCCCGAAAAAAAGAGGTCAGATTCGTCGTCAGCGAATTGGTGAAATGCGGCCACTCGTCGGGTTCGCGATCCAGATAGTCCAGATAGTCCTCGAAGGAGTGCAAACCGGTCGCCCGCAGCCGCCGTGCGATCCGGCTATACACCATATCGGCCTTGCCGGAATTCAGCGAAATCCCGGCATGCTCATAGATCAGGCCCCGAATCCGCTCGAAATCCCGGTCGGTAAACGAAAACTCACGATCGCGCATGATGGCCCGCCGACCCGCTCGGGACAAAGGTTCCGGGGTGGGCAACCCTCGTCTCGTCAGGCAAGCGCGTTTCGCCGGATCGGCCATCAAGCCACGCCGACGCAAGCCGCGCCATCACGCGCTGCCTGTCTGAACCTGATCGACCAGCCCCATCTCGCCACTGTTGATGAGCTTTGCGATGTCCACCATGATGATCATGCGATCGTCCAGGGTGGTCAGTCCGTCGATGTAGGCGGTATCCATCAGCGCGCCGAATTCCGGGGCCGGCCGGATCTGTTCGCGCTTGAGCGCGATGACATCGGAGACCCCGTCCACCACGATCCCCACCACGCGCTCGGCCACATTGAGGATGATGACGACGGTGAATTCGTTGTAGTCGACCTGCCCTAGATTGAACTTGAGCCGCATGTCGAGAATCGGCACGATCACGCCGCGCATGTTGATCACGCCCTTGATGAAGGCGGGCGCGTTGGCGATCCGGGTCACGGCGTCATACCCCCGGATCTCCTGCACCTTGAGGATATCGATTCCATATTCCTCGTCCCCGAGGGTAAACGTCAGATACTCGCTCGCCCCCTCCGGGTTGATCATGGCTCCGTCCTTGCGTTCGTCGTTCATGTTGGCACACCCCTTCGCTCGCACGGGATTCAGACAGTCTTGCGGTTCAGACGCACCAGCGCGTCCACGTCGAGAATCAGGGCGACCCGTCCGTCGCCCATGATGGTGGCGCCGGACACGCCGTCGACCTTGCGGTAATTGGTTTCCAGACTCTTGATAACGACCTGATGCTGGGCCACCAGTTCGTCCACCAGCAGCGCGGCGCGTCCTTCGTTGGTATCGACAATGACCAGGATGCCATCCTCGTGGCTCGGCGGTCGCCCGTCGAGATGAAACACCTCGCGCAACACGACCAGCGGCAGATAGTCGCCATTGACATGCGCCACCTGGCCCTTGCCCGCCACCGTCTTGAACTGATCCCGGGTGGGCTGGAGCGACTCCTGGATGGCGGTCAGCGGCAAGATGAAGAGTTCGCTCCCCATCCGCACCGAGAGTCCGTCGAGGATCGCGAGCGTCAGCGGCAGCCGGATGGTGATATGCGTGCCGCGGCCCGGCAGCGAGTCGATCTCGACACGGCCATTCATCGCCTCGATATTGCGCCGCACCACATCCATCCCGACGCCGCGCCCCGAGATATCGGTCACCCGTTCGGCGGTCGAGAAACCGGCGTGGAAGATCAACTGCCAGACTTCCTTGTCCGATGGGTTCTCGGGCATCGGGATCCCCTGCTGAACGGCCTTGGCCAGCAGCTTGTCGCGATCGAGGCCGGCGCCATCGTCACGCACCTCGACCAGGATACTCCCGCCCCGATGACTGGCGCGCAGGGTGATCTCGCCGGTCTCCGATTTGCCCGCCTCGCGGCGGCGCTCGGGCTGCTCGATGCCGTGATCGATACTGTTACGCACCAGATGATTCAGCGGATCGGCCAGACGCTCGATCAGCCCCTTGTCGAGTTCGGTATCCTCGCCGATCAGTTTGAGCGTCACCTTCTTGCCCAAGCTGGCGGCGGTATCGCGCACCAGCCGAGGGAAACGGTTGAAGACGAAGCTGATCGGCAGCATGCGGATCGACATCACCGCCTGCTGCAGGTCGCGCGAATTGCGCTCCAGATTCGACAGACCGCTGAAGATCCGCTCATGGATGACCGGATCCAGAGCGGAGGCCGACTCCGCGAGCATGGCATGGGTAATCACCAGCTCGCCGACCAGATTGATCAACTGGTCCACCTTTTCCACGCCGACCCGGATCGAGGTATCGGCCGCCGCCGGCCGGCGGGTCGGCGCGACCGCTGTTGGCGTCGCGGCGACTGGTGCGGCTCGCCCGCTGGCCGGCCGGTCGTAAGGTGCGGCGTCCCCGACGCCAGTCTCGGGCGCGCCGGGTGCCAGATCGAAAAACCCATAGCCCTGTTCCCGCTCGTCACGCGCCTGATTCGCGACCGCCGCCACCTGGTCCATGCCAGGACTCCCGCCGAACAGACCGAAACCGTCGAGTTCCTGATCCAGCGTCCGTTCGCTCCCCGGCGCTCCGGCAAAAAAACCAAATCCAGGATCGTTCAGGTCAGCGGTTTCCTCCTGATCCAGCGGACTCTCGTCGAACCGCTCGCTCCCTGGCGCGCCGGCGAAGAATCCGAACCCCGCCTCGTCGTCGGCATCGGACGGCGCGCGCGACGGCGACGAAACCGCCGCGTCAGCCTGAATGGAAACACACTCCGGGTCGCACACGAAGGCAAAGGTTTCGACGATGGATTCCCGGCCGAACTCTGTCGTCAGGCGCCAGACGCACACCTCGGCGTCTTCCCCGGTCAGCCATTCGACCGCGCCCATTTCGGCCAGGACATCCCTCAACGCATGCAGATTGGCGCCGGACTGGAAGTCGATGGCGTCCGGCCGAAATTCGATCAGCCAGCTCGACGCCGACGCATCGGCCCCCGGCAGGGATGGCGAGGGCGGCTGCAAGGCGGGGCTGACGGGGGGCGTCACGGCAATTCCGGATAGGCGTTCCAGTCGGGCGGACACCTCGGCAATACGCGGATCCTCGTATTCCGCACCCGCCTGATGCGCGGCCAATTGCGCCTTCAGCACATCGCCGGCGCCGAGGAAGGCATCGATCATCTCGACGGTGGGGCGCGTCTCCTGCTTACGCAGACGGTCAAGCAGCGTCTCCAGGACATGCGTCAACTGGGCCATATCCAGAAAGCCGAAGGTGCCGGCGCCGCCCTTGATGGAATGCGCGGCCCTGAAGATGGCATTGAGCGTCTCCAGATCGGGCGCGTCCACATCCAACTCCAATAGCAGAGCCTCCATCGCGGCCAGATGTTCACCGGCCTCGTCGAAGAACACCTGATAGAAGCGACTCATATCGATGGTCATGTCCGTTCCCCTCGCTGGCGGTCGAACCGCGCGCTCAACCGATCACTTTGCGGACAACATCCAGCAATTTTTGAGGGTCGAAGGGTTTGACCAGCCAGCCCGTCGCACCCGCCGCGCGCCCCTGGCTCTTCATCGTGTCGCTCGATTCAGTGGTCAGCATCAGGATCGGCACGGACTTGTATTGAGGAAGGCCGCGGAGTTGCTTGATCAGGGACAGACCGTCCATGCGGGGCATGTTCTGGTCGGTAAACACGAGATCGAAACGCCCGGCGCGGGCCTTATCGAGGCCATCCTGTCCGTCGACCGCCTCGGTCACCGTGTAACCGGCGTCTTTCAACGTATAGGACACCATTTGACGGATGGACGCGGAGTCATCCACCGTGAGGATTGTCTTCGCCATTGCATGCACTCTGGAAATCGCTTTAGTTCTGATCCCGAGGTGCCGCCGCCGTACGGTGTACCTCGCGCCTGATCCCTGCCACGAAGGCGGGCCGGCGCACACTCTAACCTGCTTTCATGGCAGACAGCCAGCCATCTGCGGCGGATTCCTTCTCTTTCCGAACAGCACAATGGCGGAAAGACCGAACCTGGGATTCGGCGGAGCAGGCATTTCGGCGTTATAGGACCAATGCACCGCGGACGCAATGTCTCGGGGCCATGGCGCGCAATTCTGTGACCCGTTGCACATGGCCATCCAACTCAAGACAGGCCAACGGAACCGCGGCGGAAGTCAGGCCGCTCGTTCAACTGTCAAGACGGAATTGATGAAAACGCTGAAAGGGTCGTGACGCATGCAGCACAGGCGTTGAGCGGGCAGGGGGATCGGCGGCCAGAGTGCCGTCGTCGAGACTTGCGAACTTGAAGGCAATCAAGCCATTGAAGGCGCGGAGGGGCGTTGCGGCCAGCAGTCAGTCGAGTTGAGACAACAAATTGCCAATCGGTTGCCAGGTGGATGCGTCGAGATCGCGAAACATCAAACCCAACCCATTTTCACGGCGGTGGACCACGAATGCCGAGAGCCGGAGGCTCTGCCCGCCATTCGGCGTTTCGAAGAAAAGCTGAATGTCGACGCAACCATGGCCATTTTCATTCCCGCCGGTGAGCGAATCGACAAACATGCCGCCCCGGCCGATATTCACCGTGACGCCCAATTGGCTCGGTTGATCCTGAAACCGCAGTTGCACGGGAAGAGCGACGTTAACGCGTTGACCGAGTCGATGATCCATCGATTTCACTAGCTTCTTGGCATGTCGCGCGTATGGCATCGAGCGCTTGGAACACCTGTCGTTCAGAACAGATTGCCCGGCGCTCGGACGCCAGGCAGTCTCGTGGCTGGTTAGTTGCAACGCCAGGACGCCGCGGTGATGTGGCGATTGCCGCCCGCACGCGGTTCCAGCCGGGTCGACGTGTTGAGCACCTCCCAATGGTTCGCGGATGCAGCATCTCTCCAACGCGCCGCTTCTTGTTTGACCTGCACGGAGACCGACAAAAGCGTTCCTGGAGTCGCCCCCTGGATCTTGGTGTCGAGTTTCATGGTCATCCTCGTCAACGATATAGGTAGGACACTGACCGCCCTGTTTGGCGCAATCTGGAATCAGACGCGTAACGCCTCGCTGGCGCTGGTTGCCATCGCCATCATTTAGGGCAGTTACTTCAACACAATAGTCCATATCCAATAAGTTTAGTCCAGCATTCGGTTTTTAGGTATCCGTAAAACTACTCAATCGAGTTCTTCACGCAAGCATCAGCGCTTCGCTGAAGCAGCGTCGCAAAGTGCCGACATACGACACAATTCGGCGAAGCTCCCCGCGCACATTTTGAGCATCATGCGTGAGCGATGATTTTCCACGGTTCGCGGACTAATACCCAAATCGCGAGCAATATCCTTATTGGTCAGCCCTTGGGTGGTGAGCGACATAACCTCTTGCTCGCGAGGTGTCAATTGGTGGAAACGCTGAAGGATTTCGCCTTCTGTCGCGGCCTCCGCACGCCGCTTGCGATCTTCCTTCAACGCCAGATTGACCCGCTGAAGCAGAGTTTCCCGACTGGCGGGCTTTTCCAGAAAATCGATCGCGCCACCCCGGATCGCCCGCACGGTCGTCGGGACATCGCCAAAGGCAGACAGAAAAATGATGGGTAAGAGGCAGCCCTGCTCCAAAAGCAAGTTCTGTAGATCGACTCCGGTCATCTCGGGCATCCGCTGATCCAAGAGCAGACAGCCATGTTCCAGGAACGACAAACCGTCCAGGAAGTCTTTAGGGGAGGCGAAACTTCTGACTCGATAACCGGCCAGTTCGAGAATCAAGGTAAGCGATTCCCGCATCGCTCGATCGTCATCCACGATAAAAACCGTCTGATCTTCGTTCATATCGGTCTGTCGCAGTATCATCTCCGCATGATTCATGAAACGCATGCCTATATTGCTGTCGGCTCCAATCTCGACCCACTGCGGAACATTCGCCGCGGTCTGGATCTGTTGCAGGCGATCCCCGATTCAAGGGTGATCGCGGAATCCTCCTGGTACCTGACCCGCCCCTGGGGGATCGCGTCGCAGCCGGATTTCATTAACCTGGCGGTCGGTCTGGCGACGCGGCTTTCACCACGACAATTGCTCGTTGAGACACAAGCCATCGAGATCCGTCTGGGACGTCTCCGCGCACTGAAAAATGGCCCAAGGACCATCGACCTGGATCTTCTGTTCTGCGGTGACGCAATCCTCGATGAATGCGATCTCAGAATCCCGCATCCTGGTTTGCTGCTCCGGGATTTCATGCTGATGCCGCTGATCGAAATTGCACCGGAGACCATTCACCCGGAATTCGGACTCCCGATCGGCGAATTGACGCAGAAGATCCAGTATCGCCAGATTATTGCGCAGGTACCCTGTACACAATAGACTTAAACTGTCTAGGGTCAAGCCGCCAGACCTCATCTCACCATTAAACTCAGGCGGGCATGAAAAGTGCGTCGGAACTTCGGCGCCGCCGTGCTTTAGGGGCGAGGGTAGAGTTCCGGAAGCGGATCGGCTGTCCGCGCGGACTCTTCCTTCGCCGCGCCGCCGAGCCAGGGCGCGAGTTGCGTCCAAGCCGCCGCACCGTCCCAAACTTCGCTGGGCGGGGCATAGATGGCGCGGTCGATCGCATTCAGGAGATCGCCGATTTCCTTCCCGCCCAACCGGCTGGCTAACTGACTCAGTCCTTGCGGGGCATGATCCGGCCAGCGCGCACGCGCCCAGTCGAGAAGCGCCGCGCGCGCCGCCCGCGCATCGCCAGCCAAACAGGTTTTTTCGACCTGGCGGCGAGCCGCGTTGAGGGACGTGGACCGCCGATCTTGC
Organism: Thiocystis minor; assembly: GCF_016653465.1. Lineage (GTDB taxonomy): Bacteria > Pseudomonadota > Gammaproteobacteria > Chromatiales > Chromatiaceae > Chromatium > Chromatium minus. Next base: position 110,019 of record NZ_NHSQ01000090.1, on the reverse strand, counting down.
GCTTCAGTCACCGGGGCCGCGCCTGCAAGCCGCGAACGACGCTCCCGGCGCCACCAGACGAGCGTTCCCAACCAAGCCAGCCCTAGCAGGAGCGTCAGCCAGGGCCAGAAACCGCTCTTACCGATGCCGGGGGGTTCCGGCGACCTGGGCTGTCGCGCCGCATCCAGAGAGGATTCGATGTTTCCCGCCGGTTCGCTCCCGGCCGTGTCCTCGGTCACGGGCGATGGCGCGGCAGCGATCTCCACGGTGCGCGCCGGGACGATGGCAACCCGCGGCTCATCGGCAACCGTGTCCCACCAGTGCAGCCGAATCTCGGGCAGGGTGAGCGGACCGGCGCGCGTCGGCACCAGCGCGACCTTGAAACTCTTGATGGCCGTGGGGACCGACGCACCGGACAGATCCTCACTTTGGGGTTGATCCGGATAGACTTGAACGCCGTCCAGCGTGCCGAGATCGAGCGTCGGCAACTGGGCCGCGGTCACGCCCTGGGCGGTGACGGTCAGGGTGCGAGTCAGGGGTTCGCCCACCCGAAAGTTTGGTTGACTGGGTGTCCACTCGTCCGCGATCTGCACCGAGGTCGCCGGCAGCCAGGGCGTCCCGGAACCCTCCGGCTGGGCGCGGACCTGGATCTCCAAATCGCCCGCCCGGTCCACCAGGCGCCGCCCTGGATTGCCCAGACCCTGCATCTGCGGAAACCCCTGAAAGAGCGTGCCACCAAAGGCTTGATCCAGGTCCGCGAAGGGGTCGCGTTGATGGCCCGCGCGGGTATCGGGAACCACGGCCTCCAGACGCGGCCCCTGGAGGTCGAGCCGACCGCTGCGATGGGGGATGACGCGATAGCGACGCTCGATCGCCAGATAGCGCTGACCATCGACGAACTCTTCGTAGCCGCGATCCTCGCCGATCCGTTCGACGGTCGCCCCGTCCGCCAGCGGATCGGACAGTGTTGCCTGTAGCGGTTCGTCCTGAAAATACGCCCGCACCCGATACTCGAACGCCTGTTGAACATAAGGCGTTTTGGTCTCGGCATCGGTCTCCAGGAAGATGGGCCTGGATCCGGCATCCGCGCCGCCGCCATCCGACTCGGTGACCTCGACCGTCAGGCTCTGACTGCGTGCGTTTCCCAATGAAAGCGATGGAATCGACAACGCACCGGTTCGTTTGGGCGCCAGTTCCAGGGTCCACTGGCGGGTATGGGACATGGCGCCGTTGATGATGCTCGTCGTTTTCGTCTGCCCACGGCTGAGGATGTCGAAATCCTGCGTCAACGGCGTGAAATCGGGCTCGCCGCTCGTGGTGCCATCTGCGGTCAACCGCAAGGTCAGGGTGTCCTGCACGGACAGACGGTTGCGATCCAGTTGCACCTGGAGATCGGCAGCTCCAGCGACCGACATCGTCAAAAGCCAAAGGATCGACAGACCGGACAGCAGTGTCAGGGTTCGGTGTTTCGGCATCACGGCAAACGTCCCTCTCGACGCAAATGTTGTAACAGGAAGCGCTGACGCAGCAGTCCGGCCGGATCGTCGGGCACGCGGCGCAGTTGCGCCTCCATGGCCTGCTGCTGTTCGCGTTCCTGGGGTGTTAGCGAATCGGTTGCGATGACAGATGGCTCGGGCTGCCCGGCCGGTCGTTGCTCGGCCGGATCGGTCATGGTTGTTCCGTCCGTTTCGGCTTGATCGTCGCTGGCTGGTCCGAACTCGTTCTGTTCCGTTCCTGAATTCAGTGCGTCCGGGCTAAAATCGCTGGCGTCCGGGGTATTGGGCGAGCCTGAATCACGTCCTGACGCTACATTCGTATCCGTGCCCGAACCTTGTTGATCGCGTTGTGAGGCAGTCTGTTCGTCCGCTGGTTCGGCATCTTTATTGGACGCGGATGCAGCCCCTCCGTCTTGATCGCCCTGCGAATCAGTCTCTCCCGGCTCGGATGTCTGATCGCCGCGGGTATTCTTCTGATCGCTGGCTTCCGCCTCGCCTTGATCCTGACCTTGATCTTGCTTTTGACCCTGTCCGTCCTCGGACGGCTCCCCGCCCTCCCCGTTCGAGGGCTCTTGTTCCGACTGGCTCTGCTGTTGATCCGACTGGCTTTGTTGTTCGAGAAGCCTTCGCACCAGTTCCAAATTATGCCGGGCGTCGTCCTGATCTGGAGCCTGTTTCAGGGACGCCTCGTAGGCGGCGGCAGCCTCTTGGAGCCGGCCCAAACGCACCAGCGCGTTGCCCCGATTGTAATCCGCCTCCGGACCTTGCAGCCCCGCGAGAGCGTCCAGCGCGGCGGCATAATCGCCCGACCGATAGCGCGCCGCCGCCCGCCAGGAGAGATCGCGAAACTGGTCCGCGGCAGACTGCGCATCGCCAGCCTCGAACTGGCGCGCAGCCCGCTGATCGGGACGCGACCAGAGATCCGACCAGCCGACGGCGAATCCCGGATGCGGCGGCAGCACCAAGGCAAGCAACAGGACCGGCAGCAACCAGCCGCGCCGAAAGGCCAGCGCGGCCAGCGGCAGCAGCGCCAGGAGGAGCCAGGGGCCTTCCTCGCGCCACTGATCGGCGGTCAGGGCGGTCATTTCGATCCGTTCTCCCCGCTCCTGACCCGCCGCGATCAGCGCCAGGGTATCGCGATCGCCGACCTCGGCCTCCAGATAACGGCCTTTGCCCGCGCGGGCCAATTCGCGCAAGGCCTCCGGCTGGAGCCGGGCGATCTGGATACCGCCCGCGGCATCCTGGACGAATCCGCCCGTGCCGGCCGGCACGGGCGCGCCTTTCGTCGTCCCCACCGCGAGCACCGACAGCCGGTGACCGGCGGTTTGGAGCCGCTGGGCGACCTCCAGCGAAGCCGCCAGCTCGCCGACCCCGTCCGTGATCAGAACGATGTCGCCGCCCTGCCCTTGCGCTCGTTCCAGCATCTCGCCCGCCTGCTGGAGCGCCAGATCGGTGCGCCGAGAGCCAGGGACCGGGATCAGATCCGTGGTCAATTGCGGAACCTGCGCGGCGATCGTCCGCGCATCGCCGGTCAATGGCGAGACGACGAACGGCTCGGGACCGAAGGCAAGCAGGGCCACCTGACCCTCGGTCGAGGCGCGCAGCAGATCCAGAAGCTCGAAACGCGCCCGCGCCAACCGCGAGGGCGGCACATCGGCCGCGTTCATGCTGGGCGAGAGGTCGAGCAGGATGAACCGCTGGCTCGCGGTCGAGAAGACTGGCTGCGGCAGGCGCTCCCAGACCGGCCCCGCCAGCGCCAGCACCGCCAGCGACCAGCCGAGTCCGAGCAGGACGAGCGGCCAGCGTCTGGATTGACCCTCCTCGCCCACCAGCAGATGCGGCAGCAGATGCGGATCGACCAGACCCCGCCAGATCGACGCGCCGGCTTGCCGCTGTCGCCACAGGATCAGAAGCAGCAGCGCCAGCGGCAGGATGGCCAGCAGCCAGAGTGGACGGAGAAAATGGGCATCGAATGGCATGGTTTGTGTCGAAAAGCGTTCGGAGAGAGCATCAGGTCGTTTGGCGACAGTCCAAGCTGGCGCGATCGCCGTATCAAGAAATACAGGCGTAAATTACGCGATGCGTACCCTTGTATCTACCGGGCTACCGGACGTAGAGACAAGGCATTGCCTTGTCTCTACCCCAACCTTTACGGGACACGCGAACCGGGCAGGTCTAAAGAGGTTGGATTGTCAAACAACGACCTCCCAGACCGACAGCGCTCCTCTTGCCCAGCATCGCCTAAACATGCCCACGCCGAGCGGACGCGACCGCCAGACCGACCGTCAGCAACAGGGCGGCAGCCGCCGGCCAGACGAAAAGCGCGCGCTGCGGTCGAAAGGTGCGTTCGTCGCGCTCGTTGGGTTCCAGCCGGTCCAGTTCCGCGTACACCGTCTCCAGTTCCTCCCGATTCGTCGCCGCAAAAAACCGTCCGCTGGTCATCTCGGCGATCTGCTTGAGCGTGGCCGGATCGTAGTCGCTGCCCTGTCGCATCAGGCGGATCCCGAAGGGCGTCCGAATCCCCATGTCGCCGCCGCCAATACCGATGGTATGGATACGCACGCCGGCCTGCGCGGCGAGTTGCGCGGCGGCCAGCGGATCGAGCGTGCCGGCGGTATTCTGCCCATCGGTCAGTAGTACCAGGACACGCTGCCCCTCGGGCTGTTCCCGCAGCCGCTTGACCGCCACCGCGATGGCGTCGCCGATGGCCGTTTCGCGTCCGGCCAGACCGACCACCGCCTCGTTCAGCAGGGTGGCGACCGTGGCCCCATCGAAGGTCAGCGGCGTCTGGAGATACGCCTGAGTCCCGAACAGGATGAGCCCGAGCCGATCCTGGTCGCGCCGTCGCACAAAATCGGTCGCCACCGCCTGCACCGCTGCCAGCCGGGTGACCGCGCGGCCATCGAGCTCATAATCTTCCTGCTCCATGCTGCCGGAGATGTCCAGCGCCAGCATCAGATCCCGTCCGGCGACCGGCAGACCGATGGGTTCGCCGACCCACTGCGGATGCGCGGCGGCCAGCACAAGCAGGATCCAGGCCAGCGCCGCCAGCAACAGACGCGACCAGGATGCGCCCGGCGATCGTTCGACCGTCACCGCCGAAAGTTCGGCATAGAAAGGCAATCGCAGTGCGGATCCGGCCCGAGCGCGAGCGCGTGGGAGCAGAGTCGCCAGGACCGGCAGCGGCAGGGCGAGCAACGCCCAGGGCCAATCCAGTGTGATCATGGGCGGGGCTTCCGGTGAGCGTGAATCCAATCGGCGGCCAACCTGAGAAGCCGTTCGGGATCAATCTTCCGCTCGGCGCTTGCTTCCGCGCGATAGGCCGACTCGGCCAGCACCCGACCCGCGCCCTGCGTGAAACCGCCGCCGCCCCCGGTGGCATCCAGAAAGGCAAGCCAGGTCTCTCCGCTGAGCCCGGCGACCTGTTCGCGCGGATACCGGACCAGCGCCAGACGGCGCAACAGTTGAGAGACGCCCACAAGAAACCGGCGTTGATCGCCGTCGCGCGCCAGCCGCTTCCCGAGATCGTCGAGCTGCCGAAGCGCGGCCCGCGTGCTGGAACTCTGTCGACGCCAGCGGCGCCAGCCACGGATCGCGAGCCACAGGCCCACCAGAATCAGCCCGGCCAGCAGCCACCAGCCGGGCGCGGGCGGCCACCAGGACACCGGATCGGGCAGATGCCAGTCGCGCAAATCGGACAGCGGATCGGGGTTCATCGCGATCCACCCATCGCGCCAGCACCTGCGCGCGCGCCCAGTCCGCGCGCCAGCGCCGGCCCCACGGGCTCGTGGGTCGCCAATCGCAGCAAATGCGCGCGGTCGCGGCGCGCTAGTCGCTGCAAGGTCTCCAGCCGCCGCTGAAAATGGCCCTGATAGGCGTCCCGCAGGCGCGCGCTGGTCAGATCCAGGATGCCGGTTCGTGCCTCGGCGAGCGGGGTCTGCCGCGCGCCATCCGCCACTGGGTAGCGTCCGGGCGGCGGCACCTCGGATTCCAGCGCGTCATGCACCAGGATTAGCAGCAGTTCGCAGCCGGCCGCCAGTTGCGCGAGCCAGCCGCTATGCTCAAGCCGGATGTCCGCGAAGTCGCTGATGACCGCTACCAGACTGCCGGGGCGAATCAGACGGATCAGATGTTCGGCGGCCGCGACGATGGAGCCATGACCGCTTCCGCCGGACTCATCCGGAGCCGCGGTCAGCCGATCAAGCAGCGGGAGCAGCCCAGCCCCACGAGCCGCGGGCCGGCGTTCCAGATGACGGGTTTCGTCGAACACCAGACCGCCGACCCGATCGCCACGGTCGACCGCCGCCCAGCCGAGCAGCGCCGCCGCCTGTGCCGCGATGACGGACTTGAAGGCGATCCGGGTTCCGAAGCGCATGGACGCGCCCTGATCCACCAGCAGCCAGACCGGACGCTCGCGCTCCTCTCGAAACAGCTTCACATGGGGCGTGCCGGCGCGGGCCGTCACCCGCCAGTCCATGTTGCGCGGATCGTCGCCCGGCTGGTAGACGCGCGATTCGTCGAACTCCATGCCGCGTCCGCGAAAGCGCGAGAGATGCCCCCCGCTGCGGGTCGCGAGCACCCGCCCGCGCGGCGCGAGATCGAGCCGCCGCGCCTGTCCGCGCAGGGCGATCAGATCCTTGAGGTCGGGGCGAATGCCGTTGGTCGCGTGAGTCTGGCGTGGAGTGACGGTCGTCATGAAGGCAGTGGCGGATCAGTGATCCTGTGTGTCGGGTGCTGGATAAAAGCCTTTGTCGAACAGTTGATTGGCGGAATAGGGGCAATCGGTCGGGAATGCCTCGGGCGGCAGGCCGGTTTCGTCGCTGGCCAATTGAACGGCATCGACATAAGCCTCGGCAATCGTTTCGGCAAGCAGTGACTTGAGACCAGGCGATTTTTTCAAATGTTTTGCCACGCGGTTGCGCTGTTCGATGATGGTGGCGCGCCAACTGCGGCCATCGAATTCGCGCCAGCGCTCGGACAGGGTTTGGAGTTGATATTCCCATTTCAACAGATGCGCGAGGAGGATGGTCAGCCGGTTTTCCAGTTCGTGCTGATCGCTTTTGCTCATGTCACTCAGTTCTTCCAGAAGGTGTTCGACATCCAGTTCCGCATAGCGCCCGGCGCGCAGCAACTCGGCATTCCGGGTTGCCCAGGTGGAATAATCGGTTTGATAGAGTGTGCTGAGTTCGGTCATTTCGTTTACCCGACAGGATTGGGAGATGGTCTCGGATCGACAGTCAAAAGCACCGACCTGCCAAACGCCGTTTAAGGGGCTGGCACGCGCGCCAGCAGCGCGGCGATGAAATCGTCGGGCCGGCGGCCCTCCGCCTCGGACTCATAGGACAGCAGCACCCGGTGGCGTAGAATATCGGGCGCGACCGCCTGGACATCCTCCGGCGAGACATAATCGCGACCGTTCAGCCAAGCCAGCGCGCGCGAACAGCGGTCCAGCGCAATGGTCGCGCGCGGGCTGGCACCAAAGCGCAGCCAGCCGTCCAGATCCCTGGAATAGGCGCCCGGATGGCGGGTCGCCATGACCAGATGCACTAGATAATTCTCGATCTCGGGCGCCATGTAGAGCCCGAGAATGGCGTGCCGCGCGGCAAAGACATCAGCCTGACTGACCACCACGTCGGAAGCGTTCGCCCGCCCGTCGCGCGCCTCGTCGCGATTGAGCCGCAGGATCGCCCGCTCGGTCTCCAGGTCCGGATAATCGACCCGCACATGCATCAGGAAACGGTCGAGCTGGGCCTCCGGGAGCGGATAGGTGCCTTCCTGCTCGATCGGATTCTGGGTCGCCATGACCAGGAACAGCCGCGGCAGCGGATAGGTTTCGCGCCCGACCGTCACCTGACGCTCGCCCATCGCCTCCAGCAGCGCGGACTGCACCTTGGCCGGGGCGCGATTGACCTCGTCAGCTAGCAGCAGATTGTGAAAGACAGGTCCGCGATCGAAGCGGAAGCTGCCGTCGTTGGGTCGATAGATTTCGGTGCCGGTCAGATCCGCCGGAAGCAGATCCGGGGTGAACTGGATACGGTGGAAATCGCCCTCCAGACCGGCCGCCAGATCCTTGATGGCGGTGGTCTTGGCCAGACCCGGCGCGCCCTCGACCAGCAAATGCCCATCGGCGAGCAGGGCGATCAGCAGCCGGTCGATGAGCGTGCGCTGACCGAGGATGGTCCGGGCAATCCGCTGGCGCAGGGCGGCGAAACGGGCCGTCAGATGGGTCGGGGAGGTGTTGTCGGGAGTCGCCGCGAGCGGGTCCGGTTTGAGTCTCTGGTCCAAGGTTGTTGGTTCCCCATTTGGATCTGATCGGTTGGGCCGCCGGGCCTTGCAAGTTGGCGGGGCGTCGCAAAATCTTTCCGGTCGAGCGCCTCACCCGGGCAACGCCTCGAATCCCATTTCGGCGAAATGGGCATCGAAGGTAAAGGCGCGGTTGATGCCGCGCCGGCGCATGAGTTGAAAACTCACGCAATCGACCAGGCTCAAGCGACGGCGTTCAGCCGTCAAGAGCGCCTGCATGGCGGCCTGATGATCCGCAGGCGTGGCCCATTCCAGCACGAGGACCGGCAGAAGATCGTCAATCAACACGCGCAACGCCTCCATCCCCAGACGCGCCTGAACCAGCGCGCAAGACTCCACGAGGATGTCGTTTCCAGTCACAAGACGTGGCGGATGACGGCCAGACAACCAGTCGGTCCAGGCGACTCGCGCCCGTTCATGAGTCAGATCGTCGCGATCGAGGAGTGCGTAGAGTGCCGACGTATCGACGAAGATCACGCCCGATAGCTCTCGGCCAGATAGTCGTCATGCCGGGCGGAACCATCGCGCTTCCCCGAGGCAAAACGTCCGGCGGCCAGGATCGCGCGCCGCCTCTTCGCCTCATCGCCGCTTCCTGCCTGGCTGCGCTCCCACTCGCCGACGGCCTGCCGCACGAGCGCGGACACCGACACCTGCTCCTGCGCGGCATGGCACCGGAGCGACCGAAGCTGATCTTCGGTGAACTGGATCTGGACCCGAATCATCGGAATGCCATCAATGGTCAAATGATGATGGCATTTTAGGTAGCCTTGGCCGACTCGACAAGTCGTTCCAGCAAATCGCCAGGACGTTGAAGGAGCACGTCAGGTCCGGCGGCGGCCAGCCGCTCCAGCGACGTGTAGCCCCACCCGACCGCAGCGAAGCGGACCCCGACGGCGCGCGCGGCCTCCAGATCGCGCAGTTCGTCGCCGACATAGAGCAGATCCGTTGGCTGAATCCCTTGCCGGCGGAGCAGAACGCGCAAAGCATTGGCCTTACCGAACAGTCCGGTCCCGGCGACGATGAAATCGAACGCATCCAAACCATACCGTTCGCAATAGTCATTCACACTGGATTTTGCGTTCGACGACAGCATGCCGAGTCGGAAACCGCGTCGGGAGAGTTCCTCCAGCACTCCGGCGATTCCTTCGATCGGCGGCGTTTCCAGGAGTTCCTCGCGCATCGCGGCGCGCATCCGGCTCGCGAGTCGGGGCACCCGATGCAGGGGAACGCCCAGCGCCCGGATCACCTCGCGGACATGCAGCCCGCGCAGTTCGTCGAGCCGCTCGCGGGTCAAAGGCGCGCAACCGAATTGCGGCCCGACCTGCTGGAAGGCATGGAAGGCGGCATCGACGCTGTCGACCAGCGTGCCGTCGAAATCGAAGCAGACGATCATTGAAACCGCGTTCGGGGTCCATTCACGAGCAACGCCTGTCTCGCCACGCACGATCTAACCGACCTGAACCATCAACTCCGCACCGGCTGGCAACATCTCGACCTTCGCCCCCGAATGGATAAGCTGCTCGGTCTCCATCACCTCCATCACGGCATCCAGTACCTCGGGATCCTGTTGGGCGATGGCGTTGAGCGCCTCGCCGACGATCGCCGGGCGGGTCGCGGCGGCTTCCGCCATCTGTTGCGAGACATTGAAGGCGGTCTCGCTCTTGATCAGACCGACCCGGTTCTCGCCGTCCTGCTTCATGGCGCTGGTGACCTGCACCAGACGCTTGACGACCTTCTCGGTGATGTTGTCGACCATCTGACGATCGGTGAAGGCGACCTTGCGGATATAGACCGAACCGAGCTGATAACCCCACTGCTCGGAGAGCGGCGAGACGGTGGCGCGCACCCGTCGACTCAGTTGATGACGGTCCTCCAGCATCTTATCCATCTCCAGATTGCTCAGGGTGGAAATGGTGGAACTGGCGACGTTGGCCTGAAGCGAGGCATCCGGGTTGGCATTGCGGAACAGATAGGCGACCGGATCGCTGACCCGCATCTCGTACCAGATGCCCACACCCATCGGCGTGCCCTCCTCCGAATTGACCATCTGATCGCGCAGATAGTGCTGACGCAGCGTGGTCGACACCCGATAGAGCTTTCCGAAAAAGGGCACCAACAGCGCCTTGGGGCCGAAATAGCCCAGCGGGAATCGCAGACCCGGCTCGTCGAGCGTCCCGATCACCTTGCCGAACAGGGTAAAGACCTGCGCCTCGCGTTCGTTGACGATGGCATAGAGCCCCAGCGTGCGGGCGATGGCGAGCAGCAGGGGGATATAGAGCAGGCCGACGATGAAGGCGACCGACAGACCGAGCGAACTATCGATATCGAACAGCATGCTATCTCTCCAGATTAGGCATGAGACTCGGGAGGCGGGGCATCGTTTCGGTCAGGCATCACGCTCTTGAATCGCCGCGGGTGGTCCGTCCAGAAGCGAATCCAGGCGGTCGGCATCGAAAAGACCATCGATCCAGAGATCCAGAAGCGTTACCTCGGCCGAGTCGATCCGCTCGCGCGCCCATTCCGGCAGCGGGCCGAAACGACGGGCCAGCAGGCGCTTAAGCGTCTCGGCCTTGCCTCTTGCCTCGCCTCTTGCCTCGCCTCTTGCCTCGCCTCGTACCTCGCCTCTTGCCTCGCCTTGTGCCTCGCCCTCGGCTTTGGCCTTCACATAGATGGACTGATAGGCACGGGTTTCTTCCAATGGGGTCGTCAGGTTCAGCATGGTCCACAACTCCTCGGCCGTCAGCGACCGAAAACGTTCAAAACACCAAAATTCAAAGATACGCAGCAAGGTCTCGCGCACCGGCGGCTCCAGCTGCGCCTCGCATAACGTCCGCCACAACACCGGGGCGCGCTGACGCAAGTCATCGTCCTCGGCCAGGAGCAACGGCGCGAAGACGGCGAGATAGGGATTGTCCGGTTCCCGCTCCAGCCAGTCGGGCAGAAACTGCTCCAGGTAGACCGCGCGGGCCACCGAATCCACACCTCCGATCAGCCGTGGCAGACGGGGATCGTCGCGGACGCGGGTAAAAATGAGGATCCCGCGCACATCGCGGCGCGGATGTTCCTCCCCATACAAACCGATCTTCGCCAGCAGGTTGTACCAGGCTCCCGGTACCGGCTGCGCCTGATATTCGATCACATAGACCGGACCGGCGTGCCCGTCCGGTTCATAGACACCATCCAGTCGCCGCTCGATGCCCTTGAGGGTCAGCGAGCGAAACCGATAGGGGCCGATCAGTACCAAGCCTCCGGTCAGGATGCGCAGCGCTTCCGCCCCGGTCGCCAGGAACTCGTAGATCGCGGAGTCGGTTTTCATGACAGGGTGACGCGTTCCGTCACCACGCGCCGCGTCACGAACCCATCCGCACGATGCGCGTGGCCCGACCCAGCAGCGGCACCCGCAGGTTGCGCAGATAGGCATACAAGGCCGCTGGGCCGCCGCTCGCCTTGATCCGCGTCAGCGTCTGCGCCAATTCCTTCAAGGGCGCAACCTCGGCCTGGGCGTTGTTGCGGGCGATCTCCACCGCGCGTTTGCTCATGGTGACCTGCTGCTCGGCGTCGGCGCGGGCGGTGCTGATGTCGGCGGCGACCTGATTGCGAGTGGTGTTGATGGCCGAGAGCGCGCGATCCACCTCCGGCGGCGGATCGATCTGGGTGATGAGCGCGGCATCCAGCTCGATGCCGTAGCGCGTCCCGGTGGAACGGCACTGCTGCTCCATGTAGTCGTTCAACAGGGGCAGATTCTTGCGCAGATCGTTGATCGACACGCCCTCCGCCAGTTCGGTCGGCCCGCCGCTCCCGGCGACCTCGGCAGCGCCCACCAAACTCTGCCCTCTGGGATCGACGAAGTTGGCGATCCGCTCGCGCAGCACCGAAATGAAATAGCCCATGACGTGTTCGAGTGGGCTGTCGACGCCGAAGCAGTAGGCGTACAGATTGGATTCGGCGACCCGAAAGCGGATCTGACCGCCCACCCCGGTGGTGAGATTGTCCTTGGTCACCGACTCGATGGTGTTCTGCGTCTTGGTCGGATCCCAGGTCAGATCGATAGCCTCGGTGACCACCCGGACCTTGCGCACCTCCTGCCAGGGCCATTTGAAATAGGGGCCACCGGGGCCGATGGTGCGCAACCGTGGCACCCGGTAGCGTTCCATTTCCTCCTCGTTCAGCGAGTCGTCGGTGACCAACAGATCGCCCAGACGCTGGGCGCGTCCGAAAGAGGTAATGACCGCCCGCTCATCCGGTCTCACGGTGTAAAAGGCGCGCAGAAACATCTTGTAGACGACGAACGACAGCAAACCCAACAAAAAGGCGGTCACATACATGGACGATCCCCCGGTTGCACAACCTGGTGGAAATTTTACTCGCTTTTGAATCCGACGGCGCGATGACTGCCATCGCAAAACGGCTTGTTCTTCGAGGCTCCGCAGCGGCAGAGATAGGCCGTGGTGCCCTCCCAGGCGACCCGGCCGGTTGCGGCGCGAATCGTCAGGTTGCCATCGAGCCGCAGGCAGCCGTCCGGCATGGGTTTCACGGTCAGCGGGCCGCCGGTCTCGGTCAGCCCCGGACCTTGCTCGCCCACCGCGCCAAAGTCCTCGAACCTGGCTTCCAGATGACTGTTGTCGCAGAAGGGTTTGTTCCTGGACACGCCGCAGCGACAGAGCGCCGCGCGGGTACGCACCCCAGGCTGATCCTCGCCGGCGCCCTCGATCCGGAGATCGCCGGTCAGATAGAGCGGACCGTTGTAGACGACCGTCACGGTGTTGTCGGCGGGCGCCGACTCGGGGGCTCCGGACTTGTCGGTGTAGCTTAGCGCGCCGCTCGGACAGCGTTCCACCACCTCGCGGACCTCCGTCTTGCTCGCCGCATTGGGGATGCACCAAGGCTCGCGACCCCCGACGAAGAGATCCCCCCGAGCCTGGCCGCACTCGCCGATATGAAGACAGAGCCGCTTGTCCCAACGGACATCGATCTCGTCGCCGGGATAGTCAATGGTCTGTTTTTCGCTCATGCCGATTTCCTCATCGTTGGCTGTGGGATGAATTCGGGAAACGCTTTTTTCAACGTATCACTGCCTACATGGACGGGATTTTCAGGATTCACAGGCATCGGCGATCAAAATCCGTCCCTGGTCGCGCCGCAGCAGGGGTAGGATTTCCTCGGGCGGGAGCGCCCGGCTGAAGAGATAGCCCTGGATCAGCTCGCAATCGACGCCCCGCAGAAACGCCAACTGCGCCGGCGTCTCGACGCCTTCCGCGATCACCGACATCTGGAGCGTATGCGCCAGCACCACGATGGCGTGGGCGATCGCCATGTCGTTGGCGTCCTCCGGGATCTCGCCGATGAACGACCGGTCGATCTTCAAGGTTGTGAACGGCAGGCGCTTGAGATAACTCAGCGACGAATAGCCGGTGCCGAAGTCGTCGATGGCCAGGGTCACGCCCAGAGCGCGCAACGCGAAGAGGGTTTGCCGAACCTCGTCGAGCCGCTGCATCGCCGAGCTTTCGGTCACTTCCAGTTCGAGCGCCTCCCCTGGCAGACCTGCGTTCGCCAGCGCGGAGCGGGTGGCGGCGAGGATGTCGCCCTGCTCCAGTTGCACGCCGGCGAGATTGACCGCGACCCGCATCTCGGGAAAGCCCGCGTTGCGCCAGTCACGGCACTCGCGGCAGGCGCGCGCCAGCACCCAGTCGCCGATGACGATCATCAGACCCGCTTCCTCGGCCAGCGGTAGAAAGCGATCCGGCGGTATGAACCCGCCGCTGGCGGGGCGACGCCAACGGAGCAACGCCTCGAAGACGACGATCCGGCCAGTCCGGGCGTCGCACTGCGGTTGATAATGCAGTTCCAGTTCCTCGCGTTCCAGCGCGCCACGTAGCTCCTGCTCCAGCGAGAGACGCTCCAGCGCGGCCTCGGTCAGGGACGCGGTGTACAGCCGATAGGTATTCTTGCCGGCGGCCTTGGCCTCGTACATGGCCGCGTCGGCGTTCCTGATCAGATGCTCGCCATCGTCGCCATGCCCTGGATACAGGCTGACGCCAATGCTGGCGCTGACGAAGAGTCGGCGCTCGGCAAGCAGGTACGGCGCTTGCAGGACATGGAGCAGTTGCCGGGCGATCGCGTCGGCCTCGTCCTCGTGCGTCATGTCCTCGATCAGGATGATGAATTCATCGCCGCCGAGCCGGGCGACGGTATCGGTCTCGCGCACGCGGCCCGCCAGTCGGCTGGCCACTTCCCGCAGCAGGAGATCGCCCACCGGATGGCCGAGGGAGTCGTTGATGTTCTTGAAGCGGTCGAGATCCAGAAAAAGCACGGCGATCCGTGTCTGGTGACGATGGGCGCGGGCAATCGCCCGACCCAGCCGATCGTTCAGCAGCAGCCGGTTCGGCAATCCGGTCAGCACATCGTGATGGGCGAGAAATTCGAGCTGTTGCTCCGACTGCTTGATGGCGCTGATGTCGGACAGAATCGCGACATACTGGACGGCGTCCCCCGGTCCGTGCCGAATCCGGCTGATCGACAGCCAGCCCGGCAGCGCGGAACCGTCCTTGCGGCGGCTGAGGATTTCGCCCTGCCATTGCCCGGTGACCGTCAGTCGTTTCCACAGCGCGCGGAAGAAGGACGGCGGATGTCGCTCGACGACCAGCAGGTCGGGAGGACGCCCCAGCGTCTCTTCCGCGCTGTAGCCGGTCATCGTCGAGAAGGCGCGATTGACCGCCAGGACGCGGATTCTGGCATCGGCGATGATGACGCCTTCTTTGGTGTCCTCGAAGACCGCCGCCGCCTGCAGGATCTGGCGTTCGATCTGGGCGCGCGCGATCGCCGCTCCCAGAGTGTCGGCGGCGGCGGTAACGGCGTCGATCAGCCGCGCCGGCCAGTCGCGCAGACGCTCGCAGTCGGCGAAACCGATGGCGCCCCACCAGTGCCGATCGACGAAAATCGGCACCAGGAGCAGCGAACGGATCCCGTGCGCGGCGAGAAATGCGCGTTCCTCCGCCGGCAAGTCATCCAGCGTCCCGAACACCGGCTGCCCGACCATCATCCGATGCATCCAGCGTTCGCATTCCAGCAACGCGGCGGTGCCTCCGAACGCACTCCGGGAACCCTGCTGGTCAGGCGACCGGCACCAGCAAAAACGCGCTTCCAGGACGTTCGGATCATCGTCCTCGTCGCGACACTGGAGAAGCTCGACCCGCGCGCAGGCGGTCGCCGTGCCGAGACGCTGGAGAACCGCCTCGACGGTGTCTTCCCAACGCGCGGCCCCCAACAGATGGCGGGCCGCGAAACCGACCGCTTCGAGGATGCGATTGGCCTGTTCGATGTCGTCGCGGGCGCGGATCAGCGCGATCTCGTCGCGCGTCAGGGCGCGTCGGGTCACCCGCGCGATCAGGAGCGCCAGACCCAGACCGACCACACAGGTCGCGATCAACAGCGACAGCGTCATCCGCCGCCCGACGAGCGCCTCCTGGCGAGCGGCCTCGGTCGTCTGCTCCATGCGCTCGACGATCTCGCCGATCCGTTGCGTCAGTTGGGCCGCCAGCACGCGCGCACGCGCCAGTTCGAGTTCGCCGCGCGCGATCAGATCGAGTTGGCGCCGGCGCAACGGAAAGAGACCCTGGCGCCCGTCGAGGGTTTGCCCCAAACGCGCCTCGACCCTCGCCACGGTATTGGCCAGAATCGGGTTACGCTGTGCCAGTGTGCTGTCGGCGAATCCATCGGCGGCCTGCTGGAAGCTCGCCAGCGCGCGCTTGGCGCGATCCTGGAGATTGGCCAGCGTAGCGGCCTGATCGACCTCGTCGACCGTGAACAGGAGGGCGATCAGCAGGTGCCCCTCAGTCTTGAGATCGAGCGCCAGGATCAGATCCGCGACGTTCCGGTCAAACTGCGCGGGGATTGCGGTCCGCAACTCCTCCAGCCCGGACTGGAGCCGTTCGCGCCAGTGAGCGACATTGGCCGCGATGGCGTCCTGGCAGACGGCCAGCAATTCCCGGCGTTGTGCGGGCGCGGGCTCCAGGCTGGCCGGCAGGCGGTCGAGCGCCGCGCGCAAGGACGCATAAAAGGATGGCTCGTCAGGGCCGTGAAAGGCCGGAGCGAGCTGTCGCAGCGCCTGGCGCAAGTCCTCGCCGGGCGCCTCCGGTTCCAGCGCGTCGCACAACTCGCT
Source organism: Thiocystis minor (assembly GCF_016653465.1). GTDB lineage: Bacteria > Pseudomonadota > Gammaproteobacteria > Chromatiales > Chromatiaceae > Chromatium > Chromatium minus. Next base: position 94,083 of record NZ_NHSQ01000090.1, on the reverse strand, counting down.
CAGGGCCAGACGGCGCGCCAGCGACTGCTCGAAACGCGCCTCGATGGTCTCGGCCAACCGCCGGGCCTCGCGCCGCGCCAGCAGTCGCGACAGCGAGGTCACGCCGTAGACCACGGGGGCGATGGCGTCGGTCAGATCCGCATGAATGGCGCGCACCTGGGTCAACTCGTCCTCCAGCGCGGCCCGCAGATCCAGACGCTCGGCCGTGGCGTGGCGCAATTCGTCCAGAATGCGGGTGTAGCCATGGACTTCCGTCTCGATCGCCTGGCGCGAGGCGCGCGCCGCCCTCCCCTGGCCCCATTGCTCCAGATCCCGGCGGATTCGCTGGACGTTGATCTCGATCTCGGACCAGTGGCGCTCCAGGGTTGCACGATCCTCGCTGGCGACTAGAACGGGCAGCGAGGCGGCCAGTAGCCCACCCTGCTCGGAGATGCGCAGTGCATTGCGCATCTCGGGCAGGGTCTGGCTGATCGCGGTCTGGAGCAGACCGCTCAGATGCGTGGTCGCCACCAGCGCGACCGCCGCCATCAGCAGCAGGCTGACGGCAATTCCGATGTAAGCGTGCCGCAACCGGCGGCGCAGCGTTGAACTGGCGGTGTTTTCCATGCTGACGCCCTGATCGCTCCCGAAGATATCCGCGCCACGCGCGTCATGCTGTCCCGCCCGGCGGCATCAGGGCGAAGACCCCGAAAATTCCGCGACATTGTCTTGGTCGATGGTCTGGGTGGGCAGGATCAGCCGTTTCTCCACTGCCTCGCCGCCCAGAAAGCGCAGTGCCTGGCGAATCGCCTCGGCGCCTGGCGTTTGATAGAGAAAGGTCGCGACGAGGACGCCGTCGGCTACCCAACGCGCGCCTTCGTCGGGCATCCCATCGATGCCCAGGAACTGTATCTCGCGCTCGCGACCGGCATCGCGGGCGGCGAGATAGGCACCGAATGCCATGGGATCGTTGTGGGCGTAGACCAGATCGATCCGCGCATGCTCCGCCAGCACCCCGACCATGACCTCGTAACCGAGATCCTGCTTCCAGTCGCCATTGCGAAGCGGCTCGATGACCTCGATCCCAGGTTCGCCGGCGACGATCTCAAGAAATCCGCGCTGCCGCTCCTGGGCGGGCGTCGCACCCATACCGCCTCGAATCTCGACCACGCGCCCGCGCGCCTGCCCAGATCCGCCCAGCAGGGCGCGGGCATAGCGTCCGGCGGCGCGGCCAATCTCGCAATTGTCGCCGCCGATGAACTGGGTGTAACGATCGTTCTCCAGGTCGCGATCAAGCACGAACACCGGGATGCCCTGATTGAACGCCTGACTGACGATCGGGGTCAGGGAGATCGCGACCTTGGGCGAAATCAGCAGCGCGTCGACCCGCGCCGCGATCAGCTCGGCGACATCGGCGACCTGCTGTTCCGCCCGATCCTCGCCATCGCGAACCAGCAGGCGCAGGTTCGGGTGGCGCGCGGCCTCGGCGCGCAACTCTTGGTTGAATTTGAGTCGCCAGGGCTCGGTGGTGGTGGCCTGGGAGAATCCAATGACCAATTCCCCCTGATCCTTGTCGGTGCCGGGACGGGGGACGGATGGCGGACCGCTCAAGCCCATGGCGATCCGATAGATGGCCAACTGCCGGTCGCGGCCCAGGTCGTCGGTAATAGCGTTCCAGGCCCTGGCGACCTCACGCAGCGTCGGCGCGATTGGCGCCTCGCCCGCCAGAATACCGGTCAGCGCCTCCTCCAGCGCCTCGGTGTAGCGGTGAAAACCGGGCAGTCGCAGATCCAGCGCGACGTTGGGCGAATCCAGACTGGACTGCACCACGCCCAGATACTGCGAGGCGGCGGGCCGGCTCAACGCCTCGGTCCAGGCATCGATGTGGGCGAAGTGACTGAGCCGATAGGGGTTGACGCCACTGCCGGCGGTGACCACATCGAGCAGACTGTTCTCCGGGCTGGCGAACCAGCGCACGAAGTCCCAGGCGGCTTCCTGCTGGAGACTGTTGCGGGGAACGCTCGCCATCCAGCCGCCGAAGGCCAGAAATGGCGCTCGACGCGGCCGGTCGAAACGACTCCAGCGCCAGGCGCGGGCATCGAAGACTTCGTGACTGCCGGGCAGCATGAAATAGCCGACCTTCCCGGCAATCCCGGCGCCGGCGGCCTGACCGGCGAGCAGGGCGGTATCGCCCCAATCCAGGATCATCGCGGTGCGCCCGGCGAGAAAGGCCGCGCGCGCCTCGACGATTCCGTAAGTGCGGGCATCCGGCGGGGAGAAGCGCAGGATGTCGACATACTCCTGGACCGCGCGCAACCAGCCAGGATTGTCGATCTGGGCGCGCATGGTGTCAGGGTCGAAGAACTGCGCGCCCGGAAAATCGGGATGGTTGGTATAGGCCGAGGCGCGGCTGAACAGATCCCAGAACTGCTGCCCGCCGCGCGCGAAGGACTCCGCGCTGCCGTACAGCAAGGTGCCGTCGGGCGCCGTGCGACCGGTGAAGAATTCGGCGATGTCGCGGTATTGCTCCCAGGTCTCGGGCGCGGCCAGCGGATAGCCGTACCGTTGAGCGAAGGCTCGCTGATGGGTCTCGTCCTCGAACAGATCCTGACGGTAATAGCCGCTGTAGAGGTCGCCGTCGATGGTGTAGGCGATCCATTTGCCGTTCCAGGTCATGAGACGTTCGCGATAGGTCGGATGGATGTCGTCGAAACTCTCGTCCGTGCGCAGTTCCGCCGGCAATTCGGTCAGATAGGGAAAGAAATCCGCCGTCCAGCCCGAGGCATGGAGCAGCACGTCGAAGCGCGCGCGCTCGGCACGCAGTGACGCCATGGACGCGGCGAAGAGGCCGATGAAGGGGATGCGGTTGATGTGTACCCTCGCGCCGGTGCGCTGCTCCCAGGTCCGCGCGTGCGCCTCCGCCGCGCTGCCGATCGCGGAAGCGTCCTGAACCCCGACCGAAATTTCCACCCCATCGAAGCGTTTGGGCGCATCGCCGGCCGACGCAGCAAACCCCGCCGCGGATAGAAACGCGGCGCCCGCCAAAAGACGCCATCCGGTACAAGATAAAGGCATTCCGAGACTCCCTTTGCAATGCGACGCGCGGCCTCCGAAAGCCCGCGATGACTCGCCACCGCGCCTTGTCCCTGCGTGCGAGAACCGATCGCGGATGTCGGAACAGTCCTGGTACGGAGGGGCCATTAGTCAATACTGACAATAGAGCGCGTCTATTCTACCGGTTGAACTTCGGACAGGCCAACGAATCCCATTTCCTGTGACGATCAGGCCGGTCGCATCGGCAATTCAGTTAAACGCCTTTGACGGGCGGCATGGACGCCAACCGTCGGCTCCAGCCCGGACGGACAGCGGCTGGCCTTGACCCGATCTCTCCCCGTCAACTGGAGCCTTCGCCATGAGAACCCATGCCATCCAACCGAATCGTTCGACCCTCGCCAGCGCACCCACCATCCGCCGCGCGGATCTCGCGGAACCGCTCGACTGGCTCGCCGCCGGCGTCCGCTCTTTCGCCGCGGCCCCGGCCGGCAGCCTGCTCTATGGCATCTTGTTCGCGGCCGCCTGCTGGTTGGCCCTGGCGTTGACCTGGTCGCTACCCTGGTTCGCGCTCGCCTTTCTGACCGGATTGATGCTGCTCGGCCCCTTCCTGGCCGCCGGGCTCTATGTCGCGGCGCGCCAGCAGGATACCGGAGAACCGATCAGCATCCGGGGCAGTTTTGATCTGCTCTGGGAGCGGCGCACCAACCTCAGTCTGTTCGCGCTCTTCCTGGGCCTGATCGCCGCAGCCTGGGTGCGACTGTCGGCGCTCCTGTTCGCGATCCAGTTCACCACGCTATCCCCGAGCACAAATGCCTATCTGGGATTGCTCTCCGGGCGCTTCGACCCGGTCGTGACCAGCTTTTTCGTCGGCATTGGACTCCTGCTGGCCGGCACGGTTTTCGTCATCAGCGCGGTGGCCATCCCCATGATTCTGGATCGCGACGCAAGTCCGATCACCGCGATGCAGACCAGTTATCGCACCGTTCTGAGCAACTGGCCCGCCATGTTGCTCTGGGCCGCGTTGATCGTCCTGCTCAGCGGGATCGGTCTACTGACTCTGTTCGTCGGGATGATCCTGCTCTTCCCGGTCCTCGGATATGCCACCTGGCACAGCTATCGGCGACTGGTCGCCTGACACGACATGACGGGTCGCGACCCGGTGCAAGCGAAGCCCGCTGTCACGCCGGTCGCGACGGGTCGCCGCCAACGCGATCCCGCCATTCAAGCCGGTGGTATCCACCGGCTATATTCGGTATAAAGAACAACGGATCAGGCCAAACAGGCGTCGATCATCGTTTCGGCCATCGCTCGTTGTCGTTGTCGTTGTCGTTGTCGTTGATGGCGTCGATCATCGTTTCGGCTATCGCTCGTTGTCGTTGTCGTTGTCGTTGTCGGATCATCGACAACGACAACGGTAACATTGACGCATCTGCAAGCATTTGGCGCCCTCAAGCAATCTGGGACATCGGGGCGGGATACCCGCCCCCGGAACACTGGCCGGATCGATGATCGAAGCCTCGTTGATCCGATTACGACAACGACAACGACAACGACAACGACAACGACAACGACAACATTGACGCATCTGCAAGCATTTGGCGCCTTCAAGCAATTTGGGGCATAGGGGCGGGACACCAGCCCCCCGGAACACTGGCCAGATCGATGATCGAAGCCGCCAAACAACACGGATGGGTTATGGAGAAACAGCGTCTGAACGACAACGCCCGCGGACAAACGGCCGAGGATCGCCTGCGCGAGAGCGAGGCTCAACTCCAGGCCATCTTCGATAACGCCTTCGTCGGCATCATGCTCCTGACCGGCGAGCGCATCATCGCCCGCGCGAACGCCCGTCTCGCCGAGATTCTTGGCTACCGGAATCCGACAGAGTTGATCGGCCTGAGCGTCCGGACGCTGCATCTGTCCGAGGAGCGCTTCCTCGACTTCGGCAAGCGCTTCTTTGAGCCGCTGAGAAACCGCGAACAACCGCATGTCGAATATCAGCTGAGACGCCGGGACGGCCGCCCGTTTGACTGCTCGCTCTCGGGCAGGGCGCTCGATACCGCCGTCCCCGCCGATTTATCCAAGGGCGTGATCTGGATCGTCGACGATATCGACGAACTCAAGCGCGTCGAGCGCGCACTGCGCGAGAGCGATGCCCGCTACCGCGCCCTGTTCGAGTCTGCCAGCGAGGGGATGCTGATTATCCGCGCTGGCCGCTTCGTGTCCGCGAACCTGGCGGCCCAACGTATGCTCGGTCTGGATCTGGAGGATGGACGCTGCGATCTGTCGCCCGAGGATCTCTCTCCGCCCTTCCAGCCCGACGGTCAGGATTCCGCGATCAAGGCCCGTCAGTTGATCGATCTGACCCTCCAGCAGGGCACCCATCGCTTCGAATGGGAGCACCAGCGAGACGATGGCGGGCGCTTTCAGGTCGAGGTCACCCTGTCGCGGGTCGCGCTCGACGACGAGGATGCGCTGCTGGTAAGTTGGTACGACCTGAGCCGTCAGCATCAGATCGACTATCTCAGCGGCCACGACCAACTGACCAATCTGCCCAATGCGCGCCTGCTGCGCAAACGCCTGACCCAGACGCTCAATTTCGCCGGCTTCGCCAATACCAGGGTCGCCGTCCTGACGCTCGATCTGGACGGCTTCAAACACGTCATGGATTCCCACCGGCATGAGATCTGGGAGCAGGTGCTGAAGACCCTGGCCGGTCGGCTCGTGGCCAACTCGCCACCCGCCACGATCGTGGCGCGCATCAGCGGAGATGTGTTCACCCTCGTGTTGGAAAACGCGCCCGATCGCGATTGGACGACCCAACAGGCCAGACGGCTTCAGGACTGCCTGCGCGCGCCGCTCCCGCTGCTCGATGGCAGCGAACTGTGCATGACCGTCTGTATTGGCGTCGCGCTCTATCCCGACGACGCGCGCGATGCCATCGAATTACTGAGAGACGCAGGGTCGGCGCTGCATTCGGCCAAGAAAGCCTGCACGGGCTCCATCGCCTTCTACACCCCCGAGATGACGTCCTCCTCCACCCATCGGCTGCATCTGCTTCAACAGCTTCGTCAGGCGCTGCAACAGGACGAGTTTGAACTCCATTATCAACCGAAGATCGATCTTGCCACGGCGACCATCGTCGGAAGCGAGGCGCTGATTCGCTGGCGCCGCCCGGACGGTGCGCTGATCTCGCCGGGCGACTTCATCCCGCTGGTCGAGACCACCGATCTGGTGCACCCGGTCGGGCAGTGGGTGCTGCGCGCCGCGCTGCAACAGATGCGCCTCTGGTCGGCCGCATCGCTGCCGCCCCAGCAGGTGAGTATCAATATCGCCGGGCCGCAATTCGCGAGCGAAACCCTGCCCGACGAGATTGCCGCCGCACTGGCCGAGACCGGGATCGCGCCGCATCTGTTTCAGATCGAGCTGCTGGAAAGCCTGCTGCTGGACGATCCGGACAAGGCCCGCCGCCAACTCATCGCCATCCGCAAACTTGGCGTCACCGTGGCCCTGGACGATTTTGGCACCGGCTATTCCAGCCTCGCGTATCTCAGCGGCTTTCCGGTGGACATCCTCAAGATCGACCGCGGCTTCGTCAACAACCTAGTTGAGGACGCGGGCAACCTGGCGATCGTCCGCGCGACCATCGCCATGGCCCACGGTCTGGGCATCCGCGTGGTCGCCGAAGGGGTCGAGACGGATGACCAGATCGCGCTCCTGCACCGCCTGGGCTGCGATCTCGTGCAGGGATATCGCACCGGCAAACCCATGCCAGCCGATGACTTCGCGCGTCTGATCGCCGCCGATCCCGGCGCGGTGCTGCCGCCCGCGTTGATCAAATTGACGGCACTGGGCGTGCTGATCGTCGAGGACGATCCAGTACAGCGCCGGCTCCTGAGCGCGCAGCTCGCCAATCAGGGTCTGACGATCTTCGCGGTCGATTGCGCGGAGGCGGTGTGGGAGATCCTGGACCATGAACAGATCTATCTGCTGATTGCCGACTACGGCCTGCCCGGAATGGATGGCATCACCCTGCTAGAACAGGTACGCCAACGCTATCCGGACATCGTGCGCATCATGCTCTCGGCGGCCAGCGAGGCCGCGATCCCGTCCGGCGCCATCAACCGCGGCGGCGTCTTCCGCTATCTGACGAAACCCTGCCGCACCGAGGATCTGCGCGCGGCCGCGCACGAAGGCGTGCGGTTAGCCAGGATGCTTTGGCAAACGCAAAACGAATTCGCACCTCGGAGAGCCGCCGAGACTGGGTAGTTCCGATTGGTTTCGGGGGCGTCGATCATCGTTTCGGCCATCGCTCGTTGTCGTTGTCGTTGTCGTTGTCGTAATCGAATCAACGACAACGACAACGACAGCGCATCAGCAAGCATTTGGCACCATCAGGCAATCTGCGACATGGAAGCGGGACACCCGCCCCGGAACACTGGCCGGATCGATGATCGTAGCCTTATCCACATTACCGTCCCGCGAGACCGCCCATGACCACCATCATCTTCGACACCCATAAATTCATCAGCACCATCAAGGCGTCTGGCATACCGGAGAACCAGGCCGAGGCGATCGCCGAGGCGTTTCGGGCCGCCCATATCGAGGCGGATCTCGCCACCAAGGCCGATCTGCACGCGCTGGAACTCGCGCTCAAAGCGGATACCCGCGAACTGGAATACCGCCTGATCATTAAGCTCGGGGCCATGATGATGGCCAGCATCGCGACGGTGGCGGCGCTGGTCAAACTTCTGTAGAGCAACAGCGCGATAAAGCGGACGTTGTCGTTGTCGTCATCGGAGAGTCGATGACGACAACGACAACGACAACGACAACGACAACGACAACGACAACGACAACGACAACGACAACGACAACGACAACGACAACGACGATGATCGCTGTTCAGCTTTGCTATCACCGTTCGCTCTAACAGCCTGACGATGCGACTTCGCGAAAGCGCAACCGATTCATGAAGCGAGAACGCCATGCCGAGACAACCGCTCTTCCAATCCAGTCCGCGTCGGCGTTGCCGTGCCGTCCGCGGATTTGCGCTCGCCACGCTGAGCATTATCCTTTTTCCCTCGACGGGGGCTGCCATGGACCAGGAACAACGCATTGACGACACCGCCCAGCAGGCGCTGGCCGTCACCATCTATAACGACGATCTTGCACTGATCAAGGATCAGCGAAAGGTCACGCTGGAGCCCGGCGAAAACCGCCTCGCCTGGCGCACCGTTTCGGTCCGGATCCGCCCCGAGACGGCCCTGCTCAAGGACACCACGGGGCAACTCGCCCTGAGCCTGCTGGAACAGAATTTCGACTTCGACCTGCTCACGCCCACCAGTCTGCTGAATAAATACGTCGGTCGCGCGGTCCAGGTCATCCGCGCCAACGATGCCGGCGAGCGGACCGTCGAGACGGCCACCGTGCTGGCCGTCAACGACGGCGTGGTGCTGCGCTATGACGACCGCATCGAATCTGCGGTGGTCGGCCATCTCGCCTTCCCCGATGTCCCCGAGAATCTGCGCGATCAGCCGACCCTCGTGCTGCACCTGGAGAGCGCGCAGGCCGGCACGGGCAATCTCGAACTCTCCTATCTGACCAGTGGATTGTCCTGGAAAGCGGATTATGTGGCCGATCTCGCCCCGGACGGTCAGACCATGGATCTCAACGGCTGGGTGACCCTGACCAACGACAGCGGGATCGCCTATCGCAAGGCGCAGGTCCAATTGGTGGCGGGCGAGGTGAATCAGGTCCAGGAGGTCATGCCGATGCCGCCCATGGCGCGCGCGATGGCCCTGCCCGCGGCGGCGCCCATGCCGGAGGAAGAAAGTCTGGCGGAATACCATCTCTACACCCTGCCCCGTCCGACCGACATTCTGAATCAGCAAACCAAGCAGGTCGCGCTGCTGTCGGCGCCCAGGGTGCCGTTCGTCAAGGAGTTGATCGTCAGGGGACAACCCTACGCCTACCAGACGCAAACGGGGGATGGCTGGACCAAGCTACCGGTCGCGTCCACGCTGAAGTTCGTCAACCGGGATGGCAGTCTGGGGATTCCGCTGCCCAAGGGCGTGATTCGGGTCTATTCGAAAGACAGTCGCGGCAACGCCCAGTTCATCGGCGAGGACGCCATCGACCACACCCCGAAAAACGAGACGGTCGTTCTCAAACTTGGCGAGAGCTTCGATGTCACCGCGCGCCGCAAACAGACCGGCTTCAAGAAGCTGGGCGGCTCCACGGCCTATGATTACGCCTATGAAGCGGCCTTCGAACTGGAACTCAAGAACGCCAAGCCCGAAGCGGTGACGGTCAAGGCGATCGAAACCATTCCCGGCGATTGGGAGATGGTCAAGGAGAGCCAGCCGCACACCAAGGAGGCATTCAACCTGGCGTCCTGGCGGATCGAGATCCCCGCGGACGGTTCGACAACGCTGAGCTGGCGGGCACGAATTCGGCATTAAAGTTGCCGTAAACCGAAATTAAACCGCGTCCAGCGCGATATGCGTAATTTTCAGTTTGTGTTTGGCGCTGGGGATTTCACCAGCCTCACAAGAGACGCGGTTTAAAATTTTATCTTTTTTAATCTCTTAAACCGCGTCCGCTCCGACTATCCTAGATGCGGCCAAGGTTAATCCAATCCAAAAACATCGCATACCGCACTGGACGCGGTTTAAGAGCAGTCGAATCTTGTTTTGCTTTGTTTACTTTGCGCCTTTGCGGTTCGACTGTTGTATTAGGGATCAAGCCCGCTCCACCGGAAACGCGAGCACGCCGTCGATGCGGTCGACGCCGGTTGCCATCATCAACAGCCGGTCCAGCCCCAGCGCCACGCCCGAGCACTCCGGCATCCCGGCCGCCAACGCCGCGAGCAGCCGTTCGTCAAGCGGCGGTTCGGACTGCCCCCGGCGCCGCCGTTGCGCCAGATCGGCCTGAAAGCGCGCCCGCTGCTCGACGGCATCCGTGAGTTCTTGAAAGCCGTTGGCCAGTTCGACCCCTTCGAGATACAGCTCGAAACGCTCGGCGACCGGGATGGGGCCGGGGCGGATGCGCGCCAGCGCCGCCTGACTGGGCGGATAGTCGACCAAAAAAGTCATGCCGTCGCGGCCCAGACCAGCTTCCAGACAGTGGGTCAGGAGCAGATCGAGCCAGGCGTCCGCGTCCAAATCCAGACTGGCCGCATCGGCGATTCCAGCCGCCAGCGCCGCGCCGCGCAGATCCTCGACGGTCGCGGACCAAGGGTCCAGATGCAGACGTTGCAGAAACAACTCGCGATAGGCGATCCGTTCGACGGGCAGCGTCGGACGTTGCAACGCCACGCGCGTCAGCTCGGCCACTTCGTCCATGAGTCGCCACGGATCCCAGCCGGGACGGTACCATTCCAGCAGACTGAATTCGGGGTGGTGCAAACGGCCGCGCTCATCGTCGCGGAAGACCTTGCAGATCTGATAGATGGGACCGCTACCCGCGGCCAGCAGGCGTTTCATCGGGAATTCGGGCGAGGTCTGGAGATACAGCGAGCGCGCCGGCCCGACACCGCCGACGGACAGGCTGGCCAGCGCCGGATCGGTGACCGCCGCCTGGGAGAGGATCGGCGTCTCGACTTCCAGGACGCCCGCGGCCGCGAAAAAGGCGCGTAGACGCGCAAAAAGGTCCGCGCGGGCCTGGATCATGGCGAGTTCGGCGCTGGGGCGCCAGTCGTTCGGGAGATGGTCGGGAGGCATTGCTCTGAATTGGACGGCGCAGCCGCCAGTCGATCGTTACCCCAGGGGCGTGCGCGCGCCGACAACCCGTCGGCGGCCCCGGATGGTCGCGGTTCAGGCGTCTTTGACGCGCGAGACGTATTCTCCGGTGCGGGTATCGACCTTGATGGATTCGCCCGACTGGACGAACAAGGGGACGCGTACCACGGCGCCGGTCTCCAGCGTGGCCGGCTTACCGCCGCCGCCCGAGGTATCACCCTTGAGGCCCGGATCGGTTTCGACGATCTGCAAGACCACGAAATTGGGAGGATCGACCGCCAGCGGGGCACCGTTCCAGAGGGTCACCTTGCAGACATCGTTATCCTTGATCCACTTCGCGGCCTCGCCGACCGCGTTCGCGTCGGCGGTCATCTGCTCGAAGCTCTCGGGATCCATGAAGTGCCATTCTTCGCCGTCGTTGTAGAGATACTGCATCTCCGTATCATGGACGTCGGCCGCCTCGACGGTATCGCCCGACTTGAAGGTCTTTTCCACGGTTCGCCCGGTCTTCAGATTGCGCACTCGCACCCGATTGAAGGCTTGCCCCTTGCCGGGCTTGACGAACTCGTTCTCGACGATGTTGTACGGATCCCCGTCCAGCATGATCTTGAGTCCGCCCTTGAATTCACTGGTACTGTAAAAAGCCATGCCATCCTCGTTTTCTGTGAAACTAAACCGTGCAATGGTAACGCGAAGCCCCGCCGCTTGTCAGAGCGATGCCGAGCGGATCGCCTCTGGCGAGACCGCCGCCTGGAAGCAGGCCCTCGCCGCGTCCTTTACCGAGGTCGCGGCCCTGCTCGATGCGCTCGGTCTCGATGGCAAGGATCTCCCGGATCTCGACCGGACCTCCCCGCTCGCCTTCCGCCTGCTGGTTCCGCACGCATTCGCCGCGCTGATGCGCCCCGGCGATCCCAATGACCCCCTGCTCCGACAGGTGCTGCCGCGGGTCGCCGAACGGGCGGGAAGCGACGACTATATCAACGACCCGGTCGGCGATGCCGCCGCCGATCGCGGTCACGGTCTGCTGCAAAAATACGCGGGGAGAGCGCTGCTGATCGCCACCGGCGCCTGCGCGATCCATTGCCGCTATTGTTTCCGCAGACATTTCCCGTATGCCGCCATGGGGTCCGCGGCGGTGCGCGATGCCTCCGCACTCGCCCGGATCGCGGCGGACCCGTCACTGTCCGAGGTGATCCTGAGCGGCGGCGACCCCTTGATGCGCGACGACCGGTCGCTTGAGAGGCTCATCGCCGAACTCAATGGCATCGGGCATCTGCGCCGCCTGCGCATCCACACCCGACTCGCGGTCGTGCTGCCGAACCGGGTGACGGAACGGCTCTGCGCGATCCTCAGCGGCTCGCGTCTGACTCCCGTGGTGGTCATTCATGCCAATCATCCCAATGAGTTGGGACCGGCGGCCGAGCAGGCGGTGCAACGACTGCGACGCGCCGGGGTGACCGCCCTGAATCAAAGCGTCCTGTTGCGGGCGGTCAACGACGACAGCACGACCCTACGCCAGCTCAGCGAACGGCTGTTCCAATGCGGTGCCCTGCCCTATTATCTCCATCAGCTCGATCCCGTGGCGGGCGCGGCGCATTTCCAGGTCACCGACGCATGCGCAACCGAGCTGATCGCGTCTCTGCGCGAACAGCTACCCGGTTATCTGGTTCCGCAACTGGTTCGCGAAGTACCGGGAGCCGGCTCGAAAAGACCCATTTTCTGAATCGGCAAAGAATTCTCGTGCCTGCGTCTCGCGCCTTATTCTCTTTCACAAATCACGCGCAAAGGCCGATAATCAGTCATCCTTGATTTATCCGCTTCCGCCGACACCTCAGGATGTCCGTGCAAAATCAAACCGCCACCCTGCTGTTCATCACCTCCGAGACAACCGAAGCCGAACGGCTGATCGGCATCTTGCGCGAGGACGGTTTCGCGGCGAAAAGTGTCGCGATTCCGCATGCGGAGCGCCTTGAGGAAGTGATCGCGCAACGCGCCTGCGACATGATTCTCGGTTGCGGCTATGACCGCAACGTGGATCTTGACGGCCTGTTCGCCGCGTATCGCAAACTGGAAGGCGATATCCCGCTCCTCGTGATCGGCGAAGCCGACAGTCATGCCGGCGACCTGATCAAGGCGCGACGGGCAGGCGCGCGGGATCTGCTCCGGCGCAACGACAACGAACACCTGAAGTTCGCGGTCTTGCGCGAATTCACCGATCTGCTGAAACGGCGGGCGGCCAGCGCGCTGAACGAACGCCTGCGGCTCTGCGAACAGCGTGACCGCGAACTCATCGCGGTCACCAGCGCGGGTGTCGCCTTCGTCCAGGACGGCCTGCATCTCGATGCCAATCCGGCCTACCTCAACCTGTTCGGCTACGCCGACCTCGACGAACTGCAAGCGACCCCCTTTCTCGATCTCTTCATTCCCGAACAACAAAAGCAGATCCGCGAGGTTCTGCGCGGCGGCGACGCCTCCGCTCTGGGCGAGCCATTAGAGATCACCGTGACCTGCCGGCGGACCGATGACAGACAGTTCCAGGCGCGGCTGCTCGCCGCGCCGTCCGAAGCCGATAACGAGCCCTGTCTCCGGCTGATCCTGAGCGCTATCGACGGCGCCGCCAAGGCGCCGTCCGACACGCCCCAGGCGCGATCCAGCCGCGTTGAAACAGAGCTCGCGCGCCTGCTGGCCGAGATTGACAATCATCTCGACAGCGAACGCATGGTCAAACGGCCATTCGCGATCTTCTATATCCGCGTCAACCAAAGCACGCAATTGCTCCACGATCTGGGACTCATCCAGGGCCTCAAAAAACTCAATGATTTCGAGACCGTTCTCACCTCCATTGTGGCCGATCGCGGTTTTCTGGCGCGGGTGAACGATGACGGTTTCGGACTGATCGTCGACAGCCTGGGCGAGTTCGAATCGAAGGCATTGGCCGAGCACATCAAATCGACAGCCCGCCTGCCTGGCCCCGCCGCCAGAGAGCGCGCTGGCGCCGACTGCGAGATCGGCTATTACCTGGTCAGGGATCGGGCTGCGGCCGCGGAAGACATTCTCAATGCCGCCCATCGGCTCTGCATCGGTCATGAATTCGCCGGTCAAGCGAAAACGTCGGGCCTGGAATCGGGAACATCGCTGGCCGCGCGTGCCAAGCAAGGGGCGGAGGACAATGATGCGTCCATGACGCGCAAGATCGAATCCGCGCTGCAGCATGATCGGCTCAAGCTCGTCTATCAGCCCATCATCAGTCTCATGGGAGATAACCAGGAGAACTACAGCGTTCTGATTCGCCTGCTCGACGAGGAAGAAAATCTCTATGAAGCCAAGGATTTCATTGGCCCCGCGATCCGCGCCGGACTGATCGAACGGATCGACCAATGGGCCATCCGCGCGGCGATCCAGATCATCGGCGAACAACGTCGAGCCGGGCATAACATCAGTTTATTCATCAATCTGTCCGAGGACACGTTTCGCAATCCCAACACGATTCTGTGGATCTGCGATTGTCTGCGCGAATTCGACGTTCGCGGCAACTGGCTGACGTTCCAGTTCCAGGAGGAATTGGTCGTCGGCAATCTGGCAAGTATCGGCAAACTGATCGAAACGCTCAGAAAAATCAAATGTCGCGTCGCGGTCAACCGATTCGGCGCGGTCGAGCGACCTGAACTTTTGCTCCAGGGTCTGACCCTGGACTATGTGCTGTTACAGACAAACTTCGCCCATGAACTGGCGGACGATCCAGCCAAGCAACAGCAACTCATCGCGCTTGCCACCCTCGCGCGCGAATTCAACGTCAAAAGCATCGTCACCGGGGTTGAGGATGCGCGCGCACTCACCGTTCTCTGGACCGCCGGAGTCGACTATGTTCAGGGCAATTTCCTGCAACGCCCCTCGCCGACGCTCGAAATGCAAGCATGAATCCCTGAGATCGAATCTGGATATCGAGATGTCCGCTTCATCGATTTCATAACGAAATCCGCACGAGCGAAATATGGCTTCCATCGCCGATGAGGTTGCGCCACCATGACCCGCCTGAGTCTGAGTAAATCGTCACTGACCCGGGAGACGCGCCAGCTTCAGACCTTCGAGCGGTTTTTGCCCGCGCTCGATCTGAAGCGCAAGCAACTGATGGCCGAGCGTGCCAAGGCGCTGGCCGAGCAGGAACGCATCCAGGAAAGCATGATCGCCCTGCGCGACGAGGTTCAACAAAAGTTGCCCATGCTCGCCAACCGCGACATCGCGCTCGACGGTCTGGTGAAACTGCGCGGGGTGCGCCTGGGGCAGGAAAACATCATGGGGACACGGCTGCCGCTGCTGCTCGGGGTGGATCTGGAACGGCGCGACTACGGTTTCCTGAGCCGGCCGCACTGGGTCGATCGGCTGGTGGACGCCTGGTCGCGGATGCTCGAACTGCACGCGCGCGTGGCGCTTCAGACGCGCCGGGTCGAACTGCTGGAAGAGGCCGTGCGCAAGGTCACGCAGCGCGTCAATCTGTTCGAGAAGGTGCTGATACCGCGCACCCAGGCGAACATCAAACGGATTCGCATCGCCCTCTCCGATGCCGAGCGGACCGCCGTGGTGCGCTCCAAGATCGCCAAGGGCAAGCGTCTGCGCGAGGGTCTGGCATGAGCATCCTCACCCTGAACCGACTGACCCTCGCCGGTCTCGCCCGGGAGAAAGACGCCGTCCTGGAACGGCTCCAGACGCTCGGCTGTCTGCATCTGCTGCCGCTCGGTCCGGCGCCCGCAGAACCGGAGCGCACGCCGCCGGCGCACGCGGTCGAGGCCATCAAGGCGCTGCGCTACCTGCGCGACCTGCCGGAGAAACGCCGTCAGGTACGCACGGATCCCGCCTTCGACATCGACCGCACCATCCAGACTGTGCTGGACAACCAGCAGCGTCTGCGCGACGTGAGCGACCGCCGCGACGCCCTGCGTCAGCGCCTGATCGAACTGGAACCCTGGGGAGACTTCGAACTGCCCTCGCCCGCCGATCTCGCGGGACGCAAGCTCTGGTTCTATATCGTTCCGCAGCGCCAGATGCCTGACCTGGCCGAACTCGATCTGCCCTGGCAAGCGGTGCATCGCGACCATCGGCAATCCTGGGTGGTCGTGATTCATCCGGACGAACCGCCCCGCGACGCACTCCCGGTGCCGCGCGCCCACACCGGCGCGCTCAGTCTGACCGAGGTGCGCCGACGCCTGGAATCCGCCGAACTGGAGATCGAGGAGGTCCAGGCCGAGCGACACGCGCTCACCCGCTGGATCTATCTGCTGTCGAGTCATCTGGCGCAGGCCGAGGACGAGGCCCGGATGCGCTTCGCGCACAGCCAAACCCTGGACGACGAGTCGCTGTTTCTGGTCCAGGGCTGGCTCGCCGAGCGCGATACCGAGGGTGTCCGCGCGCTGACCGATGAACTGGGTCTGGCCATGATCCTGGAGCCGCCCGGCCCGGAGGATGCGCCGCCAACCCTGCTGGAGAATCCCGCGCCGATCGCCGCCGGGCAGGATCTGGTCGGTTTCTATCAGATGCCGGCCTATCGCGCCTGGGATCCCTCGCGGGTGCTGTTTTTTTCCTTCACCGCCTTTTTCGCCCTGATCCTCTCCGATGCCGGTTACGCGCTGGTGCTGGGTGCGCTGCTCGCTGCTTACTGGCGCCGGCTCGGGCGTGGCGATCTGGGGCGTCGACTGCGCATCCTGGCCGCCGCCCTGACCGGCGCCTCGCTGGGCTGGGGGATCCTGGTCGGCAGCTATTTCGGCGTCTCGCCCGCACCCGAGAGCCTCTGGGGACATCTCAAGCTGCTGGATGTCAACGATTTCGACAGCATGATGAAGATTTCGGTCGGGATCGGCGTACTGCATCTGATCCTCGCCAACGCGGAGATGGCGGCGATCAACCGCGGACGCGCGAGCGGGCGGGCCGCCCTGGGTTGGATCGCGACCCTGATCGGCGGTTTCGCGCTCTGGCTCGGCAGCGACGACGGCGCGCCGGTCTGGCTGGCCCAATCCGGTCAGGCGCTGACGATCGGCGGACTCGCGGGCGTCTTTCTCCTGGGCAGCGACCGTCGCCCGGACAGCCTCAAGGCGGTCGCCCTGCGGGGGCTCGACGGTCTGGCGCAACTGGTCAAGGTCACGCAGGTCTTCGGCGATGTCCTGTCCTATCTGCGCCTCTTCGCGCTGGGTCTGGCCTCGGCCTCGCTCGCCATCACTTTCAACGATCTGGCGCGCCAGGTAGCGGCGGACATCCCCGGCCTGGGGCTCTTTCTCGCGCTGCTCATTCTGCTGGTCGGACATGCGCTCAATTTGGTGCTCAGTCTGATGAGCGGCGTGGTGCACGGTCTGCGGCTGAATTTCATCGAATTCTATAACTGGGCCCTCGCCGGCGAGGGCTATCCCTTCAAGCCTTTCAAAAAAGCGGAGTTAAACGAATGAACGAGTTCGTGATTGCCCTGGGTTGGGCGGGGCTGTACGGCGCCATGGCCCTGGCGGCCATCGGCAGCATCATCGGCTGCGCGGTGGCCGGTCAGGCGGCGATCGGGGCCATGGTCGATACCGACTCGGGCTATGGCCGTTATATCGGCGTCTCGGTGATGCCCTCCTCGCAGGTCATCTATGGCATCGTCGTCATGTTCACCCTGCAACGCGACGTGACCCCGGAGAATGCGCCCGCGCTGTTCGGGATCGGCATCCTCTGCGGTCTGGCGCTCATGTTCTCGGCGATGCGCCAGGGTCAGGCATGCGCCTCGGCCATCCATGCCAGCAAGACCAAGCCCGAGATCTTCGGCCTGTCGCTGGCACCGGCGGCCATCGTCGAGGGCTTCGCGGTCTTCGCCTTCGTCTTCGCGCTGGTGCTGGCCGGCAATATTCCGGGCTGACCGGACAGGGGAGCAGACATGATGGCGACACTGGACCGAAAAGCGACTCAGGATCTGGCGTCCTCGGGCGTCGAGACCTTGATCGAGCGGTTGCGCGACGAAGGCGTCCTGGCCGGTCGCTCGGAGGCGGAGCGCATCGAGGCTGAGGCGAAGCGACAGGCGGCGCGGATCGTGCGCGAAGCCGAGACGCGCGCGCAACAGATTGTCGAGACCGCGAGCCAGCAGGCTGAGACGCTCAGAAAGGGCGGCGAAGAAGCGCTGCGGATCGCCATGCGCGATACCGTGCTGCGTCTGAAGGCGGAACTCTCGGATCGTTTCAGCGACGAGGTCAAACGGCTGATCTCGGCGGAAATGGAACAGCAAGCCTTTCTCGAACGCCTGATCCTGGAAGTCGCCGCCAAAGGTCGCGCCGAGGCTGGGCTCGATGCCGGACAGGCGGTCGAGATCCAGCTTCCGAAGGCGCTGATCAGTCCGGAGGAATTGCGACGCGACCCGCTGGAACTGCGCGAAGGCTCGCTCTCGCATTTCGTGCTGTCGCTGGCCGGCAACATCCTGGCCGCTGGCGTCACCTTCGCGGTCGACCAACAGGAATCGCGCGGCATCCGGCTCTCGCTCAAGAACAAGGACGTGCAGATCGATCTCACCGACGACAAGGTCGCGGCCATCCTGCTCGCGCACCTGCAACCGCGTTTTCGCGCCATCCTTGAAGGCACGGTGAAATAAGGAGCCCAGGATCGTGACCGACGCCCATCGTTACGCCATGCTGTTGAGCGCCCTGCCCTATCACGGGCCGCTCTTCAGCGCCAAACAGACGCCCCTGTCGCGTATCCGCTTGAATCAACGCCTGGCCCTGCTGGAACCGGAGGACTTCGCGTGTCTGCAAACCCTCGGCGAGCTACAGGATTGGGCGCGGCAGGATCTGGATCAAACCGACACGCAAGCCGTCGCGCGGGCCAACCGGCTCGTCCCGACCATCGCCCATCCCTTCGCGCGCAATCTGGTGATCTGGCGGCTGGAATTACGCACCCTGGTCGCGGCGCTGCGCCGCCGCCGGCGCGGCGATGCCGCGCCGAACGACAACCGCTGGGGCTTCGGCCGCTGGGTGGCGCAGATCCGGCGTCACTGGCACGAGCCCGGATTTCGGCTCGAAGGCGCCTTTCCCTGGCTCCCCGAGGCCAATCGTCTGCTCGCCCTGGAGGACGCCGTCGGACTGGAGCGGCTGTTGCTCGGCACCGTCTGGAATCGTCTGGAACGCCTCAGCGACGGACATTATTTCGATTTCGAGGCGGTCGTGATCTATGTCACGCGCTGGGATCTGATTGCCCGCTGGACCGGTTATCGCGGCGAGGCGGCGGTCCAGCGCTTTGACGAACTGGTCGCGGCCGGAATGACCCCGATCGCACTCGACCCCATCACGGAACCGTGACCATGACATCCGAACCTGCAATGCAGACTCAACCCGACAGCCCGGCCCGTATCGTCTCCATCCAGGAAAGCCTGGCGACCATCGAGGCCGGCTGGAAGGATGGCGCGCGCCTGCCGCTGAAAAAGAACGAGGTGGTGTTCATCCTGCCCGAGCGGACCGGACCGGATGGCCGGCACGAGGAACTGAAATCTGAGATTCTGCGGATCCGCGGCGATCTGGCCGATATCCAAGTGTTCGAGGATACTCGCGGGGTGTCGATCGGCGATCCGGTGCGCCAGAGCGGCGAGTTGCTGTCGGTCGTCCTGGGTCCGGGACTGCTCGGCGAGATTTACGACGGATTGCAGAATCCGCTGGAAAAGCTCGCGATTCAACATGGCGTCTTTCTGCCGCGCGGCATCGACCTCGACGCGCTGGACATGCACCGCAAGTGGTCGTTTGTGCCCGGCGTGCAACACGGCGCCAGACTGCGCGCGGGCGGGGTACTCGGCACCGTGCAGGAGGGGCTGTTCACGCACAAAATCATGGTGCCCTTCGATCAGGCCGGCGAGGTCGAGATCACTTGGATCCAGGAAGGCAGCGTCACCGTCGATACCCCGGTGGCCCGTATCCGCGATCACCGGGGTCATGAAACCTCGCTCGACCTGACCCAGCGCTGGCCGGTGCGTCGGGTGCTGACCGAGCATATGCTGCGCACGCGCACCGCCGAGCGTCTCTATCCCGACCAACCGCTGACGACCACCATCCGTCTGATCGACACCTTCTTTCCGGTGGCGCGCGGCGGCACCGGCTGTATCCCTGGCCCCTTCGGTGCCGGCAAGACCGTGTTGCAGCATCTGTTAGCCAAGCATGCGGGCGTCGACATTGTCATCGTGGTTGCCTGCGGCGAGCGCGCCGGCGAGGTGGTGGAAACCATTACCGAGTTCCCGCAACTGCGCGACCCCAAGACCGGCGGCTCGCTGATGGACCGCACCATCATCATCTGCAACACCTCGTCCATGCCGGTCGCCTCGCGCGAGGCGTCCATCTATACCGGCATCACGCTCGGCGAGTATTACCGTCAGATGGGCTTTGAGGTGCTGCTGCTGGCCGACTCCACCTCGCGCTGGGCGCAGGCGATGCGCGAGACCTCCGGGCGGCTGGAGGAAATCCCCGGCGAGGAAGCATTCCCCGCCTATCTGGATTCGGCCATTCGCGGACTCTACGAACGCTCCGGCGTGATCCGGGGCGCCGACGGCGCGGTGGGCAGCCTGACCATGATCGGCAGCGTCTCCCCGGCCGGCGGCAACTTCGAGGAACCCGTCACCCAATCGACCCTGGGCACGGTCAAATGCTTCCTCGGACTCTCCTATGACCGCGCCTACAAACGTTTCTACCCCGCCATCGACCCGCTCATTTCCTGGTCGCGCTATCTGGAACAGCTCGCCCCCTGGTATGCCCGAAACCTGGATCCGAGCTGGAACGAGCGGGTGCGCGCCATGCAGGATCTCCTGGCGCGCGGCGACGCCGTGCAGCAGATGATGCAGGTCACGGGCGAGGAAGGGATTACGACCGAGGACTATGTCGTTTTTCAGCAGGCGCTACTGCTGGATATGGTGTATCTGCAACAGGACGCCTTCGACAAGGTCGACGCCTCGGTGCCGATGGAACGCCAGCAATTGACCTTCAACCTGCTGTACCGACTGATCGGGCGCGACCACTCGCTTGCCGACAAGGCCGCCGCGCGTCAGTTTTTTACGCGGGTGACCAATCTGTTTAAAAATTTCAACTACTCTGTATCCGACTCCCCCGATTTTAAGCGTCTGCTGGGCGAAATCACGGTCCTTGCCGAGAGTGTTCCGCTAGCGTCAACCGTCAAGCATGAAGCGACGTCGGGTTGATCCTCTCCTGGCTTGACGCGCTGGCAGTGACTCTTGAACTTTCGTCGCGTGAATACGACTTCATGAGGCCACCGTACCATCGCTGTGGTAAACCACGGTTTTTCTTCAGAGTACATCGCCATTGGCTAATGGTTTTTTATACGACCAAAGGATGAAAACGAGACAGACTTATGGCAAATGACACGAATGTTACATGGCACGAACACCAGGTTTCGCGTTCCCATCGCGAAGAAATGTATGGTCACAAGGGCTGCGTGATCTGGTTCACCGGCCTCAGCGGCTCCGGCAAAAGCACGATCGCCAACACACTCGACCATCGGCTGCATGGAAACCGCATCCATAGCGCCGTGCTCGATGGCGATAACGTCCGCCATGCGCTCAATGCCGGACCTGGCATGCTCAAGGAGAACCATGGCGAGGCGTTCGCGCAGCGCTTCGGACTGGGTTTTTCCGCCATCGATCGGGAAGAAAACATCCGGCGCATCGGGGCCGTGGCGCAACTCTTCGCGGAGGCGGGCATCATTACCCTGACGGCCTTTATCAGTCCCTATCGAAGGGATCGGGAGATGGTTCGGCAAACCATGAAGGAAGGCGAATTCATCGAGGTCTTCGTCGATACCCCGATCGAGATCTGCGAAACGCGCGACCCCAAGGGACTCTATAAGAAGGCCCGCGCCGGTGAAATCAAGGGTTTTACCGGCATCGACGATCCCTACGAGGCACCCGTCGCGCCAGAGTTGACCCTCTATGCCGGCGAGAAAAACCCGGAAATCCTCGCCGACGAAGTCATCGAGTATCTTCAAATTCAGGGTATCGTTGCTCGGGCGAGGACAGACTGAACGGTTGAAAAACCAGTGAAACATTGGGGGCGGGCGTCTCGCCCGTCCCCCGTCGCCAAGCATGTCGGCGATTGTTGAACGTGATTAACCCTGCTGCAACAACGCGCGCAGATCGGCGATCGCGGCATTGGCCCGCGAAATGTAGGACGCCATCACCAGCGAGTGATTGCCCATCGGCCCGAAGCCGGTGCCATTGAGAATCATCGGGCTCCAGATCGGATTCTGGGTGTTCTGCAACTCGCGGGCGATCTGCTTCAGCGACACCAGCGCATTCTTGTCCTTGAGCACGGACTCAAAATCAATCTCCAGCGCCTGCAAGGTGTGCAACAGCGCCCAGGTATAGCCACGCGCCTCGAAAAAGATGTCGTCGATCTGGAGCCAGGGCGTTTTGGTGCTCGCTTGTTCCGGAGCCGGCTTCGACTGGCGGGCGCTGGGGTCACCGGCCAGATCCGTATTCAAATAGGCCTGACCGACCGCATAGGAAAGTCGCTGCGCCAGACTGCCCAGACGCTTTTCAACCGTCTGAAGATAGACGGACAAATTGTCGGAGCGCGCGAAAAACTGCCCGTCCAGCGCATTGTTGTCAGTGAGCCGGTTGAAGTAGCGATACAGCGCATCCGCGCCCTTGCGATACTCGGACTCGGTCGATGGCAGGATCCAGGAGTCGGAGTTGTAATTGAACTGGGGCTGTGCGATCTGGAGATCCTTGTCCTCGGCCGATTGGGACTGGGCGCGACTGAAGTCATTGCGCAGCGAATCCGACAGGTCGCGCAGTTCGGTCAAGGCGCCGAATTCCCAGTTTGGGATATTGTCCAGATAGATCCCCGGCGGGGTCATATCATTGGTGAGATAACCGCCCGACTTGTCCAGCAGGGTCTCGGCGATGCGGATGGCGGTCGCGGCCGTGGCGGTGCCCGTCACCAGTTTGGTGGCGTCGTTATCGACCAGGGATAACGCCTGTTCGCGCACATCGAACCTGGCGGGCGAATGGGACCAGACAATCCCCAGGATCGCCACGACGACGAAGTAGGTGACCAGGAACAGACCAATGGTCCACCAGAACCCTTTCTCTTTCCAGACGCGGGGATCGTAGAGCGTCACGACTTGAGTGACCTTCTTGGTCAATGCGGGCTTTTTCCGGGATTCATGAACATCCATCGCTTTCTCCGTGTTGTTTGGCGAGGGCGAAAACCGCCCCCGATTTAAAATCGCGTCCAGTATAAACGCGCTTGTGTCGAGTGAGCTTCGCCCATCGAAAGCCCATGGCGATCCGATATGCAACCAATGCCAACCATACTGGACGCGCTTTAAATCGGGGCGAATCGTTCGATTCCTACATTTAGGCGAAATCGCGCTGCACGATCTCGCTCGCCCGGCGGCAGATCTCGCGCCCGTAATCGGTCCACTCGCCCTGCCCCCAGTAGCGATAGCAACTGGTTTGCGAGGCCATCAGATGAAAGAGCGCGTTGCGGTAGCTGGGATGATCGGTCGAGACGCCGGGGCGCAACACCTTTTCGTTAAAGATCGAACTCGCCTCCTCCATCGGCCCAAGCAGATTGTCGTAACCCTTGACCCAGGAGAGATCATTGGTCCAACTGCCGCCTTCCATGTGGAAACGCCCGTCTTCCTGTTTGAGTTTCTCGATCGCCTTGGCCAGTTTCTCGGGGCCATCACCCGGCTGGATGCGCGCCCAGATGCGGTCATGGAAGATCGGCTGAATCTCGGGGAAATCGCTTTCCTTGATGCCCATGGCAAAGAGATGTTCCAGATATTCGCTAGCGTTCATCATCGGATTCGCCGAGTGACTGGAGAGCGAGGCCACTTCCATGAACTTGCCGGGGAACTCGTTCATCATGACGCCGCCATTCTCGCCGTCAGCGATCTGAGTGACCAGCGGCGGGATGGACTTGCCGGCCAACTCGACCCGGTTGAGCCCCTGCGCCTCGTACCAGGGCTGCATCTGAGCCACCAGCTTGGTGTCTGACCCCTGCGTTTTGATGATGGCGATGATGCTCGCCGTCTCGCCTTTTGAATTGGTGCAGACCAGACGGTGCGGGATGTGCGGGCGCTCCGGATGACGGGCGTTGCTGACCTGCTGCACCGAGTGTTCCTGAATCAGTACCCATTGAAATCCGCAGTCGACCAGGGTCTTGACGAATTCGTAGGCGACATCGGGATGATTCGGCAGCGCCATCTCGGAGGGCGAGAACCCGCGCACCCGCTCCAGCGCTTCCCAGCCGAAGATGGCCGCGAAGTGATGCTGGAAGGCACGCACATGCAGCCGATAATCCTGCACCGGCGTGGACGGCGCCACCGCATGGCCCCAGGGCATGCCAAGCCATTCGGCGGCCCAGTTGTAATCCGGGTTGCAGGTGATGGTCTTGAGCGCGTCGATGACGTGGTTCTCGCCCATCTTGCGCAGACCGTGCAGCAGGGTGCCGGAATATTCCAGCATGCAGCGCGGCGACTTGCCTTCTCCGACCAGCTGCGGGATAAACTCGCCCATCCGCTTGTAGCACCAGACGAAGGCCGGCGCGTTGTAGTTATCGCCGATGTGCTGGTTATGCATCATGTGCTGGAGATTGCTGATCAGCGCGGCGGTGCGCAGATCGCCCCCGCCGGCGGGGATCAGCGGCTGATGCTGATGGAGCGCAATCGCGGTCGCGGAACGGATGGCCCCGAAGTCGATTCCCCCGCGATCGGCGAACAAGGTCCGCGTGCGCCCCCGCGCGACGACCTTCTCCAACTCGGCTTCATGGCCGGAGATGTTCGGGACATCGCCGATGTATTCAGGCAGTTGATTCACGGAAAACTCCTTAACATGTCATGGATTGTGTTCAATGAGACGATTGGTCCGGAGATGGCTGATCCGGAGATGGCGTCGCGGGCGCGTCGAAGGTCTCTGGCGTGATTGTGACCACAGCATCGCCCGCGTCGACGGACGTTTCCGGTAAAACCGGGGATTCGCCGACCGGCGCTGCGTCGGCGAGCGGTTCCGCGGCGCCCGGCGCGGTGTCTTCGGGCGTTGGCTCGACGACGATGCCGATTTGCGCCAGCGCCGCGCGACTGGCCGTCAGGTCGGCCTCGGCGCGCGGCACCCAGTCCTCGCCCCAGTAGAGGTTGCAGCTTGTCTCGGCCCGCAGCAGGGATCCCAGCGCGGCGGCGATGGCCTCGGCATGCGGACCATCGGTGAGACCGCGCTCGCCGGCAAACCAGCGGGCATCATGGACCGAACGGCTGACCAGGGCAAAATCGGCCAAGGCTCGCCGCTGGCGCGCCGACCCCGTCCATTGGGTGAAATCGCGTCCGTGGTGCCAGCCGGTATTCCAGGCGCCGGTGCGGACCCGCACCTCGCCATGCGCGCCATGGGTGTCGAGATAGTCGCTGATAAAGGTTGGCACGACCCCCGACTCGCCGGCGGCGACGCGTTCCAGCAGGGGTTGATAGAAGACACTCCAGAAATTGGCCCCTTCGGTCACGTTGCGGAACCAGCCGCCGTTCTCGCCATCGGTGCAGGTCGTCACCAGCGGCGGGAAATCGCACCACTTGGTGCGCTCGGCGACCTCGGCGAGGAACCAGTCCAGATCCATGCCGGATTCCTGGGCGTCCGAGAGTTCGCGATCACGCACAATGACGGTGATCTCGTCGTCTCCGTAGCGGGCGATGTGCGGACGATAGCGGGCCTCCTGCCAGCTCATCTCGGTCACTGGCTCGATATGCTCGCTGTCGACCAGGACATAGCGATACCCAAAGGCGCGCAGTAGCGGGATGAGTTCCATCGAGAAGCCCATCTCGGGCGGCCAGAAGCCCTGGAAGCGCGGACGCCAGAGCAGATGATGGGCGATTCCGAGCCAGCGCCGCAGATGTTCCCGGCGGTCGGCCTCCGGAATCAGCGGCAGCACCGGATGGTAATAGCCGGTGCCGAGCACCTCGAACAGCGATTGATTCTGCAAGTGCCAGAGCAGCGATCCGCAGTCCACGATGCCATAGACCCGCTGTTGAAACGCCGGATCCGACAGGGTCTCCAGCAGGGTTCCGGACAGGGAAAGATGGACGCGAGCGTGGGCCTCCTGGCCCCAAAGACTGCGCGGAATACGATCGAGGGCGAACAGGATCTCCTTGGCTTCCCAGCTCTGGTACTCCAGAAGATCCTGGAGATTGCCGGGGGGCTGATGGAGATTGAGCACGAGAGCGTGGTGAGCAATCATCGTTAACGAAACCCGGGCGGTGATGGATCGGTCAAGGATACCAAAGGCCAGGCTCAAGACCCACTACAGGCCATCCGCCTCGTCCGAGCGCAAGCGCTTCCATTCTCTGGTCCGGTGGTAGGGATAGAACCAGATCAAACCTTTATCCTGCCGCCTGGCGGCCCGATCATGCGCTTCCTGCCTTAATTCGCGTGTATTCTATCCATGTCTAAGGTAGATTACGGAAGGTTATGAAATTGATTGCACCACCAATGGGGTGCCAGCGACCACCCCTTTTCGTAACAACCAGAATCCAAGAGGCGGGCAAAGAAGATGGCTGATAACAAAATCGTAACCAAGAAAACCGCGGCCAAAAAAACGGCTCAGAAAAAAGCGTCCGACCCAAAGCCGCCTGTCGGTCAAGCGGAAGCGACTGTAACAAAGCCGGCGGCAAGTCAATCGAGCACGCAGAAGACGGCTGCTCCTACTGCGGCCGCCAAGAAGGCTCCCGCCGCCAAAAAGGCGCCAGCCGGAAAAGCGGCGGCTAAAACCACGGTCACGAAAACGACGGCAGCGGCCAGGCCCGCGGCAAAACCAGCCACCGATGACAGTTCTGGCAGCCTCAAACAACTTGCCAATGTCACGCCCGAAAAGCGGCAGGACATGATCAGGGAAGCGGCCTTTTACAAGGCCGAAAAACGCGATTTTGCCGATGGGTACAAGGATCAGGACTGGGCCGATGCCGAGCGCGAGATCGACGACCTCATCAATCGCGCAAAAACCATGACGGCGCTTAAACCACGCTCAGAGTGAAAGGCGTCGTTTCGTGTCGCTCCAGCCTTGCTGGCTAGCCTCAGCGCAGAGCGCCAAGAGGAAGGAACCCGTCACACTGCGAAGCGGTGTGACGAGAAACACTCAAACCGCAGCGGCTCCAACGCTTGTGGACTCTGGCGAAACCGATCCGATGCACCAAGTAATGCATGCCATGCCGGACGCGGTTTCATCTCCTACAGACCCAATTCATCCAGCAGCGCCATGTCGACCAGTGATTGAGTATCGGCGGCAAGCGCTGCGTTTTGCCGGGCCTGATCTTCCACAATGCGATCCGGGTCGACGTCTTCCAGCTCGAAATCGTGCAGCTTGATGAACTCGGTTTTGTCCATCGCCAGCTCCATGTAAAAGACGTTGCGACGCGCCGTGCTGAAGGCGACGCGCCGCGACTGGGCGCGGTCCAGATTGGTATCGATACTGACCATCACCTCCTTATTAATGGTGAGCATCTTCGGCTGATTCTGATTGATGCAGACCTGCAATTCATGACCAACATTGCCGGTGAAATCGCCCACGATCTGATTCATCAGCTCACCGAGCATGTTGCCGACCTCTTCGGACGTATGCTGAGTGGCCAGCTCGGACTCCGGCATGCCCATGGAGATCATGTAGGCGCGATAGATCTCCATGGCGGACTGCGCCGAGAAGTTCATAATGACCAGACCGGAAAAACCGCCGTCGAACAGCACGAAACAGCCGATATCGGGCCTCAGGCAGGTGCGCGTGATCCGCTGCACCATCGGGGAATAGCTGATCTGGGTCTTGGTTGCCGCGGAGAGTACCTTTCGCACGGAGCTGCACAACATCACCAGGATGTCATCGGTCGATATCGTCTTTGGCTTTGTCAACGGTCTTGCTCTCGATTTAGGTTGGAAGATTAGGAACGAGGCTAGCCCCGCTCGCCTCGGCTTCCCGCGGCGGCGCGGGAAGCCGAGACATCAATACATCGACACCGCCCGCCTGCGCGATTTCATCATAGACCTTTTGCAATTTTCATACTTTAGCACGCGCCGATGGTGACGGGCGTCGCCAAGGTTCGGACGCTGGGCGCGGCGGCAAGCTCGCTCTTGACGGAGCAACCACGCGATCGGCGGCTTTCGACCTGGATCGAGGCATTCCGAATTATGACGTTTTAAAGACATTTTCGTGACAATCGGCTAGGCTCTTCGGAATGACCACCCCGTCTGAACCGGCTCCTCGCGAGCGCCTCGTCTCGATTCGTCACCCGTGAAACATCCTTTCGCCTTGTCCAACACGCTTCACCCGCGCCTTGCCTGGGGCGTGGCGCTGCTGTTCGTCGCTCTCTGGTATGTTCTTGCCCAAGCAGCCATGAACCGATGGTTCCAGGTCAACCCCTGGTCCGCGACCTATCCGCGCGATCTGACCGCGCACCTTCTGCTCGGCGCACTGCTGTTCGGGATGGCACGCTCGCTGCCCCGCTTCATGCTCGCCACGGCGGTTCTGTTCACCTCGCTGACCCTCGGCAATGCGCTGAAGCTCTCGATTCTTGGCGCCCCGGTGACGCCGGACGATTTCGTCGCGGCGCGGCATCTGTTTCTGCTGTTCGGCGGCTGGCAGTTCGCGGGTGCGGTCCTGATGGTCGCCGCGCCGCTGGTTCTGCTCGGCTGGATGATCGCCTGGAATCAGCGCCGGACCTGGATCCATCTGGGCGTCCTGGGTCTTGGTGTCGGTCTGCTTGTCGCCTTCCCCGCCTCGCTCACCCAGGTCATGGATGCCCGTTTCGGCCACTCGGTCTGGAATCAGCCCGCCAATTTTCAGATGCGCGGACTGCCGATTCATCTGCTCCAGGAAACGGCGCGCAATCTGTCGCTGCGCGAGACGCCACCGACACGCGTGGAGGTCACCGCGGCGTTGACATCGCTCGCGGATGTTGAAGGACGCGACCTGCTTAAGGTCGCCCGCGCTCCCGATCTTCCACGACGCAATCTGCACATGATCGTCCTGGAATCCTTCTGGGATCCGCTCGCGCTGACCGCGTCCGAGCTGTCCGCCGATCCGCTCGATCCCGAGTTCCGCTCGCTGTGGACCGCTGCCGGCCATTCGCACGCGCTCGCGCCGGTGTTCGGCGGCTATACCGCCAATACCGAATTCGAGGTGTTGTGCGGCTTCCCCGTCACCCGCGACAACGTCTTTTTCGAGGGCGGTCTGCGTCGCGATGCCCCCTGTCTGCCGCGTCATCTGGCGGAAGCCGGTTATCGCACCTTTGCCTCGCATCCCAATTCGGCGCCCTTCTGGAACCGGGTCAATGCCTATCGGCGAATCGGTTTCGAGACCTATTGGTCTGACCGGGATTTCGTCCTCGACGACATGAATCGTGAATTTCTCAGCGACGCGTCACTGTACCGTCAGGTGCTGGAACGTCTGGAACCGACGCTACGGCAGTCGCAACCCGTCTTCAATTACGTGCTGACCTATTTTGGCCATCTGGATTACCCGCTGAACGAGCGCCGTCCGGCGACGATCACCGCAGCGCAAGGGCATGACATGGTCGCGGCCTACGCCAACACGCTCTACTACAAGTCGCGCGAACTCATGGCCTTTCTGCGCGAACTGCGGCGACGCGATCCGGACGGGCTGATCGTCCTGTTCGGCGATCACTTGCCCTTTCTTGGCCCCAACTTCGGCGGCTACACCGAATCCGGATTGCTCGCCAGCCAACGCAGCGATTTCACGGATAGGATGTTCCGCACCCTGGTGGAGACGCCGCTGGTGGTGATCGATGGCCGGCGCGGCCCCGTGGCGGTCGGCGATCTGTCATTCTATCAATTGCCCGCGCGCCTGCTCGCGCTGCTGGGCGATCAGCGCCCATCCATCATGGAGTTGGCGCTGCGGCCACCAAGGACGGCCCACCTCCGACCGCTGCCCGGTCTATCACTCATGATCGAAGGCGACAGCGTTAGCACCTGCCGGGGCGCGGAACTGGCGCCCGGCGAAACCGAGACCAGTCACGCCGGCGCCTGCCGCGCGTCGTCGGACTGGCTCCAGGCGGTGGAGCGACTGAAGGCGGATCTGTTCAGCGGGGCGCAACATGCGCTGCTGGATCTTCACGCGCCGCAGATAGAGTTCCGGGAAGCGGCGCTGACGCCAAGGGCCAAACCGCGCGATTAAGACACCATCCAGCAAGTATTTCCCGAATCGCTGAAACCGATGGCCAAGTCGCCCGCAAGCGGGCTCCTACGGGGCGCGTAGGAGCCCGCTTGCGGGCGACGCCGATACTTCGCTCGGATCAGGCCAGCACCTGTCCGACCGCCTCGCAGAGCAGCCCGAGTTCGACATCCGACATGAGATAGGGCGGCATCAGATACACCAGCCGCCCGAACGGGCGTACCCAGACGCCTCGCTCGACGAACCGGCGCTGGATTTCGCGCATCGCCACAGGCTGCTCCATTTCCACCACGCCAATGGCACCCAGCACGCGCACCTCCGCCACCCCCGGCAGGCCGCGACAGGGTGCAAGACCCGCGTTCAATCCAGCCTCGATCCGGCGGATATTCGCCTGCCAGTCGTCCGCCAGCAGTAGCTCGAGACTGGCATTGGCGATGGCGCAGGCGAGCGGATTGCCCATGAAGGTCGGCCCGTGCATGAAGACGCCCGGCGCGCCGGACGAAATGGTGTGCGCGACCCGCTCGGTCGCCAGCGTCGCGGCCAGGGTCAGATAGCCGCCGGTCAGCGCCTTGCCGACCGTCATGATGTCGGGCGAGATGCGGGCATGCTCGCAGGCGAACAGACGGCCGGTGCGTCCGAACCCGGTGGCGATCTCGTCGACGATCAGAAGCACCTCGAAGCGGTCGCACAGCGCGCGGACCTGTGCCAGATAGTCCGCGCTGTAGAACCGCATCCCGCCCGCGCCCTGGACGATGGGCTCCAGGATGACGGCGGCCAGTTCATCATGATGGCGCTCGATCAGTTCGGCGAAGGGCGCGATGTCTTCCGGTTGGCAGGTCTCTCCGAAACGGCTGGTCGGCGCGGGCGCGAAGATCTGCTGGGGCAGCACGCGGCTGAAGAGATGGTGCATCCCGGTGACCGGATCGCACACCGACATGGCGTTGAAGGTGTCCCCATGGTAGCCGGAACGGATGGTCATGAGCCGGTGCTTGTCCGGGCGTCCCGAGGCGATCCAGAACTGGAGCGCCATCTTGATCGCGACCTCCACCGCGACCGAGCCAGAGTCGCAGAGAAAAACCTGCTGAAGCGGCTCCGGCGTCAGTTCGATCAGCGAGCGCACCAGACGCATTGCCGGCTCGTGGGTCAGCCCGCCGAACATGACATGCGACATCCGGTCGAGCTGATCGCGCGCCGCCTGATTCAGCGCCGGATGGTTGTAGCCATGGATGGCGCACCACCAGGACGACATGCCATCGATCAGCACCCGGCCGTCCATCAGTTCCAGATAACAGCCATACGCCGCGCGCACCGGATAGACCGGATCGCGGTCGAGAGTCGAGGTATAGGGATGCCAGGCATGGGCCTGATCGATGGCAAGGATGTCGGCGCTCTCCACGAAACTGGGGTCTCCGGTTCAGGATCGGTTCAGGGTGCATTGGATAGGATGTGCTCAACGACGGGAGATTGGGCTTCTGTCGCATCCACCGAGGATCTCATCGATGAAACGTCAACGTCTGCTTCTTTCGCTGGCCACCGCCTTCCTGGCAAGTTCACTGCTGCTACCGGTTCTGGCGGCGGCCGATGGCCCCCGTCATCGCGGAGACGATGACCGCTACGAACGATATGACAAGTATGACCGATATGACCGATATGACCGCTGGGAGCCGCCAAGACACGCGAAACGTCATCGCCGGCACGATCACGACCGTTATAGCAGGATCTATGTCCAGAGTCCGCCCCCCCCGCCACGGGTGATCTATCGGGATCCTCCTCCCCGGCATCGCGCGGACAATGGACTCACCATCATCTATCGCGGCGCGTTTGACTGATCGGCGCGACCGCCTGGCGTCGGCGCGGGCGCGGTTTCAATCCGGCGCGAAGCGTTTCGCCGCGCCGGAGCGCCTGCACCAGCCGCGACTATGCTAGATTCGCGCCTACCGTCACCGGCAGGAGAACCGGGAGCCCGTTCGCCATGCGCCTCGTCAGACTTGTTTTCGCCGCACTGATTCTATTCTCTCAGCCCCCGGCCTGGGCCGGTCGCGGCCAGGACGGGCAACTCTCGCCGAGCGAAGCCGGCGAGATTGCCAGCCGGCAGACCGGCGGTCGGGTACTGGCGGTCAAACCGGCCGACGGCGGCTATCGGGTGAAGATCCTGACGCCCGATGGTCAGGTGCGTTACGTCTTTGTTCCAGCCCGCTAAAAGCGCGTCGCGCCGGACATCGTGCATCTCCTGATCGTCGAGGACGAACCCGAACTGCGCCGTCAGATCGTCGCGCGTCTGACGCGCGATGGCTGCATCGCGGAGGGCACCGGCGACGGCCAGGAGGGACTCTATCTGGCCAGCGAATACAGCTTCGACGCGGCGGTCATCGACCTGGGTCTGCCCGGACTCTCCGGCCTGGAGATCATCCGCCAGCTTCGCGCGCGCGCAAGCCTGCTGCCCATCCTCATCCTGACCGCCCGCGACCGCTGGCAGGACAAGGTGGAAGGTCTGGAAGCCGGCGCGGACGATTATCTGGTCAAACCCTTCCAGTCCGAGGAACTCCTCGCCCGTCTGCGCGCGCTGGTCCGGCGCGCCGCCGGAACCGCCTCGCGCGCGCTGCGCCGGGGTCCGCTACGGCTGGATCTGACGACCGAAAAGGCATGGATCCACGACCGTCCGCTGGATCTGACCGCCTACGAATACCGTCTGCTCGAACAGCTCGCGGCCAGCCAGGGCAAGGTGCTCTCCAAGCAGGCGCTGGCCGACCGGCTCTATCCGCATGACGAGGACCGCGAGAGCAATGTCATCGAGGTGCTGGTCGGGCGGCTGCGACGCAAACTCGACCCGGACGGCTCGCTTGCCCCCATCGAAACCCTGCGCGGACGCGGGTATCGTCTGACCCTGACCGACGAACTCACGCAGGACGGCGCGGAATGATGTCGCTGCGCACGCGCGTAGTGCTGTCCGCCGCCGCCGTGCTGACCGTCTTCATCCTCCTGACCAGCCTTGCCCTGGAGCGCGCGGTGCGCGAGACCGCCGAATCCGCGCGCGAGGATCGCTTGCAGGCGCAGATTTTTCTGCTGATGGCGGCGGGCGAGGAGGAAGCGTCGGGACTGGTGTTTCCCAATGCGCTCGCCGAATCCCGACTCGCCCTGCCGGGTTCCGGGCTGTACGCGCTGGTCCTGAACGCACTGGGCGATCCGATCTGGCAATCCCCGTCCGCCGTGGGCGTGGACATCCCACTGCCCCAGCCGCTCGCCCCCGGACAGCGACGCTTCGAGCGCCGGCAGGGGAACGATGGACAAGACTATCTGGTGCTCGGGTTCGGCGTGTCCTGGGCCACCGGCCCCGTGCCGCAGGACTACAGCTTCGTCGTCGCCGAGGATTCGTCCGCGTTCGAGTCCGAGGTGGGCCAGTTTCGCGCCAGCCTCGCCGGCTGGCTGGGCCTCATGGGGCTGCTGATGCTCGTGGCGCTGGTGCTGATTTTGCGTTGGGGACTGACTCCCTTACGTCGGGTCGCGGCGGAGGTGGCGGCCATCGAGTCCGGCGATCGAACGCAGATCCAGGGCCGCTATCCCGCCGAGATTCGCGCCCTGACCGGCAATCTGAACGCCCTGCTCGCCCATGAACGGGCGCGTCAACGGCGTCTCGACAATACGCTCGGCGACCTTGCCCACAGTCTCAAGACGCCGCTCGCGGTCATGCGCGGCGCGCTCGACGAAGAGGATTCCCCGACCGCAGACCTGTTGCGGGAGCAACTGGCGCGCATGGGGACGATCGTCGAATATCAGTTGCAGCGCGCACGCGCCAGCGGCCAACAGGCGGCGACTCTGGCCCCTCCGATCCCCGTGCGGCGGGTCGCGGAACGTCTGTCGGCGTCCTTGACCAAGGTGCACCGCGACAAATCGGTGGCGGTCACGCTGAACATTGACCCGGCGGCGCATTTTCGTGGCGTCGAAGGAGATCTGTTCGAGATGCTCGGCAATCTGCTGGAAAACGCCTTCAAGTGGTGCAATCGACAGATCCGCGTCTCCGGCGTATCCAGTCGGGCCGTGCTGACCATCACGGTCGAGGACGATGGCCCCGGCATCCCGCCCGACCAGGCGGTCCGACTTCTCGAACGAGGGGCGCGCGCGGACGAGGCGACGCCTGGACATGGCATCGGACTCGCCGTGGTGCGCGAGTTGTGCGAGGCGTATGGCGGCGACGTTCGGGTCGAGCGCGGTGCGCTGGGCGGGGCGCGGGTCCGACTGCGCTTACCGCATTAATCCGCGTCCCGAGAGGGCTGACGCATCGGGGTCGATGGCGTCGATCAGCGCCTTGACGATGGCACCGAATCTGACGCCGCCCGCGGCCTGCTGGATGCGGGCCTGATCCTGAGTGTCGAGTTGCCGATCGATCTCGTCGCGCGCTTTCTGTTCCGGGGTTTGGTGGTTCGTGGCGCTGGTCATCCTGGCCCCTTGACCGTTTCGGGGGAATGGGGCGGGCGAGACGCCCAACCCCCATGGCACTTGATTCTGGCCCATGTCTTACGTCCGTCATCATGCGCCAAAGCCTCGATAAGCGCGATCCGCGCTGTATCCGTCGACACACGCTCTTTCCCTCCGCGCCCGTGATTTTTTCAGCATTTTGATACCGGCTTGACTAGTCTGACGGCAGGCGCTTTCCGCCGGCGAGGCAATCCATGGATCTTTTCTACCTTTCTGTTCTCCTGCTGTTGACCGCGTTGACGGTCGGACTGGCGTTCGGTTGCGCGCGTCTGGGAGGCCATCGATGAACTGGCTGCATCTCCTTGGGGCGGGTCTCGCCCTCGGTCTGCTGGTCTATTTGGTCGCGGCCCTGCTCAACCCGGAGGACTTCTCATGACGCTCCACGCCTGGCAGTTGCTTGGAATCTATCTCGCGGTGCTGTTGCTCGCGGCGGTTCCACTGGGGCGCTATCTGGCCGATCTCGTCGAGGGGCGGGCGGGCCTGACGCGGCGGCTCGGCGGCGGTGTCGAAGCGGCCATCTATCGCCTGTGCGGCGTGAACCAGGACGAAGAAATGGACTGGCTCCGCTACGCGCTGGCGATCCTGGCGTTCAACGCGCTCGGCGCCGTCTCGGTCTATGCCCTGCAACGCTGGCAGGTCTGGTTGCCGCTCAACCCGCAGCAATTGGCCAACATCAGCCCGGATTCCGCGTTCAACACCGCCGTCAGCTTTGCCACCAACACCAACTGGCAGGGCTATACCGGCGAGTCGACCATGAGCTACCTGACGCAGATGCTGGGTCTCACGGTGCAGAACTTCCTCTCGGCCGCCACCGGGATCGCGGTCGCCGTCGCCCTGATGCGCGGCTTCGCGCGCCACACGTCCGCGACCATCGGCAACGCCTGGGTCGATCTCACCCGCGTCACCCTCTATCTTCTGCTGCCGCTCGCGCTGCTGTCTGCGGTGTTCCTGGCGAGCCAGGGCGTGATCCAGAACCTCGATGCCTACCAAACAATTGCGACCCTTGAGACCGCCGTGTCCGAGGCAACGTCCGGGACTCAGACCCTGCCGATGGGGCCGGTCGCCTCGCAGGAGGCGATCAAGATGCTCGGCACCAACGGCGGCGGCTTCTTCAATGCCAACTCGGCGCATCCCTACGAGAACCCGACGCCGCTCACCAACTTCGTCGAGATGCTGTCGATCTTTCTGATCCCGGCGGCGCTCTGCCTGACCTTCGGACGCATCGTGGGTGATCGGCGGCAAGGCTGGGCGGTGCTGGCGGCCATGACCTTGCTGTTCGTCGTCATGGCGGTCGCGGCGATGAGCGTCGAGCAGCAGGGCAATCCGCTCCTGTCCGCGCTGGGCGTCGATCTGTCCGGCGGCAATCTGGAGGGCAAGGAAACGCGCTTCGGTAGTGCCGACTCGGCGCTCTTCGCCACCATCACCACGCTCGCCTCCTGCGGGGCGGTCAATTCCATGCACGATTCCTTCACGCCGCTCGGCGGGCTGGTGACGCTCTGGAACATGATGCTCGGCGAGGTGGTCTTCGGTGGGGTCGGATCCGGGCTGTACGGGATGCTGGTGTTCGCCGTGATGGCGGTCTTCCTCGCCGGACTCATGATCGGACGCACCCCGGAGTATCTGGGCAAGAAGATCGAGGCGCACGACATCAAGATGGTCTCGCTCGCCATCCTGGTGACGCCGCTGCTGGTGCTGCTCGGCACGGCGATCGCCGTCCTGGTGCCGGCCGGGGTGGCCGGCATCGCCAACCCCGGCGCGCACGGCTTTTCCGAGATCCTTTATGCCTTCACCTCGGCGGCCAACAACAATGGCAGCGCCTTCGCCGGGCTCTCGGCCAACACGCCGTTCTATAACACCCTGCTCGGCATCGTCATGTGGCTCGGACGCTTTGGCGTCATCGTCCCGGTACTGGCGCTCGCCGGGCATCTGGCCGCGAAGAAGCGCCTCGCCGCGAGCGCGGGAACCCTGCCGACCCATGGCCCGCTGTTCGTGTTGCTGCTGATGGGCACTGTCGTGTTGGTCGGCGCCCTGAACTATGTCCCGGCCCTGGCCCTGGGGCCGGTGGTCGAGCATCTCATGCTCCAGTCCGCGCGCTGATCGGGGGAGACGACCATGTCACGCCAAACGCTGACCCTGTTCGACCCGGCGCTGCTGCGTCCGGCCATTTTCGATGCACTGCGCAAGCTGAATCCGGCGGTCCAGTGGCGCAATCCGGTGATGTTCGTCGTCTACATCGGGAGCCTGCTGACGACCCTGCTCTGGCTGCAGGCGCTCGCGGGATCCGGCGAGGCGCCGGCGGGCGATATCCTCGCGGTCACGCTCTGGCTGTGGTTCACCGTGCTGTTCGCCAACTTCGCCGAGGCGCTGGCCGAGGGGCGCAGCAAGGCGCAGGCGGCCTCCCTGCGCGGACTGAAACAGGAGACCCAGGCCAAGCGTGTCGTGCCTGGAGCGGCACGCGACCAATGGTCCCTGGTTCCCGCCACCGATCTGCGGCGCGGCGATCTGGTATTGGTGGAGGCCGGCGAAACCATCCCGGCGGATGGCGAGGTGATCGAGGGCGTCGCCTCGGTCGACGAGTCCGCCATCACCGGCGAGTCGGCACCCGTCATCCGCGAGGCCGGGGGCGATTTCTCGGCCGTGACCGGCGGGACGCGCGTGCTCTCGGACTGGATCCTGGCGCGCGTGACGGCCAACCCTGGCGAGACCTTCGTCGACCGCATGATTGCGATGGTCGAGAACGCGAGGCGCAGGAAAACGCCGAACGAGATCGCGCTGACCATCCTGCTGGTCGCCCTGACGATCATCTTCCTGGCGGTCACCGTCACCCTGCTGCCCTTCTCGATCTTCGGCGTCGCGGCGGCTGGGGCCGGCGCGCCGGTCAGCGTCACCACCCTGGTGGCACTCCTGGTCTGCCTCATCCCGACGACGATCGCGGGGCTGCTCTCGGCCGTGGGTATCTCCGGGATGAGCCGGATGATGCAGGCCAACGTCATCGCCACCTCCGGTCGCGCGGTCGAGGCGGCCGGCGACGTGGATGTGCTGCTGCTGGACAAGACCGGCACCATCACCCTGGGCAACCGGCAGGCATCGGCCTTCCTCCCGGCGGACGGCGTGAGCGAGCGCGAGCTGGCGAGTGCCGCGCATCTGGCCTCGCTCGCCGACGAGACGCCGGAGGGGCGCAGCATCATGGTGCTGGCCAAGCAGCGGTTCGGCCTGCGCGAGCGCGATCTGCAGACGCTGGAGGCGCAATTCATCCATTTCTCGGCGCAGACACGCATGAGCGGGGTGGATGCAAAGGGGATACCGATCCGCAAGGGCGCGGTCGATGCGATCCGCCGGCACGTCGAAGCCATCGGCGGGCACTTTCCGGCGGGGGTGCTGCAAGGCGTCGACGCGGTCGCGCGACGCGGCAGCACACCGCTCGTGGTGGCCGAGGGGAAGCGGGTGCTGGGCGTGGTGGAACTCAAGGACATCGTCAAGGGCGGGATCAAGGAGCGT
The DNA here is from genome assembly GCF_016653465.1 of Thiocystis minor. GTDB lineage: Bacteria > Pseudomonadota > Gammaproteobacteria > Chromatiales > Chromatiaceae > Chromatium > Chromatium minus. The sequence goes on along the minus strand of NZ_NHSQ01000090.1, from coordinate 56,177 downwards.
TTCGCGCGGCTGCGGCGCATGGGCATCCGCACCGTCATGATCACCGGCGACAACCGCCTCACCGCCGCCGCCATCGCCGCCGAGGCCGGGGTCGACGACTTCCTGGCCGAGGCCACGCCGGAGGCCAAGCTGGCACTGATCCGCCAGTATCAGGCCGAGGGGCGGCTGGTCGCCATGACCGGCGACGGCACCAACGATGCCCCGGCGCTGGCCCAGGCCGACGTCGCGGTGGCGATGAACACCGGCACCCAGGCCGCCAAGGAGGCCGGCAACATGGTCGATCTGGACTCCAACCCGACCAAGCTGATCGAGGTGGTCGAGACCGGCAAACAGATGCTCATGACCCGTGGCGCGCTCACGACCTTCAGCGTCGCCAACGATGTCGCCAAGTATTTCGCCATCATCCCGGCGGCCTTTGTGACCACCTACCCGCAGCTCGGGGCGCTCAACCTCATGGGGCTCGCCAGTCCCACCTCGGCAATCCTCTCCGCCGTCATCTTCAACGCCCTGATCATCGTCGCCCTGATTCCGCTGGCACTCCGAGGCGTGACCTACCGGCCCACGGGCGCTGGCGCCCTGCTACGGCGCAATCTAGCGATCTACGGTCTCGGCGGACTCGTCGCGCCCTTCATCGGGATCAAGCTGATCGACCTCCTGATCGCCGCGAGCGGTCTTGCCTGAGGAGCATGCCAACATGAACACACTGATCCGTCCCGCCGTCAGCATCTTCGTCCTGCTCTCGCTCCTGACCGGCGCCCTCTACCCGCTCGCCGTCACCGGGATAGCGCGGGTTCTGTTCCCCGAACAGGCGCGCGGCAGCCTTATCTTCGAGGAAGGTCGACCGGTTGGCTCGACCCTGATCGGCCAATCCTTCACCGATCCCAACGATTTCTGGGGACGGCCGTCGGCCACTGCCGGTGGACCTTATAACGGCGCCGCCTCGGGCGGCTCGAATCTGGGACCATTGAATCCGACGCTGGTGGAGGCCGTCCAGGGACGCATCGCCGCGCTCAAGGCGGCGAACCCGGACCATCATCTACCCATCCCCGGCGATCTGGTTCAGGCATCGGCGAGCGGTCTGGACCCGCACATCAGCCCCGCCGCCGCGGCCTATCAGGTGGCGCGCGTGGCCAGCCGGCGCGGACTCGATCCCAAGCAGGTGGAGGCGCTCGTTCAGGCGCATACCCAGGGCTCCGACTTCGGTCTCTTCGGCGCGCCACGCGTCAACGTGCTCGCGCTGAATCGGGCGCTCGACCTTCTCGCCCCGGTCGAACCCAGCACCCCCTAGTCCGTCACCCAGGAGAAGAGCGGACATGAACGACCAGCGTCCGGACCCCGACGCGCTCCTCGCGCGCATCGTCGCCGAGGAGGCTCGCGCGGCACGCGGGCGGCTCAAGGTCTTTTTCGGCGCCTCGGCGGGTGTCGGCAAGACCTACGCGATGCTCGCCGCGGCCCATCAACAGCGCGAGCAGGGGGTCGATGTCGTCGTCGGTCTGGTGGAGACCCACGGTCGCCGGGAGACCGAGATCCTGCTCCAAGGGTTGGAGTGTCTGCCGCTCAAGGAGGTGGACTACCACGGGCGGCGGATGCGCGAGCTCGATCTGGACGGCGCCCTGGCCCGTCACCCGGCGCTGATCCTGGTCGATGAACTGGCCCACTCCAACCTGGCCGGTTCGCGTCACCCCAAACGCTGGCAAGACGTCCATGAGCTGCTGGCCGCCGGTATCGATGTCTATACCACGCTCAATGTCCAGCATCTGGAGACGCTCAACAACATCGTCGGCGGGATCACCGGTATCCGGGTCTGGGAGACCCTGCCCGATCACGTCTTCGACGCCGCCGACGAGGTGGTCCTGGTCGATCTCGCGCCGGACGAGTTGCTGCAACGGCTGAAGGAGGGCAAGGTCTACCTGCCGCATCAGGCGGCGCGGGCGATCCAGAACTTCTTTCGCAAGGGCAACCTGATCGCGCTGCGCGAACTGGCCCTGCGGCGCACCGCCGACCGCGTTGATCGGCAGATGCTCGAATACCGGCGCGACCAGTCGGTCTCGGCCGTGTGGCAGACCCGCGAAACCGTGCTGGCCTGCGTCGGCCCCGGCGAAAACGCCGAGCGCGTGATCCGCAGCGCCGCGCGCATCGCCGCGCGCGATGACGTGCCCTGGCACGCGCTCTATGTCGAGACGCCGGCCCTGCAGCGTCTGCCGCGCCGCCAACGCCAGCGCATCCTCGCGCGTCTGCGGCTCGCGCAGGAACTCGGGGCCGAGACCGCGACCCTGTCCGGCGCCGATCCGGTCGAGGTCATCGTGGAATACGCCCGCGGTCACAACCTGTTTCGGATCCTGGTTGGACGCGACCGGGTCCGCGCCTGGCGTTCCTGGCGCCAATCGGTCGCCGATCGTATCGCCCGCCAGGGGCCGGATCTCGAGGTCATCCTGGTGGCCCACGAGGAGACGCGCGCGCCCTCCCCGGTCAAGGGGGGCAGCGACGCCTCGTGGCGCGAACGCTTCAAGGCGCCCTGGTCGTCCTATGCGATGAGCCTGCTCATCTGTGCGTCGACGGCCTTGCTCGCCTCGCCGCTGCATTCCGTCTTCGAGCTTGCCAACATCGCCATGCTCTTTCTCCTCGCGATCGTGGTGGTCGCGGCGCGCTACGGGCTGGGGCCGTCAGTCATGGCGGCCTTTATCAACGTCGTCGCCTTCGATCTGCTCTTCGTCCCGCCGCGCTTTTCGCTCTCGGTCAGCGACGTACAGTACCTGATCACCTTCGCCGTGATGCTCGGCGTCGGACTGATCACCGCCCACCTGACCACGGGCATGCGTTATCAGGCGCGCGTGGCGAGCCGGCGGGAGCGCCGCTCGCGCGCCCTCTACGAGCTCGCGCGCGATCTCTCGGGCGCGCTGCTACCGCAACAGATCGCCGAGATCGGCCAGCGTTTCGCCGCGGCCGAGTTCGGTGCGCGCGCGGTCCTGATACTGGCGAACGAGGGCGCCGAACTCGGTCAGCAGGTGCTGCCCGCGCCAGCCGATCTGCCCGTTGACCTGGGCATCGGAAAATGGGCCTTCGAGCACGAGGCCGAGGCCGGTTGCGGCACCGACACCCTGCCGGGGAGCCCGCTGCTGTATGTCCCGCTCAAGGCGCCAATGCGCATCCGGGGCGTGCTGGCCATCGAACCGCGCGACCCGACGGACGTCATGACACCCGAGCAGGGGCGTCTGCTCGATACCTTTGCGCGGCTGATCGCGATCGCGGTCGAACGGGTGCATTACGTCGAGATCGCCCAGACCACGACCCTCAAGATGGAATCCGAGCGCCTGCGCAACGCCTTTCTCTCGGCGATCTCTCATGATCTGCGCACGCCGCTCACGGTTCTGGTCGGTTTGGCCGATTCGCTGCTGATCGCCCGCCCGTCGCTGACGCCCGATCAGGCCGACATCGCCGCCGAGATCCGCGATGAGGCACGGCGGATGACGACCCTTGCCAACAACCTGCTCGACATGGCGCGCCTGCGCTCCGGAACGGTCCTGCTGAACCGCCAGTGGCAGCCACTGGAAGAAGTAGTGGGCAGCGCGCTCAAGGCGCTCCAGTCAGTGCTCGCGCACTATCGCGTCAGCGTGGACCTGCCCGAGGACTTACCCTTGCTGGAACTCGACGCCATGCTCATGGAGCGTCTCCTGGTGAACCTGCTCGACAATGCGGCCAAGTACACGCCGTCCGGAACCGCGATCGGCATCGGCGCCGCCATGCCATCCGCCGATCAGGTCGAGTTCTGGGTCGAGGACGCCGGCCCCGGCCTGCCATCGGACAAAGCGGAGGCCGTCCTCCAGACTCTCGAACGCGGGCACGAAGCGCAAGCGATGTCGGGGATGGGGCTCGGGTTATCGCTCTGCCGCGCCATCGTCGAGGCGCATGGCGGGACCATCCGCGTGCAAGCCCGCGGCGGCGGGGGCGCACGCTTCGTCGTCACCCTGCCGCGCGGCAATCCCCCCACGGTGGACCTCCTGGATGAGGCGGCCGTTTCTTGCGAATCCTCATGACGACTGACACCACGGCAGCCATCCTGGTGATCGAAGACGAGCCCATGATTCGTCGCTTCGTATGTCGCGCCCTGAAAGCCGAAGGGTTCCGGGCGATCGAAGCCGCTTCGGTGCGCCAGGCGCTGCTGGAGGCGGCAACCGCCCAGCCACTGATGGTGCTGCTTGACTTGGGGCTGCCCGATGGCGATGGACTGGATTTCATCCGCGAGCTGCGCGGCTGGTCGGACATCCCCATCATCGTCCTCTCGGCCCGCACGACCGAGACCGACAAGGTGGCGGCCCTCGACGCCGGCGCCGACGACTACCTGACCAAGCCCTTCGGCGTGGCCGAGCTGATGGCGCGGGTGCGCGCCCAACGGCGTCGTCAAGCCACCACTGGAACGCCTCCAGACAACCTCATCGCCTTCGGCGACATTCGTATCGATCTGGCACGCCGGATGGTCGAGCGCGCGGGGAATTCCGTGCATCTCACGCCGATTGAATACCGCCTGCTCGTCTATCTGGCCACCCATCCGCATGGCGTGCTCACGCACCGGCAACTGTTGAAGCAGGTGTGGGGGCCGGCCTACGCGGAACGAAGCCACTACGTCCGCGTCTATATGGGCGCGCTACGCAGGAAGATCGAAGCCGATCCGTCAATCCCGAGACATCTCGTCACCGAGACCGGAATCGGCTATCGCTTCGTTCCCTAACCTTGAGACCAAAGGGAGCCGCAATCCCGGCCTATCCTGATGGGCACCCAGTAAGGCATCCTGTACGCCTTGCCCGAGGCTCGCCCCCTGTGCCCGTCGGCGATCCCGTCACCTGTCGACTTTTTTAGAACCGCAGGCGGAAAAACCGCCAATTGAACGTGATTCCTAAATCGACCATGACGCGCTCTCCGCCGTTCTTGGCTTGATTGGAAGTTTTGGCTCCAGGAACATGCCGGGGAATTGCCGGGCCGGCCGACCCACGTCTTCCCCACACCGAGCGCAACATGCATGCCTCAAACCATTCTCCTCTGGTTTCGCCGCGATCTGCGTCTCGACGACAACCCGGCGCTGACCCACGCCCTGAGCACTGGCGCGCGGATCGTGCCGGTCTACATCCACGCGCCCAACGAGGAAGCGCCCTGGGCGCCGGGCGCGGCCAGCCGCTGGTGGCTGCACGGCAGTCTGCTGGCGCTCGATGAATCGTTGCAACGCTTCGGCGGCCGTCTCTGGATCGCGCGCGGGGATAGCCTGACCGAACTGCGGCGCATCGTCGCGGCCACTGGCGCAATCGGGGTGTCCTGGAACCGCCTCTACGATCCGGTCACGCGCGAGCGCGATACCCGGATCAAACAGGCGCTCAGATCGGACGGTCTGCGTTGCGAGAGCCACAACGCTGCGCTGCTGTTCGAGCCGTGGGAAATCGCCAATGGAAATGGCCAGCCTTACCGGGTCTTCAGCGCTTTCTGGCGCGCCTGCGTCAAGGAACTCTCCGGCATCCGACCCGAGCCGGCCCCGGAGTCGCTCCCCGCCGGCGTCGCTCCGGTTGGCGGTCTGTCGGTGGAGGATCTGGGCCTCTTGCCGACGATCCCCTGGGACCAAGGCTTGCGTGCGACCTGGACGCCCGGCGAGTCCGCCGTGCTGGCGCGCGCCAACGCCTTTCTCGATACCCGCGTCGCGGACTATGGCGCAACACGCGACCGGCCCGACGCGCCCGGCACCTCCCGACTTTCCCCGCATCTGCACTTTGGCGAGATCGGCCCCCGTCGCCTGCTGGCCATGATCGTCGAGCGCTTCGGCGACCCCACAGCCGAACCCGCCGAGCCCTTCGTGCGCGAACTCGGCTGGCGCGAATTTTCCTATCACCTGCTGTATCACTTCCCCCAGACACCCGCCGAACCGCTGGATCCGCGCTTTGCGGATTTCCCCTGGCGCACCGATGGGGCTGCAGAACGGCTCGACGCCTGGCAGCGCGGTCGCACGGGCATCCCGCTGGTCGACGCCGGGATGCGCGAACTCTGGCACACGGGCTGGATGCACAATCGAGTGCGGATGGTCGTGGCCTCCCTGCTCACCAAGAATCTGCGGCTCCCCTGGCAGTCGGGCGCGCGCTGGTTCTGGGACACGCTGGTGGATGCCGATCTGGCGAGCAACACGCAGGGCTGGCAGTGGACCGCCGGCTGCGGCGCCGACGCGGCCCCCTATTTCCGCGTCTTCAATCCGGTGCGTCAGGGCGAGCGCTTCGATCCGGATGGCGGCTATGTCCGCCGCTGGTGCCCGGAGCTGGCGCGTCTCCCGAACCAATATATCCATCAGCCCTGGACAGCGCCCCCGCCAATCCTGAAGGCGGCTGACATCCGGCTGGGAAGTCACTATCCTCTACCCATCGTGGACCTTGCCATCTCGCGCCAGGAGGCGCTCGCTGCCTGGGGCACTGTCAAGGGAAACCGGCCGAATCCACCGGTCACGGCGTTCGAGTAGACAGACGCTTCCCCCGTCTCGACGGAGCATGACCGTCCACGCAGCCTAAAGGATCGCAGCGATGAAGCAGTCTCGGATCAGGATGGATGTCACGACTTTCGCCCCGCTTGACGCACGCTCTCGGCTCTTGCGCGGCCTGCTGGATGCAAGTCGCGAGGGACTGCTCGCGGCGGACGCCCGCGACGGTCGGATTCTCCTGGCCAACGCCGTCGCTTGCGCCTTGCTCGCGACCGACGAGGACCGTCTGCTCGGCGAGTCAGTCGAATCCCTGACCCTCTGGCCCTCGGACTGGTCCTTGCGAGCCCTGCGCGAGGACGCGGGGGAGCGGGTCTGCCTCGCCACGGTGCCTAACGGCAACCCTCTGGAAGTCCGCGCATGCCGGTTGGCGGTCGAACGAACCGATCTCTTGCTGATCACGCTGAACGACCCCGGCGAGCGCCTGCGGGCGGAGGCCGCGCTGCGCGAGAGCGAGGCGCGTTTTCGCGGCATTCTGGAGCAACTGCCCGCGATCTCGGTGCAGGGGTATGACGAGGAACGCCGCGTCACCTTCTGGAACGACGCCAATGAGCGCATCTATGGCTACCGCCGTGAAGAGGCCATGGGACGACGCCTCGAGGATCTGATCATCCCGGAACCGATGCGCGGGGGCGTGGTTGCCGCCGTGATAGACTGGCTGGAACGCGATATTCCGGTTCCAGCGGGCGAATTGACGCTGCGGCGCAAGGACGGCTCGCCCGTGACCGTCTTCTCCAGCCATGTGATGCAGTGCAACAGCGCGGGTCGCAAAGAAATGTTTTGCGTCGATCTGGATCTGAGCGATATCCGGGCCGCCGAGGAACGCCTGCGTCTCACCGCCACGGTCTTCGACAGCACCGCCGAGGGGATCTATCTGACCAACGCCCGCTCGCGCATTCTCGAAGTCAATCGCGCCTGCCTGGAACTGACCGGTTACCCGCGCGAGGCGCTCGTCGGCCAGTATCTGTCAAGGTTCAAATCCGGACGCCACCGTCCGGCCTTTTTCCAAGCCATCCGCCGCTCGCTGACCGCGAGCGGTCAGTGGCGCGGCGAGGTCTCGATCCGTTGTCAGGATCGCAGTCTCCATCCGATTCTGCTCCAGATCACCAGGGTCGCCAACGCACAAGGGCGGACCACGCATTTTGTCGGGGTCTTTTCCGATCTCAGTCAGGCCAAGCATTCGCAGGAACGGCTCGATTTCCTCACGCATCACGACGCGCTCACCGGGCTGCCCAATCGTCTGCTGTTCGACTCGCGTCTGGAGCATGCGATCCGACGCGCCGCGCGCGATCGCGACCAACTGGCGGTGCTCTTCGTCAATCTCGATCGTTTCAAAGGCATCAACGATAGCCTGGGACACCCCGGCGGGGATCGGCTGTTGCGCGCCGTGGCGGAGCGTCTGCGCGAGCGGGTGCGTCGCGACGATACCGTCGCCCGTTTCGGCGGCGACGAATTGACCGTCATCCTCGAAGACATCCGCGACGACGCGGACGCTGGGCGGGTCGCCGAGACACTGCTGCACGCTATCGTCCAGCCCTTCCAGATCGGCGGGCGCGACCTCTTCATCACCGCCAGCATCGGGGTCGCGCTCTATCCGCGCGACGGAGAGGACAGCGCCACCCTGTTGAGCAACGCCGGCTTCGCGCTGCGCCAGGCCAAAAAGGCCGGCGGCAATGGCTACGCCTTTTACACCGACAAGCTCACCGAGAACGTTCAACACCGCGCCATGATGGAGAACGGTCTGCGTCGCGCGGTCAAGGGCGGCGAATTACGGCTGCACTATCAGCCGCAGATCCGGCTCGACACCGGGGAGTTGATCGGGCTTGAAGCCCTGATCCGCTGGGAGCATCCCGAGCTGGGATTCCTGCTGCCGGGACATTTTATCGAGATCGCCGAGGAAGGCGGCAGTCTCGCCGCCATCGGCGAATGGGCGCTGCACAGCGCCTGCGCGCAGGCGCGGCAGTGGCTCGATGCGGGCATCGCCTTTGGGCGGGTCTATGTCAATATCGCCCACTCGCAAGTGCATCGCGGCGACCTGCATCGCGTCACGCAACGGATTCTCGCCGAAACGGGCCTGCCCGCCGAGCATCTGGGGCTGGAGATCACCGAGGGCGTCGCCATGGAACGCTGCGCCAGCCAAATCATCGAGGAATTGGAGCGACTCAAGGCCGACGGGATCAGTCTCGCCATCGACGACTTCGGCACCGGCTACTCGTCGCTATCGCGGCTGAAACAACTCCCGGTGGACCAGCTCAAGATCGATCGCTCCTTCGTGCGCGACATCGGCACCAGCCGGCGCGACCTCGATATCGTACGCGCCATCATCACCCTGGGGGCCACGCTCGGACTGGAGGTACTGGCGGAGGGCATCGAAGCTCAGGACCAGGGGGCACTGCTCCTCGCCGAGGGCTGCTGTCTTGGTCAGGGCTATTTCTATGCCCGACCGATGCCTCCCGCGGATCTGCCGGAGTGGACGCGGGAACGAGCGCGGCCAGGCGCTTCAGGCGATGGTTGGACATAATTCGCCCATGTAGAGACAAGGCATTGCCTTGTCTCTACGCCGATCCCTACTCACAAAACCCATCGCCCCCAACGCCGATCACGGCCCCTTGAACGCCAACGACAGGTTACGCCAGCAAACGCCGCACCACGACCCCCGCCAGCATCAGTCCGAATAACGACGGCAGATAACTCAGGGTGCCATTGACCGCGCGTGGCCGACCGCGATCAGTCGCCTCGGGGGACAAGGCTGGCATGGGAGACTCGTCGGACCAGACCACGGTGACGCCGCGCCCGATCCCGCGCCGGCGCAGACGGCTGCGAACCTCGCGCGCCAGTGGGCAGACCTGGGTATCCATCAGGTCGCCAACCTGGACCCGAGTCGGATCGAGACGCCCGCCAGCGCCCATGCTGCTGACAATGGGAACGCCCAGACGCACGGCGGTTTCGATCAGCGCGAGCTTGCTGTTGAGGCTGTCGATGGCATCGGCCACCTGATCGAACCCGCCGGCCAGGAGAGACTCCATCCCCTCCGCCGGCAGGAATTCCTCGATCAGGGTCAGCCGACAGGCCGGATTGATGTCGGCGATCCGCTCCGCCATGACCTCGGTCTTGCGCCGTCCGACCGTGGATGCCAGGGCCACCAGTTGACGGTTCAGATTCGAGGGCACCACCCGGTCATGATCGGCGAGCGTCAGCGCCCCGACGCCCGCGCGCGCCAGCGCCTCGGCGGCGAAGGAGCCGACCCCGCCCAGCCCGGCGAGCAGCACATGACTCGCGCGCAGTCTTGCCACCCCGTCGTCGCCGACCAGGATTCGGGTGCGCTCCCAGAGATGCGCGTCGGCGGGCAATTCAGAATTCATGGAAGATTCAGCACCGCGCGGGCATTGGCCGTGGTGAGGGCGGCCAGATCGCCGGGGTCGGCGTCGCGGACGCGGGCGAGCGCCGCGAGCACATCCGGCAGATATTCCGGGCTGTTGCGTTCGCCCCGATGCGCGGCGACCGTCAGGTCGGGCGCGTCCGTCTCCAGCACGATGGACTCCAGCGGAACCTGGGCGGCCAGACGTCGAAGTTTGGTGGAGCGTTCGAAGGTCAGCATGCCGCCGAAGCCGAGTTTGAACCCCAGATCCCGATACTGTCGCGCCTGTTGCAAACTGCCGTTGAAGGCATGGGCGATCCCGCCGATCACCGGGAGACGGCGCAAGGTGGCCAGCACCTCGTCGTGGGCTTTGCGGACATGCAGCAGTACCGGCAGCCCCACGCTCCGGGCGATCTCCAACTGGGCCTCGAACAGGGTCTGCTGGCGCGTGGGATCCAGCTCGCGGACAACATAATCGAGCCCGATCTCGCCGATCGCCACGGGCCGGGCGTCCGCCACCGCCCGTTCCAAGGCAGCGATGTCCGTCTCGCGATGCCGGTCCAGATAGACCGGATGCAGCCCCAGCGCCGGATGGAGCGCCGGGCCAATCGCCGATCCGTCAGAACACAGCGCCAGCAAATCCGGCCAGCCATCGGCATGAATCGCCGGAATGACGATCCCCACCAGGCCGGCTGACCCGCTGCGCTGTCTGACCGCCGTGCGGTCGACGGAAAATTCAGGCACATCCAGATGACAGTGGGTGTCGATCAATTCCATCGTGAACCGGACTCAGGCCCCGGCCGCGGTCTTCTGATCGCGCACATAGAGCGCTTTGTTCGGCCCCCGCCCGACCGGGCGTTCTTCCAGATCGAACAGTTGCATCGCCTTGAGCAGACCGCTCAGCTTGGCATATCCGTAATTGCGCGAGTCGAACTCCGGGCTGCGCTTGGCGATGGCCGTGCCGACCATGCCGAGCCCGGCCCAGCCGGTATCGTCGGCCGCGCTGTCGACCGCGTTGCGCAGCAGGGCGACAAGCTTGGGATCGCGCTTGAGTTCCTTGCCGCTCTTGCGGGTGGTAGCGTCGCCGCCGACGTCCTCGCGCAGCACCTCGGTATAGACGAATTTATCGCAGGCGGCGACGAAGGGCTCGGGCGTCTTCTGCTCGCCGAAGCCGTAGACCGTCATACCGGACTCGCGCAGACGCGAGGCGAGGCGCGTAAAGTCGCTGTCGCTGGAGACGATGCAGAAACCGTCGAAGTTGCGCGAGTAGAGCAGGTCCATGGCGTCGATCATCATGGCCCCATCGGTGGCGTTCTTGCCCTTGGTATAGCGAAACTGCTGCATGGGCTGGATCGAATGGCGCAGCAGGGTATCTTTCCAGGAGCCCAGATTGGGCAGGGTCCAGTCGCCATAGATTCGCTTGGCATGGGCGGTGCCATATTTCGCGATTTCGGCCAACAGGCCCTCGACGATGCTCGCCTGAGCATTATCGGCGTCGATCAGAACCGCGAGCTTGAGATTGATGGGGTCGGACATGGACGCGCTCCCTTACCACATGAGATCGTCGGGAACCTGAAACTCCGCATAGGGATCGTCGGCATCCGGTTGCGCCGTCGGCTGGTTGAAGACCAGCACCAGACTGGCGTCGCGGGCGCGCACCCGTTCGACGATCTCGGCCGGAATGACTTCGTAGAAGGTATCCTGACGCACCACCGCCAGCCGCCCGGAGACCAGCTTGGCGTGTTGCTCTTTGTTGACATAGATGCGCTTGAGCGTTGCCCCATCGGTAAAGTTGTAGACCAGTTCGCCGCCGTCGCGGACCACCCGGTTGGCATGGATCAACTGACGGATTTCGTTTTCGGCGGCATGCAGCGCCGCCTCTTCCTGACGCTGGCGATTGAGTTCGCGGTCGCGCTCGGCCTTCTCGACGCGTGCCCGCTCGGCCGCCTGACGCGCCTCGGCATCGACGTGAGGACCGCGTTTTCCGGCCTGCTTCCCTTGTTTGTGTTGCGTCGAACGCGACTGCTTGAGCTTGTGCTGATCGACCAGGCCGGCCTTGAGGAGCTGGTCTTGCAGTGAATTACCCACGATGAGGTTCTCCGGAATGAAATTTTGAGTGATGGCGAACCGGGAATAAACGATTGAGAGCATCCGACAGGCGTGACCTTGACGCAAGCCCGGCATCGTCGACTCACCGATTTTTTCCGATCCGCCAGGCAACCGCTAACGACGTTTAAACCGCGTCCAGAGCGAAAGACTGCGTGTCGAGTGAGATCGACGTTTGGCGCATCCGCGGTCCTTGGCAGGGACGCGGTTTAGACGTCAGACAATTCTGTCGTCACACGCCCGGCATGGTTACAATCGCAAACCCCGATGGATTCGTCCGTGCCCCGCGTGCCCGGACCAACCCTCGATGTTTTCATCCCCAACCTCAAGCCATTCTCTCGGAGTGCCATTCTATGCCCCGTCCGATTCTGTTCCTCGCGCTTTCCCTCTTCATGGTTCTGCCGACACTTGCGGCCAACAACACCAGCGTCGGCTACGTCGACATGCAGAAAGTTCTGGAGCAAAGCAAGCTCGGTCAGCGTTTACAGGAACAATTGCGCAAAGAGTTCGAGCCGAAAGCCAGACAGTTCGCGGAAGACGAAAAGCAGATCCAGACCATGCAACAATCGCTGGAGCGCGATAAGGCGCTGATGAGCAAGGACCAACTCGCCAAGAAGGAAAAGGAGATCCAAGCCCGCATCGAGGACTATCAGAAAAAAACGCTGCCGATTCAGCAGGAACTAATGAAAGTGCAGCAAGAAAAGGGCCGGGAAATCATCGTGCCCGCGCGCGAGGCGGTCAACGCCGTGGCGAAACGGAAAAAGCTTGGCATGGTGGTAGAACGTAGCATGGCGGGTATGCTCTACCTCGACGATTCACTTGAGATCAGCGCAGAGGTGATCACGGAACTGGATACCAGGACGAAATAGAAGTTCAGTCAAAACCGAGCCAACGCACCAACAATGCCCGTCATCCAGGGGCGCGATTGATTGGAGGAATGCGCTCGAATGTGACCGGACTATTTCGGATCCCGCGTCCTGGAGTATACTTTTCGGACGTTCGGCGTCCCGTTTCTGGCGCCCAAACCAATCAATGTCGACCAACCATCCCGACTGTCCGCGCACTCCGCGCGGCGGTCGCCCCTGAAGAGGAAGCGACACCATGCTCGGCGAATCGCACGACCTGCTCCATGAATTTCCGGATTTGGAAAACAAGATCGCGGCACTCCGCTCCGCGAACCCCGAGTTCGCGCAACGCATGGACGACTATGACGAACTCGATGCCCGCGTGCGGAGCATCGAGGAACTCGGAACCCCGGTCGCCGATGAAACCATCGAGGAACTGAAGAAAAAACGTCTTCTTCTCAAGGACTCTCTCTATCTGATGCTGCGCGCCTGAGCCGGTCTCCAATGACTGTCTGAATGCCAAATCGACGTGGACTATCGCATCCTGCCCGTCACCCCGTTCCAGCAGAACTGCACCCTGTTCTGGTGCGAACGCACCCGGCGCGCCGCCATTATCGATCCTGGCGGCGAACCGGATCGCATCCTCGCACTGATCGCCGAGTTGAACCTTGAGCCCGAACGCATCCTCCTGACCCACGGTCATCTGGATCATGTGGGCGCGAGCGGCGATCTTGCCGAGCGGCTCGGTCTGCCCATTGTCGGGCCGCATCCCGACGACGCCTTTCTGATCCATGCGCTACCGGCCCAGTGTCAGATGTTCGGATTTCCGCCTGTACGCGATTTCGAGCCGGACCAATGGCTGCAACAGGGCGATACCGTCAGCGTCGGCGAGGAACGGCTGGAAGTGCTGCATTGTCCGGGGCACACCCCCGGACATGTGGTGTTCGTCGACGCCGCGAACCGACTGGCGCAGGTCGGCGACGTGCTCTTTCGGGGCTCCATCGGGCGCACCGACTTTCCGCGCGGCAATCATCAGCAACTGCTCGACTCGATTCAACAGCGACTCTTCGCGCTGGGCGACGATGTCCGCTTCATTCCGGGGCATGGCCCCATGTCCACCATCGGACACGAACGACGCGCCAATCCATACGTTCGGGGCTAGCCGCCTAAAGAGGCGTGAGGACCGAGAAAGACCGGCGCTCCATCACAGGGCTCTCCAGCATTCCCGTCGCCGCGCGGACACCGCTTGGCAGAGGAGGCTAAACGGCGCTCGAACTGAAAATTGCTGGGTATGCGCTGTCTGGCGCAAACACAGCCGTTCGCTCGGGTACAATGTTGGGCTGTAAGCAACGAATGACGGAGCTGACATGCTATTCGAGCGATTCCTCAAAAAAAGACAACAGGCCGCGGCCGAAACCAAACAGGCCGTCGTCTCCAAGAACCAGGAAGTCCTCGCCGAACAGGCGCAGCATCCCGCGGACCCCGAGAGACGATGCAACGCGGCACGCCAACTCCAGAATCTCCCGTTGCTTCGCCAGCTTCTGAGCGATGACGCCGATGCCGGAGTGCGCGCAACCGCCGCCGCGCGCTTGCGCCACTTGCTGTGCGAAGGCGATCAAGAGGAAATCCCACTCGCGGAGCGGATTGGCGAGTTGTCCCAAATCGAGGATCTTGCGCTCGTCGAGCAGATCGCCATCCAGGCCAACGCCCCCGAAATTCGACGCGCCGCGCTCATTCGGATTCAATCTCCGACGGTGCTGGCTCAATGTGCCGTGCAGGATTCGCTGGCGGCGAACCGCGGCCTTGCGGTCGAGCGTTTGAACGACAAGGCAGGACTGGAACTCGTCGCTCGACAGATCGGGAAAAAAGATAAAAACGTCTATCGCATCGCACGCGACAAGCTGCGCCTGATCGCCGAGCGGGAAGAGCTGCCACAGCGAATTCGCGACCAGCGCGAGGATCTCTGCGCCAAGGCCGAGCGACTGGGACGTCTGGGCAACTGGAGCCAGGATCGCGCGATCCTGGAACATCTGGATCGCCAATGGGCGTCGCTCGCCGCCGAGACAGAGGGCGATGCCGACTTGCAGGCACGTTATCAAGCCGAGCGCGAGCGTTTTCTGACAGCCCATGCGGACGATCGTCAAGAGAGCGCAAACCAGATCGCGCGACATGAGGCCCTGGATGCGGTGCGAGCGGAGCGCCAGGCGTTGCTTGACGAATTGTCTGACGTTGTCAACCTGACCGGGGAAAGCGAGATCGACGCGCTGCGCGCGCGGATCGACATGGCCTGGAACGCGCTTCCCGCCCTTGCGGATCCCCAGCAACGTCGTCTCAATGAACGCTATCGAGCGCTCATTCAAACCGCGGATACCGTGCGGCAAGCCCTGACGGAGCAACGTCAGAATGTCGAAAGTCTGCGGCGGACGGTCGCGCGCGCCCAACGACTCCTCGACGAAACCAGGACGCCAGATCATCGCAAGACCAGGGCGCTCCTCGATCAGGGTCGCACACTGGTGGCACGGCAGCCCGAATCGGAGGTGACACGGGATTTTCTGACGCTGGCCGAACGGCTCGAATCCCGGCTCGACCAGCAGCGCCGGCACGCCGAGCAACGCCTGCAACAGCTTCCGGAGCGGCTGCTCGCACTGGAGACCCGTCTCGCGGCCGGCGAACTCAAAAAAGCCGATCCACTCTACCAAAGCCTGCAAGCCGGACTCGAACTGATCCAGGCGAGCGAATTGCCCAAGGAAGCCACGACCGAGATTGCCAGCCGTCTGCGCATCCTCGCCCCCCAACTGCGCGAACTTCAGCATTGGCGCCGCTGGGGCGCGGATCAGCATCGCGAGGGGCTGTGCGCGAACATGGAAGCGCTCATTGAACAGGAGCTGCCGCTCGCGGCGCTGGCCGAGCAATTGCACACACTGCAACTGGACTGGAAGGGACTCGACCAATCCGGCTCGCCCGCCAACCAGGCGCTCTGGGAACGTTTCCACGCCGCCTCGGAGTCCGTCTATGCGCGCTGCCGTCCCTTTATGGAGGCCCGGGCCGCCGAGCGCGAGTCGAACCGGTCCGCGCGCGAGAGTGTCTGCCAACAGATCGAAGATTTTTTAAGCAAGGTCGATTGGGATCGCGTGGACTGGAAAAGGATTCTGCGAGCCGAGCGTGAGACCCGTCAGACCTGGGCCAACATCGGAGAGACCGAGGGTCGCCATCGCAAAGCCTTGGAGCGTCGCTTTCACCAATCGCTCAAACAGCTCGATCAGCGCCTGGAGACTGAACGCAAGCTCAATCAGGCGCACAAACGCAACTTGATCGAACGCGTGCGGGCGCTCGCCGATGCCCCCAACCTGGACGCCGCCATCGAACAGACCAAGGCGCTGCAACGCGAATGGCGCACGACGGTCCCGGCGCGCCAGAAAGACGAAAACAGACTCTGGCAGAGCTTCCGTGCGGCCTGCGACGCCGTCTTCGAACGGCGGATCGCGCTGTACGAGGCTCAGACGAACGAACTCAAGGACCATCTCGCCACTCGCGAGAACCTCTGCGCCGAGGCACGGGCATTGGCCGCGAGCGACGCCGATCCGCAACGACTGGCCGCCGGGCTGCGGGAACTCGACGAGCGCTGGCGCACCGCCCAGGCACTTCCGGTCCCCCGCCCGTCCGCCAGCCAATTGGCGCGTCAATGGCACGACTGCCGCGACGAACTGGAGCAACGCATTCGCGCGGGCGAGGACCAGCAACGGCAAGCCGTGCTGGATCTCGTGCAGCGTCAGGCTGAACTCTGCGAACGGCTTGAGCTCAGTGCGCTCGGCGCGACCTCCGAAGCGATCGATCCCGCCGCCGCGCGACACTTGTGGAGCGAATTGCAACAAGATCTGCCGGTAAGTCATGCGCTGTCGGCACGTTTCGAATACGCGCTCGACGCCGCGCAGGATCCCGCGCGACTGGCCGAACTCAAGCGTCGTTTTGCGGAAAACGACTCGCAACGCAGCCGGCTTTGCCTCCAGTTGGAGATCATCGCTGGCGTGGAATCGCCGCCGGAGCTTGCGCAACAACGACTGGAGTTCCAGGTTGCAAGGCTTGCCGAACGCATGGCCGCGGGCGAGGAGGATCCGCTCCAGGGCGCAAACCAACTGCTGCACAAGTGGTATCTGTGTGGCCCAGCGCCTCGCAACGAGAGTCTGAACGCACGCTTCGAGCGGGTTCGCCACGCCCTGGAGCCCCGGCGAACACGCGAAACGGCGGCTGTTTAGCCGGGTCTGTGCTGAATGACGGTCAGTGCGCGGACCTTCAACCTAAACCCCTCCGTGTTCAAGCATTGTTTTCGTCGATTTTGACGCACAGAACATCGCATTTGGAGTGACGCAGTACCGTTCGCGCCGTTGACCCGAATACGCTAAACAGGCCGTGACGCCCGTGACTTCCAAGCACCACCAGATCCGCGTCCAGTTCGGCCGCGACCTCATCGATGAGATGTCCGGTCGAGCCAATCCGGATCAACCGATCGACCGTCGCGACATTGAGTTGCTCGCCCAAAACGTCCATCTGGCGCATGGCAACCGCCATCAGTTCGGCCTCCAGCTCGTGGTTCTCCGGCAAGGCGATCTCGCCGGAATAGCCCAGGGTCATGTACTCCATGGCCGGCGGAATGTGTTCGATGACATGCAGCAAGGTCAGCCGCGCGCCGGTAAGACGACGTAAACCTTGGGCGCGGGCCACGACGGGCGCGCTCTCCCGCTCGAAATCCACGGCGAGTAACAGATGTTTGTAATCCCCGGTTTCCATCGCGCACCTCGCTGATTGTTCGCGTATTGTCCACGTCGGACGCACTTTTAAGTATAACGAGCGATAGCGGTCTTTTCGCCACGCTGAAAACATCCTCGGCTGGCGCAAGAATTCCAGGAATGGCCTGCATGCTTCAGATTAACCACCGCATCCAGATCGACGAGTCCGAATTGCGGGAACAATTTACCCGCTCGCCCGGACCGGGCGGGCAGAATGTCAACAAGGTCGAGACCGCGGTGCAGTTACGGTTTGATGTGGCGGGATCGCCGTCGCTACCGGAGGACGTGCGACAGCGGCTGTTGCGACTGGGCGGCAGGCGGGTGGATTCGTCGGGAGTGCTCATGATCGAGGCGCATCGATTTCGCACCCGCGAGCGCAACCGCCAGGACGCGCGGGAGCGTCTGGCGGCGCTACTCAGGCAGGCCGCGCATCGTCCCAAACCGCGCATTGCCACTCGCCCGACCAAGGCATCGAAAGAACGACGCCTCGAAGCAAAACGCCGCACGGGCACCAACAAACGACTGCGGACGACTCGGCCAGGCGAGGACTGAAGATCGGCCTAATTGTCAACCTCGACCAAAACCCCCGAGCCATTTGGCGCTTTGACGAGCACCAGCTTGCCAAGAGTCGGGTGTCGGGCCGTATAGACCGTGATACCTGCAACGCGCTTCTCGGCGATGATCTCGCTTTCTTCCTTCAAATCCTCAAGGATGGCCGCCTCGGCATCGATCAAGCGCATGGGGAAACCTCCGGCTTTTAGAGTGTCAGTCTACAGGGCCATATCCAGATCGTCCTGGATCCGGGCGAGCCCGGCTAGTGCACAGGCTTCGTCATCCGCCCCATCCGGCGCGCCACTGACGCCCACACCAGCGACCAGCGCGGCCCCACCCACCAGCACGGGCACGCCGCCGGCCGACATCACCAACCCCTCTACGCGTCCGATCGGCGACTCCGCGCGTGCCGCCATGGCCGAGGTCGCGGCATTGAAATTGACGGCGGTAAAGGCTTTCATACGGCTGATGTTGAGCGTGATCGGGGCGGCGATGGTGTCGCGCAGGGCAACTTGAACGTTACCCTCGCGATCGACCACCGTCACCGCGATCTGAATCCCTTTCTCGCGACAGGCCGCAATCGCGCCCTGGGCCACGGCGGTCGCCGCATCGAGCGACAACCGCTTGAGCGGCACCGTCAACGGATCCTCCGCCAGCACCGGTGCCGCCACGCAGAACGCGATCAAGCCTGCCATCAAACGCTTGTTCATCTTGATTTCCTCATGATGTCTGCCATTGGAGCAAAAGGCTTAAGCTGGCGGAGGCGCACGCAACGCCGACCGCCGGATCAGTTTCCAGCCCGTGGTCCTTGACCATAGCGAGCCTCGATATACTCATCCACCATGCGTTTGAACTGCTCGGCGATTCCCTCGCCTTTGAGCGTCGTCACTTTTTCGCCATCCACATAGACCGGGGCGGACGGTCGTTCGCCGCTGCCCGGCAGACTGATGCCGATATTGGCATGCTTGCTCTCGCCGGGACCATTGACCACGCAACCCATGACGGCCACTTGCATGGTCTCGACGCCAGGGTACTGCGTGCGCCACGCCGGCATCTGCTCGCGCAGATAACCCTGAATATTCTGCGCCAGATGCTGAAAGGTATCGCTGGTGGTGCGACCGCAGCCCGGACAGGCGGTGACCATCGGCGCAAAGGCGCGCAGCCCCATGGTCTGAAGAATTTCCTGGGCCACCACCACCTCGCGGGTGCGCGCCTCGCCGGGGGCCGGGGTCAACGAAACGCGGATGGTGTCGCCGATGCCTTCCTGCAGCAGCACCGCCAGCGCGGCGGTCGAGCCGACGATCCCCTTGGAACCCATGCCGGCCTCGGTCAGGCCGAGATGCAGGGCATAGTCGCCACGCTCGGCCAGTTTGCGGTAGACCGCGATCAGATCCTGTACGCCGCTCATCTTGCAGGACAGGATGATACGATCCTTCGGCAAGCCCAGCGCCATGGCACGCTCGGCGCTGGAGATGGCCGACTGCACCATGGCCTCGTGCATCACCTGTTCGGCCTCGCGCGGAGCGGCGGAACGGGCGTTGTCGTCCATCAGGCGCACGATCAGATCCTGATCCAGACTGCCCCAATTGACTCCGATACGTACCGGCCGCCCGTAGCGGCAGGCCAGTTCGATCATGGTCGCGAACTGACTGTCCTTTTTCTCGCCGGTGCCGACATTGCCCGGATTGATGCGGTATTTAGCCAGCGCCTGCGCGCACTCGGGATAATCGGTCAGCAGACGATGTCCGTTGAAATGGAAGTCGCCCACCAGCGGGACGCCGCAACCCTGGGCGTCGAGCGCCTCGCGGATGGCCGGGACCGCGCGCGCGGCCGATTCATGGTTAACCGTGATCCGCACCAGCTCCGACCCAGCCCGCGCCAGATCGGCCACCTGACGTACCGTGGCGTCCACATCCGCGGTGTCGGTGTTGGTCATGGACTGAACCAGGATCGGCGCCAGACCGCCGACGGTAACTGGGCCAATGGCCACGGGAACGGTGATGCGTCTTTTGATCGGTTGTCGAACTGGGCTCATGGTGCCTTTCCCGCAAATACGATGAAAGTTCTATTTTGACAGTTTTAGATGGTTTTTGCCTGCCTAGAGCAACTGTGCGAAAGCCCCAAGACCGTCTCAGGTCGTTGTCATTGTCGTTGTCGTTGTCGTAATCGAATATTCGCCATGTCGAGACCGCGATCACGATCACGACAACGAGCACGACAACGACAACGACAACGACAACGACAACGACAATGCCCCGGTCTCGGAACTTGAGCAGCGAAGCACTAGGGCAAATCCGCGCGTAGCCCCCGGAGTATCGTCAGATACTCTGGGTCGCTCTGCGCAAGCAGGCCATGACGGATCAGGAAATCGATAATCACCAGATTGCAATTGAGTTTGAATTCCCCCGTGTCGCGGACCAAATCGCGCACTTCCTCGACGGGCAGGCGGTAGAAGGTCTCTACCTCGCCATCCGTGCAGCGGGGCGCGAAATCCTCGGGTAACTCCAGATCGTAGCAATACATGACATCGGGCTTCAGTCCCCGTTCCGAGTCCCGGCAATACGTCACGGCGCTGACCGCCACGGCCTGATCGGCCAGCGCGCCCGACATCCCCGCCTCCTCCGCGCATTCCTTGCGAAGATTTTCAGACAGACTGAGTCCATGGGGAAGGCCGCCGGCGACCAGATTATCGAGACACCGAGGGTACAGACGACGATCCGCCGAGCGTCGACCGATCCACATCTCGATCCCGTGCGGAGTGCGCACAAACCCATTCAGATGCTGCCCGAACGCGCGTATGCCAAAAAACGGCGCGCTGGCGCGATCGATCAGACACCGCGCCTGCTCCCGATGTCCGGCGGTGACCGGATACGGCTCACCATGGAGATGACTGACTACCCCCTCCTCCGCGAGACATTGGACCACCTCCGCCAGCACAGCGGTCCGTCCCGTGAAATCAGCGGGTGCGCCGGACCAGTGCACCGCGTCGGTTGCGACTCGGAACTGCGCCGGCCAACGCCGGAGCTGCTCGGCGGCGCCCGGACGGAGACTGCCAATCCGTTCGCCATCCAGCAGAAAGGGCAGGAAGTCCCGCGGATTCCAAGTGTTGCAGGCGTGAATCTTGTCAAGGAAACTCATTGCGCCAACCCCTTGGGGTCGGCGGAGTTGCGGGATGCGGTCATCAAGAAATCTCCATCGAGGCGCTGGGCGATCGCGCCAACCCTCTACTTTGCGGATCAATCGTCTAATGTGCTGCGCAGCCCTTTCTGGCGAACGGTCGGTTCCTTCGATCCCTTTGCCGAGCTGCCGAGACGGGTCGTGAGCAGCGATCGCTTGGATGTCATCAGGCGGGACGTCAGCCGAGTCGGAGAGCTTTTCTGCCGCGGCGCCATGAACGGATCCGGGCTGGGTTGCATCGGCACCGCCCCGGAGCCATCCCCTGTCGGGACGGATCCCATGCGCGTGGGATCCAGTGGCTTCTCGATATCCGCCTGAATCGACTCAGGCATCGGCGGCTCAACACCGGGGTTGGCCGCGCCTGGATTGTTTAAACGAGCGGGAATGTCGGCTGAAGACTGGCCGCCGCCCGTCTCGCGGGTTTCCTGCGCTCCAACCGGGTCAGCGCTGGCAGAGTCGACTGGCTTCGTCGGCTGGTCACTGGCCGTGATCACCTCCCGTGCACTGATCGAGGTAACGGCCAACGCCAGGATCGAACCGGAAATTATCGCAAGTATTCGCATTTTTCATCCGTCTCGTTCAATGATTCAGTGAGCAAGGTGCAGGTCCGACTTCTCTCGGTCCCATGCCTGTACAGGATACGTGCACGTCACCGATCGCCATGAGATCTATTGTCCGACTTCTCCGCCAATGTATACAATGTCCTCAGAGATTCATTCCGAGGTTCGGTACATTGGCTCAAACCCTAGCCCGCTACTCCAAGGTACTGGAAATCGTCGGGGACATTCTGAAGGTTCGCGTGCCGCCCTCGGCGAACGAGCAGGCACGAGTCGCTTTCGACGATCTGGCGCTGGTCGAGGATCCAGGCGGATTCACCTCGCTCGCGCGCGCGATCAAGCTGGATCGCGACATGGTCTCCCTGCAAGTCTTCGCCGGTACCAAGGGCTTGTCAACGGAGGCTTCCGTGCGCTTCCTCGGGCATCCGATGCGGGTCACCTACTCGTCGAACATCCTCGGGCGCGTGTTCCGTGGCGACGGCGAGCCGCTGGATACCGGCCCCGACCTGTCGCAGGATCCCAAGCTCCCGATCGGCGGTCCCTCGGTCAATCCGGCGCGGCGGCTGCTTGCCTCCAAGATGATCCGCACCGACGTGCCCATGATCGACATCTTCAACTCGCTGGTGGAAAGTCAGAAAATCCCGATCTTCTCGGTCGCCGGCGAACCCTACAACCAACTGCTGGCGCGCATCGGCATCCAGGCCGATGCGGACATTGTCGTCTTCGGCGGGTTAGGACTGATTTTCGACGACTATCATTTTTTTCTGCGCCGCTTCGAGGACGCTGGCGTCTTCGCCCGTACCGTGATGTTCGTCAACCTGGCCTCCGATCCGGTGGTCGAACGTCTGCTGGTTCCGGACATGGCGCTCGCGGTGGCCGAAAAGTTCGCGGTCGAGGAAGGCAAGCGGGTGCTGGTGCTGCTCACCGACATGACCGCCTATGCCGACGCCATGAAGGAGGTCGGCATCGCCATGGAGGCC
The DNA here is from genome assembly GCF_016653465.1 of Thiocystis minor. Lineage (GTDB taxonomy): Bacteria > Pseudomonadota > Gammaproteobacteria > Chromatiales > Chromatiaceae > Chromatium > Chromatium minus. The sequence goes on along the minus strand of NZ_NHSQ01000090.1, from coordinate 33,319 downwards.
GTGCCTTCCAACCGCGGCTACATGGGCGATCTCTATTCGCAACTGGCGCGCCGCTACGAGAAGGCCGCCGACTATAAAGATGGCGGTTCGCTGACCATTCTCACCGTCACTACCATGCCGGGCGACGACGTGACCCATCCGGTTCCGGACAACACCGGCTATATCACCGAGGGTCAATTTTATCTGCACAATGGCGAGTTGGACCCCTTCGGTTCGCTATCGCGCCTGAAACAGCATGTGATCGGCAAGGTCACCCGCGAGGACCACGGCCAGATCATGAACACCATGATCCGCTTCTATTCCAGCGCCCGGGATGCCGAACAGAAACAGGCGATGGCCTTCGAGCTATCGGATTTCGATCTCCAACTGCTCAAGTTCGGACAACTCTTCCGCGAGCGCTTCATGAGCATCGAGATCAGTCTGCCGCTCGAAAAGGCCCTGGATCTCTGCTGGCAGACCCTGGCCGAGTGCTTCGAGCCCGAGACACTACTGATGAAAGAAGCGTTGATCGAAAAATACTTCCCGAAACTCGACGCCGAGCTGTCGAACATGGCGGCATAGCCGCCGAATCGGCGATTGCCCCTGTCGGTTCCCGTGACCGTTGCCTGGCCATGGCCGGAAACGGCGCACAATGACCGACGAGTCCGCGCGACCGAAACACCCCACAATACCCTTTCACGCTGTTTTTTTACCCGTCAGCCCCCAGTTAAGCGACGATAGACAGCTTGACGACCCGTCGAGGAAGTAACCCATGGAGCAAGCGCTCGAACCCAACTGCCGTGCAACCCTCGCTGGCACGGATATCGCCGACGTACAGGGGAGCGCCGATACCCGCCGCATTGCCATCGACAAGGTCGGTATCAAGGACATCCGCCATCCGGTACGGGTGCGTGAACGCGGCGGTGCCGAACAGCACACGGTCGCGAACTTCAACATGTATGTGTACCTCCCGCACGACTTCAAGGGCACGCACATGTCGCGCTTCGTGCAGATCCTGAACAACCACGAGCGCGAGATCAGCGTCGACTCGTTCAAGGACATGCTCACCGAGATGTCGCAACTCCTGGAGTCCGAGGCCGGACATATCGAGATGCGCTTTCCCTACTTCGTCAATAAAAAGGCACCGGTCTCGGGGGTCGAAAGCCTGCTCGATTACGACGTCACCTTTATCGGCGAGATCCGCCACGGTCAGCCGACCCTGGAGATCAAGGTACTGGTTCCGGTCACCAGCCTTTGTCCCTGTTCCAAAAAAATCTCGGCCTATGGCGCGCACAATCAACGCTCCCATGTGACGGTTCAGGTGCGCACTCAGGGCTTCATCTGGCTCGAAGAGATCATCGAGATGATCGAACGGGAGGCATCCTCCGAACTTTTCGGCCTGCTGAAACGGCCCGACGAGAAGTACGTCACCGAACGCGCCTACAACAATCCCAAATTTGTCGAGGACATGGTGCGCGACGTTGCCAAGTGTCTGAACGAAGACGCACGCATCGCGGCCTATGTCGTGGAAGCGGAGAATTTCGAGTCCATCCACAACCATTCGGCCTATGCCCTGATCGAACGGGACAAGACGCGCGAGTCCAACGTCGCTGGGACAGCGCGCTGAGCGAACTTTCGCCGGATTGCCTGCTGCTACATGGCTTCACCGGCTGCGCGGAGGACTGGCGAACGCTGATCGGCCAGGATCGCGCCCGGCTAGCAATCGATCTCCCCGGTCACGGCCGCAGGGGCGATCCGCGCGGAACCTTTCGCGACGAGATTCATGCCCTTCTCCAGGAACTGCCAACCAGCATCGAGCGTGTGGTCGGTTACTCGTTCGGTGGACGGATCGCGCTGGGGCTTATCCAGGCCGCCCCGGAACGCTTCCGTGCCGCGACCATCCTTTCCGCCCATCCGGGACTCACGGATCCCCGGCTCCGAGAACAGCGACGCGAGGCCGATCGGCTGTGGATTCGACTCCTGCGGACGCAGGGGATCGAGGCCTTCGTCCAGGGCTGGGAGAAGCTCCCGCTCTTTGCCACCCAAGATCATCTGCCGCGCTCGGTCCTTGACCGACAGCGGGCATGCCGCCTGAACCAACGGGCCGAGGGTCTGGCGAGTTGCCTGGAACGGCTGGGATTGGCGGAGATGCCCAGCACCTGGGATGATCTGATACGTTTTCCGGGACAGTTGCGCTGGATCGTGGGCGGAGAAGACAGCAAATTTCTGCGCATCGCGCGTCAGGTCGCGGAACGCCGTCCGACAACCGATCTGAGAGTCTTGGAGGGTATCGGCCACAATCCGCTGCTGGAATCTCCCGATCTTCTGGCCGATCTCTTATAATTTTTTGTGATCGTTCTTCATCAAGCCGAACACCAACCGACGAGAAACCCGATCATGCAAGGCAATAACAACGTACCGCGCGCCGAACATCGCCAAACCGCGACTGACTATCTTCAGGCCGAGGACAATAACCCGCGCATCCTGATCGCCGAATGGGGATTCAAGGTGCTGTTCCGATTTTTCAGTCTCGCGGCAACGCTCCTGGGCATGCTGACCTCACCCAAGGATCGCGCCTAAGCCGCGTCTTGAGACGCGAGGCGTTTGCCCACTCAAGCCATCGCATCGGGACCATGAGCTTTTTCATCGAACCGACCGCTTACGAAAAAACGCTCCTCTCCGATCTCCAGGGTGCCTGGGAATGTTTGCGGGCGACGCTCGTCGAGCAGGCCGGTTTCGCAGGTTGGGATAAACTGCTGTTTCACACCGACGAAGCAATGAGTTGGGAGACGGTGCGCCATCTGGAACGGATGGCGCCGCTCGTGACGTTGATCCGAAATCTCGCGATCCAAGGCCAGGCACCCGCGCAAATCATCGATGAAATCGACGAGATTGCCGACATTCTTGCCGAGGTTTTGTCGGTTTCGTGAGCGAACCCTTCATCAAGAGCAAAGCAACCCATGGTTAACCACTCCATCTCTGGCGCGGGCTATCTGTTCGAGGGCCTCCGGCTCATTGCCCGCCCCGGACTGCGGCGCTTCGTGCTGATTCCGCTGCTGGTCAACATCCTGGTGTTCTCCGGCGCCCTCTATGTCGGCGTCACCCAGTTCGAGCGGCTCATGGGAAGCCTGGAAGCCAGCGTGCCGAGTTGGCTGAGCTGGCTCGACTGGATCCTCTGGCCGGTCTTCGTTCTGCTGCTGCTCGTGCTGGTGTTTTACGGCTTCAGCCTGGTCGCCAACCTGATTGCCTCGCCATTCAACAGTCTGCTGGCCGAAAAGGTCGAACTGGTCCTGACTGGCCAGCCGTTGGAGCAGGAGAACGATTATGCACGGCTACTCGCGGAGTTGATTCCGACCCTTCTCGACGAGCTCGGGAAGATTGTCTATGCCCTGCTTTGGGCGATCCCCTTTCTGCTTCTGCTGTTCGTTCCCGTGATCGGACCTGTTTTGTGGTTTCTCTATACTGCCTGGATTTTAGTCGTCCAGTACAGCGACTACCCCATGGGGAATCACGGTCTGAAATTCCGCGAGATGCGCCGCCGGCTGCGCGGACGACGGACGCTCAGCCTGAGCTTCGGCGCCGCAGCGGCGGGCATGGGCATGATCCCCGTGCTCAATTTTCTGCTGATGCCGAGCGCGGTCGCGGGCGCGACCGCCATGTGGGTGCGCGAGTTCAAGGATGCGACCAACTATCAGGGACCCCATGAGTCCAAGGTCGCGACCCGCTATGTCCTGCTGGCGATCAATCATCTTTCGGGGCGGATCAGCGGTGAGATTCTCGCCGGACCCTTGCAGGGCCAGGCGCTTGAACAAACCGCGACCGAGGATCTGCTGGAACTGCTGCGTACCTGTTATCTCACGGACGCAGAATCGGCCGAGGCATTGGAGGTGTATCTGTCGCGCGAACGCGGCCATCGGATCGACGAACCGCCGCCAAGACATCGGCCCGAAGCCGCGCCCCAACCTCAAGCATCCCCCATGGACGGCCATGAGGCGCGCGCCATCCTGGGGATTGCTCTGGAAGCCGGGCCAGTGGAAATCAAGACCGCGCATCGGCGGCTGATGCAACGACTACATCCGGATCGCGGCGGGTCGGATTATCTGGCCGCGAAAGTCAACGAGGCCAAGCAGGTTTTGATGAGTTAAGTCGTCGTCAACACCGTCCGATTGCGCCCCATTTCCTTGGCGCGGTAGAGCATTTTGTCGGCCCTTTCCAGCAGACTCTCGGGCGAGTCGGCGTCGACCAGGGGTTCCGCCGTGGTTCCGCCGATGCTGACGCTCACCACCGATGCGGCGCTCGAAAAGGCGTGAGGGATGTTCAGTTGCACGATGTTTTCGCGCAGTCGTTCGCCCAGTGCATAGGCGGCGGCGCTGTCGATCATGGGCAGAATGACGACAAACTCTTCTCCGCCGTAGCGGGTGACCAGATCCCCTGGCCGGGACAGGCTGTTCATTAAGGACGAGGCGACCTGGCGCAGACAGACATCGCCCGCGCCATGCCCATAGTGATCGTTGTAATCCTTGAAATGATCGATATCGACGATCAGGATCGAGAGCGGCATGCCCTCGCGCGCCGCGCGCTTCAATTCCATCTCGAAGGTGGTCGCCAACTGGCGGCGGTTCGCCAGGCCCGTGAGCTGATCGATGTGCGACAGTCTTTCCAGCGCGTCGGCCTGTCGCTTGAGTCGCAGGTGGGTGCGGATGCGCGCCTTCACGATGGGAACCGAAAACGGCTTGGTGATGTAATCCACGCAGCCCAGGTTAAATCCCAGCTCCTGATCCTCGTCCGTATCCCGGGCCGTGATGAAAATCACCGGGATGAACTCGGTGACCGGATCGCTTTTCAGGCGCCGGCACACCTCGTAGCCATCCATGTCCGGCATCATCACATCCAGCAGGATCAGATCGGGCTGGGGCTCAAGCCGCGCGCCTTGCAGCGCGTCCTCGCCACGGCTGGCGACCTTGACCCGGTAGTCCTGCCGCAGCGCACTGGCGAGCAGTTTGATATTGGTCGGTACGTCGTCGACGATCAATACAACGGGAATCGTCTCATTGGCTGTCATCATCGGTGTCCATGGATCCCTGCTTGCGATGAATCAACTGTTCCAGACATGCTCTCGCCTTCCGGTAGTCGATCTGATCAACCTGGCGTCTGAAGGCGCGGTAGAGCGCCGCGTCGCGGGCTGGCACCGTCGCCTCCAGTTCCTCCAGCAGCTGATCGGGGATCAAGTCCATCCCAATCAGCAGCGCCTTGATTCGGCTCGCCAGTTCCACCAGCGCCTCGGAGGACGCGTCCGTCGCGTCGGCGGATGGCGGCTCGTCGGTGAGTGCCGCGATCTGGTCCAATGCTCGGGCATACGCCTGACGCAACGCTTCCAGCGCGGGTGTCGGATCATTCCCCTCTCCGAGAGCGGTGTCAAGCCGCTCCGCCGCCGCCGCCAGTTCGATGGCGCCGACATTGCCGGAGACGCCCTTGAGCTGATGCAGACGTTGACAGGTCCGCTGAAGATCACCGGCGGCGAGCGCGCCCCCGATCCCGTCCAGATCGTCGCGAATCGTCTCGGCGAACTGGCGCAGCAGATCGATCACGGACGCTCGATCCTCCAAGATGATCGCGAGATCGGTGAGATCGAATCCGGGCAACACGGGCATCCAAGGCGCGGCCGGGGTGTCGAAGGCACCGAGGTCGCTCGCGTCCGGCCCGAGGATCCAGCGCGCGAGCGTCGTCAGCAGTTCGTCGGGATGGATCGGCTTGCCGATGAAATCGTTCATTCCGCTGTCCATCGCCTGCTGGCGTTCCCCGGCGGTCACGCCCGCGGTCAAGGCAATCACCGGCAACGCCGCCAGCGATGCGTTCTCGCGAATCCGCCGGGTGGCGGTCAGCCCATCCATCTCCGGCATCTGCACGTTCATCAGGACGGCATCGAAGCGTTCGCTCGCCAGCCGGTCCAGCGCCGCCTCACCATGCTCGGCCAAGGCGACCTCGATGCCCGAACGCTCCAGCAATTGCCGGGTGATTCGCTGGTTGACGGGGTCGTTTTCAGCGATCAAGACCCGCGCGCCCGCCAGCGGGTGACGGCGCTCCGCGCCAGTCCAGCCGCTCCAGGGCGGCGTCTCCTGGTCGGACGCGGGCGCGGCGGCCCGTTCCAGCGTCAAGTCAAACGCGAAGACGCTTCCGATGCCGGAACTGCTTTCAACCTCGAACTGGCCGCCCATCAAGGACAGTAGTTGACGACTGATGACCAGCCCCAGGCCGGTGCCGCCGAAGCGTCGCGAGATCGATCCGTCGGCTTGGGCGAAGGGCCGGAAAAGACCGGACAGCGTTTCCGGCGACATCCCGATCCCGCTGTCTTCCACCCGCCAGCGCAACCGGGCCTGCGTCTCGTCGACCGCAAGCGCGGTGATCCGCAGCAAAACCCCGCCCTGCTCCGTGAACTTGATGGCGTTGCCCAGCAGGTTGGCGAGCACCTGTTGCAGACGCAGTGCGTCTCCGATCAAACGACGGGGAACCTGGGGCGCGACCTCGATCCGAAAAGCGAGCGCCTTTTCCTCGGCGGCGAAGGCAAACAACGCCTGGAGCGTTTTCAGCAATTCGTCCAGATCGAAGTCGGCCTGCTCGATGGTCATCCGCTCCGCCTCGATCTTCGAGTAATCGAGAAGATCGTTCAGAATCCGCAGCAGACTCCGCGACGAGCGGTGAATCGTCTCCAGATCGTCGCGCACGTCGGGAGACAAGGCTTTATCCAGCGCCAGTTGGGACAAGCCGATGATCGCATTCATCGGCGTGCGGATTTCATGGCTCATGTTGGCCAGGAATTCGGATTTGATCCGCGCCGATTCCTCGGCCAGTTCGCGCGCCCGCTTGAGTTCGGACACGTCATGGAAAGTCGCCAGATGTACGTCCTCGAAGGATTGACCCGGCAGCGCGGCCCGGGCGATGACCACCGTGCGGATCAGGCCATCTTTGCAGCGGACGTTCAGTTCCATCGGCTCGAACGATCCGCCTTCGCACTGAATCCTTGCCAGACCTTCGGACAGGAGATTTTCGATCCAGTGGCGATAATTCGGATCGGGATAGGCCAGGCGCCGCCAATCCGCCCAGGTCGGAATGTCTTCCAGCGTATAGCCGAAGGTCGCGACGAAGGCCGGATTCAGATAGGTGATGTCGCGCATCGCATAGCCGATGGCCAGGGGCACCGGCGAGGCGTCGATAATGGCGCGCGTTTTCGCCTCGCTCTCGCGCAATTCCACTTCGGCCCGCCGGCGTTCCGTAATGTCCCGATTCACCCCGATCATCCGGCGGGGTCTGCCCGCCGCATCCCGGATCGCTTTGCCGGAGGCCGCGAGAAAGCGTAGTGTGCCATCCGGCCAGACGATGCGGAATGACTCCCGAAACAGATCGCCTTCTTGCCGCGCGCGTTCGAGACTCGCCTCGGTTCGAGTCAGATCCTCGGGATGTACCCAGCCCCGCCAGTCCGCATAAGAAACGACGCCATCTTCCTCCCGCCGGCCATAAAGGGCGTACATTCGCGCATCCCAGATCAGATGGTTGTCGCCGAAGTCCCACTCCCACACCCCGATGCCGCCGGACTCGGTCGCCAGTCGCAGGCGTTCGGCAAGTTGACGCTGCGTCTCTTCCGCCCACTTGCGCTCCGTGATATCCACGAAGGCGATAACCACCCCATAGTCGGGATGATTGGAGGGCATGGCACTGACCGAGATCCAGGTGACACCCTCGGGTTGGACGATGCCCATTTCGACGTCGCGCACCGTTCGCTGTTCGACCATCGCGCGGACGCTGGCGTATTCCTCCGCTGGCATCGGCGAACCGTCCGGGCGAATGATCGCCCATTCCCTGCCGTCATAATCCCGCTGGAGATGTTCGTCCCGCGTGATGCCCAGCAGGGTTTCCGAGGCCCGGTTGCAATCGACGATATGCCCCGAGGGATCGGTGATGGAGATCCCCATCGGCACCAGATCGTAGACGGTCCGCAGCATGGTCTCGGACGCGAGCAGCGCCGCCTCGATCCTCCGACGCTCGGTGATGTCATGCACGATCGAATGCAGGAGGGTGCGCCCGCCGACGGTCACCGGGCCGGAATAGACTTCCACGTCGCGGAGATCGCCGCAGGCCAGGCGATGCTTGAATTGGAAATACCGTTTGGCTCCGCTCACGGCCTGTGCCATTCCGCGGACCATCGACTTGGCGGGCAGCGGATTGATGTCCGTGATGGAGAGCGACAGGAGCCGCTCGCGCGGATACCCGTAGAATGCGACCGCCGCCGAATTGGCATCGACGATCCGTCCGGTTTCCGGATCGACCATCAGCTTGATCGCGCTGTTGACCTCGAACGCCTGACGGTAGCGCGCCTCGCTCTCCGACAGCTCGCGGGTCAGCTCGGCGGTGATCCGCAGGGCGCGCGCGCGACCGTGGACCAGAAGCCAGACCACCAGGGTCAGGGCGATCGTCCCAACGCCGCCGAGGATCGCGAGATAGGTTGCCCGCTCACTCGGTTGTCTTGCGTCGAAACCGGGCAGCGAGCGAATCACGACGAACCAACGATGCCCGGCGATCTCGATCTCCCGCTCGACGCGAAAGGCCGCCCGGTCAGTCGTTTTTTCGAGATCGGAAGCGAACAGCAGAGCCATCGGCGCAGACGAGTCTCCATCATGGATGGCCAGGCTCATGGAGCGACCCATGTCCTCGTAGTGATCCTTGAGAATGCCCCGCATCAGATCGTTCATGCGAAACGGCGCATAGACCCAACCCAAGAGGTGACGCCGGCGTTCGTCCGGGGTCGCCTGCGGCGCGTGTTTGACGTACAGCGGCACGTACATCAGAAAACCGGCCTGAACGTCCTGTTCCGTCTCCTGCACCAGCGTGACCTTGCCGGAGATCGCCAGTTCGCCCCGATCCCGCGCGCGTTCCATGGCCGCCCGCCGCACCGGCTCCGAATACATGTCATAGCCGAAAGCGCGGAGATTGCGGTCGGCGAAGGGTTCCAGATAGAGGATCGAGGTCCAGTCTTCGCGGTCGTTCTCGGGCCAGATCCGATACTCCGGGAACCCTTCCCGGCGGACCCGGTCGAGATGCGCGGCCTTCTCGTGAGCCGGAATCCAGCGCGCGAAACCGATGCCCTGGATGCCCGGATAACGCTGCTGCAAATTCAGCGCGTTGACATACTCCCGAAACTCCTCGCGCGTGACCGTCTCGGAGGCATTGAACAGGCCCGCCGTGCCCCGCAGGATCTCTTCGTAGCGACTCAGACGATCCTGAATGCCGTCCAGGATCTCGTCGGCGCGATATTCAAATTCCGCCTGGAGTTGCTCCAGGGCATCCTGCCGCGCGTTGAACCAGCTCGCGTAAGCGACGACAAGACCGGCGACCAGCACGAGCCAGGGCAGGAGCCGAGTGAGCAGGAAGCGATCACGCCACATGATGGATCGTCCGTGCGCGGAGATGAGCGTTGGATTTACGCCGCCGCCAATGCCTGCTCCAGATCGGCCACGATGTCGTCGAGATGCTCGATGCCGATGGACAGCCGGATCAGATCCTCCGAGACCCCCGCGCGCGCCAGCTCCTCCGGCGCGAGCTGGCGGTGCGTGGTGGTGGCCGGATGGCAGGCGAGCGTTTTGGCGTCGCCGATATTGACCAGACGCACCGTGAGCTTGAGCGCGTCGATGAAGCGCGCGCCGGCCTCGATGCCGCCCTTGATGCCGAACGACAGAATGGAACTCGCCTTGGCGCCGTCCATGTATTTCTGGATCAGCGGATAATCCGGGCTGTCGGGCAGTCCGGCGTAGCGCACCCAGCCCACTTTGGGATGATCCTTGAGGAAATTGGCCACCGCGACGGCATTCTCGCAATGGCGATCCATGCGGACATGAATGGTCTCGATCCCCTGAAGGATCAGAAAGCTGTTAAAGGGCGAGATCGTGGCGCCCATGTTGCGCAGCGGCACCACGCGGGCGCGGCCGATAAAGGCCGCCGGGCCGAATGCCTCGGGATAAACCACGCCGTGATAGGAGATATCCGGCTGATTGAGCAGCGGAAAACGCTCGGCATGCTCGGTCCAGGGGAATTTGCCCGAATCCACCAGCGCGCCGGCGAGGGTGGTGCCGTGACCGCCCATGTACTTGGTCAGGGCATGCACCACGATATCTGCGCCATGCTCGAAGGGACGGCAGAGATAAGGCGTAGGCACCGTGTTATCGACGATGAGCGGCACGCCATGCGCGTGGGCCATGTCGGCGATCGCCTGGATGTCGGCGACATTGCCGGCCGGGTTGCCGATGGATTCGCAGAAGACCGCGCGGGTGTGGGCGTCGATCTGGGCGTCCATCCCGGCGATGTCGTTGGGTGCCGCAAACCGCACCTGAATACCGAGCCGTGGCAGGGTGTGGGCAAACAGGTTGTAGGTTCCGCCATAAAGCGTCGAGACCGCGACGATGTTGTCGCCGGCCTGGGCGAGGGTCAGGAGCGCGGCGGTCACGGCGGCCATGCCCGAGGCTAGCGCCAGCGCGCCAACGCCGCCTTCCAGCGCCGCGACCCGCTGTTCCAGCACATCGCTGGTGGGATTCATCATGCGGGTATAGATGTTGCCCGCGACCTTCAGATCGAACAGATCGGCCCCGTGCTGGGTGTCGTCGAAGGCGTAACTGGTGGTCTGATAGATGGGCGTGGCAACCGACTTGGTCGTCGGGTCCGGCGCGAAGCCGGCATGGATGGCGAGGGTTTCGATCTTCATGGCGATTCCTGTGGTGGTCATGTCGTTATCCCGGTCTCGGCGGCGGCTTCGCGTGCCAACGAACCTGCCGGATCTTAGCCATGGAAGCCGGACCTGTCGATGCAGGCACCGCCCCCGGCTGGCCGGTCTGCGGGACGTCGAGCATCGTTTCGGCCATCGCTCGTTGTCGTTGATCCGATTACGACAACGACAACGACAACGACAACGACAACGACAACGACAACGGTAACGACAACGGTAACGACAAATCAGACATCGCGACAATCCCCGTGTCGGCTCGCAACACGGGGACATTCACTCAGGTCACCTCAGACTCAATCCAGCGACTGATAATAATCCATCAGGATTTGGGCCACCTCCGGTCGCGAGAACTCCGGCGGCGGCGCCACCCCGCTGCCGAGCAGTTCGCGCACCCTGGTGCCGGAGAGCAGAACGAAGTCATCCTTGGTATGATCCGGCGCCTCGCACATCATCACAACTCGGTTGAGCTTCTTCGAGTAAGCAGTGTGATCCGCCTTGAAAATCTCGATCTGCATCGCACCCGACGGAACTTCTTCCTCGAAGATTACCTGAGCATCGAATGCCCCATAATAATCACCCACGCCAGCATGGTCGCGGCCGACGATGAAGTGGGTCGCACCCATATTCTGTCGGAAATAGGCATGCAGCACCGCCTCGCGAGGCCCGGCATAGAGCATGTCGAAGCCATAGCCGGTCACCATGGCGCTGTTGGGCGGGAAATAGAGTTCGACCATTTTGCGAATCGCGGCGTCGCGAACCGGGGCGGGGATGTCGCCCGGCTTCAACTTCCCGAGGAGCATATGAATGACCAAACCGTCGCAATCGAGACGCTCCATGGCCATGTGGCAAAGTTCTTCGTGGGCAAGGTGCATGGGATTCCGAGTCTGGAAGGCCACCACGCGCTGCCAGCCGTGCTCCGCGATCTCGTTTCTGATTTCGACCGCGGTCCGGAAGGTATCCGGGAAATCGTCCTGAAAATAGGAGAAATTCAGCACCTGGATCGGGCCGGACACGGCATGTCGCCCCTGGCTGTTGAAGGCCGCCACTCCAGGATGCGCTGGATCCAAGGTGCGATAGACCTTCTCGGTCATCAGGTTCATCTGAGCGTCGGAGATCTGCTCGATGGCCGCGACATCCATGATGGCCAGCACCGGATTCCCCGCGACGTTCGGATCGCGCAGGGCAATCCGCCGGGCATCGCCGATGGCCGCGACACTTTCCAGCAGGCAGAGGATCGGCACCGGGAAAAAGAGACCGTCGGTCATGCGCATGGTGTTGGCCACGCTGACGGCATCCGCTACATTCATGAATCCAGCGAGCGGACTGAAGTAACCGCCGCCCATCATGACGGCATTGCCGGCGGCCTGTGAACTGATGATGACCGATGGCAGGGTTTCAGCCTCGCTCATCAGTGCGTGGTGGCTGTCCGGGTCGTAGACAAAAAGTGGTTTCAAGGTCTCGGAACCCACGGGTTTGATCATCGCCTGTCTCTCCTCTCGGCTATCTCTATATTGGTTAAACGCGCCGGAACCTTAGCACGACCGCGGGCCGGTCCTGGCATGGTTCTGCTTATGGATCGAACAATTTTCCAAGGGTTTGCGGCACAATCCGAGTGAGGATTTACGATAAACTCGACTCTGTTTAAACTGCCTCAAGCGCGATGATCGTCGTTGGGCGCGTGACCAAAGCCGATGTGGGCCGTACCGGATGCGGATGAAGATCGGCAGGCTCCTGGGCGCGCATCTCACTCCCAATGTCTTGGTACAAGACCAACAGTCCATGGATTCTCTTGACATGCCTTACTTCGTCTACAAAATTTCCCCACCCCGACAACTCGAACACCTCGCAACGGTCGATCAGTATCAGGACGCGCGTGCGACCGTCCGCGGACGCCGCGAGCAGGAGCCCCGCGAGACGGGAGTTGAGTACCGACTTATTTTCGCGAGACAACAAGGCGAAGCGGAGAAAATCCTCTCGACCCCGCGCGATGAACGCGTGATCGGAGAGGATTGATCGGCGAGGCAGATGAATCCGCCGATCGGGGGTGACGAGCCCTCAGCGAACGGTCATCGCGATGCTGGCGGGCTGTTCGTCGCGGAAATACTGGAGAACCTTGCGTACATAGCCCTGCGTCTCGGCATAGGGAGGGATCTTGCGACCATGTTTCATCACCGCGCCCTCCCCCGCGTTGTAGCCCGCGAGCGCAAGCCGCAAATCCTGATCGAACATATCAAGCAAATCGCGCAGATAGGCTGCTCCACCACGAACATTCTCGACCGGATTGAAACTGTCCGAGACCCCATAACGAGCGGCGGTGCCCGGCATCAATTGCATTAACCCCTGCGCACCCGCTGAAGAGACGGCTGCGGGATTGTAGGAAGATTCCGCGCGGATCACGGCATGCAGAAGCCCCGGAGACAAGCGATAACGACGAGCGTTCGCCAGGATCAGGCTGTGATAGTTGGATCGGCGCTTCGACAGCGACTTGTTTGAAGAGGCTTTCGGAACGAACTGCTGAAAATTGGCGTCAACCTCTTGCTGCTGACTCTTGCTCGCCATTTTTCTCGCTTCACGATGCCATTCCAACCGATATCGGTTGCCCTTAAGAGGCGTGTCGGTGAAATAAACATTGCCGGCGCCATCCACGTATTTGTAGACATCCGCCCAAGCCGGCTCTCCACACAGCGCAGCAACGAGGCCAACCGTCAAAACAGCTCGTATTGCAACAAGCATCAATTACCTCCCAGAAAGGCTGCAACAGCTCCATCATAGTTCAATTCACGCTCCAAGACATCGTTGAAGCGAACGTCTTGCTCGGCCGATTTTTAACTTCCCTGACGCGATGAGATTCGGCCATAAAATCCCTGCTTCCAGGAAAATTCCTTTTTAATTAAGCAAGTTAAAGTCGAATCAAGTAGATCGTGAGCGACTTATTCTTAAATCTTGTACGTTAGTTGCTTATGTTTTTTACCTCATGTAAAACTTTAAGTTTTCTTGAGAAACTGCGCGAAGAAAATTTTTGATTGATTTCTTGATGTGCATGTCTATAATCACATACTTAAAGTCAGTCAACGTCTAGAATGTACCGGGGGGAACATGAATCGACGTTATTTCCTTGGGACATTATTGTCCCTAGCGTCCGCACCCGTCCTTGCGAAAAAAATCTACGAACGACCACGTCAACTTTCATTTCATCATTTGCATACGGAAGAGCGTATCAGCGTGGTCTATCGAATCGGTGACCGCTACCAACGAGGCGCGCTCCAGCAGTTGAACCACTTCTTCCGGGATTTCCGCACCAGCGAGACCGTCGCGATGGATCCCCAGCTCTTCGACCTGCTGTACGATGTCAAAACCCACCTGGGCGATCCCGACGCCCGCTTCGATGTCTTGAGCGCCTACCGTTCTCAAACAACCAACTCGATGCTTCGGCGATCTTCGCGTGGCGTCGCAAAAAACAGCCTGCACCTGACGGGTCAGGCGATCGATGTCCGTTTTCCCGATTTGTCCATCCGCCACATTCGTGACGCAGCGGTCACACTCGGCCAAGGCGGCGTTGGCTATTACCCGCGCTCGAATTTTGTCCATCTGGATACCGGTGAGGTCAGGTGCTGGGGCGCTTGAAGCGACACCGATCCGAGTAGCCGATGTGTCGCTTTGAGTCCTGAGTCGCGTAGGAAACTCGGATCCAAGCCCGAGTTTCCAGCAATCCGCAGAAGCCTCTAATCTCCCTTTTTAGGCGAGGTTATACGTTGATACCGCAAGGCTCAATTGATCCAGATCATGAGATAGGGCAGTCGCGTCCGTTTAACCGAGGATCCGAAAGCTCGCTGCGAGTTCTGCGACGTCGATCTCAGCCACCGCAACCCGCAGACGTTGATTCAGTTCCACCTCGTCGCGGACCCTGACGCGGACCTCCATGGCCAACTCGGGAAGCAGCAGAACCACTTTGCGATCCTCGCGGCCAACCACGACGCCCTCCCCTTTCCAGGTTGGACAATCCCGTAAAAACAACATCTTCCAGTGCTGATTCGAAAGGCGTTCGCCACGCCGAATGGCGATGGATGCGGTATCGGCCTCACCGCTACGCTCCATGATCCGTTGCGCCGACAGCGGTTCGCAACCGTTGAGCCAGGCACGAATCTGCTGATGGACCAGCAAATCCGAATAGCGCCGCAGCGGACTCGTAGCGCGGGTATAGAGCGCCAATCCCAAGCCCGCATGGGGCTCCGGCTCGACCGACAGACGGGTCGGCTTGAAGCAACGTCGCCGCGCGAACATCCCCGCGAGATCTTGCGGCTCATCGGCATTCTCGGGCGGGGGCTGGGTCGCGAACGGGATCGGGATACCCCGGTCGAGACAAAAGCGCGCCGCCGCCTCGCCGGCCATCAGCATCGCATCCATGACCATCGCTCGACTCTTGAGCCTTGGCAGCGGACGAATGATGACCTGCCCGTCAACGACACGAACGCTGACTTCCGGTAGCTCCAGACTGGTCGCGCCCTGCGCCGAGCGGCGATCCCGAAAGCGGTTGGCGATCGTGTGGAGCGCGGCGAATGGCATCGTATCCAGTTGCGTCTCGACCACGTCATAGCTCAACCGCTCGACCCGCACCCAACTCCGACACACCTCGATCTCGTCGATTTCACCGGCATCCCCGCAGCGAAAACCGAAGGACAGCGCTGGCGAGAGCGGCTGGAGACCGAGCCCCAGCCGGTCGGTCACGGCGCTCGGGAGCATGTTGACGACCCGCTCGGGAAGGTAAAGATTCGCCCCGCGCGCGCGCGCCTCACGTTCCAGATCGCTGTCCGGATCGATCAGCGCGGCCACGTCGGCGACATGCACCCAGAGCCGATCGCCATCGAGACTCAGCGCATCGTCCGGATCCTGGTTGCCTTCGTCATCGATGGCATAGGCGGGCAGATGGGTGAGATCGATCCGATCCTCTTCGGGCAACGCCGGGACCGGGAGATCCGGATCCTGTGTGGGGGCGCCGCACCGCACCGGATAGGGATTGTGATTGCGGTCCCAGTAGCCGACCTGCACCAGCGTCCGATGCGCATTGCCCGGCGTCTGTTGATGGCCGAGCGCTTCGAGGATTCGGCTATGCTCCGACTGGCCGAGCGCCAGTCGTTCGACCTCGCCCAGACGATGGGTGTCTTCCGGCGCCGGACAGGCCGCCGCCATGCGCTCCAGAAAGGCTTTCCAGTCGCGCTCGGCGGCTTCGCGGGCGGCGCGCTCGGCCAGGTCACGCTCGACCAGTTCGCGGGGGCGGGCCTGGATCGCGCGCGGCGTCCCGCTGAAGGTCAGACCCTCGGCGACGAGTTGCCAGACGGCCCAGGCGGTGGCGGGCGTAAAGGTGTTGAAGGCCAGTTCGGCCAGATCCTTGAGGGTGGTTTCGCTTCCTTCCAGGAGTTCCCACGCCTCCGTCAGCTCGCCATGCTGCGGCGCCAGCTCGGACAGGCTGCGCAAGGGACCGGGGTGGAGCAGTTCGACATCCTTGGCGCGCACGCGCTTACTGTGCCCGCCATCGAGTTCAATCTCGATCTTCTCGCCAATGCTCACGACCCGCGCCGGGCGGATTTTGTAGAGCACGAGACTGTCAACGGGTGGATTGGCCTGATAAATCGACAAGGCGCGTTTAACCTGTTCCAAAAACCTAATCAACATTGATTAGGCGGATTGATCCTCGCTTGGTTGACGCGGCGAGCCGCCCAACTCAAGCCCTTGACGCTCAGTCGCGCCGGACTAGCAAAAATCAGTTGTCAATGAGTGGCTTCAACTTTTTCGATGATCAAGACGCATCCTGTTGACAGGATGGATTCTGTGCTTCCGCTCGCACCTCGGCCCGGAAACAGTGCACCAGCCGCGAGTCGCTCAGGCGTGTCCGGGCGGGGTAGGCTTGGGCGCACTCCGCGAGGGCCTCTGGGCAACGGGGATGAAAATAACACCCTGAGGGAGGATGCGCCGGCGACGGCATGTCGCCTTCCAGCCGAATGACCTGACGCCGTTGCGCCGGGTCGATCACGGGGACCGCCGAGAGCAGCGCGCGGGTATAGGGATGACGGGGGTCGTCCAGAATCTCGTCGACCCGCCCCTGTTCGACCACCCGCCCAAGGTACATGACCGCGACCTCATGGGCCAGATAGGCGACGACCGACAGGTTGTGGGTGATGAAGAGATAGGCGAGTCCGAGTCGGTCCTGAAGATCCTTGAGCAGATTCAGGATCTGCGCCTGAACCGAGACATCCAGGGCGCTGGTGGGTTCGTCGCAGACGATGATCCGCGGCTCTACCGCCAGTGCGCGGGCGATACAGATCCGTTGGCGCTGCCCGCCGGAGAATTCGTGCGGATAGCGTTGCGCCGATTCGGGATCCATGCCGACCAGTTCCAGCAATTCGGCCACCCGGCGCATCCGGTTGGCGCGGCGCGGTTCGATCCCCAGGGCCTGCAAGCCCTCGCCGATCACGTCGCCCACCAGCATGCGGGGGTTCATGGCGGCATAGGGATCCTGAAAGATAATCTGCAGATCCTTGCGGAAGGGACGCATCCGGCGATGCCCCAGTCCGACCAGTTCCTGGTCGCGATAGCGGATCGATCCGCCGGTGGGCGGGATCAATTGCAGAATGCCCTTGCCGGCGGTGGTCTTGCCGCAACCGGATTCACCGACGAGGGCGAGGGTTTGGCCCGCGCGCAGCTCCAGCGAGACGCCATCCACGGCCTTGACATGACCGACCACCCGCCGCAGAACGCCGCGCTGGATCGGGAAGTGGACCTTCAAATCCGTCGCGCGCAGGAGCGGCTCATCCCGTGGCGCGCTCGGTTCGACAGCCGCCGCACTCCCTGATTCCGACCACGCATCGCTAACCGCCGACCGCTGACCGCTGTTCCAGAGATGGCAGCGCACGCCCCGCCCCGCGCCGAGATCCAGCCAGCGCGGCGGCTCCTGGCGGCAAATGTCCATGACCGCGGGACAGCGATCGGCGAAGCGGCAGCCCGCAAAGACCGTCTCCAGCGGCGGTACCCGGCCTGGAATCACGGCCAGCCGGCCACTGCGCTTGTCGGCGCTCGGCAGGCTTTCCATCAAGCGGCGGCTGTAGGGATGGGCCGGGGCAGCGAAAAAATCCGCCACTGTCGCGGTTTCGACGAGCTGGCCGGCATACATCACCGCCAGACGCTCGGCGGTTTCGGCCACCACGCCAAGATCGTGGGTAATCAGCAGCACGGCCATGCCGGTCTCGCGCTGAAGATCCTTCAGCAGGCGCAGCACCTGTGCCTGGATGGTGACATCCAGCGCCGTAGTCGGCTCGTCGGCGATCAGGAGTCGCGGATCGCCGGCGAGCGCCATGGCGATCATGATGCGCTGTTTCATGCCGCCGGAAAGCTGATGGGGGTACTCGCCAACCCGTTGCTCGGGGTCCGGAATACCCACCGCCCGCAACAATTCGACGACCCGCGCCGGCACCTGAGCGCGCGAGCGACCTTCATGGACCCGCACCGCCTCGGCGATCTGATCGCCGACCGTCAGCACCGGATTCAGCGAGGTTTGCGGCTCCTGAAAGATCATCGCCATCTGACCGCCACGGATGCGGCGCATCTCGGTCTCGGTCAGACGCGGCAGATCGATCCCGTTGAGCCGAACCGAGCCCGCGAGGATCCGCCCCGAGGGCGGCAGGAGTCGCATCAGCGACAGCGCGGTCATGGATTTGCCGCAACCCGATTCGCCAAGCAAGGCGAAGGTCTCGCCCGCGCGAATGGTCAGATTCAGTCCATCGACCACCCTCGCCGGGCGCTCGACGGCACCGAGCTGGGTGGTCAGACCTTCGACTTGAAGCAGGGGATCGGTCATATCAGACGCTAAAGCGACCCACCAGGGTATGGAGACTGTCCGCGAGGTCGGTTAGCTCGCGACTGGTCTGATGCGTGATCTGCGCGCGTTCGGCGGTTTTTTCACTCAGATCGTCGATGCTGACGATTTGTTGACTGAGCACCTCGGCAACCCTGGCCTGCTCGTCGGCCACGGCGGCTATCTCTTTACTCATTGCATTGATGGTGTGCACTGCCTGCAGAATGGCCTCAAGAGCGGCGCTGGCCTTCTCGGATTGAGCGACGCTGGCGCCGGCCTGGGACTGGCTGAGTTCCATGGCATCAATCGCGTTTCTGGTTCCGTTAGTCACCTGATCAACGATGTCGCGCACTTCGAGCGTGGATTCCTGGGTGCGGACGGCAAGCGAGCGAACCTCGTCGGCGACGACAGCGAATCCCCGACCATGCTCTCCCGCCCGCGCCGCCTCGATCGCGGCGTTCAGCGCAAGCAGGTTGGTCTGATTGGAAATGGCGACGATGACGTCGAGAACAGCGCCAATCCGCGTGCTCGCCTCCTCCAGTCGGGCGATCACGGCCGAAGCGGCTTGCACCTCGCTGGAGAGCGACTGAATATCCGCCACCGCCCCGGCGACAATCGTTTTGCCGTCGTTCGCTTTGTCCTCCCCGACCCTGGCCGCCGCGGCAGCCTGCAGGGTGCTGTGGGCGACCTGTTTGATCGTGGAAAGCAGCTGATCGACGCCCGTGGTGACCTGGCTGGTATGCGCGTGGGCCGTGTTCATGTCATCAACCAGGATGGTCGCCGACTCCCGCAGCGCGGCGGCGACCCGGGACAACTCCAGGATATCCTGGACGATGATCCGGACCATGCCCTGCAGATTCTCCATAAAGGCGTTGACGGCGAGTCGCAGATGGGCAATCTCGTTGTCTTCGGCGATCGGCAGCCGACGGCTCAGGTCGCCCCCGCCAAGGGCGAGCTCGCGAATGAGGGCCGTGGTGTCCTTGAGCGGGCGGATCACCTGTCGCCTGAACATGAAGCGGAACAGCACCGCCAGCAGCAGGAGCATCCCGATGAAGCCGATGCCCAGGATCGCGAGGAAGCGCGCCTGGCCCGTGTTACCCAACTGCTGCGCGTGGGCGATGGCGGTATCGATCCGCTCGGCGGCAACCTCATTGGAGACGAAGAGATTGCGAGGGTCCAGCCCGATCAGGACATGCCCCAGCAGCTTGCCGTGTGACTCGACAGGGTAGCGGGTTTCGATGGCCTCCGTCATCCGGGTCTCGACGTCGACCATCGGCTCGCCCTGTGGGTCCAGATAGACCGCGTAGGCGATATCGGCGTCGGACGATGCCTCCGCCTGGTAGCGGGCGAGCAGATCGAGATCGTAGGTGAGGATGAGATCCGGAGCGGTGCGCGCCATGAACTTGCCGAGCAGTTCGGCCTTTGTGTTCAATGCGCGGCTCTGAAGTGTCTCCGCCTGCTGTCGCTCGACCGTCAGCGCCTCGCGCGCAAGGCTCGTCTGCTGATCGCTCAGGCGGCTGACTTCGACATGCAGGAGAACCATCGCAAGCGCCAGGGCAAGCACGGTGACACCCAGGATCGAGGCCAGAAAGCGGAAGGTCAAACTGCCTGCGTGAAGGATCGTCATCGATGATTTGCCCTGCCGCGCGAAGGTCCGATGGATCCCGTCAGGGACGGAATCCATTCGGAAGAGAGTCAGAGGGCTGGCTCGCCCAGCTTGGCGTCCACGCGCTTCATGATCTCGCGGAGGTTGTCGTAATTGCTGTCGTCGGTTGCGACGAAGCCGGTGACCTTGGGCTTGATCTTTTCGAGCACCGCGGGATCCTTGAGCTCAAGCGTGGCGGTCTTGATCCGCTCGAAAAGCGCGGGATCCATGTCCTTGTGAGCGAGGATCATGAAGTCCCAGACCGGCTCCGATTTTTGGACCAGCTTGACTTTGTCGGCCACCTTTTTGTAGAGACTCTCCTGCATCCCGCCGGCGTCGAAGTGTCCAAGACTGACGGCGTTCGCCACGGCGTCGTGCTTATCGATGAATTCGAAGCCGGCGAGTTCATCCATCACGCCGGCCTGAATCAGCATGTCGGCGGGGAGATAGCAGGCAAGGGTCGAGAGACGCGAACCGAAGGCGAAACGCTTGCCCTTGAGATCGGCCAGCGAGTTGATGCCGTCGTTACCGATGGCGGCAACGATGACCGCGCTGTAGTAGGGTTTGCCGTCGGTTTCCAGGGTGCCGATGAGCTTGAAATTGTCCTTGCCGGAGGGGCTGGTCTGCGTGGCGAAGACGTAAGGCGAGGGGCCGAGAAGCCCGAAGTCGTAATGTCCGGATTGGAACTTGGCGATGGCATCCGCGTAGTCCTTGCCAATCTCGAATTTGATCGGTTGTCCCAGGGTCTTTTCGTAGTAGTCGATCAGGCCCTTGTACTGTTCGAGCAGCTTGGTCGGCTTGGTCAATGGGAGGGTACCAAAGACGAGGGTATCCTGGTCGCCCGCGGGCTCCGCCGCCGAAGCGGCCAGGGTCGTGAAGAGTCCAAAGGCCAAGCCCAGGATGATCGGCAGGCGGATGAGTTGTCTCGGGATCGTGCGGAATCTCGGATTCATTGAATCACTCCGTGCTCGTGAGTGAGAAGGTTGCGGATCCTTCGCGTGATGGAGCGGGTGCAGCGCATTGTCGACTGCCGCATCCCCCAGCGAAGTGTATGTGAATCCCATGACGAAGGCTATGGACACGAAGCCGCTCGGCCATCTGCCGACTTGAAGCAGTGGATGGATCATCTCAGCGGACGTAGCGAATCGAGTGACGAGAGCTAACCGCCAGGGGCCGCAAGAGACAAGGTCGGGCGTTACCTTCGATCAATATCGACCTGCTGTGTAGCCTCCGGATGCAACGCCAAAGCAGGATCATCGCCAACGGTGGAGCGAGCGTCGTCGTAGAATCTAGCGTCCAGGGCGAACGGTGGTATAGGCTTGCGCCATCCAGGCCACAGGGAGACTACCGCCGATGTTTTCAGACGAGCATCAGGATTCCAGATCGAACGCCATCGTGCCGCGTCCTGGCACGGACCCCGCCGAAACCGGGCGGCGCGTCAATCCGGTCATCGCCCGCATGGCCCGCGATGTGCTGGCGCGGGCCGAATCGCAGGGACTCAGCGCGGCGCGGTATCGCATCGAGGAATATCTGCTGCGCGAGCCGGATTATCGGCAGATTCTGGATTGGGCGGCGGCTCTGGGGAGGGCGCCGGAATGGGTGTTGAAGCAGTTGGCGGATTCCAGGTTGGAGCCTGCAGTTTGGGATTTCTTTGATCCTATCACCCTGGTGATCGAAGACGGCACTATCCGCAGCCTTACATGGGACTTCGAGCGCCTGCCCCTTGTGCCGAGGCATTGGCAGGAAGGCCTGCTGATCCGCTCGCTTGGATTGACAGGCACTCGGTCCGATTCCAGGCAGACACTGCGACCTGATCTGGCCTGGCTTCAGATCCTCGTCTGTCGTAATTTTGAGATAACAAACATTGATCTCTCTCGAACGCCTGAACTGATCAAACTGGATTGCGGTGACAACCAACTCACCGCGCTGGATCTCTCGCCGGGGCAGGCGCTGACCAAACTTGATTGCGGTCACAAGCAATTCACCACGCTGGATCTCTCGTCAGTGCCGGGGCTGACCACGCTCAACTGCGAGGGCAATCAACTCACCGCGCTGGATCTCTCGCCAGTGCCGGGGCTGACCACGCTCTTTTGCTGGCGCAATCAACTCACCATGCTGGATCTTTCGCCAGTACCGGGGCTGACCACGCTCGGCTGCGGGGGCAATCAACTCACCGCGCTGGATCTTTCGCCAGTGCCGGGGCTGACCACGCTCGGCTGCGGGGGCAATCAACTCACCGCGCTGGATCTCTCGCCTGTGCCGGGGCTGACTACGCTCTTTTGCTGGCGCAATCAACTCGCCGCGCTGGATCTCTCGCCTGTGCCGGGGCTGACCAGGCTCGAATGCGATCAGTCTGTCCGCCTCCTCAATACCCCTGCCAATCTCAAGGTCCAGAGGCGATAACCCATGCCCCACACCCACTGGCTCCTCCTCGACACCGAAACCACCGGCCTCAAGGAACCAATCTACGTGGTCGAACTGGCCGCACAGCGGATGCGCGGCTGGGAGCCGGAAGGTCCGCCCTTCGTGCGTCTGCTCGATCATGGGGTCGCGATCCCGCCCGAGACGGCGCGGGTCAATGGCAATACCCGCGAGATCCTGGAGCGCAACGGCGAGCCGCCGCTGGCAGTCTATGACGCCTTCGCGGACTATGCGGGCGAACGCCCGCTGGTGACCTACAATCTGAGCTACGATCTCGATCAGGTGTTGCGCCCGGAATGGCAGCGTCTGGGGCGTGCGCCCATCGGACGGGCCGGGTTCTGCGCCCTGCGTCTGGCGCAACGGCTGCTCGATCCGATCCCGGCGGGCAACTGCAAGCTCCAGACCCTGCGCCAGTATTACCGTCTGCCCGCGCACAGTGCTCATACCGCGCTGGGCGATGTCGAAACCGTGGTCGATCTGCTGCGGCAGGTCTTATTCCCACTGGCCGAGGCGCGCGGCCTGGCGAGTTGGGATGCATGGCGCGTCTATGCCGCCGAGACCTGGTTTCCGTCCCGTTTCGCCTTTGGCAAGTACAAGGGCCGTCCCTTCCTGGACGCGCGCCATGACACGGCGCTGCGCGCCTGGCTGGAATGGCTCGCCGGGTCCAGCAATCCGCGCAGCGCCGAGATGGGCCGCTGGTATCTGGAACGGCTCGCGGTCGACGCCGGGCGCGAGTCAGCCGACGCGCCCACCCTGGTCATCGCGACCGCGACAGGGGATAGCGAGGGTCTGGTGCTGTACCGCGACCCCGAACGCGCGACGCTGAACCGACTGATCGAGGCTGCGCGCACCCGGCTGGCGGATCTGGAGGCGGAGTCCGCGCGCGAGCATCAGGCGGTGGCCGTGATCCAGTCGCGGCTGTTTTCGCTCCTGCGTCCGCACTACGAACGACGCGACCGGTTGCGGCTGGCGATCAACTACCGGCGCCGCTATCTCGACCTCCTGCTGGTCGAGGGCGAGGAGGCCGCCGAGGCGCTCGGGTCGGACTATGAACGGGCGCGCGCCGAGACCGAGCGCGACTATGCCGAGGCCGCCGCCGAAGCCAGCGCGCGGCGCGAACTGAGCGAGGCCGACGCGCACGAACTCAAGACGCTGTTTCGCTCACTGGTGCGGCTCTATCATCCCGACCGCTACACTCACGACCCCGAACGGCAGGCGATCCACGAGCGCCTGATGCAGATGATCAATCAGGCCCACGATCAGGGCGACATCGCGCGGCTGCGCGAGATCGCCCACGACCCCAACGCTTTCCTCGCCCGTCAGGGTCTGGGCGGTCTGGACTTCGCCGACGACGCGGATCTGACCAAGCTCCGGCAGCTCTATGAGAGCCTCCAGGTGCGTCTCCTCGCCACGCTGGAGGAACTGGCGCAACTACGCGAGAGCAGCGACCATGAACTCCATCGACTCAGCCAGGAGCGCCCGGAGCTGCTGGAGACCATCGCCGAACAGCAGGCCGAGGCGATTCGCGCCGAGATCGTGGCACTGGAGGACGAGGCCCGCCGACTGGCCGGGGAGATCGAGGGTCTGACGGATGCACCGGCGCTCGGCGCGGAATGAGAGGAGGCCGCGATGCGAGTGGAACTGACTTCCTCTGCGCGAGTCCGTTCCTAGGGATTGGGTAGAAATCCCTGCCGGGAGCATGCTGCGCTTACGCCAGCCGATGCAGACCCTGCCGGAACACACGCGCATTCTTCACCGCAAGTCGCGTGTCGGCTGCCAGCCAGGACGCGACCTGTGTGCTGGAAGTTCGTCGTCTCGACCCAACAGCGATCCAAACCGTCGCCCCCGCCCGCTTCGCGATCACCCGCGTTCATAGAGTATGGCGCCCTGGTGTCTTAGGGTCGTCCTTCCAACGATGACCGCCGCGTTCGTTTCCAGCTCGCGAGCCATGGCGGTCGCGGTGGTGCTCCGATGATTCGGTGTCGCCGAACTGGCGCTCTTCGGATCAACCCAACTCGAAGCTGGTGATGCCATAGGTGCACTCAGAGGCCAGCGCAGGAGCGGGGCCGGCGTACATGCGGGCCGTCTCGAACGTGGGCCGCAGGCCGTGGCGCTCGGCGAGGGCGATGGCAGCGGGATTGGATGCGGGCGTGTCGAGGAACACCGGGTCGCTGGCCGGCAACCGAGCGCATAGCGCACCGAAAAGGGTCTCGGCGGCGTCCGGCGTGTCCGCGAAGAGCGGGCCGACCTTATAGCCCTCGCGGCAGGCGCGCCGCACGCCATAGCCGAGGAGACGGTCGCCGTGCAGCAGGCCGAGCGCCAGGGTCTGGGGTTGCGCGATCCAGCGTTGCAGGAAGGCGTGACGCTCGGTCGGGAAGAAGGCGCGGTCATAGGCGGCCAGCGACGCGAAGGACCAGGCGGTCAGCGGGATCGTGCGCGTCCCGTCGGCAGGCTCGGGAGCCGGATCGGGCTGGCCCTGCCCCTGGTAGCGGACATGCCGATCGGCGAGTTGGAAGCCGCTGCGACGGTAGTTGTCCTGTTGCGCCAGAACGCCATCGAGACCGATGGTGCGGCCCGCCAGACGCGCCATGGCGGCCTGCCAGATGGCCCAGCCATACCCCTGTCCGCGCCGATCCGGACGGACCAGATAGAAGCCCAGGAAGCCGAACGTCTTCCCATAGCGAACCGCCGAGATCATGGCGACCGGCACGTCTTCAAGAAAACCGATCAGGAAACCCTCGGGGTCGGCGGCCAGGAAGGGCGCGGCATCGTACAGCCCAGGGTTCCAGCCTTCGGCAGCGGCCCAATCGAGCGCGAGACCGATCTCGTCAGGGGTCATGGTGCGAATCGTCAAGGACACTTGGACAGCTCTCCTGTGTTGATGGTCGCGCTCCGATTCCGACGCTAGCGCATGGGTTAGTCCGCACCCTTCGCCTTCCGCTCGAACACCTGCACCGCCGCTTGCTCCAGTACCACCACAGCCCCGGCATCCGAACCCGCCTGGGCACCGAGTTTGCCGGTCAGCGAGGCGATCCAGGACGGCCAATCGCACGCGGCCTGTTCCAGCTTCTTCCAGACCTTTGGCGGCAGGGTGGCGACCACCAGCGCCGTGTCCGTCTGAATGCCGATCTTCATGCCGGCCTTGACCGGGAGGGGCTGAGGCAGTTCGGTAAACTTCACGGTGAGTTCGAGGCGACCGGTCACGATGTTCTCCGGGGTCAGTGGGGCGTCGAGGGGAAGGCGGGCGGGAATTGGGCGATCAGTCGCTGTCTCATTCCAGGGACTCGCAGTCGCTCACGTCGAGCCAGCGCCACGTATCCACGTCCCGCACCTGGAGATGCGCGATCCGCGGAGCGCAACCGCTGCCCTTCGAGACGATCCGAAACACCCCGACGGAGAACGTTGGAGGGTAATCCGCACTGGCCAACTCCTCAGGCTGAAGACCGCGCCAACCAGGTCAACAGGGCCGCGAACAGCGCTTCCGGATCGATCGGCTTGGCGATGAAATCGTTCATTCCCGCCGCGAAACAGCGCGCTTTATCGTCGGCAAAGGCATTGGCGGTCAAGGCCAGGATGGGCACCAGGGAACGGTCAGGCATCTGCCGGATGCGCCGGGTGGCCTCTAATCCATCGAGGTTCGGCATCTGCATGTCCATCAGGATCAGGTCATACTCGTGGCGGCAGGCCAGCTCAACGGCTTGCGCCCCATCCTCGGCCATCTCGACGATCATCCCCAGATCGTCCAGCAGCATTTTGGCTACCTCGCGATTGATCGGTTCATCCTCGACCAACAAGATCCGTCGGCCCGAATAGTCCCGCAGGAGGATGGCTTCGGCGGCATCCGTGAGCGCGGGGACGGCGGTGGTCGCGCACGGGTCTTTGTTGAGTCGTGCCGTGAACCAAAAGGTACTTCCCACGCCCGGCGTACTCTCCACGCCGACCTCTCCGCCCATCAACTGCGCGAGTTTTTTCGTGATGGCCAACCCTAACCCGGTGCCGCCATAGTGGCGACTGATCGAATTGTCGGCCTGCTCGAAGTTGGAAAATAACTTGGGCAGGATGGCCGGGGCGATCCCAATGCCGGTGTCCTGCACCTCAAATCGGACCAACACGCGGTCGCTCAGGTCCACGTCAACCCGCGTGCGCAGGGTGACGGTCCCCGTCTCGGTGAACTTGATCGCATTGGTGGCGTAGTTCAGCAAGGCTTGCTGGAGTCGGGTGGGGTCGCCGCGCAGTGAAGACGGGAGCGGTTGGGTGTCGATGACCAAGGCGAGCCCTTTCGCGCGCGCGCCTTCGCAGAGGATCGAGGCGACATTCGCGATGAGGGTTGGTACATTGACCTCGACCTCCTCAAGGGCGAACTGACCGGCCTCGATTTTGGAGAGATCCAGCACGGCATTGATGATCTCCAACAGGTGGCGTCCCGCCGTCTCGATCGTGCCGAGTCGTTGGGCTTGTTGGGCGGTGACACCGGCGCGCTTGAGCAGATACGTCATTCCCGTGATCGCATTCAACGGGGTGCGAATTTCATGGCTCATGTTCGCGAGGAAGGCGCTCTTGGCGACATTGGCCGTTTCAGCGGCGTCCTTGGCGAGGATGAGTTCGCGGGTCCGCGCCTCGACCAGTTGTTCCAGATGCTGACGGTAACGATCCAGTTCCTCGGCGGCCGCTTTCTGCTCGGTGATGTCGACACAGAACCCGATATAGCCAAGAAAGTCGCCCTGGCTGTCGTAGCGCGGATTGCCATCATCGCGCAGCCAGCGATAGGTGCCGTCGGCATGGCGCAAGCGATAGTTCATGCTAAAGGGTTGGCGTTGGTCGAACGCGGTGACATAGGTCTGCAAACACCGGTCGAAATCCTCGGGATGCACGCCTTCCGTCCAACCATTGCCGACTTCCTGCGCGAGCGCGCGTCCGGTAAACCGCAACCAAGGTTCATTGAAGTAGTCGCACAGCTTGTCTTGTCCGGAGGTCCATATCAGCGTTTCGCCGCCATTGGCCAGGGTGCGGAAATGCTGTTCGCTCTCGCGCAGCGATTCCTCCGCAAACAGCCGCTCCAATTCGCCCGCCGCCCGGATCGCCACCTGCTTTAAGATCGCTTCCGCCTGCGGGCGGTGGTTCAAGGGTTCCCGTCCAATGACGGCAATCAGACCGATCGGCTGGCCGGTATGGCTCCAGAGCGTCGTCCCGAGATAGCTCTCGGCGCGCAGCTCTTGGAGCACCGGATCCAGCGGGAAGCGCTGACAGACGCTGGCCGGAAAGCAACAGATCTGCTGCCCAACGACCTCGCCGCAGGGCGTGTCCCGCAAGGCATAGGTGACGTTATCCTCGAAGTGTCCATCGCACCAGATGGCCAGGGTACGGGCGTTCAAGCCATCCCCTTCGAGACGATCGATGCACACGTAAAACACGTCCAGACGCTCGGCCAGGAAACGCGCTAACGCCTGGAAAAAGGACGCATCCGTCGCCTTGCTACTGGTCTGCGCTAAAAAAGTCTGGATCTCCTCGGTCTGCTTGCGTTCGGTCATCTCGAAAAAGATCACGACGATCTGCTCGATTTGACCCTGCTCCCCCAGGATGGGATGCGCTTGACACTGCACCCAGGTCGGTCTTTTGCGGTCGGACCTGAGAATCCCCAAGATCACCTGGTGCGTCGCGACGCCGGACGCGGCGACGCGATGCACCGGATACTCCGCCACCGGCATCCGGGTTCCGTCTTCGCGGATGAAACACCACGCCGGATCCATGGCCGTGACGCCACGCAGCTGTGCGCTCGTCAGCCCCAGGAGCTGCGAGGCCATCGGATTGGAGAACAGGATGCCGGTGTCGGGGCCGTGCACCACCACGCCGGCGAAGAGGTTGTCAAACAGGACGCGGCAATGGCGTTCACTGTCGCGTAACGCGGCCTCGACTTGGGTGCGGTTGACGTAGGTCACGACGCCGTTCAGATCCGTGATGGTGACATGATCCTGGATCTGATCGAGCGCCAGCGCCTGGAGGCGGAGCTGAACCTCATCCTGCTGACGCTGGGTGATGTCATCGAAAATGACGACGAAGTGGTCGGGTTGCGGACAAAAGACTTGAATCGAAAACCGCTTGTTGAGGGCGTTGATCGCGAGTTCGACGCGTTCCGGGTCGCCACCCGCCGCCACCCGCCCATAGATCTCGAACAACTGGGGATCGGCCTCGCGGATCCCGGGAATCACGTCCGTGATCCGCTGGCCGCAGACCGGTCCCAGCCCGGTTTGCGCGTGGAAGGCCGGATTCGTATAGAGATGGATGTAGTCGCAGGGAATCCCCTCCTCGAACAACATCCGACACACCGCCAGGCCGTTGGGCATGAGTTCCAACACCTTGCTGGACAGGTCGCTGGCCATTATCGCCTCGCCATGCGCCAGAGCCGACAAGCCTTGCCCCGCACGGATGCTCTTGGGGTCAGTCGTTGACATGCGCCGCCTCCCGAAGGCGTGTTCTGCGTTGGACTGGCGGGCCGTGATGAACGACCGCCCTCTCGACACCGCCCATCATACGCTGAAGATCAGACGGTCATGGGAAGGAGGCTCGTTACACATCGGCAGCCCCCGACCTTCACGGCAGGGGGGCTCCCATTTTGCTTGGGTGCCGGCGGTCAAGAACGACGGGCGATTCGGGCGCTGGGGGTTCGTCGAGATCAAAGACCCGCACGACACCATGAAGGCGATCCTCGTCCAATAGGGTATAGACTTCGCGGCCTTGAGCATCGTTTGGTCCAACTGCTGGCGATCCCTGCGTAGCCCGGGCTTCCAGCCCTGGAATATCAGGCCAAGATGGCCTGGCTACGCAGGTCTGGAGCGGCAGTTCCGGCTGGTTTCGGAAACCGACAGGTGATAAGGCACCAGGGAGACAGGCCCCATGGGTGAGATCGCATGAGTTACACGCTGCTGAAAACGCTCCACCTCCTCGGCGTCGTGCTGCTGGTCGGCAACGTCATCGTGACGCTGGTCTGGAAGCTGGCCGCCGACCGCAGCGGCGACCCGCGCGTGGTCGCCTTCGGCCAGCGGTTGGTGACGCTGACGGACTGGTGGTTCACGGTTGGCGGGGTCGTGCTGATCCTGCTCGGCGGCTATGGGGCGGCCCTGGTCGCGGGGCTCGACCTCTTGGCGGTACGCTGGCTGCTTTGGGGGCAGGTGCTCTTTGGGCTCTCGGGCCTGCTCTGGGTCGGGATCCTGATCCCGGCCCAGATCCGCCAAGCACGCCAGGCGCGCGACTTCGCCGCCGGCGGCGAGATTCCGGCGAGCTACTGGCGCGACGCGCGGCGCTGGACTGGGTGGGGGATTCTGGCCATCGTGCCGCTGCTGGGCGCGCTTTGGCTGATGATCGCGAAACCGATCGCGCCGCCGGCAGCGCATCGGACGCCCGGCCCTGATCCCCTCTTGAGAATTCCTTGACGCCCTTCATCGTCACCGTCTTCGTGCTGGTCTACCTGGGGATGCTGCTCGGGGGACTGCCCTGGCTCCAACTCGACCGCACCGGCGTGGTGCTGCTCGGGGCCATCGCCCTCGTGGCCACCGAGGCGGTCCCGCTCGATCAGGTGTGGCAAGCGGTGCATCTGCCGACGCTCGCCCTCCTGTTTGCCTTCATGGTGATCTCGGCACAACTGCGCCTGAGCGGTTTCTACGACTGGACGATCAGGCGCCTGGACCGTCCGGCGCTGTCGCCGCCGGCACTCCTGGGGGCCGTGATCGCGGTCGCCGCCCTCCTGTCGGCGATCTTCAGCAACGACATCGTGTGTCTGGTCATCGCGCCGGTGCTCGCCCAGGTGTGCCAGCGGCGCCGACTCGATCCGATCCCGTTTCTGCTGGCGCTCGCCTGCGCCGCCAATCTCGGTTCGGCGGCAACCCTCATCGGCAATCCGCAAAACATGCTGATCGGCGAGACGCTCCGGTTGGGCTTCGCCGACTATCTGGCCACGGCCGCGCTCCCGGTGATTCTGGGGCTGGTGGCGATCTGGGGCATCATCGCCTGGAGCGGTCGCGACCACTGGCAGCGCGCCGCCGGGCCGAGCGAACCGTGCGAATGCCAGCGCATCGAAGATCGGGGGATTGCCTTCGACCGCTGGCAGACGTTCAAGGGGCTGACGGTCGCCGGCGTCCTCTTCGCCGCGTTTCTCTGGGCACCCTGGCCACGGGATCTGCTGGCGCTCGCCGGGGCCGGGCTGCTGCTGACGAGCCGTCGGTTGCACTCCCGACACATGCTGGGCCTGGTCGATTGGCAACTGTTGATCCTGTTCGTCGGTCTGTTCATCGTCAATCATGCGCTTCAGCAGACGGGACTGCCGGCGCGGGCGGTCAGTGACCTGGCACAGGCCGGGCTGGATCTGCAGGCACCTCTCCCGCTCTTTGCCGCCAGTGTGCTGCTCAGTAATCTGGTCTCCAATGTCCCGGCGGTCATGCTGCTGTTGCCGGTGGCGACGCATCCGCTCAGCGGTCCGCTGTTGGCGCTCTCCAGTACCTTGGCGGGGAATCTGTTGCTGATCGGCAGCATCGCCAACCTCATCGTGGCGCAGGCCGCCGCGCAGCACGCCATCCGCCTGGATTGGCGCACCCATGCCCGCGTCGGCATCCCGGTCACGCTGGTGACCCTGGGGATTGCGGCCCTGGCGCTCTGGGTTCAGCAAATGCGCTAACCCATCTTTAACATAACCCCATTGATAAACACCCCCAGATGGCATCTAACCATCTGATCTTTATGTACACGCCGGCCGAAAATCGCAATGTAGTGCCAAGTTATTCAATAGTGGAAGAGTAAAACCGGTGCCGGGTGTCGTAGAGTACCGGGATGTACATTCGTCGCACCCACACCACGAACAGCGCCACCGGGGAGCGCTACACCACCCACCGCCTGGTGCAGTCCGAACGCGTGGGCGGTCGGGTGCGGCAGGTCACCCTGCTGAACTTGGGCCGCCAGTTCGCGCTGTCCCAGGAGGAGTGGCCGGCACTCTGTGCGCGGCTGGATGAGTTACGCAGCGGCCAGGGCGTCTTACTGGCCGGCGCCGGACCCGTCGAACGGGAGGCGCAGCGGCTGTTCGCCCGGTTGTTGGCGCGCCAGGGCGAGGCCCCGCCGACCGGCGGCCCTGCGGGCGGCGATGTCCAGGCGGTCGATGTCGACTCGCTGGAGTTGAGCCGCCCGCGCAGCGTGGGCGTGGAGTCGGTGGCGCTGTGGGCGATGGCCGAGGTGCGGTTTGTTGAACTGCTTCAGGACTTGGGGCTGAGCGGCCCGCAACGGGCGCTGATCGTCGGGGCGGTGGTTGGGCGCATGGCCGCGCCGGGCTCGGAACGGGCGACGCACCGCTGGCTGGGTGAGCGCAGTGCGCTGGGGGAATGGCTGGAGGTCGACTTCGAGACCCTCCCCTTGGCACCGTTCTACCGGGCGGCGGACTTGCTGATGCGGCACCGGGCGGTGATCGAACAAACGGTCTTTACGCGCGTCAGTGACCTGTTCGGGCTGGACTGGACGGTCACCCTCGATGATCTGACCAACACTTTTTTCGAGGGGGCGGCGGCGGCCAACCCCAAGGCGCAGCGCGGACACTCCAAGGAGAAGCGTAGCGACTGCCCGCTGGTGACGTTGGGGCTGGTGCTGGATGGCAGTGGCTTTGTACGCCGCTCCCAAACCTTCGATGGCGCGGTGAGCGAGGGCACGACCCTGGACGGCATGCTGCGGGGATTGGGGGCGCCGCGCGGCGCCTTGGTGGTGATGGACGCCGGGATCGCGACCGCAGAGAACATGCTCTGGCTGCGCACCCAGGGCTATCGCTACCTGGTGGTCAGCCGCGAGCGCCAGCGCCAGTTCGATGCCACCGCGGCCACGTCGCTGACGACCGCCAGTGGTGAGGCGCTGGCCATCCAACGGGTGCTTGACGCCGACGGTGAGGAGGTGCGGCTGTATTGCTTTTCCGAATGCCGGGCCGGCAAGGAGAAGGGGATCTCCGAGCGTTTCACCCAGCGTTTCGAGGCCGCCTTGCAGGCCCTGCATGACGGCTTGGCGCGGCCACGCACCACCAAGGCGATCGACAAGCTCTGGGAACGCATCGGGCGCCTGAAGGCCAAGAGCCACGGGGTCGGACAGCACTACCGCATTGAGATCGATGCGGACGCCACGGGCAAGACGGCCCAGGCGATCCGCTGGGAACGCCAGCCGGTCGCCGGGACCATGCTGACCCACCCCGGGGTCTACTGCCTGCGCACCAATGAATTGACCTGGGACGCCGAACAACTGTGGCGGACCTACACCATGCTCACCGACCTGGAGGCCGTGTTCCGCTCCCTGAAATCCGAATTGGGTTTGCGCCCGATCGATCACCGCACCGAGGCGCGGGTCGACGGCCACCTGTTCATCTCGGTGCTGGCCTATCAGTTCGTGCAACTGATCCGTCGCCGCTTGCGCGCGCACGGCATCCGCGAGCGCTGGTCGACCCTGCGCGATCGCCTCGCCGGCCAGTGCCGGGTGACCGCCACCTTCCGCCGGGCGGACGGGCGCACCCTGCATGTGCGCAAGGCGACCCGCGCCGAGCCGGCGCAGCTGGCGATCATCCAGGCGCTGGGCAGCGATCCCAGCCCGGGAGGGATACAGAAAATGATTGTCTGAATCGTCCGGTTTCACAAAATTTCACGAATGTAGT
>NZ_NHSQ01000089.1 GCF_016653465.1 Thiocystis minor | reverse complement strand
GCAAGGGCGATGGCGAGCCCGGTTTGAAGACGATCTGGCTGGGCATGCAGCGCATCATGGACTTCGCCGCCGGGATCAAATAGGCCAGGGAGATGCCGGACACGGAAAGTTGTGTGTAATGGGATGCGTCTAATCCCGCTCAGTCTTTGTCCGGTAGCGTCCGATCCCTGTCCTGCCCCGATCTTTCGTGTTTGTCATCCTAATCAATCGACGCATGCTTGTCCGCCCAAAACGGTGAATGAAATCATTCACCGTTTTGGGCGGACACGGCCTACTCGCATTCCTATACTCGCCATTCCTGACGTGAATGAAAGTCGGTCTTCACCGTCTGAAAGACCGTATCAACGGTGCACCTGCCGGCACGCGCCAGCTTGAACCACTGAAGGAACATTCCTGGTCATTGCCGGCGGCGTACTACTCCAGACTCGATGTCACGTCGTGCCCATCACAACCCTCTGGCCGGGTTGCTCGCCTGCTATCTGCCCAGCGCGGACACCCCGATCCGCGTCCAACCCCGGCCCGCCACTTGGTGAACGGCATGGACAAGATCGCAAACCTGCTCGAACTGAGCGGTGCGTTCCTGCAACGGCCAGATGCCAGAGGCACCAGTCCGGGTGGGGGTGAAGATGGAGCGAGCACGGAGACATGGGTGAACTACCTCCCCATCTCCACCCCGGCAGTAGGGTGGAGATGGGGAGGGAAATTTGAACAGGGGTGAAACGCCAAGCCAAAACATCAGGGGTGGATCGGCGATCGAACAAGATGGGGTGAGCGCATGCAAACACGGCAGGATCCGGAAACACGCCTGGATTGGGCTATTCAAGAACTTCACCAACTGGACGCCTGCATGGCCGAACATGGCATGGCGATTCTGGCGGTCCTCCATGACAGCGCCAACGCACTCAAGACCGAGTTCACCGAAGCCATGCTCAAGGAGCGCCGCTCACGCCCTCCCCGCGAGCGCGGCAGCATCGGGGTGCGGGTCAGACAGACAGCCACCTCTGGGCCAGGCATTTTCCAAATCGAGTGGTATCGCGTCCAAGGCAAGCAACGCACGAAATATCTCAAGCGCGGCAAGGACAAGGATGGTCGAATCAGCCAGCACTACCGCCTGGGTGCCTTTGGTCGCCTCACGGACTGGGAGAAAGCCCTGATTCTCAAGTATGAGCCGCAGTTTGCCAAACTGCGGACCATTCAATCCCATATCGGCCACATACGCCTGCGTTCCTATCTGATCGATCAGGTATTACAGCGGAAAGACACCTTGATGAACGCATCTGAATCACTGAACGACCTGGTCGAGTGGAATGAATGATGCGCGCGCGGAATGGCTTATTTCGATTTTCTAATCACATCCATCCTTGACCAAGGAAACAAATCGGTACCTGACAATGTGTTGAACTTGAGTGAACTGGAACGCCCCGACTTTCCTGAAGGCTCCAATCTTTGAGAGGATGGAGCAATGAAGGCAGCAACCAAGTATTCCCTGGAAGTTCGTGACCGGCGTGGGTGCCTGTGAGGGATCGGAGAAGACGGTTTGACAGCCGGGACATGTGTCGAGCGCGGGGCAAACGACGATGGCCAGACACGTTGCTGTTATGATGTCCGTGCCGGTGTGAGTCCTTAATCAATGTGGATCCGAAACTTACACCACGGAGACATCTGAATGGCGATCATGACCTCGGCGACGGCGCAGATTCTGGGTGCGCGTCTTATGGAACTCGCCCCGATGCAATTGGTCGGCTGATCGCGCATGCGACCTTTCATTTCTCGGATTCTATCCTGTGGCTACCAAGCCTAAACGCATCCCATTACACACAACTCCCCGTGTGCGGTAAAATTGGTTGTTGACCGTCACGTTCATTAGGGGCCGTATGGGTTGGGCAGACGACGAATTTCGCGGGATCGCTCTGGGCGATGCGCGCCGTGACCGACGGGCGGTGCAGTTGGTGGAGCGTCTGGCCGAGCGGCCCACGGCGAGCCTTCCGGGCGCGTGCAACGGCTGGGCGGAGACCCAGGCGGCGTATCGCTTTCTGGCGCAGGAGACGTTCGACTGGATGGACATCCTGGAACCGCATCGTCAGTGTACCCGCGAGCGCATGGCGACTCAGCCGGTGGTGCTGTGTTTGCAGGACACCACCGAACTGAACTTCAACGGACAAGCGATCCAGGGGCTGGGTCCGCTGAGTTTCGAGGCCCAGCGCGGGATGTACTTGCACCCGACCTATGCCATCACCCCCGCGCGCGAGCCGCTGGGCGTGCTGGATGCTTGGATGTGGGCACGGGAACCGAAAGATCCGGACGGGACGCGCCCGGGGATCAAGGAGAGCGTGCGCTGGGGCGAGGGGTACGCGCGGGTGGCCGAGCTGGCCGCCGAATTGCCGCAGACCCGGCTGGTCTACGTGGCCGATCGCGAAGGCGATCTGCTCGACCTCATGCGGGGTGCGCGCGACCTGGGCCACCCCGCCGATTGGCTGCTGCGCGCCAAGCACAACCGCGCCCTGCCCGAGGGCGATCGGCTGTGGGCGCGGGTGCTGGCGAGCGAACCGCTTGGCGAGATCCGCTTCGTCTTGCCGGCGGGGCGCGGGCGGGAGGCGCGCGAGGTCCATCAGCAACTTTATGCACAACGCGTCACCCTCCCGGACGGGCGCCGCGGCACCCTGGACGCGACCTGCGTGATCGCCCGCGAAGTGGATGCTCCAGCCGGGGTTAAACCGATCGAATGGCGCCTGCTGACCAACCGTGAGGCCACCACCCTGGAGGCGATCGTCGAGTTGATCGAGTGGTACCGGGCGCGCTGGGACATCGAAATGCTGTTTTTGGTGCTCAAGGAAGCCTGCCGCGTCGAAGCCCTACAATTGGGCACCATGGCCCGTCTGGAGCGTGCCCTGGCGCTCTTCCTGGTCGTGAGCTGGCGCATCGCTCGTTTGATGCGCCTCGGGCGTACCCTGCCGGATCTGGACGCGGGCTTGTTGCTGGAAACCGAAGAGTGGCAGGCCGCGTACATCCTGGCCAAGAAGCCCATCCCCAAGGATCCCCCGCGTCTCAACGAGGTGATGCGACTGATCGCTCGCCTCGGCGGATTTCTCGGGCGCAAGGGCGATGGCGAGCCCGGCCTGAAGACGATCTGGTTGGGGATGCAGCGCATCATGGACTTCGCCGCTGGGATCAAATATGCCAGGGAGATGCCGGACACGGAGAGTTGTGTGTAATGGGATGGCCTAAACGGGGGCGTTAAATGGAAGGAACAGTCGTCTCGTTCGTGCCAGACAAGCAATACGGTTTTCTCACCGGGTCCGATGGGCACAGTTACTTTTTCCATCTGTCTGCGTTTCGCCCGCCACAACCGGCCTCGGCGATTGAGA
The DNA here is from genome assembly GCF_016653465.1 of Thiocystis minor. Classification (GTDB taxonomy): domain Bacteria; phylum Pseudomonadota; class Gammaproteobacteria; order Chromatiales; family Chromatiaceae; genus Chromatium; species Chromatium minus. The sequence goes on along the minus strand of NZ_NHSQ01000089.1, from coordinate 358 downwards.
CAGGGATGCTCCTGCATTTCGATCCAACGCCCGGACCGAAAGGCTTGCGGGCGCAGTCATTACGCATTGAGCATACACAGGCGATGCAGTTGATAGCACCGACCCAGTTTCTCGTGACCAAAGCCCAGCGACCGAGCAACGGCCGCGTGTTGTCCGAAACGCCGAGCATCGAATGTCGCTCTGACGCATCGATCGATGCGGCGAAGGACGCCGTCATCGCCCTGGCCAAGCGCATCCCATTACACACAACTTTCCGTGTCCGGCATCTCCCTGGCCTATTTGATCCCGGCGGCGAAGTCCATGATGCGCTGCATGCCCAGCCAGATCGTCTTCAAACCGGGCTCGCCATCGCCCTTGC
>NZ_NHSQ01000088.1 GCF_016653465.1 Thiocystis minor | reverse complement strand
GCTCGACTCAACTCGTGACCATCAGACGTTTCGTTTTGAAAATACTCATGATAATCCTCAATATGAACTGAGAGATTATCAACCATGGTTTTCAACACCACATCTTTTTCATTATCAATACTGTTAGTTCTACTTTGTTACCTTCAAAAAATCTTTAAGTGTTTAAATTTTATGATAATAAACAAAAATACACATAAACAATAGGGTTCTAGTGGCGCGTTGAGCGCCTATAATCACCCATAAACCGCCAACATCTATCTTCAATAGGGGCATAGTAAATGAAGATTTATTGCGCCTAATAAAAAATAACTTAAAATTCATTAATTTATGCGACAGTCAAAGTTAACAAAGTAGAATTAGCCATGATTCACCATTTTCCAACATTATTTTTCCCTAGAAATAATATTTGCAAATCATAAGCTTATGTCAAGATAACAAAGTAGAACTAAACATCAATAGCGGGCACATCCGGAAGCGCCATGATCAGATCCGGATACTGATTGAACGGCCCGGTGGCCAGCAATCGCTGGCGTGCGAACGTGGGCGACAACCCCTGCCCGCCGAACCGCTGTGGAGATCGGCGGTGTCGGCGTCGATGCCACACCCAAAGCTATTGCAACTTGTCCCCCATCAATCGCCGCACGACGACATAAAAGACCGGGACGAACAGCACTCCGAGCAGGGTGGCGCCGACCATGCCGCCCATGACGCCGGTGCCGATGGCGTGACGGCTGTTGGCGCCCGCGCCGGTGGAGATGACCAGCGGGGTGACGCCCAGGATGAAGGCGATGGAGGTCATGAGGATGGGCCGGAAACGCAGCCGGCAGGCTTCCAGGGTGGACTCCAGCAGACTGTGCCCGGACTGGCGCAGGGTGTTGGCGAACTCGATGATCAGAATGGCGTTCTTGGCCGAAAGACCGATGACGGCGATGAGCCCGACGTTGAAATAGACATCGTTCTCCAGCCCGCGCAGCCAAGTGAAGCTAAGCGCGCCCAGCATGCCCAGCGGAACCACCAACATCACCGCCGCCGGGATCGACCAGCTCTCGTAGAGCGCGGCGAGCGCCAGAAAGACCACCAGCAGCGAGAGCGCGAACAGGATCGGCGCCTGTTGCCCGGAGATGATTTCCTGGAACGAAGAGCCGGACCATTCGTAGCCGATGCCGGTCGGCAGGTCATTCTCGACGATCGCCGCCATCGCCGCCATGGCCTGACCGGAACTGCGTCCGGGGGCCGCGCCGCCGTTGATCTGGATGGCGCCATAGCCGTTGTAGTGGTCGATGGCCGGTGGGGCGGTGCCCCAGGTGGGCGTGACCACGCTGCTCAGCGGCACCATGTCGTCGAGTCCGCCCTGACTGCTCGGGATGTAATAGCGCTCCAGGTCTTCCGGGCGACTGCGATAGGCGGCGTCCGCCTGCAACAGCACCTTGAGCACGCGCCCCTGGTAGTTGAAGTCATTGGCATAAACCGGCGCCAGCATGAGCTGGATGGCACTGTAGATGTCCCCAAGGTCGAGCCCCATCGACTGCGCCTGCAGACGGTCCACCGTGAGTTGCACCTCCGGCGCGTCCTCCAGTTGATTGGGTCGCACCCCGGCCAGGACCGGATTCTGACCCGCCGCCCCCAGCAGCGCGTTACGCGCCTGCATCAAGGAGTCATGCCCGAGACCGGCGCGGTCCTCCAGCCGGAAATCGAAGCCACCAAAACGCCCCAGACCCCGGATCGTCGGCATGTTGACGACGAAGATGCGCGCGCCCTGGATCGATTGCAGCATACCATTGGCCGCCGGAATGAACGCCTTGATCTGCTCGGCCGGATCGGTACGCTCGTCCCAGTCCTTCAGCCGGATGAAGCCCAGGCCCACATTCTCGCCCTGACCCACGAAGCTGAACCCGGCCACATGCAGCACCCGATCCACCGCCGGATGCCGCTTGAGGATCGATTCCATCTCTTTGAGGACCGCCGCAGTGCGCTGCATGTTGGCGCCAGGCGGTAGCTGGATGATGGCGAAGGCGTAGCCCTGGTCCTCTTCCGGCAGAAAGCTGGTGGGCAGTTTGATGTAGAGATAGCCGGCGACGATCACCAGCGCGATGAAGGCAACCATCCAGCGCGGGGCGTGGCGAATCGCACCGCCGACCCGCGCCAAATAGGCGCGGGCGACCCAGCCGTAGCCGGTGTTGAAACCGCGCAGGAACCAATTCGGTTTTTTGTCATGGACCGGTCGCAGCAGGGTGGCGCAGAGCGCCGGGGTGAAACTCAACGCCATGAGCGCGGAAATGCCCATGGAGATGGCGATGGTGAGCGAAAACTGACGATAGATGACGCCGACGCTGCCGCCGACCAGCGCCATCGGGATGAAGACTGCCGCCAGCACCAGGGTCATGGCGATGACCGCGCCGGTGATTTGATCCATCGCCTTGCGCGCCGCCTCTTTCGGCGACAGACCTTCCTCGGTCATCAGCCGCTCGACGTTCTCGACCACCACGATGGCGTCGTCGACCACCAGACCGATAGCCAGCACCAGCCCGAAGAGGCTCAGGACATTGATCGAAAAACCCGCCAGATACATGCCGGCGAAAGCGCCGGTGATGGCGACCGGAACCACCAGGGTCGGAATCAGGGTCGCGCGCAGATTCTGCAGGAACAGCAGCATGACCAGGAACACCAGCACCACCGCCTCGGCCAGGGTCTTGACCACTTCCTGAATCGAGATCCGCACGAACTGCGTGCTGTCGTAAGGGGTGAGCCAGCCCACGCCATCGGGGAGATAGCGGACCAGTTCGTCCATCTTGACGCGCACCGCCTCGGCCACGTCCAGCGCATTGGCCTCGGGGGCGAGCTGGATGGCGAAACCGGCGACCGCGTCCCCGGCCAGATGCACCTCGCGCCCGAAGGACTCGGCCCCCAGACCGATGCGCGCGACATCCTTGAGCTGCACATGGCTGCCATCGGCATTGGCACGCAGGATGATGTCGCCGAACTCCCCGGCGCTGGTGAACCGGCTGGCGGCGCTGACCGAGGCGGTAAAACCCTGACCGGGCAGGGCCGGCTCGGCGCCGATGGAGCCGGCGGCCACCTGGATGTTCTGGGCGCGCACCGCGTTCAGCGCCTGGGCGGCGCTCAGTCCGTAGCCGCGCAGCTTGTCGGCGTCGAGCCAGATGCGCATGGCATAACCGGAGCCGAACTGGGTCGCCCCGCCGACCCCCGGCAGGCGCCGGATCGGGTCCAGGATCTGAGCGGCGATGAGGTTATCCAGCGCATTGCTGTCGATGGCCGGATCGGTGGATTTGAGCGCGACCACCATCAGGAAGTCGTTATTGGCCTTGGCCACGGTGATGCCGTTGCGCACCACCTCCTCGGGCAGACGCGACTCGGCCACGCTCAGACGGTTCTGCACCTGAACCTGGGCGATGTCGGGATCGGTGCCGGTTTCGAAGGTCAGGGTGATCTGCGCCGAGCCATTGGCGCGGGAGGTAGAGTCGAAATAGAGCAGGTTATCGACGCCGGTGAGCTGCTGCTCAATGACCGAGGTGACGGTCTTCTCGACCACTTCCGCACTGGCGCCGGGGTAGGAGGTGCTGATGCTGACCTGCGGCGGGGCGATCGGCGGATAGGCCGAAACCGGCAGCTTGAAGATGGCGACGGTGCCGCCGAGGGTGATGAGGATCGCGATGACCCAGGCGAAGATTGGGCGGTCGATGAAAAAGCGTGGCATGGGATAGAGTCGTCAGTTGTCAGTTGTCAGTTGTCTGGATGATTGGAGCCCGTTGAGCAGGCGTTTTAGTCATCCAAAAGCGAACGGCGCAGGCGAGAGGAGTCGCTGTCCGCAAACACGTCTCTATGCTCCCTTTTTGGCGTCGGCTGGTCGATCGGCTGGAGCTGCCTTTGCCACGGCGCCCGGCTTGACCTTCTGCAGACCCGCGACGATGACCTGGTCGCCGTCGGCCAGATCGCCGGTCAGGATCCACTCGGTGCGCGTCATGCCGTGGGTCTCCACCTGGCGCTGCGCCACCTTGCCATCGGCCTCCAGAACCATCACCGAAGCGCCCTTGGCATCGCGGGACAGCGCGGAGTGCGGCAGCAGGAAGGCGTGTTCCAGTTGTCCCGTGGTCAGACGGAGCGTGACGAACATCCCTGGCAGTAGAGCGCGGTGTGGATTAGGCACGGTGGCGCGCAGCGAGACGGCGCCAGTGCCCGGATCGACCGCGAGGTCGGAGAAATCAACCGCCCCGGTTTCGGGATAGGCCGTCCCGCCGGGCAGCAAGACTTCGACTTTTGCCTTGGCGGCGGGTGTTTTCGTGCCTTGGGCGCCGGCCGCCTCGCGCTGCAATTCGGTGAGTTCCTGAACCGACTGGCTGAAATTGACATAGATCGGATCGATCTGTTCGACCGTCGTCAACAGCGTGGCCTCGCCCTGGCCGACCAGCGCGCCCTCGGTCACCAGCGCGCGTCCGGCGCGTCCGGCGATGGGCGCGCGCACCGTGGCGTAACTCAGATCGAGCCGGGCGGTTTCCACCATGGCGCGCGCCTGCTTGACCGCCGCCGCCGTGGTGCGTTCGGCGGCCTGGGCGGTATCGACATCCTGTTGCGAGATGGTTTTTTTCTCGCGCAATTCCGTATAGCGCTGCGCCGTTAGGGCGGCGTTGACGGCGTCCGCCTCGGCCTTGGCCAGGGCCGCTTCCTCGGCGTTGAGCTTGGCCTGTAACTGGGCCGGGTCGATCTGGAACAGAATCTGGCCCTGCTTGACGTCAGTACCTTCGGGATAGGTCCGATCGAGGACGATGCCCGCGACCCGCGCCCGTACCTGCGCGGTGCGGGTCGCCGCCAGCCGACCGACCAGTTCGCGGGTCAGCGGTGCCGATTGGGCGTGGGCGGTCACCACCGACACCTCGGGCGTGGGCATCTGAGCGCCCGGACCCGCAGCCGGACCCGCTGGCTTCTCGCAGCCAACCAGCAGAATGGCGCCCGCCGCGAACGCCGCCAGACGGAATAACATCGACCTCATTATGAACACTCCAAACTCGCAATCGCCGTGGGACGGATAGTATGCCGTAAATTAGTGGACGCAATCGTTCATTATTATAGGCGGAGTCGGAGGGAGTCAACAACATGTCGACTGCCCCAGGGCCGACAACATGTCGGCGGTCCCAGGGGCGGATTGCTCTGGGGGCGAGCATTCCGATCACGATCAGGCGTCAAAACAGCGATGCGCTCAATTCATAGATCGCCGAGAGCATGTCCGGATCGTCCGTTAGCGCCTGAGCAATGGCGCTGCGGCAGGACACCACCGGATCCACCCCGCCGACGATCAGCTTGGCGGCATGCACCAGCAACCGGGTCGAGGCGCCCTCGTCCAGGCCCTGTCCTTTCAGATTGCGCGTCATGTGCGCGAATTTGACCAACTGACGCGCCCGCGCGGCATCGATCCCGGACTCTTTTTCGACGATCGTCTGCTCCAGCACGGCGCCGGGATAGTCGAACTCCAGTGCGACGAAACGTTGCCGGGTCGACTGTTTGAGATCCTTCAGCACGCTCTGGTAGCCGGGGTTATAGGAAATCGCCAGACAGAACTCGGACGGCGCTTCCAGCAGTTCGCCGACCTTCTCCATCGGCAGCACGCGCCGGTCGTCGGCCAGCGGATGGATCACCACCGTGGTGTCCTTGCGCGCCTCGACCACCTCGTCCAGATAGCAGATCCCGCCCGCGCGCACCGCGCGCGCCAGCGGTCCGTCCACCCAGACGGTCTCGCCGCCGCGCACCAGAAAGCGCCCGACCAGATCCGAGGAGGTCAGATCGTCGTGACAGGAGACAGTGATCAGCGGACGCTTCAGGCGCCAGGCCATGTGCTCCATGAAACGGGTCTTGCCGCAGCCGGTCGGCCCCTTTAGCAGGATCGGCAGGCCGTGGCGATAGGCCGCCTCGAACACCGCGATCTCGTCGCCGACCGGCGCGTAGTAGGGTTCGTCCTCGATAAAATATTCCTCGGGCTTGAGGACTCGTAGCTCATGCTGCACCTGCGGTCTCCGGGTGTGGTTTGATGAATGATCTAAGGAATGGGGGCCTCCGCGCGGCGGCGCAAGACGAAGCCCACTGGGAGCGCCGACAGGTTGTCGGCATCCGGGGTCGTCGACATGTTGTCGACTCCCTTCGACTCCGCTCAGGGCAAGCCGCTCCTTGTACCGAGCGAAGCCAAAGTGTTACCCCAAAGAGTGGCGGATTTTCTTTGCGTCCCTGGTGTCTTTGCGGTTCAAATGCGCTGTGTCCGTTTATCCATCCAGACAGGTATCACGATGAGCAAGATCCACTTCGTCGGCGGCGAAAAAGGCGGCGTCGGCAAGTCCGTCCTGGCGCGGCTGCTGGCCCAATATCATATCGACCAAGGGCTCCCCTTCGTCGCGTTCGACACCGATCGTTCCCACGGCGCCCTGCTGCGTTTCTACGCCGATTACAGCCGGCCCATGGTCCTGGACGATTTCGAGAGCACGGATCAACTGATGGAGGCGGCCCTGGAGACCGACCGGGATATCCTGGTCGATCTGGCGGCGCAGACCTCGCTGCCGCTGCATCGCTGGATCGATCAGAACGACTTTCTGGCACTGGCGGACGAGGAGCAGGTTCAGGTCGTCTTCTGGCATGTGCTCGACGATGGCGCCGATGCCATCGCTCTGCTCGACAATCTGTTCGACCGCTATGGCCATGCCGTTGCCTATGTCGTGGTCAAAAATTACGGGCGCGGCAAGAATTTCTCCGCCTACGAGGCATCGCAGGCGCGGGCGACGGCCCAGGCGATGGGCGTCGCGGCGGTCGATCTGCCGGATCTGAACGCTGCCACCATGCGCAAGATCGATCACGGGAGCGCCAGTCTGTGGGCGGCCGCGCACACCAAGGAAACGGGTCTTGGCCTGATGGACCGCCAGCGGGTCAAGGTCTGGAAAAACCGGGTCTATAAGCAGTTCGATCAGGTCGCGGAGGGGCTGTTTACGCCTGCCCCTGCCCCGGAATCGCTCGACGGATGTTGATCCCGATGCACGAGATTACCCAAGATCAAGCGCTGGAGCGCGATGTCCAGCTCTTCACCGCCCTGCTGGGCGAGGTGCTGCGCGAGCATAGCCGTAAGCGTGTCTTAGTGATCGTCGAGCGCTTGCGTGAAGGCTTCATGCAGTTGCGCGAACAGGAAGACGCCGAACTGCGCGAGAAATTGATGAAGCGCATCGAGGGACTGGATCCCCAGACGCTGTCCGAGGTCATCCGCGCCTTCACCATCTATTTCGGTCTGGTCAACACCGCCGAGGAACTCAACGCCCATCTGGCGCGCATGGACCGTATCTCGGCCGGCCAGCGGCTGTGGGTCGGCTCCTTCGACGACACGGTGCGTCAGTTCCAAGAGGACGGCATCAGCCCGGAGCATTTCCAGAGCCTGCTGGAGCATCTGCTCTATCTGCCGGTGTTCACCGCGCACCCCACCGAGGCCAAGCGACGGACCATCATGGAGACCTTCCGGCGCATCTTCCTGGTCGGTCAGGATCTGCGTCGGCGCAAACTCAACGACGAGGAGATCGAGGAAAAACTCCAGGAGATCCTGACCCAGATCCAGATCCTCTGGAAGACCGACGAGGTGCGCGTCCACAAACCCCAGGTCATCGACGAGGTTCGCCAGGGGCTGTATTTCTTCCGCGAATCGCTGTTCGAGGCCGTGCCGCTGGTCTATCGCTTTCTGGAGAAGGCGGTGCGGCGGGTCTACGGGGCCAATCATGGCGTCAAGGTGCCGAGCTTCATCCGCTTCGGTTCCTGGATTGGCGGCGACCGCGACGGCAACCCCTTCGTGACCCCGGAGACGACCGAACTGACGGTGCGCATGCACGCCGAACTGGTGCTGGAAGAGTATCTGGAGCGCATCCGCAAGCTGCGCCGGATGCTCAGTCATTCCCTCGGATTCTGCGAGCCCTCGCCGGCCCTGCTCGACAGTCTGGACGCCGACGAGGACTACTGGGTCGCGACCATGGGCCAGAGTCTGCGTCGCTTCCTGAACGAACCCTATCGGCGCAAGCTGGCCATGATGAGCCATCGTCTGGACGCGAATCTGGCGCGCATCCGCGCCCGTATCGAGAACCGCGACGCCGATCATGTGTCCCGCGGCTACGGCAGCGACCGCGACTTTCTCGCCGACCTCTATCTCATTCGCGACTCGCTCATCCATCATGGCGACGCCAGCGCGGCGGCCGGTCCTCTGCAGGATCTGATCCGTCTCGCCGAGACCTTCGGTTTCCATCTGGTGCATTTGGATATCCGGCAGGAATCCACCCGTCACACCGAGGCCGTCACCGAGCTGTTCGCCCGTCAGGCCGGCGCGCCCTTTTATCAGGCGTTCACCGAGGAACAGCGTCTGATGGCGCTGTCCGAGACCATCGCCCACCCGCATCCCTTCGTGATCGACAAGGCCACCCTGACCCCGGAGACTCGCGAGACGCTGGAGGTCTTCGAGGTCATCGCGCGCCTGCGCGCCGAGATCGGCGAGAAGGTGTTCGGTCAGTACGTCATCTCCATGACCCACGCCGCCAGTCATGTCATGGAGGCGATGCTGCTGGCGCGTCTGGCCGGACTGGCCGGGAAGGATCGTCAGGGTTGGTTCTGCAACATCCAGATTTCGCCGCTGTTCGAGACCATCGACGATCTGGAGCATATCGATCAGGTGATGGGCACGCTGTTCGATCATCCGACCTATCAGGCCCTGCTCAAGGCGTCCGGGAACCAGCAGGAAGTGATGCTCGGATATTCGGATTCCTGCAAGGACGGCGGCATCCTCTCCTCGGGCTGGAACCTGTTCGAGGCGCAGAAAAAGATCATCGCGCTCGCCGACGACCGCGGCGTGTCCTGTCGGCTCTTTCACGGTCGCGGCGGCACCGTGGGCCGCGGCGGCGGTCCGACCCACGAGGCGATCCTGTCCCAGCCGGTCGACACCGTGCATGGTCAGATCAAGTTCACCGAGCAGGGCGAGGTGCTGTCCTATCGCTATGCCAATCCGGAAACCGCCCGCTATGAGCTGACCATGGGCATCAGCGGTCTGATCAAGGCCAGCCGCTGTCTGATCGAGCCGCCGGTGGAGGAGCGCAACGACTATCTCGGGATCATGGACGAGCTATCGCGCCATGGCGAGGAGGCATACCGCAAGCTGATTCGGGAGACCGAGGGTTTTCTGGATTATTTCTACGAATGCACCCCGCTCGATGGCATCGCGTTGCTCAACATCGGCTCGCGCCCGTCGCATCGCAAAAAGGCCGATCGCTCGCTCGGCTCCATCCGCGCCATCCCCTGGGTCTTCGGCTGGAGTCAGTCGCGCCATACCCTGCCGGCTTGGTTCAGCATCGGTCACGCCATCGAGCGCTATCGCAACAACGATCTGGAGCGTCTGGCCAAGCTCCAGAAGATGTATCAGGACTGGCCCTATTTCCGGGCGCTGCTGTCCAACACCCAGATGTCGCTGTTCAAGGCCGAGATGCGGATCGCCCGCGAATACGTGAACCTGGCCGAGAACCGCGAGCAGGCCGAATCCATCTATCGCCTGATCGAGTACGAATACAACCGGACCCTGACGCAGGTGCTCAATGTCGCCGGGCTGCTTGGTCTGATGGAAGAGACCCCCGAGTTGCGTCATTCGCTGGCCCGTCGCAACCAGTACCTGGATCCCTTGAGTTATATCCAGGTGGCGGTGCTCGGGCGCTATCGCGCCGAGCCGGAGGAAGACAAACGCGCGGAATGGCTGGATCCGCTGCTACGGTCCATTAATGCCATCGCGGCGGGGATGCGGAATACCGGATAAGGTGCTTGGGAGCGCCGACAGCTTGTCGGCAGCAATTCTCAGTTTGAGCCTGACCGTTTCGCCTTCTCTGCCCGGAAAGCAGGGATAAGGCCGCCTGAAGCCGTTCGTGGTGAGCTTGTCGAACCATGAACGGCTTCACGCTCAGAGGCTTAGGGTTTCCCGTTCATCCTTCGACAAGCTCAGGACGAACGGGAAACCCTTCACTGCTCCTCTGATTCCTCTGGGTTTTTCGCTCCATCAGGTCATACTGAGAATTGCTGGCTTGTCGGCTCTGGTGCAGCAGATATCTTGTCGGTTGTGCTCGCGAAAGCGTGTTTTCTTCAATCCAAGTTCCTGTCGCAATTCGGCAAGGTGGGCGTCCACATCCTCGGGCGATTGCTCGGCCAACGTCCGATCAGGATCGGCCGCGATGTCATGCTCCGCGAGGATCATCATCCAGTAGTCATAAGGAAGAATGAATACTTGAATTCATGGAGGTTTTGCCGGTAGCGATTCCAGAAAGAACGGGATTTTCCTTCTGGTTTAACTGGTTTTCTGTCATCGCTTAGTCTCCGGTGAGGCGACACGGAATGCGGAGGCTTTGGTGCAGAAGCCCGCCAATGCCAAGCGTGTTCGTTTTGGAGATTAGGCGGATTCTGTCCAGGGTGAGCGCGTATAAATTTTTTATGAATTCAATGAATTCAATGAATTCATAAGCTTAAGCGCCATATTCAGTAGCAAACCTGAAGCATAAGCCATTGATTTACAAAGTCATGCGCTCGCCCTGGGATTCTGTCTAGTACAGCAAACGCGGAATCTGTCTAGCGCCATAATTACAAATTCTGTTTAACTCACTGTTAGCACTATAGCCATCCCATTACACACAACTCCCCGTGTGCGGGTAAAATAGGTTTGAGCATTCACGTTCATTGGGGATCGCATGGGCTGGGCAGAAGACGAATTTCGCGGGATCGCTCTGGGCGACGCGCGCCGCGAT
>NZ_NHSQ01000087.1 GCF_016653465.1 Thiocystis minor | reverse complement strand
CGACCAAGAACCTTTGAGCAGTTGCGGTAGTGGAAGTAGCCTGACCAGCCCCTGAGGGCTTGATTGACCTCGCCGATCATGTCCCTGAGCGCCACCGGGGTTCGGTGACGCGCCGTCAGTTCCTTAATTCTACTTTGTTAACTTTGACTGTCGCATAAATTAATGAATTTTAAGTTATTTTTTATTAGGCGCAATAAATCTTCATTTACTATGCCCCTATTGAAGATAGATGTTGGCGGTTTATGGGTGATTATAGGCGCTCAACGCGCCACTAGAACCCTATTGTTTATGTGTATTTTTGTTTATTATCATAAAATTTAAACACTTAAAGATTTTTTGAAGGTAACAAAGTAGAATTAACCGGAGCCTGAATGGGCAGAATCACGACAAGCGATTTTCGACCGGCCTGGTGGCTCCCCGGCGCGCATCTGCAAACCCTCTGGCCCAGCCTGACGCGGCATCGGCCCAGCGCGAACCTGAGCCGGCGGCGCATCGAACTCGCCGACGGCGATTTTATCGACCTCGCGCTGGGCGGATCCGCCGGCCCGCGCGTGCTGATCGTTCATGGGCTCGAAGGCAGTCTGGAGTCCCATTACGCGGGCAGCCTCGTCGCGACTCTTGCCCGCGAAGGGTTTCGGCCGACCTTCATGTATCTGCGCGGCTGCTCCCAGGAGCCGAACCGGCTGGATCGCGCCTATCATTCGGGCGCGACCGAGGATCTCGCCGAGGTGCTCGCGGCGCTCCGCCAGGACGATGACGAACCGCCCGCCGCCGCGGTCGGCTTCTCGCTCGGCGCCAATCTTCTGCTCAAATATCTCGGCGAAACCGAGCGACCGCTGATCGGCGCCGCCATCGCGGTCTCCGTACCCTTCGTTCTGCGCGACGCCATGCTCCGGCTGGATCTTGGGCTGTCCCGTCTCTATCGCCGCCACCTCTTGAGCCGACTCAAGTCGAACCTGCGGCGTAAATTCGCGGACCGGCCCTTGCCGCTCCCGGTCGATCTGGACGACATCCGCGACTTCAATCAGTTCGACGACCAGATTACAGCGCCACTGCACGGTTTCGCCGGAGTTTTCGAGTACTACAGCCGCGCCAGTTGCCGACCCTTCCTGTCCCATATCGAGACCCCGACCCTGATCGTCCAGGCCGCCGACGATCCCTTCATGTTCCCGACCACACTCCCCTGGGAGCACGAACTCGGCCCTGGGGTGACACTGGAGCTCGCCGCCCATGGCGGGCATGTGGGTTTCATCGCGGGCGCCCTCCCCTGGCGACCCGACTATTGGCTCGAACAGCGTATCCTCTCGCGCCTGCGGGAGATCCGGGCCGCAGGCTCCAAGGAGATCGACCACGCGCCAGAGCCGTCTGGCGGCCAATAACCTTGAGCGCCGGAGCCTTGGATTCGCCCCGCGCGACACGCTCAATGCCTGACGAAAATTGTTGTAATCTTGTGGCTCGAACGGACATTCGTCCTTCGCGTCGGCCTGCCGACATCCACAACAATAACGAGGAAAAAGATGAACCGAACCACGCTTATGGCACTGACCCTCATGGCCGGCAGCGGACTCGCGCTCGCGGGTCATGGCGCGCATTGGGGTTATTCCGGCGCCGAGGGGCCGGAGCACTGGGGCGAACTTGACCCCCATTTCAACACCTGCCAGACCGGCAAAAATCAGGCGCCGATCGATCTGGCCAACTTCGTCGACAGCCAACTGCCACCGATCGGATTTCATTACAGCCCCGGCGGCAGCGATGAGATCAACAACGGACATACCATCCAGATCGACTATCAGGCCGGCAGTTCGATCACCCTGGACGGACACGATTACGAGCTGAAGCAATTCCATTTCCACACGCCGAGCGAAAATCATATCGGCGGCCGAGCGTTTCCGATGGAGGCGCATCTGGTCCACGCCGACCAGGACGGCAACCTGCTCGTGATCGCGGTCATGTTCAATGAAGGCGGCGAGAACGCCGCGCTGATCGTGCCTTGGGCGGACATGCCCGAAACGGTCGATCACAAGACACATCTCGCCGCCCTGGCCTCCGCCGAGAATCTGCTCCCGAGAAACCGCGACTACTACCGTTTCAACGGATCGCTGACGACCCCACCCTGTACCGAAGGGGTGACCTGGCTGGTTCTGAAGGAGCCGGTGACCGCCTCCACCGAGCAGATCGGCAAATTCGCCCGGGTCATGGGACACCCCAATAACCGCCCGATTCAGACCCTCAACGCGCGTGTCGTCATCGAGTAATCGGCGTCCACGTCCACTCGGAGAACCGCGTCGGCTCGCTCCCCGGAGCGACGCGGCCCGTGTTGACGCTTCGTCATGAACCTCGAACCTCCATCGAAGCAGTCGATCACTGGCGTCATCCTCGCCGGCGGGCAGGCACGTCGCATGGGCGGTCAAGACAAAGGACTGCTACCCTTCGCTGGGCGGCCACTGGTGGAATGGGTCATCGCGACACTCGCCCCTCAGGTCACGACCCTGATCATCAGCGCGAATCGAAATATCGACCGTTACGGCACATACGGTTTCCCCGTGGTGACCGATCTCGAACAAGAGTTTCAAGGCCCTCTGGCAGGTTTTCTCAGCGCAATGAACGCGGCTCGCAGCACCTGGATACTGACCCTGCCATGTGACGGTCCGCAACCTCCCGCCGATCTGGGCGCACGCCTCGCCCAGGCAACGATCGACCAGCAGGCAGAGCTGGCGGTGGCGGCCACGGGCAATCGGCGACAGCCCGTGCATGCGCTGTTGCCGGTTTCGCTATCAGGCAGCCTGCGCGACTTTCTCGCCGCCGGCGAGCGCAAGGTCGATCTCTGGTATGACCGACACCGGGTCGCCCTCGCCGATTTCAGCGACCAACCCGACTGCTTCGTCAATCTCAATGCGCCTGAGGATGCGCAAAGGCTGGAGCAGGCATTCATTCAACGACTTTCCGCTCGATCGCGCCCGGTATCTTGACATCCCGCTTCAGCATGACTACTTTACATAACACAAGCGCTCGACTGAGGCTTGAACACCGTGCGGTTCACTGAGAACGCGCCTTTTCATATTGCTCTACCTGAGGATATGTCGCATGACAACCATCGACTTTTCACCCTTGTTCCGCTCCATGATCGGCTTCGACCGGATGACCTCGGCCCTTGAAACGGCCTATCGTACCGAGCCAGGCGGCTACCCCCCTTACAATATCGAGGTCAACGGAGAGAACGCTTACCGTATCACCATGGCGGTCGCCGGCTTTTCCGAGCAGGACTTGAGTTTGGAGGTCAAGGAGAACATCCTGACCGTGTCAGGCGGTCGCCCCGAGGACACCGACTCGGCTGACCGCAAGTTCCTCTACCGCGGCATCGCCAACCGCAACTTCGAACGGAAATTCCAGCTTGCCGATTACGTGCAGGTACTGGAGGCCCGACTGGAAAACGGTTTGCTGCACATCGACCTGCGGCGCGAGATACCGGAGGCGATGAAGCCCCGGAAAATCGAGGTCAACAGCGGTGCCGGTCGCACCATCGAGGCCAACAAGACGCAAGCAGCGGCCTGAGCGGCGCGCGACCAAATACAACCGCGTTCAGTAGACGCATGCGTCGCTGTGTGTCATCGCCCAACAGAAGCACACATTCCTGACCAGAGGCACTGGCACGGTTGAATACACGAAAAGCCGGGGTTTCGCCCGGCTTTTCGCCGTCCTCGCAAATGCGACGAATCTTCCGGCAGGCACCCAACGAAGCAATTCTCTGCGTATAATCCACCACTCGTCTCGTCCGACTCGATCTGTGTGGAACTCCATGCCCCTGCTCTCCGCGCTGCCCATGGGCGCGCTGATACTGGACCACCAGCAGCGCATCATCTCCGTGAATCCGGCCTTTCTGGCCCTGCTTGGTTACGCCGACGCACAAGTCCTCGGGCGCTCTCTTGCCGATCTGGCGCACGACACCGACACTCAGTTACTCACCGAGTTGCTGAACTCCCCGCAACCCCGTGATGCCTACCAGGAGTTGCATTTCGTCAACGCCAAGGTGAAGACAGGCCCTTTGTCTATCGCCTTCACACGCTTTTTCGAAGACACGAAAGGTCTACCACGACTTCTCTCGATCATTCTGGAACACGCTCAGCGAGCCGACACGCATCCGCTTCTGGCGCACTATGCCAATGACATCGTCTCCGCCTCTCCCGACAGGATCGCGTTCGTGGATCGTGGAGGTTGCGTCAAGGCCGCGAATGCATCCTTCCTCAACGCCATCAAACGCTCGCATGACGAGATCCTCGACCATAATTTCAGGGAAATCGGGAACGACGATCCACTGACCGCGGTTCTTGACCGTTATCTCCGCGATGATCTCGACACTGGCCAGATTCACGTTGAGGATATCCGCGAGACGACCCTTGACGGAGCGTCTCGCGATGCCGAGGTGCGTCTCTTTCCTCACCGCGACGCCGCGGGCTGGGTGACCGGCGTCGTCGTCAACATCCGACAAACCACGATCGCCCGCGACACGGAATTGCGTCTGCTGCAATCGGCCGCCGTCTACGCGGCCACTGCCGAGGGCGTGCTGATCACGGATGCCGCGGGTTATATCGTCGCGAGCAACCCGGCCTTTACCCGAATCACTGGCTATAGCGAGTCAGAGGTGCTGGGCCGCAAACCCAATCTATTGAATTCCCACTGGCATCCTCAGAGTTATTTTATCGGTATGTGGCGCTTGCTGGCCCGCCGCGGCGTCTGGCAGGGCGAGATCTGGAACCGCCGCAAGGATGGCGAGATCTATCTGCAAAAACTCACCATCCGGCGCGTTCTGGACGCACATGGCAAGGTGGTCAATTTCGTCGGCGTCTTCGCCGACTGCAATCACGCACCGCAACGTCGCGCCGACTATTTAATCCATTACGACGCCTTGACCAAACTGCCCAACCGCCTGCTCTTCGAATCGCGCCTTGAACACGCTATCGAACTCGGACACCGCAAAGCCTCGCCGTTGGCCTTGATGCTGTTCGACCTGGATCACTTTTCCTACATCAACTCAAGCCTGGGTCATTTGATCGGCGATGCTCTGTTGCGTGCGATCGCGCTCCGGTTGCGGCTCGCGATCCGCTCCTCCGATACCCTGGCCCGGCTCCGTGCCGATCAGTTTGGGCTCATCTTCGAGGACATTGACCGGAGCGAGGAGATCGAGGAGATCGCACGCCGTCTTCAGGCAACCCTGTCGACCGATATCGAGGTCAGCAACCACCGGATAGCATCCACTGCGTGTATCGGCATCGCCTTCGATGCCAGCATGAAGAGCGACCGCAACGCCCTGCTCGCCCATGCCGAGTCCGCCTTAAGACAAGCGAAGCGACAGGGGATCAACGGTTTCCGAATCTCGCCGGCCGAGCCCGATGAAGCAGTCTCTGAGTACCAGTCTCTGATCGAGCGGCTCCGGAGCGGACTCGACAAAGGGGAATATCGACTGATCTATCGCCCCCGCGCCAACCTGGAAACAGGGATTCATGTGGGCGTCGAGGTACTGCTTCGCTGGGATCAGGAGGAAATCGGTACCATGCCGCCAGAACGCTTCCTGCCGTTGGCCAATGAATGCGGCTTCATGGCCGAACTCGGACACTGGGCACTCACAGTGGCCTGCCGGCAGTTCCAGCATTGGCTGGAAAATGGGTTGAGCATCGGCATTTTTTCCGTTCCTGTCTCCGAGGCACTCCTCGTGCGCGGCACTCTGCCCCAGACCCTCGAATACCTGCTGACGGAAAACCCATTGGCGGCCAGCCGGCTGGATCTGGCATTTAACGGATCCTTGCTTCAGAAACACCCCGAACAGATCGCTGAGGTCTTCGAAGGATTGTGCCGACTGGGTGTCTCGATTACGCTGGATGAAATCGGAATCGGCTCGCTCTCACCGCTGGCATTGCGGCGCCTGCCGATCAAAACGCTGAGGATTCATCGCAATTTTATCGAGTCCTTGCCCGATTCGCGCGATGACTTGGCCGTGGTCCAGGCACTGATTGCCATGGCGCAGGCGCTGGATCTGGAGATTCTGGCCGATGGGGTGCGCACCGACGAGCAGCGACAGCTCCTCCTGACCATCGGCTGTCATCAAGGACAGGGCGCACTGTTCGGAGAACCTCTGTTTAGGCCCCATTTCGAGCACGAATCCGCGCCCAAGCCCTTCGCCTTAACGCCCAGGGCGCTCGAAAATTAGTCGGCATGCCTTGCACCTCCAGGACTTGGCGTGTCTAATCCAACTCCGCGCCCCAGAAAGAGCCTTAGATTCATGCCCGCCCCCGATCTGGCGCCCATTCCAGAAAACCCCGGTCTGGTCGATGTCTATTCGCCTCTGGCCGACCGCTATGACGAAATGCGCACCGCCGATGGCGAGGTGCGTCCGCAATGGCAATATCTGCTCGATGCCCTGCGCACGCTGGGTTCCGTTGGCATTGAGGAGCGCTGGCGTGAGGCCTCGCGTCTGATTCGCGACAACGGCGTCACTTATAACCTCCATGGCGATCCGCAGGGCATGTCGCGTCCCTGGCAACTGGATCTGCTGCCGATGCTGATCCGCAGCGATGAGTGGGCGGAGTTGGAACGCGGCCTGATCCAGCGCGCCGAACTCCTCAACCTGATCCTGCTCGACCTCTACGGACCCCGCAATCTGATCCGCACCGGCCTGCTGCCGGCCGAACTGATCGACGGCAATGCCAGCTATCTGATCCCTTGCCACGGCATCGAGATCGCGGGTGGGCGCCCCTTGGTTCAGTATGCGGCGGATCTGACGCGGCTGCCCGATGGCCATTGGCGAGTCATCGGCGACCGGACGCAAAGCCCCATGGGCGCGGGCTATGCGCTGGAAAATCGCGTGGTGCTATCGCGGGTGCTGCCCAGTCTGTTCCGGGACTCGCATGTGCATCGTCTGGCCGGCTTCTTCCGCTCCATGCGCCGCACCCTGACGCGATTGGCGCCGCGCGTGGCCGAACATGCACGAGTCGTGGTGCTCACGCCCGGCCCGCAAAACGAAGCCTATTTCGAACACGCCTATCTGGCCAACTATCTCGGCTATACCCTGGTCCAGGGCGGGGATCTCTCGGTGCGCGATGGCGCGCTCTGGTTGCGTACTTTGGGGCGACTGGAGCGTATCGACGCGGTCGTGCGTCACGTCAACGATCTCTGGTGCGATCCGCTGGAACTGCGCGAGGACTCCATGCTGGGCGTCCCCGGCATGTTGCAGGCCGCCCGCGCCGGCAACCTGATCCTGGCCAACGCGCTGGGCAGCGGCATTCTCGAACACCCGGCGCTCGCGGCCTTCCTGCCCGACATTTGCCAGCAGCTTCTGGGCGAGTCACTGGTTCTGCCGGACATCCCAACCTGGTGGTGTGGCGACCCCGGCTCGCTCGCTCAAGTGCTGAACAATCTCGACCGCCTGGTCGTCAAGCTCCTCCCGTCGGCTCATCTCATGACGGGCGCCAGAGCGACGGGGCAGTTGGAACTCTTTCCCGGCGCGATGGAGCCGGCCGCGCGCACGGCGCTGATCAAGGCGATCCAGGCCAATCCAGGCGGCTACGTCGCCCGCGAACGGATTCAACCCTCGACCGCGCCGGCACTCATCGACCAGCATCTGGAACCGCGCCCCAGCGTCCTGCGTACCTTCCTGATCGCGGAAGAAGATGGCTACGCCGTGATGCCCGGCGGGCTCGGGCGTGTCGCCCTCAACCACGAAACCGCGCTGGTCTCCAATCAACTCGGCGGACTGGGCAAGGATGTCTGGGTGCTGGCCTCGGAGCCGGAACGCCAGGAAAGTCTGCTGGCCGCGTCCGATACGCAAACCCCCGCGGTCGTGCAGGAGAGCACGGTCTCCAGCCGGGTCGCCGATAATCTGTTCTGGATCGGCCGTTATGCCGAACGCGCAGAAGGTCTGGTGCGTCTGCTGCGGATCACGATTTTCAAGTTCTCGGAGCGGGCCGATTATCCGCTGTCCAAGGTCACCTCTTCGTGCCTGAGATCCCTGCTGGAGGCGTTGACCAACCAGACCCAATCCTTTCCCGGCTTCGTCGGCGCCGGCGCGGATGAGCGTCTGCGCAATCCGATCCCCGAGCTGCTGTCGCTGATCACCGACCCCGCGCGACTCGGCGGACTGCCGCGCACGCTGGAGGCGCTGGGACAGGCCGCCTACTCGGTGCGCGAACGTCTGTCGGCGGACACCTGGCGCGTCGTCAGCGATATCGAAGCCCGTCTGGCGAATCTCACCGAACATCCGCCCACCCAGTTATCGCAGGCACTCGACGAGCTCGACCCCCTGGTCACCTCGCTCGTCGCCTTCTCGGGTCTGACCCAAGAGAACATGACTCACAACGAGGGCTGGCATTTTCTGGAGACCGGACGCCGCTTGGAACGCGGGAGCGCCATCGCCAGCCTGCTGCACTCCACCCTAGTACCGGTCGCCGGCGACCAGGAAGAAAACATGGTGATCGAGGCGGTTCTCGGCATCACCGACAGTCTCATCACTTACCGGCGCCGCTATCACGCGGGAACCCGAGTCGGAGCCCTGCTGGATCTGGTGCTCCAGGACGAAGGCAATCCGCGCGCCCTGGCCTATCAACTGGCGATGCTCGAACGCCTGGTCACCGAACTCCCCCGCGGCGATCTGGCGGTCGGACGCACCGCGGCGGAAAAGCTGGTTCTCAAAAGTCTGACCGGGATCCGCCTGACCGAAATCGACCATTTGATTCAAGCGCATAAACAGGGTACCCGACGGGTCGTTCTAGCCAAGATGCTCGGCGACCTGAGTACCGAACTCGCCGCCATCTCAGATGCCATCACCGCCCAGTATTTCCGCCACGAGGAGCAGCCGCACAGTCTGTTGCGACGCACCGGGACGCTGACGTCATGAAATTCCGCGTCCAGCATCTCACCCGCTACGAGTATGCCGAACCGGTTTCGCTGTGCCATAGCATCGCCCACCTGAAACCGCTCCAGACCCGGCGTCAGCGCTGTCTGTCGAGTCAGCTCCGCGTCGATCCCTGGCCGGCCGTCATGCGCGAGCACGAGGATTTTTTCGGGAACCGGGTGAATTATTTCTCGATCCAGCAAGCCCACAACGCGTTGGAAGTCACCGCCACCAGCGAGATCGAGATGACCCCCCTCGCGCTCCCCGAATCAGACAAGACACCACCCTGGGAACGGGTGGTCGCCCGACTGTATGACAAGGGCGACGGCCTGATGACCAACGCCCGGATCTTCACCCTCCCCTCGCCCCAGATACCGCTGGACCCAGCCGCCCGCGACTATGCCGCCGCCTCCTTTCCGGCCGGGCGGCCGATCCTGGAAGCGACGCGGGATCTGATGGGGCGTATCTATCGCGAGTTCGAGTACGACCCTCACTCGACCACCATCGCCACGCCAATCGCCGAGGTCATGGAACAGCGGCGCGGCGTCTGTCAGGACTTTGCGCACATCGCCATCGCCGCGTTGCGCGGGTTCGGTCTGGCGGTTCGCTATGTCAGCGGTTATCTGGAAACCCTGCCGCCGCCCGGCCAGGTCAAACTCCAGGGGGCCGACGCCTCGCACGCCTGGTTCTCGGTGCTGATCCCAGAGCTGGGCTGGGTCGATTTCGACCCGACCAACGACCAGATCCCCGGCGAGCAGTACATTACCACCGCCGTTGGACGCGATTTTCAGGATGTTACGCCCCTGCGCGGCATCTTCTACGGCGGCGGCACCCACGATCTGCTGGTCGCCGTCGATGTCAACCGGATCGCCGACCCCGTGCCGGCGGTGCCACCCGTTTAAGCCGTGTTAAAACGCTCCATGCACCGTTTGCCCCTCGGTTGGCTGGCCATCATCATCATCATCGTTGCCGTGACCCTCGGCGCCCTGCTGTTCCTGGACACCCAGCCCCTCGTCGAGAAAGATCCCGCCATCACCGCTCAGGAACACGCCTGGGCGAGACACTGGATCGCAACCAATCGACTGCGACTGCGGGGCAGCCAATCGGGTGAATTGATCACGGTCGTCCTCACCGAGCGCGAGACCAATCTGCTCGCCAACGAACTGCTCAACCGACTCGGTCAGGGGCGCGCGTCGCTCCGCCTGGACGATGGCCGCGCTCACCTCGCCACCTCGCTGGCGCTCCCCTGGAACCCGCTCGGAGGCTTTATCAACCTGGAGCTGACGCTGGTCGAGGACGGACACCTTCCAAAGATCGAAACGGCTCGACTGGCGGGCCTTCCAATCCCTGGAGCACTGGTCCAGACGCTGGCGGATCGCGCGCTGACGGCGGTGGAGAGCACAGAGTTACTCCAGCGGGTCGAGCTGAATGACGACCAGATACGCATCGCCTATGAATGGCGTCCCGATCTACTGGAGCGGATCAGCAGCGGCTTCGTCGCCGAAACCGATTTGCCAAATCTCTTGCGCTATCAGGACTATCTGACGCGTCAAGTCGCGCGAGGACCAAGGCGTCAGCCGCTCCAGCTCGCCGACCTGCTGGCGCATCTCCTGGCCAAGGCTGGCGCGCAACCCCCGAGCGCCGATCCGATCGCAGAGAATCGCGCCCTGATCCTGACGCTCGCCGCGTACGTGAACGGACGGACCATCCGTGAACCTGCCGACTCTGCCACCAGCGCCAAGCCTCGTCATCCACGTCCGGTTCTGTTGCGCGGCCGCCGCGATCTGAGCCAGCATTTCATGACCTCGGCGGCCCTGGCGATCCAGGGCGACGACACGCTGTCCGGGATAATGGGCTGGTATAAAGAGATGTCCGACGCCAAGGGTGGCAGCGGTTTCAGCTTCGCGGATATGGCGGCCAACCGCGCGGGGATTCGGCTGGCTCGACTCGCGACCGCCGACCGAGAAAGCGCCCGGCGCGTGCAAGGGATCGCGGAACAGGGTTTGACCGAGGAAGACTTCATGCCAACGCTCGATGGACTGCCCGAAGGCATCGACCAGCGAACGTTCGCGGCCAACTTTGGCGGCACCAACCATGGAGACTATCAACGCCTGATCGTCCACATCGATCGCCGGATCGAGACCCGTCGGCTGTTTCGGGAACCCTGACGGCTCTGCAATGCCGAATCAAGACGTCCGCGCCACGGCCCAGACATCGACCTGCTCCACCCCTGCCTTGAGAAACACGCGGCTCAATTCGGCCACGGTGCTGCCGGTGGTTACCACGTCGTCCACGATCGCCACCCGCTTCCAGGGCGGCTGGCGGGTCAAGGCGAATGCCCCACGAAGATTACGACGACGCGCGCGCGGATCGAGTCCGACCTGGGGCGGCGTTGCCGCGATCCGGAGACAACCCTGTGCATCGACCGGCAAATCCAGCTCTCGACCAAGAACCCGGGCAATTTCGAGCGCCTGATTGTAGCCACGCTTGCGCAACCGCCCAAAATGCAGCGGAACCGGCGCCAGGACATCCGGCAACGCCAGAGCATGCTCCCGCACCGTCTCGGCCAGACACTGCCCCAGCAGGCGGGCATGATTGAGCCGACCGCGAAACTTCGCCCCAACCACCAGCGACGGCACGGCCGACTCATAGCGAAAGGCCGTGATACAGCGTTCAAAGGGCGGGGGTTTTTTCTGGCACCGCCCACAGAGCGTTCCTGGAGGAACCGGTCCCTCGAACGGCAGCGCGCAGCGGATGCACGACTCTCGATTCCACGGCAGCTCCGCCTTGCAACCGGCGCAGAGATCCCGACCGCCCACGCCCGGTGCCCCGCACAGTACGCAGGTCGCGGGAAACAGGACCGAGATCAGAGATGCAAAAGCGATTGGCTGAATCATTTGTAAACCAAAAAATCGAAGATTGGTTGACAAGAGAGCCACGCGATCTAGGATAGCCCTCTTTGTGCGCCAGCCGATCATGCTCGCCCGAACGCGCACTTAACACCGGTATCGCAATCCAGACCATGCCATCACTCAAGTCCGCCATCCGCCACGACTGGACCATCGACGAAATCCAGACGTTGCTCGACCAACCCCTGAACGATCTTCTGTTCAAGGCCCAGAGCACCCACCGCGCGCATTTCGATCCCAACCGGATCCAGGTCAGCACCCTGCTCAGCATCAAGACCGGCGCCTGCCCGGAAGACTGCGGCTATTGCGCCCAGAGCGCGCACCACGACACCAATCTGGAACGCGAACGCCTGCTGCCGCTCGATGACGTGCTGACCGCCGCCCGCGCCGCCCGCGCCGAGGGCGCGACCCGCTTCTGCATGGGCGCGGCCTGGCGCAACCCGACCGACAACAACCTGGACCAGGTGGTCGCCATGATCGAGGGCGTCCACGCGCTCGGGATGGAAACCTGCGTCACGCTCGGCATGCTCACCGGTCCCCAGGCGCGTCGGCTCAAGGAGGTCGGGCTGGATTACTACAATCATAATCTGGACACCTCGCCCGAGTTCTACGGCCAGGTTATCACCACCCGCACCTATCAGGACCGGCTCGACACCCTGGAGCATGTCCGCGAGGTTGGGCTCAAGACCTGTAGCGGCGGCATCCTCGGCATGGGCGAATCGCGCCGCGACCGCGCCTCCATGCTCCGCCAGCTCACCAACCTGCCCGCCCACCCGGAGTCAGTGCCGATCAACCTGCTGGTCCAGGTCGAGGGCACGCCGCTCTTCGGTCAGGCCGCGCTCGATCCCTTCGAGTTCGTGCGTGTGGTCGCCGCCACTCGCATCCTGATGCCGGCCTCCCATGTGCGTCTCTCCGCCGGTCGTCACGAAATGAGCGACGAGTTACAGGCGCTGTGTTTTCTCGCCGGCGCCAACTCCATCTTTTACGGCGAGCGCCTGCTGACCGCGTCCAATGCCGAAGCCGACCGCGATCGCGCGCTCTTTGCGCGTTTGGGGCTCGACTTCGAGGAGATCGAGGCGGAACGCACCGAACCGGGCGGCTGTCACAAAACGATTGAACACACCCACGAAAATTTTTATCGGGAACTCAAGCGTTGAATGATGGACCAGTCAACACTCATGCAGTCGGCCTCCGCGCCCAACTCGATGACCTGAAGGCCGCGCACCTCTACCGCCGCCGACGCGTCCAGGACGCCCCGCAGCAACCGCGCGCCATCGTCGATGGCCGGCCCCTGTTGAGCTTCTGCAGCAATGACTATCTGGGGCTCGCCAATCATCCCGAGGTGATCGCCGCCCTGCGGCACGGCGCCGAACGCTGGGGCGTGGGCAGCGGCGCGGCCCATCTGGTGAACGGTCACAGCGCGGCCCATCACGCACTGGAAGAGGCGTTGGCCGAGTTCACCGGCTACCCACGCGCGCTCCTCTTCTCGACCGGTTACATGGCCAATCTCGGGGTCATCGCCTCACTGGCCGGACGCGGCGACAGGGTCTTCGAGGACCGGCTCAACCACGCCTCGCTGCTCGACGGCGCGCAGCTCTCTCGCGCTACCCTGCGCCGCTATCCGCATGCGGACAGCGCCGAACTCGACCGCCTGCTCAAGGGCGACCAGACCCGGATGATCGCCACCGACGGCGTGTTCAGCATGGACGGCGATCTGGCCCCGCTGCCCGCGCTCGCGCGGATCGCCCGTGAGGCCGGCGCCTGGCTGCTGGTCGACGATGCCCATGGGCTCGGCGTGCTCGGACACGGCGGGCGCGGCTCGCTGGACCACTTCGGTCTGGCCCCGAACGAGACGACCATCTTGATGGGCACCTTGGGAAAATCATTCGGCACCTTCGGTGCCTTCGTCGCGGGGTCAGAGGATCTGATCAAAACGCTGATCCAGCGCGCGCGCAGCTACATTTACACCACAGCCACCCCGCCGGCGCTCGCCGAGGCCACCCGCGCGAGCCTGCGGCTCGCCGAACGCGAGAACTGGCGCCGCGAACGGCTCCAGATGCTGATTGCACGCTTCAGACAGGGCGCGGATCAGCTCGGTCTACAACTCACCGAGTCGCTCACGCCGATTCAGCCTCTGCTCGCCGGCAGTGCCGAGCGCGCCATCGCCTGGAGCCAGACGCTGGAAGCGGCCGGAATCCTGGTCGGCGCCATCCGCCCGCCCACCGTCCCCGAAGGCGCCGCCAGATTACGTATCACTTTCTCCGCCACCCATGCCGAAACCGATGTCGATCGGCTTCTGGACGCCTTGGCCGAACTGACAACTGACAACTGACAACTGACAACTGACAACTGGAATCCATGCCAACCCCTACCGATCACCAAGACCTCGTCATGCTGCATGGCTGGGGCATGAACGCCGCCGTCTGGGATGCCTGCCCGGCGGACACCTGGAACGGACTGAACCAGCACCGGATCGACCTCCCCGGACACGGTCACAGCCCCTTCCCGCCCGCGCTCGACAGCCTCTGGACCTGGGCCGACGCCTGTCTGGACGCGGCGCCGGACCAGGCGGTCTGGCTCGGCTGGTCGCTCGGTGGATTGGTCGCGCTCGCCGCCGCGCTACGCGCGCCCAAGCGGGTCACGGGGCTCGTCCTGCTGACCGCCACACCCCGTTTCGTGCGCGCGGCGGACTGGACGCCGGCCATGCCGGAGACGACGCTCGATCAATTCCATCAGGAGTTGACCGCCGATCCCGCCGCCACCCTCGCCCGCTTCCTCGCGCTCCAGGTGCGCGGCAGCGACGCCGCCCGCGAGGTTCTGCGCACCCTGCGCGAGGCGCTCGCCAACCGGCCAGATCCCAACCCCGCCGCCCTCTCGCTGGGTCTGGACCTGCTGCGCGACGAAGATCTGCGCGGACGACTCCCGGATCTTCGCTGTCCCGCGCTCTGGCTGTTCGGCGATCATGACGCACTGGTCCCGGCCAAGGTCGCCGAACGCATTGAGATCCTCATGCCGGGCGCGCGGACTCAGGTCATCGCCGGCGCCGCCCATGCGCCGCATCTGTCCCACCCGGTCGAGACCGCGCGGGCAATCCGATCCTTTCTCGCCGAGCCGGCGACATGATCGACAAAGGACGCGCGCGCCGCGGCTTCGAGCACGCCGCGACGCACTACGACACGGTCGCCGTGCTCCAGCGCGAACTCGCGGATCGCCTGCTGGAACGGCTCGACTATGTTCGGCTCGAACCCCAACGCATCCTGGATCTGGGCGCGGGCACCGGTTATGCGGTCGGCGCGCTGCATCGCCGCTACCGCCGGGCGCGGGTGATGGCGCTGGATTTCGCGCACGGGATGCTGCTCCAGGCACGCAAACGCGGCGGCTGGCTGCGCCGGCCCTGGTGCGTCTGCGCCGATGCCGAAGCCTTGCCGCTGGCCGATGGCGCGGTGGATCTGATCGTCTCGAACGCCACGCTTCAGTGGTGCGACCTGGAGCGGGCCTTTGGCGAGTGTCTGCGCGTCTTGCGTCCGGGCGGACTCTTCCTGTTCACCACCTTCGGTCCGGATACGCTCAAGGAATTGCGCCTAGCGTGGAGCGAGGTGGACGGCGACTCGCATGTCAGCCCCTTTCTGGACATGCACGACATCGGCGACGCGCTGGTCCGGACCCGCTTCGCCGATCCGGTCATGGATGTCGAGCGCCTGACCCTGACCTACGCGCACGCGCGCGACCTGATGCGGGATCTCAAGCTCCTCGGCGCCCACAACGCCACCCATGAACGCCCACGCGCGCTCACCGGACGCGCGCGACTCGCGGCGGTCGAACGGGCCTACGAGCGTCACCGCGACGCCGGACGACTGCCCGCCAGCTATGAGGTGGTCTATGGTCACGCCTGGGCGCCGGAGCAGAAACCCGGCGCGGGCGGTATCGCGATCCCGCTCAGTGCCATCGGCGGACGAAAACGCTCGGGCGGGCAGGCATGAGCGGCGTCTTTGTCACCGGCACCGATACCGGCTGCGGCAAGACCGCGATCAGCGTCGGGCTGATGGCGGCTCTCCAGGCCACTGGATTGCGTGTTCTCGGCATGAAGCCGGTCGCGTCCGGCTGTGCGCTGACGCCTTGCGGCCTGCGCAACGCGGACGCGCTGCAATTGCAGGAACAGGGCAGCAGCCGGGAGCCTTATGAGCGGATCAATCCCTACGCCTTCGCCCCGCCGATCGCGCCGCATCTTGCGGCCGCCGCGGCCGGCGTCGCGATCGATTTGACGACGATTGTCCGCGCCTACAGTGCGCTGAAAGCCAAAGCGGATCTGGTGGTGGTGGAAGGGGTCGGCGGCTGGCGGGTTCCCCTGGGAGTGGACTTCTCGCTCAGCGATCTTCCGACCGCGCTCGAACTCCCCGTCATCCTGGTGGCTGGGCTCAAGCTCGGCTGCCTCAATCACGCATTACTGACCGCCGAAAGCATCCAGTCCAGCGACACCCGCCTGATCGGCTGGATCGGCAATCAGGTCGATCCCGAGATGCTGGTTCTTGATGCCAATCTCGCCACCCTCACGGCGCTGATCGATGCGCCCTGCCTGGGTATCGTCCCCTGGCTCGACCAAGCGGAACCGGAGCAGGTCGCCGGATATCTGCGGGGGCTCGTGCCGTTGCGGGAAAGTCTCGCGAACGAGGGCGAGCGCTCTGCGTACACGAAAACTCCGTCAGGCACGCCCCGGACAGACCCTGCCCCAGGATCGTGCAAAAAATCATCGCCCGCCATCGCCACAGATCATCCGGCGCCTGACTCGCACTCCCAGGGCAAAATGTAACCCTGCCGCTGATGCTCGCCCGTGACCGCGCGGATGCCATAGACCTCCCGTAGATTCTCGCGCGTGAGAACCTCGCCCGGCGGGCCCAACGCGATCGGCTCGCCCCGATCCAGGAGCAGGAGCCGGTCGCAGAAGCGGCTCGCCAGGGTCAGGTCGTGGAGCACCAGGATCAGACTCCTCCCCTGCCGGCACTGCTCGCGCAGGAGCGACATGACCCGGAGCTGATGCCGGGGATCCAGCGCGGCGACCGGCTCGTCGGCCAGGATGAGCGGCGCCTCGACCGCGAGCGCCCGGGCCAGACGGACCCGCGCACGCTCGCCCCCGGACAGTTCGGTCACCTTGCGCTCGCGCAGATCCCAGACGTCGGTGGCCCGCAGCGCGCCCTCGATCGCGTCCCGATCGTCCAGTCTCGGCGCCCCGCCGCCCCGCCACCAGCTCCCGCGATAGGGATGGCGCCCGAGCGCAACCAGATCCTGGACCGAGATCGGCCACTGCACGCCGTCGTCCTGACTCAGATAGGCGAGCCGGCGCGCGCGCTCGCGCGCCGGCAGGGCCGCCAGATCCCGTCCGCCGAGCCGGATCCCGCCACGGTGCGGAAGGAGCTGCATGATCGCCTTGAGGACGCTGCTCTTGCCGGCTCCGTTGGGGCCAATGAGTCCGAGCAGTTCGCCCTCGCCCAGATCGAACGTGAGGTCATGCACCAGCGTCTTCCCGCCGAGACGGACATCGAGCCCGGCCACCTCGAATCGCGTCACAGCATGTCCCTCCGCGAGCGCAGCACCAGCGCCAGGAAGAAGGGCGCGCCGATCAGGGCCGTGACCACCCCGAGCATCAACTCTCTGGGGGTGTCGATGAGACGCAGGGCGATATCGGCGCCGAGCACCAGCACCGCGCCGCCCAGGGCGCTGGGGAGGAGCAGGCGGCCCGGCCGGTAGGCGACGAAGCGTCGCAGCAGGTGCGGGACCACCAGGCCGACGAAGCCGATAGTCCCCGTCACCGCGACGGTGGCACCGACGCTCAGGGCAGAGCCCAGGATAACGAGTCCGCGCAGCCGCGACAGGTCGACCCCGAGGCTGCTGGCCTCGGCCTCGCCGAGGGCGAGCACGTCGAGCGCCGGCGCGCACAGCAGCAAAAGCAGCAGACCGGCGAGCACGAAGGGCAGACAGAGCCGGACCTCCGCGAAGCTGCGATCGCTGATGGAGCCGAGCAGCCAGAGGACGATGTCCTGCGCGTCGGTCGGATTGGGCGCCAGGTTCAGCGCGAGCGAAGTCAAGGCCCCCGCGAGCGACGAGAGCGCCACTCCGGCGAGGATAAGCGTGAGATTGGTCGAGCCGGCGCGGGTCAGTCCATGGAGCGTCAGGGTCGCCAGCAGGGCGAAGAGCATGGCGGCGGCCGGGAGCATCCAGGGACTGAGCGCGGTGACCCCGAAGTAGAGCATGAGGACCGCGCCGAGACTGGCGCTGGACGAGATCCCGAGCAGACCGGGCTCGGCGAGCGGGTTGCGCAGCAGTCCCTGCAGCGCCGCGCCCGAGGCGCCCAGCGAGCCACCGACCAGCCAGGCCAGGACGACCCTGGGCAGTCGGATCTGACGCACGATCAGTTGCGCTTCCTCCGCACCGGTGCCGAGCAGGCCGCCGATGACCTCCGCGAGCGAGAGCGGTGCGTCGCCGAAGCACAGCGACACCAGACTGAGCAGGAGCAGCAGCGCCAGCAGTACCAGGTTCAGCGGTAGGGATGGCCGTCTGGATCCCAGCAGCGGCCAGCGTCGGCGTCTCCGAGTCAAGCGCTCAGTCCTGGCCAGGGCGGGCGCGCCCCAGGCGGTCGAGCTGAGTCACGATCTGTTCGGCGGCATCGACCAGTTCCAGCCCGCCACAGCCCCAGGTTCCGGTCGGGACGCTGATCGCGGGCGTCGCGTCCAGGATCGCCCGCAGCAGCGGATGTCGGCCATAGGCCGAGCCCGCCGGGGATCGGGCCTGATCGAAGTAACCGAGCAGAAAGAGATCCGGCGGTGACCTCACCAGCCGTTCCAACGGAAATCGGCCCCATCCGGTTTGCCCCTGCTCGGCGGCCAGGTTGCGCAGACCGAGTCGGGTGATGAGATCGTCGACATAGGTCCCCTTCCCCGCCGTGCCGCCGCTCGGACGCAGATAGAGCAGACGATCTGGACGCGTCCGGCCCGCCAGCGCCCGCATGCGTCGCTCCGCCTCGGCTGTTTTGATCTTGCCCACCTCGCCGCGCCCGATCTGGACCGCGATCCGGCGTGTCGTCTCCAGCGCATCGGACCAGTTCCTCGGATACGGAAGCGCGATAACCCGAGTGCCCTGACTGGCCAGCAGGTCGGCGTGCCGCCTGGCGGTCCAGCCTAGATAGACCAGGGCGATGTCCGGCTTTAGAGAGAGCAGATCCTCGACGCTGCCGCGATTCGCCGGATAGGCACGAGCGGCCTCGGCGACCGGGGAGACCCTGGGATCCTGGCTCTGGCGCGAGAGCGAGAGGACCTGCCCCGGATCGGCGACCTGGAGCAGGATCAGATCGGCGCAGAGATCCGTGCTGACGACGCTTGGCAGCGGCTCGGCGGCCTGGGTCGGCAGGGCGAGGAGACAGAGGATCGCGAGCAGACCCACCGACGCGAGTCGTGGCCTGGGCTTGGCGGGCGGGCGTTGGCGGTGGTTGAATTGCCCGCGCCTCCGCGTGAGATCGTCTTGGTTGACGCGGAGATACAGAGACGTAGAGGTTCTCCCGAATTTCAGTGGAACATGAAATTATTTTATACCTGAACCCGTAAGCCGAATCATCAAGTGGGACATGACCGGCCCAAACGCCGTCTTTCCATGGCCCGCGCCGGGGCAGCGATGCTGCTGCACCATGCCGAACACCGCTGCATAGCATGATACGATTCCGGTTAGTATCCCAATTCACCGGATCGAGGCCCGCGTCGCTCGCCGAAAAGATGGCACGCTTCGCCCTTCGACAAGCCTGTCCTGAGCGAAGCCGAAGGGCTCAGCACAGGCTTTTCCCATCGACTGATTTGGGATACGCCCCGATTCCAATCCTTCCCCGCGCTCCGATTTGTTGTCTATTGCCCGCCATGAACGCACATTTCTCTGAATTTCTACTCCCCGACGCACTCCTGCGCGGTCTCGCCAGCGAAGGCTACGAGACCCCCACGCCGGTGCAGTCCCAGGTCATTCCGCTCGCGATGGACGGCGTGGATCTGCTGGTCTCCGCCGCCACCGGCTCGGGCAAGACGGCCGCCTTCCTGCTGCCGATCATGCAGCGCTTTCTGGCGGTTCCCGCGCACGCGGGCGGCACCCGCGCGCTGATCCTGCTGCCGACCCGCGAACTGGCGCGTCAGATCTATATCCATTTCATGCGTCTGGGCAGTTTCACGCGGCTGACCGCCGGGGTGATCACCGGCGGCGATTCCAAGGCGCATCAGATCGCCACCCTGCGCAAGAACCCGGAGATCCTGGTCGCGACGCCAGGTCGGATGCTGGAACTGCTGCAAAGCGGTCAGGCGGATCTGCGCGATCTGGAAATCCTGGTGCTCGACGAGGCGGACCGGATGCTGGACATGGGCTTCGCCGACGACGTGCTGGCGATCCTCGGTCACTGTCGCCCGAACCGTCAATCGCTGCTGTTTTCGGCGACCCTGCATCATCGCGGACTGAAAGACATCACCGACCGGCTGCTGCGCGACCCCCAGGTTTTGGCGATCAATCCGGTGCGCGAGCAGCATCCCGATATCGCCCATCAACTCCTGCTGAGCGATAGCCTGGAACATAAACAGCGTCAGACGCTCTGGCTGCTGCAACACGAAACCTTCGAGAAGGCGCTGGTGTTCACCAACACCCGCGACGGCGCCGTCGCGCTCGGCAATTTTCTGATGGGCCAGCAGCAGCGGGTAGCGGTGCTGCATGGCGAGTTGGATCAACGCGAGCGCAACCGCGTCATGGGCCTGCTGCACAGCGGGCGGGTGAACATCCTGATCGCCACCGATCTGGCCGCGCGCGGCCTGGATGTGCCGGGCGTGCAGCGGGTGATCAATTTCGATCTGCCGCGCTCGGGGGACGATTATCTGCACCGCACCGGGCGTACCGGGCGCGCGGGGGAACAGGGCGTCGCCCTGTCGCTGGTCGGCAAGAGCGAATGGAATCGCATGGAAAGCATCGTGCGTTATCTCAACTTGACCGCCGAGACGCGCGCCATCGAGGGCCTGAAGGCCAAATTCCAGGGACCGACCAAACGCAAAGGCCCCGGCAAGCCGACGCCGGCCATGCGCAAGGCCAGAGCGGCAGCCGATAAACCGGAAGCGCCCAAGGTCAAGGACCGGCTGCGCGATCGCAAGAACATCGGCAAGCGACGCGTGCCGACCAGCACCCAGGGCGTCGAAGCCGGTCATGCGCCGCTTGCCAAACGTCCGGACGATCCGACGAAGACGCGCGGTTAGGTGATTTCCCGTCCATTTGAAGCGTTGATTCCGGTAGACGCTTTTCCTGAAATCACCTTAACTTACGTGCTTCACGCCTTCGCGGCTCAAACGGCTGGATTCAGGCCGATGGCTTGTCGGCCACCGTCAGCACATAGTCAAGCCCGCGATAAACCGTGCGCGCGTCAAGCTTGAGCGCCAGCGCGATCGGCAGACGAGCGGACGGATGCAAACGCGCGACTGCTTCGGGGTGGCGGCGCAGGTACTCATGCAATGGCGCATAGACCTGCTCGCGGATGGAATCCACCCGCACGCCCTCGAATCCAGCGCCCGTAAGCTTTGCCACATACTCGGGGAGCGGATAGACATTACCCGCCGGGATCGCGAATTTGCGCGCGACCTGCCGCCAGGACCAGCGCTGCGCGAGCCGCGCCCACCAGCCGGATTCGGCCGGCATGGGGATGATATCGGCCAGCACCAGACGCCCGCCGGGGCGCAGCACCCGCCGCGCCTCCTGAAAAAAACGTTCGCGGGTCTCGAAATGGAAGGCGCATTCCAGCGCCACCACCTTATCGACCGAAGCGTCTTCCAGCGGCATCGCGGTAGCCGACCCCAACCGCAGATCGATGCGATCCTCCAAACCAGCCTCGCGAACCCGTCGACGCGCCACCTCCACCTGAGAGGCGGTGACATTCAAGCCAACGATGCCGTCTGGACGATAGGCATCGAGCCAGAACAGATCCTGATCGGCGAACCCGAACCCGACATCGAGGACGCGGTCGCCCGACCCCATCCCGGCGCTGTCCGCCACCACCGCGGCCAACGCCTGACAGGCGTCGTCGAGCGAGCGGCCGTCCGTCAAGGCGCTTTCGTTCCAATACCCCAGATTGAGATAGAAGGCATTCTCGGTCGCCACATCGGTCCCCAACAGATCGTAAACCTCGGTGACCTTCAGACGCTGGAAAGGATTGTAGAGCCAGTTGAAATAGCCAAGGCGGTCGCGCGACGCGCCGGTCGTTGGAATGGATGGTGACATGAGTGCGGTCCGGGTCAACGTTCGGCGAGCGATCTGATTCGACCGATACTGGAAAATGTCATTTTGCTTTCGCTCTATCTCGTAAGGGGCTGTCTCAAACCCGGGGTCTACTATACGTCACCACGCATTGCGATCTTGGTGGCTTGGCGCGCGAACTCGGCGTGATGAAAGCGCATGAAGTCCTAGAATAGGATGTGCGGTCATGACGCAGCAAACGCAGTTTGACGGTTGAGGATCTGTATCAGCGGTTGACGGCTACCTGACCCGACAAACCCACCGCTTGGCGGGTTTTTTGTGGGTGACACTACGGGTGACAATGCAGGACGCGATTTAGGCGATTCGAGGCAAACTAGCGCGATCCTTGCGATCGTAAGTCGTTGAAATTTTGGAGCCGATGCGGGGATTCGAACCCCGGACCTACGCATTACGAATGCGTTGCTCTACCAACTGAGCTACATCGGCATTAGGGCGGACGATTGTAAGATCTTTCGCTGGCAGTCTCAAGCACATTTCCGTCATCAGGAGCCACGAGCGGCGGGGAAATTGTCCCCAATCGCCGTGAGTTTTTCTGTGGATAAGTTGTGTGACTTTGTGATAACGGCTTGACCGGTAAAGCGGATCTGGCCACTGATCAAAAACTCGCCACCTCGCGAAAGCGCTATTCCGGTTCCGCTTTCGCAATCCGACAGCAATTGCGCCCTTCCTGTTTCGCCTCATAGAGCGCCGCATCTGCCCGACGGTAGACGCTCTCCGGCGTATCGCCGACGATGCACTCGGCCAACCCGCATGACATGGTGACCGGGACCGGTTGGCCGTGATAGAGAAATTTCGCCGCCGCAATCAATTGACGAAGTTTTTCCGCGACCTCGAAAGCTGTCTCGATGTCCGTCTCGGGGAGCAGCAACATGAATTCCTCGCCCCCAAACCGGGCAAGGAAGTCACTTTTGCGCGTATGCTTTCCGAGCAGATTGGCGAGGATTTTGAGGACATTATCCCCGGCGTTATGACCGAAATGGTCATTGACTCGTTTGAAGTGATCGATATCCCAGATACTCAACACGGTGGGCCTGCCATAGCGTTTCCAGCGCTCGCATTCCTCGGTGATCCGTTCGTCATAGGCGAGGCGGTTATTGAGTCCGGTTAAGGCGTCATGCACCGCGCGATCACGTTCCTGACTTAAGCGTGTCCGCAGTTCTCCGCTCTCCTCATGCACCTTGTTCAGCGCCTGCCTCAGTTGATTGATCTCAATGTCCGCTGCTTTCAATCGATCCCGCTCCAGACGTTTGCGCGCATCCATATGGAGCTGAATATTGGTCAGGTACGCCTGTATCGATTGTTTAATCTGATCGATATTATCGGCAGCGTCCACCGATTGGCGGATCCCGTCGACTTCGGCGGACATGCTCTTGTCGATCGCTTCGCTTTGTCTGGCGGTCTGTCCACGGTATCCGACCGCGTCCTCGAGGTACTGGTCAAGTTCCTGGAGGCGTCCGGTGAGTTGAGAGAGGAAGGACTCGATGTCCTTTTTCTCCTGTTCGACATGCTGGCGCGTTTTGGCCATCAGTTCGGCTATATCCGCCACGGCCTGGCGGGCTGTATCCGGCGTAGGGGGCTCGCGCAAAAGGGCGGAAATGCGTTGAAACGGCTCGGATAATGTCGTCGGCAGATCCAAACGATGGAGCAGATCGAACAGCACTTGATTGAACGCTGGCGGTAACTGCGGACTGGTGTCCTGTAATGCTTGTTCCGTGCGTTCAAGTTCCGGGGTGCCGGGGTTCTCTTTGACTTCGTTCACCTGCCGACGCCCGAACAGCCTGCCAATCAACCCTTCCTGGCCGTCCTGTTGTGGTGCCGCCAACCAGACGATGAGCTGATTCGCATACGCGGAATAGGCGTCCAAAGCCGGCTTCAGATCGTTGAGCTGTCGAGCCGCGCGCAACTGTTTTTTCAGTTCGCGGGTGTTCTGCTTCAATCCAGGCGGGATACTGAGGGCTTCCAGATTGTTTTCGAGCCGAGACAGTTGGTTCTTGATGTCGTCAACGTCATCTCGCCGCTGGTCGAGACGCATCATGGAACTCGAAATTTCCGCCATCAGATTGCCGATCTGACTGGCAGTCGCGTTTTTGCGAATCGCGATGCGCAGCGACTCCAGTTGCTCGTTCAGACGTTTGTCGGATGTCTCGGCGACGAGAGTGAGTCGCGAAAGCGACTGACGAAGGATGGTTTCGACCTGCTCCCAGGCTTTTTCACGGGTCTCGATGTCATCGAGATTGGCGAGATATTTTTCTTTCCAATGGTTGGGATCAGACGTCGACATAATATTGAATTCGGTGATGCTCACAAAACGTGAAGTTGAGCGCCGGGATTCAATTTGGCGCTGATCTGACATGTCGCGCGTAGTACAGATGCCACGGAGCGTGATACCACCGGCCTTTGCGGCACTATGCTACCATTTTACAAACGCAAGGTTGTCTGGGGCCGGCGTCTCGCATGGATCGCTTGCCCATTATTTATACGAGGAATTTTCGGTGAACGTTCGTCTAATTGCCACTATTTGTTGTTTGGCGACGCTCGGCTTGGGGCTTCATGGTTGCGCGGGCAATCCATCCAGAGACATGGCTCTCTCCCCCAGTGCGGTGGTCGAGTCCACTGATCTCGAACGTCTCCCGCAAACGCTGCTGCCCGGCGCGATACGCTCTGAGGTCAAATCGTTCGCGATGGGCGCGGCTCGCAGCAAGGGCTGGACCATTACTCAATCGTCCGATGACCGACTGGTAATCCAGCAAGACGCGAACAAATTAGCTAATCTCGTACCTGGCGCGTTGGGTCCGACGGTCGGCTCTGGCTCGCAGCTCGAAGTCACCTCGTATTTCATCGAACAGTCCGGCGGGATCAAGGTCGCGACCAAGGCCGATCTGGTGAACCCGACAGCGGGCGCGAAGGGACCGACACGTACCGATTACACGGAAAACTTCCGGGATTCGCTCACGCAATCCCTGACCTCCCTGCGGAACTCCTGGTCGGAAAACCGTGGCCGGATCGCCCGTGCCACTCCGCCGGCCGATGGCTGGGCGGATGCCTGGGGCAACAAACCAACCGGCTCCACCGCAAGCGCAAGCCCGGCATCCAACCCGGCAACCCGCGACAACGGCCAAACCGAGGCAATCCGGACCGTGCAACCGCTGCCACCGAAACAGCCTGCGCCGCCGATCAACGCAGCGCCGCCCGTCCCGCAACCGGTCACGAAGCCGAATCCACAACCCAGTCAATGGGTCGCCGAACGGCCAGTCCCTCTGCGGCCCGCTCCCGAACCGCGCCAACTCCCCGCTGGTGCCGCTCCGGTCGTGGATGCGACGACATCCCCCTCCGGTTCCTCGCTTGCGACTGACGCATCCGTCCCAAAGGCACCCATCGCACCCGCGAACGCCATCCCTCGCCAGAAAAACATGATGGCGCTCCCGAGCCGCTCGCCGGTTGCCGGCTCTGTCAGTTGGGCCGCCTATGCGGAACAGTATGCGCGTCAGCGCGGTTGTCAGGTTGGGGGGCTAGGCACCGAGTTGATCGAGTCGCGCACGGATGGTGAAATCCACAAGGTTCCCTGCGTCGGCAGCGACAGTTTCCTGGTCAAGTGCCAGAACGGAACCTGCCAGGGGCTGTTATAACCGCGACGGCGCGATGGACAAGCCATCGCGCCATTCGCTCCAACGTCCGTCATAAAGCGTGAACGGTTGGCATCTCAAGCTCCTGGCGACCGGACTTCTGCTGTTGCACCTCACCGTCGCTCAGGCGCTGCAAAATCCTGCGGTCTTGCTCTTCGGAGCCACCTTGACGGACGCCCGTGCGTTTGCCGTCGAGCATGCCGCGCGTCGGGGCTGGAGCATTCGAGAAGTGACCGCGAACGCAGCCCTGTTCGAGCAGGTTCTCGACGGCGAGGAAACGGATGGAATCCTGGTCGTCCAGCGTCTGCTCCAAATCCGCGCGGAATTTGCCGAGGAATCGGCTGGGGTTCGCGTCTCTCTGCAAGCCGAGGAGGTGGAATGGCCGGAGACGGATCGGGAGTGGATGACCGATGTCACGGGACGCTATGCCGACAATCTGACAAACGCGCTGTCCTCGCTGCGAGGCAAATGGGATGTCCGGCGCGAAGATTCCGCCGGCCTGCCCGAAGCGCCGTCGTCTCCCTTTCGTGACGGCGTTCCGCCTGACGCCAGCCGGATGACAGCCGAACTGATCGGCACCTGGGCCTATGCCGCGGAACGCTACGCCCAGAGTCGCGGGTGCGAACTGGGCGAGCAGGCGACACAATTGGAGTCGAGCGGTCAGGAGTGGGAACAGCACCGGGTTTTCTGCCAGGATGGCTCTCAAATCGTCGTGCGGTGCCGTCACGGAGACTGTACGACCCGCTTCTGAGTCATCGTCAGTCTTGCGCATTCTCATTGGCTGTCGGTGCCAGGATACGGAGAATGCCCCCGCATGAAACTTGCTCAAACCATCGCGCTCACCATCGCCCTGACGGGCCTCGCGGCCTGCGGACCGTCGGGCTCCCACCAGGAATCTGTCGGCGAGGCCCTGCTCGAAGTCGCCGAGCAAGGCGATCTGGATGCACTGGACCAACTGCTCGCGAAGCATCGCCAACCCGACGTTCGGGACAGTTGTGACTGGACGCCGCTTATGAAGGCCGCTCTCTACGGACATACGCCGGTCGTTGCGCGCCTGCTCGATGCCGGGGCCAGCGTCGATGCCATGGACAAGGGCGGCTACACGGCCATGATGCTCGCGGCATCGAACAATCATGCCGAGGCGGTGGATCTTTTATTGCGGCGCGGCGCGATGGTCGACCATCAGGAGTCCACCGAGGGCTGGACCGCTTTGATCTGGGCCGCCAAACAGGGCCATCTCAAAAGCGTCGATACCCTGCTGCGTTATCACGCCGACCGCACGCTCAAGGACTTCAAGGGCAAGACCGCCTTGGATTGGACCAGCGAAGGCGGATACGTCGAGCTATCAAGCCTGCTTCAGGCCGCGGACCATCGTCAGTGATCAAAGGCCGGCCAGCGCATTCAGGGACTTGACCCGCGAAGGCAAAGGATCCTTCTTGGACCAGCGTCCTTTCCGCGTTAAGCTTCGCGCATGCCGAGCCTGCGCGCAAAACTGGCGGAACATGGATTCGAGTCCAACGACGACTACGAATTCCAGCTCCGCTGTCTGCTCGAAAGCCCGACGCGGGGGGTACGAACACTGAACATCGAGGGCGATGGCGAACGTCGCAAGACGGCGTTCGCCACCGCGCTTGCCCATGCGCTGGACTATCCGCACGTTCTGTACCACGATTTTACCGACGAGCATCCGCCGCTGCCGGAGATCATCCTGCCACCGAGCCGCGATGAACTGGGCCGGGAGGAACCCCCGATCGCCCCGCTGGATCAGATCGTCAGCGAGGCCTGCGCGCAAAGCGAGGGCGAACCGACGGTGCTGATCCTCGATCAGCTGCACGCCGCCGACTTCCGCGAGCATATCCGCGTCCACCGTCTGGTCCGCAGTGGCGTTTGGACTGTCCTCGATGGCCGCTATTTCGCGAATCCGCGCCATCTGCTGCTGTTTCTGATTTCGGAAGAACCGCTCTACCATTCGCTGCAGAAAGAGAGTTTCCGGATCTGGATCGGACGCGTCTCCGAACGACAAGTGGGTTATTGTCCCAGCGATTTCGGTCTCGATCAAAGCTCCCAGCCACTCTTCGACGCATTCGCCGACCTTTTTGGGATGCTTGGCAATGCGCCGACACGCAGTGAATTTACGCATCTTCTGCGGGATCTTCGACTTCATGCGCGTTCGGTCGAGCATCTACAGCTGAGTCTGTACGGACGAACCGAAGGTCTCGATCGCCAAGCGCTCGCAGCCCCCTCGCTCGCCGGAGCCCTGGCCAGGGTCATGGATGCGGCCCGGACGATGCGGGCTGCGGAGTCGATTGCATCCGGCGCGGAAACAAGCTTCACCGGGTCTGATGACCGACCCAGACCACCCCAATAGGGCTCATTACTCTGAGGTTAAGCCATGAATCGCAAACAACGCATTGAGGCGAAGCTCAAGGAATCGCTCAACCCCATCATGTACCTGGATCTCGTCGACGAAAGCTACATGCATACGGTTCCGGCAGGATCCGAGTCGCATTTCAAGGTTCTGGTGGTCAGCGATGCCTTTGAGAACACCCCGATCATCGACCGTCATCGGCTCCTCAATCAACTCCTTGCGGACGAGATGCAAAACGGCTTGCATGCCTTGACGCTCCACGCCTGGACGCCGGAGGAATGGTACGCGAAGGGTGGAGCCCCCGAATCGCCCCCCTGCATGGGGGGCTCGAAAGCGAGTTAAACCCGTCTCTGCCGGACTCAGGGTAGCGGCGCTTCGTCGACCAGCGAGGGTTGCCGCTCGAAGTATTCTCGGGTCAGGCGGAAGACCACCGGACTGAGCAACAGCAGCGCGATCAGGTTCGGAATCGCCATCAGCGCATTGAGGGTATCGGCGACCAACCAGATGAAGTCCAACTGAGCGAGAGCCCCAACGGGAATCATGAGCACCCACAAAATACGAAATGGCGTGATGATCCGCTCGCCGAACAGATATTCGGCACACCGCTCGCCGTAAACGCTCCAGCCGAGAATCGTGGTGTAGGCGAACAGAACCAGTCCGATGGCGACGATGTAGGAACCAACGCCGGGAAGCGACTGCTCGAAGGCGGCGGATGACAGCGCGGCGCCATTCAATCCCGATGTCCAGGCTCCGGAAACCACAATCACCAGCCCGGTGATGCTGCAGATGACCAGGGTATCGATGAAGGTGCCGATCATGGCGACCGTCCCCTGTGCGACGGGATCATCGGATTGCGCGGCGGCGTGGGCGATCGGCGCGCTGCCGAGTCCAGCCTCGTTGGAAAAGATCCCCCGGGCGACGCCGAACTGGATCGCCGCGGCGACGGTCGCGCCAGCAAAACCGCCCGCGGCGGCCGTTGGCGAGAATGCCTGAACAAAGATCAGTTCCAACGCGGGTCCGATCTGATCCAGATTGGTCGCCAGCACGACCAGTCCACCGAGCACATAGGTGACGGCCATGAAGGGTACCAGCGCGGCCGAGACCTCGCCGATGCGCCGGATGCCACCCAGCAGTACCAGTCCGGAAAAGACCGCCATCACCACGCCGCTCACCCAGAGCGGGACGCCGAAGGCGCTCTGCGCCGCATGCGCGACCGAGTTGGCCTGTACCGTATTACCGATGCCGAACCCGGCGAGAAATCCGAATACGGCAAAGGCAGTGGCCATCCAGACCCATTTTCGGCCCAGCCCAAGCTTGATGTAGTACATGGGTCCACC
Source organism: Thiocystis minor (assembly GCF_016653465.1). Lineage (GTDB taxonomy): Bacteria > Pseudomonadota > Gammaproteobacteria > Chromatiales > Chromatiaceae > Chromatium > Chromatium minus. Next base: position 31,334 of record NZ_NHSQ01000087.1, on the reverse strand, counting down.
CAGGTGGTTACCTTTTCCATCCACCTCGCGGTAGTGCATCGCCAGCACCGCTTCCGCGTACTTAGTCGCCATGCCCACCAGCGCGGTACACCACATCCAGAAGATGGCTCCAGGGCCGCCGAGAAAGATCGCGGTCGCCACGCCGGCGATGTTGCCGGTGCCAACGGTCGCTGACAGCACCGTCATCAAGGCGTTGTAGGGCGTAATGTCGCCCGCTCCCTGCTGCTTGCGGCCCCGCCAGAGCATCCGAAAACCAAAGCCAAGTTTCAGGAGCGGCATGAAGCGCAGCCCGATCATCAGGAAAAAACCGGTGCCCAGAATCAGCACCAGCATTGGCGGTCCCCAGACGAGACCGTTTAACGCACCCACCCACACCGTGATCAGTTCCACATCGATCCTCCCGGATTCAACAATGCCAATAAAACGCGCGTCACTATACAAGATGAATGACTCCCTTTACCGCAACCGTCCTCGGGTCTTATGCTCGCCGGGTTTAAGAGACTTCGCCCGCGCGCGGACCCATGCAAGGAATCACCGATGAAGCTACTGATCGATTTCTTCCCCATCCTGTTATTTTTCATTGTCTACAAACTGACCGACATCTACGTCGCCACCGGCGTGGCGATTGCCGCCGCCGCGCTCCAGGTCGGCTGGTTCTGGCTGCGTCACCGGCGCGTCGAAACAATGCATCTGGTGACGCTGGCGTTACTGGCGGTCTTTGGCGGTCTCACCCTGGCGCTCCATGACCCCATTTTCGTGATGTGGAAGCCAACCCTGGTCAACTGGCTGTTCGCGGCGGCCTTTCTCGGCAGTCAAGTGATCGGCAAGCGTACCCTGATCGAGCGCATGATGGGGCATGCCATCGAGATTCCAGCGAACATTTGGGCACGCCTGAACCTGCTCTGGGCGGGGTTTTTTCTCTTCCTGGGGCTGACCAATCTCTTCGTGGTCTACATCGCAAGCGGATTTTTCGACGCTCAACAGGCGTTGATCGGTGCCAGCGGCCAGACCGCGATCGATCTCTCCGACTGCGCCTCGGCGTATGCCGGCGAGCTGCTGGAACTGTGCCAGGTCGCCAAGGATGGCGAGGAAGTCTGGGTGAACTTCAAACTCTTCGGTATGATGGGCATGACGCTCGCCTTCGTGATCGCACAGGGTCTTTACCTGGCCCGTCATGTGAAGGAAGAACCCCAGACACTGGAGACCGATTGACGTGCTCTACGCCATCATCGCTGTCGATCGCCCCAACAGCCTGCCGGATCGCCAGCGCGCCCGGCCCGCCCACCTTGCGCGCCTGCGGGCACTGCTGGACGAAGGGCGGCTGGTGCTGGCCGGGCCTCATCCCGCCATCGACAGCCCGGAGCCCGGCGATGCCGGTTTTTCGGGGTCGCTCATCGTGGCGGAATTTGCGGATCTGGGCGCGGCGGAAACCTGGGCCGCTGCGGATCCTTACCGCGAAGCGGGTGTCTATCGAGAAGTCCGGGTCAAACCGTTCAAGCAAGTCTTTCCTTAATGTTTTAACGTTCCGTTAAAACCCAATCTTTTCATTTCAATGGAAGCCTTCGTTATGAAGACAGCTCGTCTGCCTCTTTTGCTCTGTGTCTTGTTTGCCGCGGGAAGCAGTTTCGCGGAAGACGCCAAGGACACCGATTCGCCCGACACGCTGATTGCCACCGTCAACGGCTCCCCTTACCCGCTGGATGTCTTCAGGATGTTCTATCTGGAACGGATGCAGCAGAATCAGGGCGAGAACAGTCCTGCCTTCCAGCAACAGGCATTCGACGAATTCATGGGTCTGGTCGTCGCCTCTCAGGAAGGCGAGCGCCGCAAACTCGAAGGCGAGCGCAATGTCGTCGCGGCGCTGCAACTGGAGCGCATGAAGGTGATGTCCAACGCCGCGCTGTCCGCGATGGCCGAGGAACTGAAACCCACCGAGGACGAACTCAAGGCGGCTTACGAGAAGGTCAAGGAACAGGCCGTGCGGACGGAGTACAAAGCCCGCCATATCCTGGTCAAGGACGAGGAAGAGGCCAAGAAGATCATCAAACAATTGGAGAAAAAGGGCGATTTCGCGGAATTGGCCAAGAAGCACTCCACCGGGCCAACCGGCAAGGACGGCGGCGATCTCGGCTGGTTCGACCCCAAACAAATGGTTCCGCCCTTCGCCGAGGCGATTGCCGCCATGAAGCCTGGCGACTATTCCAAGACGCCGGTGCAAACCCAGTTCGGCTGGCACGTCATCAATCTGCAGGAAACTCGCAAGGCCGAGCCGCCCTCCTTCGAGAACGCGAAACCTCAGTTGACCGCCCTGGTACAACGTCAGAAGATCGGCGAGAAGATCGCCGAGATGCGTAACAGCGCCATGGTCGAACTCAACGAAGAGATCGTGAAGGTCACGCCGAATGAGGATGCGCCAGAGGCCGCGCCCGAGAAAAAATAACTCCCCGAACGCCCGCGTTCAGCGCCCTCTCCCCCGTTCGGGGAGAGGGCCTTCATTCGGTTCGGAACCTGATCGAGCGATTCGATGCGCGGTTCGGCCACTCTCCTGTTCCGCCAAATCATACTGAGATGGCACTCGCAATTCCGATCGACGACTTTGGTCGATCAGCGTTTCAGTCATTGCATTAGCGAAAACTTATATTAGAATATGATTATGTTTCGACTCATCGAGAACGACCATGATCACCTGTCACACCATGCGCGCGGCCGTCATCCTGTCCGCAACGCTGTTTGTCTCCGGGGCGCTTCTGCTCCTGCTCGCCGAAACCACGGGGTTGATGATCCCGACCGCCCATACGGCACTGCTGCTGGTTTTCACCGGCGTCATGACCCTGGCCGTTGCGTTCGCCATCGCGATCCTCCCCGGCAACGCCCAGCGACTCGGTAACTGTCTGCACTAAACCGTGGTCCCGGCATAACCGACGGCGTCGATACCTTGGTTCGGTCTGGCCGAGGTTGGCGCTGAGGCGGTTAAAGCCAATTTCCGGGAAAGTCGGTACCCGACCGAAAGCTCCGGAAATCACCTAAGGCGATTGCTCCGAAAGCACAGGCAGCGAGCCGATCGCCTGTTTTGGCCCCATCATCAGCCTGGCAGCCATTCCCGGCTCCAGTCCAAACTCCTCCTCGACCATCCGGTTCCAGGCTTCGCGCTTGAAGGCCCGTTCATCCGGCACCTTGCGATGGACCAGGTTGTAGTGACAATCGATGCAGGTCTTCCCCTCGGTCTCCTCGCGATGAATCGCCGCCGTGTCGGCGCGTTTGCCTAAAATCGCCTCCTGAGTGTGGCACCTTGAACAGGTGGCCGAATCGCGTTGGCGAAACCAGGCACGCGCCGCGAAGGCCGCCTCGGGCAGATGCAGGGTGTTGATGACCGGATCGTCATAGTCAGGCCCCAGAAACTGCTTGATCAGATCCTTGATGCCGACCGCATGGTCCCAGGTCGCCGCGAGCAATCCTTCCGAGACATGACAATCCCCGCAGGTGGCCCGCACACCGGAGGCCGAGTCGTAATGTACCGTCTCCCGATAACTGTCCTCGGCATAGGTCATGGAATGACAACTGGTGCAGAACTCGTTGCGGCTCGTGAAATGGTCGAATTCGATCAGAAAGGCCATCAGGAGCACCCCGCCGAGTCCGCCGACCACCAGCGCGATCAGCACATGCCGGGTGATGAACAGTGGCGCGCCAAAGCCGGACATCAGCGACCCTCCCCCACTCCGAATCCAAGAATCGTGCTGGACTGATCGGGACGATTCAGCCATTGATGCTGCTCGCGGTCGGTCAGATGCGCCTCGACCAGTTCAGCGGCCCGCGCGCCCGCCACCGCCCGTGCCTCGGGCAGGAAGCGCGCGTAGAAGTTACGCCCGACCAGATACATCCCCTCCCACCAAGCGTGATTCGGACTCATCATGGACGCGCCATGACGGGCGCGAGCGCCTTCGTCATGCCAAAGTTCCCAATAGGTGAATTCGATGGGGTCGTCGAAGGGCGTCGGCGTCAGCAGACCCTGTTCGTAGAGTCCCGCCATGATCGCCCGCGCCGGCTCGCCGAACTTGCCGTTAAACAGTTCCACCACCCCATCGAACTGCTCCATGAAGCCCTGGGTGAAGGTCTTGCCGTGACACTCCAGACAAACCATGCTCATCGCCTGACGACGGCGCTCCGGGGTCGCAACCGACTTCACCTTGCCAAGCGTTCCATCCGGGCGCGTTAGCTCGCTGCCGCGTTTGGGCACCGGCTCGCTCGCGGGCAATTCCAGCTTGCCGCCGTCCTCGAACACCACCAGAAACTGACGCTGCGAGACCGGCGAATTCAGGCTCCAGGAATTGCGCATCCCGACATCATGGCTGGACGGGAGCTTGCCAGCCGCACCCATGTGGCAGGTCACGCAGGTTGGCGCGGCGGTGTAGTCGCGCCCCGCGACCCATTCTGGCGCCTGCAGATTCATCTCGTCGCGCTGAGCGGCATAGAGCATGCCGTGCTTGGATGCCTCGAAGATTTCCTTGTCCGGCGAGTCGGGACCGGAATGACAGCGCACGCAGGCCTCCGGCTCGCGGGCCTGGGCCTTGGAAAAGCGATGACGGCCGTGACAGGAGGAACAGGAGCCTTTCGACCCGTCAGGATTGATGCGGCCGATGCCGGAATTGGGCCAGGTCGCCGCATCGAGCGTCCCGTCGCCCTTCACCTTCACCCGCGAGCCATGACACTGATCGCAGGAGGCCGCCCGTATGCCCGGACCGCCGACGTTGTCGGCCAGCGCCGGGAGCCGTTCCTCGATCATCGCGAAGGCCTCCGCGTGGACCGATCCCTGCTGCTCGGCGTACTCCTTTTCATGACAACGGCTGCAATCCTTCGGAGACACGATGGTCGCGATGATCTGTCCCTCGTGCTCGATCGCGTCCACGTCCGCGCGCTCGGCCTGGTGACAATCCATGCAGTTGACGCCCGCCGCCTGATGCCCACTCTCACGCCACTCGCTAGCCAGTCCCGCCGAGGCCTTGGAGTGACAGCTCACGCAGTCTTTTCCCGCCTCGTGCCCCCAGTTGCCCGGATCGAGCTTGACCTTGTCCGCGAGCGCATGACCGCCGCCAACCAGGCAAGACAACAGAAGGATCCATGCCCAATGCAAGGACTCCGATAACGCGGGTTTTGACATGAGAACGACCTCGTGATCCGGTCTTGATGCAATTGAACGCGGATTATAGGAATCAAAACGATTCGGGCAATCCGATTCGCGCGCGATCTTATTTCAAGTCAATTAGCGATCCATTAAATAACCATATTCAATGATACTGGCGATCGCCTTTTATTGACCTTGCGCACTATCGTTTCCAATAGGGCTGACAAACAATGCAGTCAGCCGCGCGGAGAGTGATTCGTGTCTTGATTCGGCGGACGCGGACTCGCCTGAACCTAAGCCACTGTCCAGTGACGCGGTTGACAACGATAACCACCAACAGAAGAGGAGCGACACCGCATGCGTATCCGACTCGCATTGTCATTCATGCCCCTGGGTCTTGCGCTCGGCATCGGCGCTGGCCCGCTGGCCCCGCTCGCGCTTGCCGAGGAGGCCGAGCCAATCCACCGAATCTCGTCCGAGGTTTGCGAAACCTGCCATAAAGATATTTATCAGCAATGGAAAGGCTCGATGCACGCCCAGAGCACCGCACTTTCCGACCCGATTCACGGCACTTTTTATAAGATGGAAGTCGGCGATCCGACCGCCGAGGGGATGCTCCACCAGAAATCGGGGAAATTCCCGCTCTGTCTCCAGTGCCACGCCCCGAACGCCGCGCGCGACCAGACCACCAAGCTCGACGCACACACCGCCTACAGCGAAGGCGTCAACTGCGTGGCCTGCCACACCCTGAAAAGCTACCAGGGCATCAAGGACGAGAAGGGCAAGATCCGCTATGGACTCAAGGCGTATGAAGTCGCCGATACGCTCCAGGCCCCCGCCGGCTTCCCGCGCGGACTTCAGAAACTGACCGCGGCGGACGATCCGTTCGGCGGCGCCGTCGACGAGTCAGCGGACAGTCAGAAGCCGAATCCGCATCTTGGCGAGGCGGTGGAACTGGACGGCAAGCAGATCCCGGCGTTGACCATGGAGGCGAATCCAATCCAGCTTCGGACCTCCGACGCCTGCATGGGCTGTCACGACCAGCGCGACAACCCGCAAGGTGTGCCGCTCTGCCAAACCGGCAACGAATTCGTCGCGGGCGGCAGTCAGGTCGCCTGCCAGACCTGTCACATGCCCGTCGCCAGCGGTTTTGCCGATCACAGCATGGGCGGCGGTCATCACGAAGGCATGCTCAAACGCTCGATCATCTTCGATCTCAAGAGCAAACCCGCGGGCGACAGCATTGAGACCACCGTCTGGATCCGCAACCTGCAACCGCATGCGATGCCCACCGGCGCGCCCTTCCGCAACCTCAATCTGAAATTGACCGCCTATAACGCCAGCGGCGAGGTGGTGTGGGAGAACGCCAAGGGCCATCCGGCCAAGGACGATCCGCAGGCGTACTTCGTCTATGGTCTGGCGGACGATAAAGGCAACCCGGCGCCGCCCCCGACGGCAACCAAGGCGGGCAAGGACAGTCGGCTGAAAGCCCACGAGACCCGCGAGCTGGTTTACAAAATACCCGCCGAGGGCGTGGTTCTGGTCCGTGGCGAGCTTTACTACAACCTGCTGTGGCCGTCACTGGTCGAGAAGTTCACGGAGTTACCGAAGGATGTCACGGCGCCGGTTCTAATCGCCGTGGCCGAAAAAGAGATTGCCGAAAAGTAAGCGGGAGGGTTTTCCAGCGGCTTGAGTCTTCGGGACGTGGTTGAGACACGTCCCGAAGCATCTGGAAAATTGGCACTTTGTCGCGATCAATCACCCACTCGGCAAGAGCCGGCATCGTCGATCATTCGGCACCCTCTGCATCGCTACCGAAACAGCGAAAAGACCGGCCGTCCATTGAGCGGCTGAAGCGGGCGCGCGTTCGCGCCCACCGCTTGGGCGATCCGCTGAATCTGCCAGGGACTGACTTCGAGCGCTTCCTTCATGACAAACCACAGCACGGGCTCGGTACAGGGCGGCGTGACCAGCGATCCGACATAGCGAAAATAACTGTGATCGGTCGGTAACAGAAAGATTGGATTGATCCCGACCTGGCGGTGCCTCACCTGTTCCCCGTTGCGCATCGGCAGATGTTCAAGGATGCGCGACAGGATGCGGTTCTCGCGCTCGCCCGCGCGGACTGGCACCGCGACGATGACGTATCCCCCCTGACGATCGCGATGCACCAGATGGATTTCAGCCTCTGGCGTGACGCCATTGAAACCGTGTTCTCCCGGCACATGAAAATTGAATTCCTCCAGGTCGTAGGCATCGCCACGCACCAGCAGGGCGCTCCCGGGGGGCGAGAGAATATGCACGCCATGCCCGCTATTGACGGCCTCAAGACGTTGGGAGCGATACTGAAAACTCAGTGGGGTAAAGGCAACCGGTTGCGTTTGCGCCAGATCGACCGGGGATTGCGACAACCCCTTGACGCAGGTCTCGTTTGCCGCGTCCAGATCGCCCCAGTGCGCCGGACCCGACTCGCCCGCATAGCTCCATCGCGGGCCGGAATCGTCTGGAGCGGCGACGGCAACGCTCGATCCGCTCCCGGCAGTCGCGACCAGCGTGGCCAGAAAAACGAAGGATCTGCGCAGCGCTCGGGCGCAACCGTGAATCAGGATCGAATCGGCCATGCTCTCAATCCCCGCGCTTTTTGATACGGTTGATCGGGACCACCTGGACGCTCTGGGGCTCGTCGGCATAATAGGGACGCTCGCCGCCGCGCCCCTGTTCGTCGGCCAGTTCCTTTTCGCGCGCCGCGATCAAACCCAGGCACTTCCGCACGTCCTGAATGGTGGCATCCGACAGCGGATGCCGCATTCCAGGCGGCGGCGTCACATCCTTCACGATGGCCGACAGAGTCCAGCGCATGGCGATCAGGATTTCCTGTTCTTTCGTCAGGTCGGTCATGGTGTCTCCGATTGAGGTAATGGTTTGGGGCGATTCCTAAGGTTGATTTCCTGAAAACAATCGCCCCACAGAGAGGCAGTGAATGGACAGGATTAACAGGATTACGCAAGATGGACAGGATTTCGTAAAAGACTGTTTTTTCATCCTGTTAATCTTGAAACATCCTGTTAATCCTGTCTATTTGAAGCGTTGGGCTTGGGTATGAATTTTCCCGGACAGCGCCTTATGCTTGACCGAGCAGGGCCGCAAGTCCGGCCTCGTCGAGCACCGGGATGCCAAGCGCCCGCGCTTTGTCGAGCTTCGAGCCAGCGGCCTCGCCCGCCAGCAGATAATCGGTCTTGCTGGAGAGGCTGCCCGAAACCCTGGCGCCGAATCCTTGCAACTGCTCCTTGATGTCATCGCGCGGGCGACTCAGCGTCCCCGTGATGACGAAGGTCTTTCCGGCCAGCGGCGATGCGCCCGCCGCGCTGACTTCAGGTGCGGTCTCCGGCCAGTGAATTCCAGCCGCCAGCAGTCGCGCGATGGCCTCCCGATTGTGCGCCTGGGCAAAAAACCCGACGAGATGGGCCGCGACCACGGGTCCGACGCCTTCGACCAGACGGGTGCTGTTCCAATAGAGATCCTCCAACTCGACCGCGCACAGCGCCTGGAGACTCCCGAAGCGCTCCGCCAGCCGGGCCGCGCGCGCCGGCGTCAACCCGCGAATCCCGAGTCCGCCCAGCCAGTCCGCCAGGGCGCCGTCCGTCTCCTGCTCCGGGTGCTCGGCCAGAAAACGGTGCAGTGCGGTTGCGGTTTCGAGGCCGATCCCCTTGATCCCGCGCGCGCGGAGGAACTCGGATTCGTGCGCCTGCATCAGGGACGCCATCCCGTCGAAGCGCGCGGCCAGAGCCTGGGCGGTGGTCTCGCCGACCTCCCGAATCCCGAGCGCGAAGATGAAACGGGCAAAGCTGGTCTCCTTGCTCCGCTCCAGCGCGGCGAGCAGATTCGCGGCCGATTTCTCGCCCATGCGTTCGAGTCTGGCGAGTTGTTCCGGTGTCAGACGATAGAGATCGGCGGGCTCGCGCACCCAGTCCAGATCCACCAGCTGCTCGATCAGCTTTTCGCCCAGGCCCTCGATATCCATCGCGCGGCGCGAGGCGAAATGCCGGATCGCCTCTTTGCGCTGGGCGGGACAATAGAGTCCGCCGGTGCAGCGGGCAATCGCCTCGCCCTCCGGCCGGATCACGTCGGAGCCGCAAACGGGGCACTGGCTCGGCAGTTCGACCGCGCGGGCATCCGGCGGACGCCGCTCGGGGACGACCCGCACGATCTCCGGGATCACCTCGCCGGCGCGGCGCACGATGACGGTATCGCCGATGCGCACATCCTTGCGAATCACCTCGTCCATGTTGTGTAGTGTGGCGTTCGCGACGATCACGCCGCCGACCTGAACCGGCCGCAGCCGCGCGACCGGCGTCACCGCGCCGGTGCGTCCCACCTGAAACTCCACCGCCTCGACCTGGGTGAGTTCCTCCTGGGCCGGAAACTTGCGGGCGATCGCCCAGCGCGGGTGATGCGCGGTCGCCCCGAGGCGGACCTGATCCGCCAGTCGATCAACCTTGAACACCACGCCATCGATGTCGTAATCCAGCGCGTCGCGACGTTGGCCAAGCGCATCGAAGTAGTCGCGGCAGCCGTCTAGCCCCCGCACCTGTTGCAGTTCTTTTGAGATCGGCACGCCCCAGGCCGCCAGGCGTTGCAGCATGGTGAACTGACTCTCGCCAGCTGACTCCGAAAGTTCGCCCCAGCCATAACAGCAGAAGGTCAGCGGCCGCCCGGCGGTGATCCGCGCGTCGAGCTGTCGCAGGCTCCCGGCCGCGGCATTGCGGGGGTTGGCGAAGGGTGTCCGACCCTTGCGCCGCATCTCCTCGTTCAGCCGTGCGAACCCGGCGCGGGTCATATAGATTTCCCCGCGGACATCCAGGATTGCAGGCCAGTCCTCACCGAGCAGTCGCAGCGGAATCGTCTGGATGGTGCGCGCGTTCTGCGTCACGTCCTCGCCGGTCGCCCCATCGCCCCGCGTGGCGGCCTGCACCAGGATGCCCTGTTCGTAACGCAGATTCACGGCCAGACCGTCGAGTTTGGGCTCGGCGAGATAGAGGATCAGATCGTCGCCATGAAGGGACTTGGCGAGACGCTGGTGGAATTCCAGCAACTCGGCATCGCTCATCGCGTTATCGAGCGAGATCATGGGGACGCGATGGCGGACGGCGAGAAACTCGGGGCGGGGTTGACCGCCGACCCGCTGAGTCGGCGAATCGGGCGTCACCAGCGCCGGATACTCGGCCTCCAGCGTCTGGAGTTCGCGGATCAGGCGGTCATACTCGGCATCCGAAATCTCCGGATCGTCGAGCACATAATAGCGATGATTGTGGTAACGGATCCGGGCGCGCAGGGATTCGGCGCGCGGCTGGGCGTCAGCGGGGAGGTTCACCGCTGAGCGGTCCTGGACCAATGCAGCTGATGGTTGAACACCGCCTTGCGCATCTCGTCCTGCTTCTTCACCGTCAGCGAGCGCCGGGAGTCATCGAGGACATCGCCATCGAGCGAGATGGCCAGCTTGCGCGCCGCGGCAATCATCTCGTCGAGGATGGTCATGTCTTCCGGGTGACCATCCAACTGCGCGAACAGCATAAGACCCGGGGTCGAGAAATCCTCCATCTCATCGAAGGGGAAGGTTCCCGGCTTGACCATGTTCGCCATGCTGAAATAGACCCGGGTCTCGTCGTCGAACTCGTCGAGACAATGAAAGATGTCCATCTCGCCCGGATGCAGTCCGCACGACTCGGCCACGTCCAGCAGCGCCGGCCCCTGAAACGGCTGCCTACGTGCACTGACGCTGACCTGAATCAACAACGGTTCAAGTTTAAAGGCCGGCGCAACTGGCTTGGGCTCGGGACGAGATGCATCCTCGCTCTCGACGTCATCGTCGCCCCATTGGTTCTCAGAGCGCGATGCCGATCTTGAGGATCTTGAGTGGACAAAGGCGCGGTCTTCACGGTCTTCATCCAGTGCGCCAAGCGTTGGTTCCTGTTTGCCTTTGGGGATACCATAAGGCGAATCGACATCCTCTCCGACATCGAAATCCTCCTCGTCTCCCTCTTCTTCCTCTTCTTTCTCGCGGTGGCGTTCCCACAGATAGAGAAGAAGAATTAGCAGGGAGCCGACGACAATCAGGATCAGGCGGATGGTATTGGGGTCCATGCGAATTCTGGTTGTAAAATCAGTTTGAAATGCGTTCTTCGAGTATATCAACGTGCGTCGAGGCTGTGTTGCCCCGAAATGATGTTAATCAACATGGAAAACTTCCCAGGGATCCGGGGAAATCAACATTGAATTTTTTTCCACCCCGGAGTCGCGCAACCGACCGGCCTTTTGGCCGGAGCAACCTGGGGCGATCAGGATGGAATTCATTGCCGACATCAGGCGGCGTCATTTGGTCGACGGGGAGAGCATCCGCGCGATTGCCCGCGGGCTTCAGCGCTCGCGTCCCACGGTTCGCAAAGCGCTGACCGCACTGACGGAACCGGTCGACCAGCGCCAGCATCAACCCTGCCGAAACTGGGTGAGGACCAGGCCCGGTTAGAGCAATGGCTGGAGATCGAGTCCGGTTGACCGAGGCGTCAACAGCGCATGGCCAAGCGTCTGCTCGAAGGGCTCCAGGTCGAGGGGTATCAAGGCCCTATGGCCCGGTGCAGCGGTTTGCGAAGCGCTGGAAGGCGCCGCGCTCCAGTCATCCGGTCATCACGCACGCCTTTGTGCCGTGAGCCTTTCCGCCGGGGGAGACCTGCCAGTTCGACTGGAGCCATGAAGAGGTGGCGTTGGGCGGGGTCGTGCAGACCCTCAAGGCGGCGCACGTCCGACGCACGGACAGCCGGCAGATGTGCGTGGCGGCCGATCCCCGCGAAACCCAGGAAATGGTCTGCGATGCGCCTGTTCGCGCCTTTGCCTGCTTCGGCGAGGGCGTTGGTGCATAAACCTGCCGAGAACGGCTAAGCTACCCGGGTTTCGGCTTTTTAAAAAGGTGTCGATATGTCCTCGACGGCTCCCGACGGTGGTGAAGGCGCCTCCCCCAAGAAAGCGAAATATCGCATCACCAACTGGTCGGAGTACGACCGGGCACTGGTGGCCCGCGGGGATCTCACCTTCTGGTTCGATCCGGAGGCGATCGCGCAGCGCTGGACGCCGGAGCCAACGGGCCAGCGAGGTGCGCCGTGGCGCGACTCGGACTGGTCCATTCAAACGTTGCTGGTCTTGAAGCAAGTGTTCCACTTGCCCGATCGTGCCCTGGAGGGGTTTGGACGTTCCTTGATGCGCTTGATGGAGTTGGACTTGCCGATCCCGGATCACACACACCTGTCGCGTCGCGCCAGGGCCTTGAGGGTCCAGATCCCGCGCCAGGAACGCACGGGGCCGATCCATGTCGTCGTCGATTCCACCGGGCTCAAGGTCTTCGGCGAGGGGGAATGGAAGGTGCGCCAACACGGCGCCGGGAAGCGGCGCACCTGGATCAAGGTCCATTTGGCCGTCGACGCCCACGCCAAGGACGTCCTTGGCGTGGCGGTCACGACGCCCGCTTGGACGGATGGCGACGTCTTTCGGGAACTCGTCGAGCAGGTCGACGGGGTCATTGAACAGATCGATGCCGATGGGGCCTACGATACCCGTGAAGCCGACGACGTGGCGGCACAGCACCAGGCCAAGTTGATCGTTCCGCCCAGAGAAAACGCGGTGGCCTGGGACGTCGATCACCCGCGCACGCAGGCACTCGCCGAGATCCAGGGGAAGGGCCTGGCCGCGTGGAAAAAGGACACCGGGTGTCACCGGCGAAGCCTGGCCGAAAATGCCATGTACCGCCTCAAGCAACTCTTTGGGGAGGCGGTCGCCTCACGTCTTTTCGACGCCCAGGTGAACGAGGTTCATGCGCGGATCGCCGCCATGAACAGGATGACCTACCTGGGAATGCCGGTTTCGGTGCGGGTTGGGGTCGCTGTGTCCTGAGAAAATGGGGAAAGGGGAATCCTGCCCCAATGCTTTTTTATGCACCAACGCCCGGTCGTATTGGAGTTGCCGGCCTTGGGCAAGGCGGTCCAGAACAGCGGAATGGCCAGACCATGAGAGGCCACGCCCAACACCAGCAGGTTGATCTCTGCGCGTCCCAGCTTCCAGTTGGTGCGCTCGAGCGTCAGGATCCGGGGGATCTCCTGGGGCAGCAGCGAGGCCACGGTGCGGGCAATGTCGGCCTGATCGATCACGAACTGGCGAAAGAATTTGCTAGACTTGCCCGAGTAGACACCATGATTCCTTGACCCGTGAATGCAACGGGAGACGGCTGATGTGAGCTTGATTTTCGAGTGGGATCAACACAAAGACATCCGCAACACCAGCAAACATGGCCTAGCGCTCACTGACGTGACTGTCGTTTTCGACGATCCGCTCGCCAGAATCTTCCCTGATATCTGGCACTCGCAAGGGGAGCGGCGCGAGATCATGATCGGCCATTTGACCGATCGCAAGTTGTGTTTGGTCGTCTTCACAGAAGTCGATGACAGCCGCATCCGAATCATCAGCGCCAGACTCGCAACGCCGCAAGAGCTAAAGAGATTATGAACGAAACGCAAGATGAACTATTGCCGGAGTATCACTTTGACTACTCGGAGGCGAAACCCAACCGCTTTGCCGGACACGTAACCATCGCGGTGACGCTGCGAGCGGATGTGGCGGCCTATTTCGAGGCGCGTGCTGCGGCAAAAGGATTGCCGCTGGATGAAATGGTGAACGATATGCTGAAAAAAGACATCGAGTTGATCGAGTCTGTCAGCATGGCCACATGACGGTCCTCTCCGAAACGAGGTAATGAAAAACACAGCACTCGCGTTAGTTTACCCCCCGCAATCTCGGATCGAAGGCATCCCGCACCACGTCGGCGAACAGGTTAGCCGCTAACACCAGGGTGAACATGAACACGAAGGCGGCGGTCAGCGACCACCAGACCACCGGGTCGCGCGCTAATTCCAGGCGGGCGCTGTTGATCATGTTACCCCAGGAGTTCATGGTCGGATCGACGCCGATGTTGACATAGGACAGCACCGCCTCGGCCAGCACCAGTCCGCTGAAGTCCAGCACCACCGTGATCAGTACAATGTGCATGACGTTCGGCAACAGATGGCGGGCGAGGATAGTGAAATGCCCGACTCCCAGGGCGGAGGCGGCCTGCACGTAATCGACTTCCCGCAGTTTCAGCGCCTCGCCGCGCAGCAGCCGGCACAGTCCGGTCCAACTGGTGACGCCCAGGATCAGACAGAGGAAGAGCAGGCGCAGATCGGCGCGCTCGACCAGACTCGCGAAGTCGTCCGCGTGGTTGCTCATGTAGACCTGAAGCATGAGGATGGCGGCGGCGATCAGCAACACGCCGGGGATCGAATTCAGGGTGGTGTAGAGATACTGGATGACATCGTCCACCCAGCCTCGGAAATAGCCGGCGGCGATGCCGAGCAGGAGGGCGGCGGGGAGCATCACCAGGGTGGTGAGGGTGCCGATCAGCAGGCCGGTGCGGATGCTCTTGAGGGTCTGAAAAAAGACATCCTCGCCCACTTTGTCGGTGCCCAGGATGTGATAGTTCGCCGCCAGTTCGGCGGCGACGAAGCCGCAGACCAACAGCAGACCGAGCATCGCCAGCGCGGTGCGCCAGGGGATCGCGGTGCGTCCAGCCAGGATGTCGGCCCGGATCGCCGCCAGCGGCTCGCCACGCCGACGTGCGAGCAGCCAGAGAATTCCGGCGCCAATCAGACCCCAGGCGAGTAGCCCCTTGAACATCCCGAGCAGCGCGCGGAAGGCGATGTCCAGGCCGCGCTCGGTCGTGGGATCGGCGAGATGGCTGCCGCCGTGTTCGAGTCGCGGATAGTCGCGGATCAGGGTGCCGTCGGGCAGTTGAATGGCCTCCTTGACGAACAGATGCGTCGCAAAGGGCGCCGAATAGGTCTTTTCCTGACGCTCGCGCAATCCGCTCAACGCCACGTCGAACAGACTCAGAACCTCGGGCGCGTACTGCACAGTTTGAGGCTCGACGCTAGACGACGGCTGATCCGTTTTGAGTCGGAAATGCACCGTATCGAGCAATCCGATTAGGCCGTATGCACTCAGCACGACCAGGGTCGCGACCCCGACCCGCGAGCGCACGACGCGCCGCCAGGGCGCGCGCAGGTGTTCGTGACGCGCGGCATGGAGACCGAAGATCAGCCCCAGCGCGATCAGCAGAAAGACCAGCGCATCGGTCCAGAGGACAACTGGCATCAAGGGCATGGCAAACGCGACCTCATTGCAACTTGACCCGCGGATCGACCAAGGTATAGGAAAGATCGGTCAGGATCAGCCCCAGGATGTAGAGCACGGCGCCCAGAAACACCATGGAGCGGACGATGGCGAAATCCTGATTGCCGATGGCGTCGATGGTGTAGCTGCCGAGCCCCGGAATGCCGAAAAAGGACTCGGTGATGAGACTGCCCATGAACAGCAGCGGCAATACCACCACCACGCCGGTCAGGATGGGGATGAGTGCATTGCCCAGCACATGCCGAAAGAGCACGCGGCCTTCGCTTAAGCCCTTGGCGCGCGCGGTGCGGACATAATCCTTGGCGATCTCTTCCAGAAAGAGCGTGCGATACCAGCGGGTGCCGGCGCCGATGCCGCCGATCACCCCGACGATCACCGGCAGGATTAGGAATTTCCAGGCGTGCAGCCCCGTGTCGTAGCCTGAGATCGGGGCGAGATGGAACAGCTTTCCGAGGATGAACTGACCGCCAATGATGTAAAACAGGCTGGAAATGGACAGCATGGCGACCAGCAGCACGACGCTGCCAATATCCACATAGGTCGCCCGGAACAGGACGATGAAGAGCGCATAGCTGATATTGAAGGCCAGCCCGACCAGCAGCACGGGAATCGCGATGGCGAGACTGGGCCACATCCGCTGCGAGATGTCGTAGCCGATGTCGCGCCCATCGTCGGAGGAACCGAACTGGAAGGCGAACAGCCGGACCGATTTCTCGAAAAAGATGGTGTCGGTCAGGCGCGCGATTCCGGTCGCCTCGGGATTAAAGATCAGGGGTTTGTCATAGCCATGCGACTGTTTCCAGGTCTGGACGGCCTCCTCGGTCACCCGTTTCTCGCCCAGATGCATGCGGGCCATGTCGTCGGGCGAATTGACCACGAAAAAAAGCACGAAGGTGATCAGATTCACGCCGATCAGAATCGGAACGGCATAGAGCAGTCGACGCAGGAGATAGGCGGTCACAGGGCGGTCCTCCGTTCGCGCCGGCGCACCAGCCACCAGGCCGGCAGCACCAGCGCCACCAGCAGACCGGCGCCGACCCACAGCGGCCAGAGCACCGGCTGGTTCCAATCCTGGCGCTTCTGCTTCCGCAGTTCAGGATCGATCCGGCGATATTTCAGGGTGTTGTTGGCCATCTGGTTGGGATAGGCGTTCGCCATCCATTGATGATGCAGGCTGAATGCCTTGGGATGGAAGCCCCAGATCCAGGGCGCGTCGGTGCGCGCGATCTCGACCAGCCGATCAAGGATGGCCTGACGCTCGGGACCGTCGTCCATGAATTTCATCTCGTCAAACAGTCGGTCGAACTCGGGGTTGGCGTAATTGGCGGCGTTCTCGCCCTGATGCTCGACCTTGCCATTGGGGCCATAGAGCAGAAAGAGGAAATTCTCGGGGTCCGGATAGTCCGCGTTCCAGCCGAACATGAAGACCTGTCCGGTACCGTTGCGCAGCTTGTCCTGGAAACGGTTGTAGTCGGTCGAGCGGATGACGAGATCGATCCCGAGCTTGGCGAACTGCTTGCGGATCCAGTTCAGGCGCGCGCGGTCGTCCGGTCCGGTCGCGACCGCCTCGTAGTTGATGGTCAGCGTGCGGCCGGTCTCGCGCTCGATGCCGTTCGGGTAGCCTGCTTGCTCCATCAGCACCTTCGCCTCGTCGAGACTCCGGCGTACTGGCCGACCGTCTCGCCATTCATAGACGAAGGGGTTGATCCCCGCCTCGCCCTCGCGATAGCCGAAGATGCCCGGCGGAATCGGTCCCTGCGCCACCACGCCACGTCCATTGGTGAAGATCGAGATGAACTCCTCGTAATCCAGTGCGATGGAGATGGCGCGACGCAGCAGGCGGGCGCGCGGCGAATCGCCGCCGATGACCGGATCGAGCATGTTGAAGCCCAGATAAAAGCTGGAAGGCTCCACCGAGGTCAGCAGCGAGATTCCTTGTTCGCGCATCGCGTCGGTCAGGATCGGCTCGCCCTCGACATCGATCTGCACCGCCTGATCGAAGGCATCCGATGCGATCCCTGAGCTGTCGTAATAGCCCTGAAGGAATTTGTTCCAGCGCGGGATCTCTTCTTTCTCGATGCTGTAGATGGCGCGGTCGATGAAGGGAAGCGGTTTGCCCGCGTCGGCCAGGATTCCGGATTCAGCGTCGCCCGGCATCCCCTCGGTTGGATAGGCTTCGCCATGAAAATGCGGGTTGCGCTCCAGCACCATACGCAGATTCGGATTGTTTTCGCTCAGGAAAAAGGGGCCGCTGCCGACCGGATACCAATCGAGCGTGATGTTGCGCTCTGCCAGCCCCGGCTGCGCGTAAAAGACCTCGGCCTCCCAGGGCATCGGGGCGAAAAAGGGCATCGCCAGCCAATAGGCGAATTGCGGATATTTCCCCTTGAGACTGATCCGAAAGCGGTCGCGATCCACCGCCTCGACGCCCGCCAGACTGGACCGGCGCAAGGTCGCGGCCTGTTCCAACGGCCCCTGCCCTGCCGCCGATTCAAGCTGCCCGGCAAGCTCCTGAAAACCGACAATATGCTGACCCATCACGCCCGCGATCGGCGAGTGCAGCCAGGGCGCGGCGAGCCGTTTGATCTGATGGACGAAATCCTCGGCGGTCAGTTCGCGGGTGCCGACCTCCGGAAAGTCGGCCAGACGATTGATGCCATCCAGATCCGCCGCCGTCAGTGCGTGATACCGAAAGCGCCCTTCGGTATCCCGGGCGAACGCCGGATGCGGCTGAAAACGCATCCCCGGCCGGATGCGAATCAGATAATCGCTGCGGGCGATGTCCGCGGCGGGCGCATCCTCCGGCAATGACTGGCCTGCCGCGTCGAAATAACGCGCCACCGGAACCTCGGCGGCCGACAGCGGAACCAGACGATAGGAGCGCAGCAGGAAATGATATTGAAGCGGCGGTTCGTAGATCTGCGCCAGAAAGGCGTACTCGTTGGCGCTGTAGGAGCGTGCGGGATCCAGATGCTTGGGCCGTTCGTCGAACGAGCTGTACACCGTGTTGCTGTCGGCGTCCGACGCCGGATAGGGATTGTTCCAAGGCGAGTCCCCACAGCCGGCGACCAGAAAGATCGGCAGCAGGATCGTCCAAATCCGGATTTTGTTGCTCAACCCAAGCGCTCCCGGTGTATCGCGTTAAACCGCGTCCAGTGCGGTATGCGATGTTTTTTGATTGGATTAACCTTGGCCGCATCGACGATTGTCGGAGCGAACGCGGTTTAAGACATTAAAAATATAAAATTTTAAACCGCGTCTCTAGTGAGGCTGGTGAAATCCCCAGAGCCAAACACAAATTGAAAATTACGCATATCGCGCTGGACGCGGTTTAGCAACCGACAAGGTTCGCAGTATGGTCGAATTCTGTCCTGGGCGCCTGCCGATCGCACCCATCGAGCGCGCTGTGGCCGAACCATTCCTGAACATGGCGGCTTCGATCATCGATCCGGCCAGTGTTCCGGGGGCGGGTATCCCGCCCCCCATGTCGCAGATTGCTTGATGGCGCCAAATGCTTGCAGATGCGTTGTCGTTGTCGTAATCGAATCATCGACAACGACAACGACAACGAGCAATGGCCGAAACGATGATCGACGCCAACATGGCTACAGCAGTCCAGGTTTGCCTTGTCGATAGCGATCCAGCTCCGTTGCGAGTACCGCGACGTGCTCCCGCTCCTCGGCCGCCAGTTCACGGTAAAGCGCCGCCTCGGGCGAGTCTTCAGGTTCCTGTTCGCCACGTTCCGTAAAAAACTCGACGGCGCGTTCTTCGCAGGCGATCGCGATCCGGAACAGGTTGATCGGATCGTCGGGATGGCTCGCGATGCCCGCGTAGAGGGCGGCTCGCTCCACCTGGAAGGTGTCGGACGGCGATGGAATGTCCACATGATAGCGGCGGGCAAGCGTCGCCATGTGCTCCGCTTCCATGCTGGCGAAGCGTTGAAACAGATCCTTGAGCACGGGCTCCGGCGTTTCGCTGGCGGCGCGCCGGTAGAAGGCCATGCCACCCAGCTCGATTTCGAAGGCGGCGCGAATCGCCGCGAGAGCGGCGGTCCCCTCGATCCGGCGCGAGTCGAGGGCCGTCAAGACCCCGCCGCAAGCAGGACACACGCCGTAGGGGAAGGCAAAGCCCTCGCTGACCTTGCCGCACGATTCGCAACGCCACTCCAGCCGCGCGTCGGCACAGCAGACGTAACTGTCGCCACCGTCATCCAGTGGGGAGTGGCATTTCGGACACAGCAGACGGTCTGCTTGATCCGGCTCGGTCGCCCCAGGTCCGATGCCGAGAGGTTCCTGCCGGACGGCGGAGGGTGCCAGGTCCGCGACATCGGTCGCGGTGATGGGCCACTTCTTGCCAAGACGCAGATAGGTCTCGATCGATCTGGCCGCGCGCCGTCCGGCGCCCATCGCGAGGATCACGGTGGCGCCGCCATTCACGATATCGCCGCCGGCGAACACGCCGGGCAGATTGGTGGCCTGCGTCGATGCGAGTTTGCCGTCGTCGGCCGTGATGTAACCACGGGTGTCGAGCGCGAGATCCGGGGTGGATTCGGTGACGAGCGTGTTCGCCCGGGTGCCGAGCGCGGAGATGACGGTATCGCAGACGATGTCGAAACGTTCGCCGGTCGGCAGGGGCCGGCGGCGTCCCCGCGCGTCGGGTTCGCCCAGCGCCATCTTTTCGACCGTCATGCCCGTCACGTTGCCCTCGGTATCGGTGAGAACCCCGACCGGGCCATGGAGAAAGAAAAACTCGACGCCCTCTTCCCGGGCGTGGCGGAGTTCTTCGACGCGGGCCGGCGCCTCGGCCTCGGAGCGTCGATAGACGCAGGTCACCCTTTGCGCGCCGAGCCGTTTCGCGACACGCAGACAGTCCATGGCGGTATTGCCGGCACCGACCACCGCCACGCTCTGACCGATGCGGATCGGGGTATCGACATAGGGAAACCGGTCGCCTCCCATCAAATTGACACGGGTGAGAAATTCGTTGGCGCTGTAGACCGTGGCGGCGTGCTCGCCTGGAATGCCGAGAAAGGTCGGCGCGCCGGCGCCAATGCCGAGAAAGACGGCGTCGTAGCCCATCTCCTGGATCAATTGAGGAACCGTGAAGGTGCGACCGATGACCTTATTGGTCGCGATCTCGACCCCCTGGTCGCGCAACTGTTGGACCTCGCGCGCGATGATCTCGCGGGGGAGGCGGAAGGCGGGGATGCCGAACTGGAGGACGCCGCCGACCACATGGAGCGCCTCGTAGATCGTCACGTCGCAGCCCGTTTTCACCAGATCGGCCGCGGCGGCCAGACCGGCGGGGCCAGATCCGCAGATGGCCACCTTGCCGAGCGGTTTCTCGAATGGGATCGGCGCGATTCTGGCCGGGTTGGCATGATCGCCGACGAAACGTTCCAGGCGTCCGATGGCGACCGGCTCCACCTTGGAGCCAATGATGCATTGCGCTTCACACTGCGTCTCCTGGGGACAGACGCGACCGCAAATGGAGGGAAAGGCGTTGGACTCGCGGATGACGGCCGCCGCGCCATCGATGTCGCGTACCAGGAGATGGCGGATGAAACGCGGAATATCGATCTGCACGGGACACCCGGCAATGCATTTGGGGTTGCCGCACTGGAGACACCGCTCGGCTTCCTGTAGGGCCAGGTCAAGCGTGTATCCGAGATTCACCTCTTTAAAATTCCTCGCGCGTTCTTGCGGATCGCGCTCCGGCATCCGCGTTTGTTTCGGTTCGATCTGTTTGATTTTTTTATAATTTCGCTTGTCTTCCTCGAACAGTTTCCGTTCGAGTTCGCAGACATGCGCGTAGCCCTCGCTGGCCGTCGCCTCCTGCGACTTGAAGCGTTTTTGCCGCGCCATCAGCTCCTGGAAATCGACCTGATGGCCATCGAAATCGGGTCCGTCGACACAGGCGAACCGGACCTGTCCGTTGACGCTCACGCGACAGGAGCCGCACATCCCCGTCCCGTCCACCATGATGCTGTTGAGGCTCACCAGGGTCTTGACGCCGAAGGGGCGTGTCGTTTCGACGCAGGCCTGCATCATCGGCGGCGGGCCGATGGCCACCACCAAATCGGGCGGATCGCGCTCCAGAAGCTCCCGTAGCGCCTCCGTGACGAAACCCGGCCTGCCATAGCTGCCGTCATCGGTGCAGACCATGAGTTCGTCGCAATAGTCGCGGAACCGGTCTTCCCAGAAGACCAACGGCTTGGCGCGGAACCCGACGATGCCGGTGGTGCGGTTTCCCGCCGCCTTGAATGCGCGCAGTTGCGGATAGATCGGCGCGATGCCGAGACCGCCGCCGACGAGCGCCACATGCCCGACCTTCTCGATGTGCTGGGGCCGGCCGAGCGGACCGACGAAATCGGCGAACCGGTCGCCCTCCCGGTAGTGGTGCGCCATCTCGCGCGTGGTCTTCCCGAACGCCTGGATGACCAGGGTGACGGTCCCCGCGCGGCGGTCGAAATCGGCGACGGTCAGCGGGATCCGTTCCCCGCCCTCGTGCAGTCGGAGCATCACGAATTGACCGGGCTGCGCGGCCTGGGCCACGTCGGGGGCCAGAACTTCCCACAGGAACGTGGTCTCGGAAAAGACCTGGTGACGCACGATTCTGTACATAGATCAACGCCCTTGGCGTGTTAATGAGGGGAGACCATTGTTTCGACTTGGTACGCCAGACAGTCTGGATGCGCACTCGGATGAAGGTTCCAGCAGGGTTTGTGTGACCGGCGTGCCTGATCCCTTTCACGAGTTGTCGAGTTTCTGTAGTCTTACGGATCTTTAACCTGGGGCGTTATGATCGCACGGCGCCCATGGCACCGAAAACAGCAAATCCCGGCGCAGACCGCGCCGCCCCACGAATCGGAGAACTGACCCATGGGGTTCCTTCAAGACAAGCGTATCCTGATCACCGGCGTGGCGAGCAACCGCTCCATTGCCTGGGGTTGCGCCGAGGCCATGCGCCGCGAGGGCGCTCACATCGCCCTGAGCTACCAAAACGACAAGCTCAAATCCCGTGTCACGGACTTTGCCGCTCAATTGGGCTCGGACATCGCCCTCCCGCTCGACGTGAGCACCGACCGGCAGATTGCACACTTTTTCGCGGAGCTGGAGGAACGCTGGGACGGCCTGGACGCCATCGTCCATTCCATTGCCTTTGCCCCCAAGCACGAATTGGAAGGCGACTACGTGGACGCACTGACCCGGGACGGCTTCACCACCGCCCACGAGATCTCCTCCTACAGTTTCGCCGCCCTCGCCAAGGCCAGCCGGCCATTGATGGAGGGACGCAATGGCGCGCTCCTCACCATGACCTTTCTCGGATCCGTGCGAGCCGTGCCATACTACAACGTGATGGGACTCGCCAAGGCAAGCCTGGAGGCCAATGTCCGCTATCTGGCCGCCTCGCTCGGCCCCAAGGGAACCCGCGTCAACGCCATCTCGGCGGGACCGGTCTACACCCTGGCAGCGGCGGGCATCTCCCACTTCCGCGCGATGCTCAATCAAGTGGAGAAACACACCCCGCTGAGACGCACCGTGACCACCGAGGAAGTGGGAAATGCCGCCGCTTTTTTGTGCTCGGATCTGGCAAGCGGCATCACCGGGGATATTCTGTACGTGGATACTGGTTTTAACATTTTGGGGCTGGGGTGAGAAATAGCCCGGATTATCCATAAAAAGGCGACACTCGTTTAACCAATTGATAAAATTGGTGTTCCGCCAAGAACGCTTCGGAGAAGCCAAACGAGGTCACCCATGTTGAGTGCCTTGCATGTCACCCTCTTGGGTGACGATCGGTTCCGTCATGAACCGTGTCTGCCGCGACGTCCTGCCTCGGGGTTTGAACGTCCTCCCGGTCTGCAAGCCCAGTTCCCATTCCATTGTCGAGGCGTGGGCGGATTTCCTCCACCGTCGCGGCGGTCTCCGCACCCGGGGCGTTCGCGCTGGAACGGACGACAGCGCGCGCCAGTTCCATCGCCCAGTCTTCGTGCAGGATGTCCTGGACGTCATGCCGAATGCGGTCTATCCCCCGCGCATTTTTTCGGGATTTCGCGTAAGGTAGCGCCCCATATCGCTGACGACATTGAACCGAATCCCAATGGACGACACCCTCAAACGACTGCTCGACGCCGAGATGCGGGCCGAACGGCTCGCCAAACAGGCGGAAGAAGAACAGGAACACACCATTCAGCAGGCCATGGCCGACGCCAAGGCCGATAACGACCGTTTCACCGCGCGCATCCCCGATCTTCATCGGTCCTTCATCGCCAAGGCCGAAGAGCGCGCCGAGCAGAACATCGCCGAGCTGCGCCGCCGCTACGACGAGCGACATAACCAGCTCCGCGATCAAGCCGAACAGCGCGAGGAGCCAGCCATGGAGGCCGCGTTCCAGATACTCATTGGCCCCGAACGTTAGTCGGTCACGCGAGCGTCCCTTTCACCATCTTCTTAGCCCGTCGCCTGAAGCGAAGATTAAACCCACGCCATGAGCAATGCCGCCGCGCAAGCCTATCTGAACACGCGGGTGTCCGTGATGTCGACGCGATTGTTCGCGCCGGAACTGATCGAACGATTGCCGCGGATGACGCTCGCTGAGCTGGCGGAACACTTCGGTTTATCCGCCATCCTGGACGAACAACCTTCCGCCGCGACACGCGGGCGTGCGATCGAGCAAAGCTTGCTTCAGGTTCTGATGTCGGAATTACAGGTGCTGGCGCGGCCGATGAATGCCAGCGAGCGCTCGCTGGTGCTGGCCTGGGGTCGCAAATATGCGCTCTTTAATCTCAAGACACTGCTTCGCGGCAAGCTCTACGACCTGGATCAACAGGAAATCCGCGACCACCTGTTCGATCTGCCCGACACGATCCGCCTGTCTCACCAGGAGTTGTTCCGGGCCGAGAACGCGCTGGAACTGTTGCGCCAGCTAGAAACCGGCCCCTACCGCCAGATCGCCCGCCAGGCCCGCGAGGTCTATGAAAAACATCGCGAACCCTTTGCTCTGGAGGGGGCGATCGATCAGCGTTATTACACCGGCATCGTCCGTCAGATCATGGGGTCGGATAACCATCACCTGGATTCGCTGCGGCGCCTGATGGGCGCGGAACTTGACCGCGTCGCGCTCCTGTGGCTGTTGCGTTTCCGCTTTACCTATCAGCTCTCGGCCTCCGAAACATACTACCAACTGGTGCCCTCAACGCGCCTGCTCACCCGTGAGCGGCTCCTGCATCTGGTCAATCTCGACACCTTCGAGCGCATCCTGGAAGCGCTGCCAGCACCGCTCGACTCGCTGCTTGCGGACAGCAAATCCATCGGCGAGGTGCAACAACGCATCGGTCGCTACACCCAACTTGAGACGCGCGGGATCCTCTCTCGCAGCCAATCGGCCGTGGCGCGCGCCCTTGCCTATCTGATGCTCCGCGAGTCGGATCTGCTCATGCTGTTCGCGGTCGTGCGGGGGCGCCTGCTACAGTTTCCGGACGCGACCATCAAGGCCGCGCTCGAACTGACTCAACCGAGCTGCGCCGAATCGCGGGCCGCCTGACCCATGACATCCCGACGCGCGCACCAGCGTTCATCACCGTCCGAGCGAGCGATCCAGTCATGTTGATGCCCATGCCGATGAAACACGTCCGTCTGCTGGTCCTGACCGAGGATCTGCCGCAGGCGTCAATGGCTCTCGCCGCAACCGAGAGTTTCCACCCGGATACCCGCCCCCCGACGGAGTCCCGGCTCGACGCCCTGCCTGGTCGCGAGTATCGCGAGACCTTCAGCCAGGCCCAATCCAGGCTCGCCAAGATCACCCGGCTCATCCCGCTGGAGGCAACGCCCGACATCGGTGCCGTGCGCGTGGTCGACTTTGACGAACTCAGCGCGCTGAACGTCTGGCTGGGCGATCTGTGGGATGAAACCTCCAGTTACGAGGAGGATTTCCACCGCCTGGACGACACGGAACGGCTGGTCAGGGAGCAGCAGGCCGCGCTGGAAAATTTCACCCATCTGAACATCGATCTCGACATGCTGCGCAACAAGACGCGCTTCCTCGAATTCCACGTCGGTCTGGTGCCGCGCGAGAATCTGCGCCAACTGGAGGGCGCCGCCAGCCTCGCGGGCCATATTCTTTATGTCTACATGCAGCAGGGCGACCATGCGCATGTCGTGATCGTCGGACCCGCCGGCGACAAGGAGTCTGCGCTCGCGCCGGTGCTCGCCGCCGCCAGCTTCCAGACACTGCCCATTCCGCTCGAACTCGATCGCAAGCCCGCCGAGCTGCAACAGGATTTCGCGAATCAGCGCCTTGCCATCGCCGAACAACGCCAGTCGCTCCAGGACACCCTGAACCGCTGGGGCGAGCCCTTCCGCGCCAAGCTGCTGGCAGCCCGTCACACCCTGATGCTGGCCGAACCCCTGGTCACCCTGGATGCTTCGCTGCGGAGCGCCGGACATCTCGCGCATCTGGCGGGTTGGGTACCAGCCCGTGCCGTCGCGCATCTGGAGCAGGGTCTGCGCGAGACATTGACCCTCCCCTTCGATCTCACCAGCCGCGATCCGCGGCCCGACGAGCGCAAGCTGGTGCCCACAGTGCCGATCAAAAGTCGTCTGCTCGCCCCTTTTGCCCTGCTGGTCAACCAGTACGGCATTCCCGCCTATGGCGAAGTCGATCCAACCCCGCTGTTCGCGGTGACCTTTCTGTTGATGTTCGGCATGATGTTCGGCGACCTAGGGCACGGTGCCGTGATTGCTCTCGCCGCCCTCTGGGCGCGCAACAAGCTGCCGAAGTTTTATCTGTTTGGCGTCTTCGCGGGCATCTCGTCGATGATCTTTGGTCTCTTGTTCGGTAGCGTGTTCGGCTATGAGGAGATCCTGCCGGCGCTCTGGATGTCCCCGCTGCACGATCCGATCCTGATGCTGGAAGTCGCGCTTGGCTGGGGCATTGGCTTCATCGTCATCGCCTGCCTGCTCGGGATTTACAACCGGCTCGCGATCGGCGATCCGCTGGGGGCGGTCTTCGAGCGGCACGGCCTGGTCAATCTGCTGTTCTATCTGGCCTTTCTCTGGGGCGGTTTCGGTCTCGCCACGACCGGCTCGTTCGGGACGCTGCCCGCCCTGCTGGTCATTGGCTCACTGCTCACGCTCGCGGCCTTTCAATGGCACCACCTGTCCGCGCCCACCGGCGAGAAGGCACTGGTCGTCGCCATCGAGACACTCGACACCGTCATCGTCTATCTCTCGAACACGCTCTCCTTCCTGCGCGTCTCCGCCTTCAGCCTGAACCACGTCGCCCTGTCGCTCGCCATCTTTACCCTGGCTGGCATGATGGGGAGTTTCGGGCATGTCGTGACCGTGATCCTCGGCAATGTCTTCATCCTGGTTCTCGAAGGCGGCATCGTCATGATCCAGGTCATGCGTCTTCAGTATTATGAAGGCTTCTCGCGCTACTTCTCGGGCGATGGACACGCCTTCCTGCCCCTGCGTCTGCGGCGGGAATCGGTGTCTTCCTGACCGCAATCACCTGACAACTGACAACTCTAACGGAGCATCCCATGTACTGGCTCGTCGCACTCATGTCCCTGGCTATCCTCGGCCTCATCGTCTCCGGCATTGCGCTGGAGATCCGTCCCGCACTCGCCACCCGTATTCGCCCCTGGTATCGGCCCGCGATGGGGACGCAGCTGATCGCCTTTGTCGGCGCCCAACTCGGGCTCCTCTTCATGGGCGTCTCGGACGCCATGGCCCAAACCGAAGCCGTGACCGCCGTCGCCCCCGAGATGTCGATCGGCATGGGGCTCGCGATTCTTGGCGTCGGCATTCCGACCGGCCTGTCCACCATCGGCGCGGGGATCGCGGTCGGTCCCATCGGCGCGGCCTCGCTGGCCGCCGTCATGGAGCGTCCAGAGGCGCTGGGCCGCACCTTGATCTTCCTTGGACTGGCCGAAGGCATCGCGATTTACGGCCTGGTCATGAGTATCCTGCTGCTCAACCGGCTCGGCTGATCGTCACCCGATGAACATCGAGCACGAGCCAGGCGCTCCGACGCGCATGTTGTTTCTCGGTGAGGATCGCCTCGCGGACGGCTTTCGGCTGATCGGTTTCGAGACCTACCCGAACCCTGACCCTGTGGACGTTGACCGCATCCTGCGCGATCTGCAACGCGGGCGCGAAAAGGCGTTCGTCGTGGTGGACGAGGCCGTGATGAGTCAGGACATCCCTAATCTCAGGCGGGTACGACGCGAGGGTGGGCGCATTGTCGTCATCGCCGTTCCCGCGCTCAACGCGCCACCCAAACTCACGAGCGAGGTGGCCGCCCGCCTCGCCGCGCTGTTTGGCTCCGCCACCCTTCAATCCGGTCAAACCGGGGAGCGAGAGGCATCGTGAATCAGGTAGAAGAACTGGAGCGGGCCATTCTGGCCCGCGCGGAACGACTGGCGAGCGAATTCCGCGAGCGCGCCGGACGCAGCCGCGACAACATTCTGCGCGAGGCGGCCGAGCGTCTGCGCCTGCGCGAGGCGCGCGAGGAAGCCATCGCCAAATCGCTGGCCGAGCGCAGCTTCCGCCAGCGAGTGCAGGCCAGCGAGCTGAAGATGCAGACCCATCTCGACCGGGTCCGCTGGAATCTGGTGCAGGACGTGGAGCGCATGCTCGCCGAGCGGATGCGCACCTTCATGGCGGACGAACCGACCTATCGGGCCTGGATCGACCAGCGGATCGTCGAGGCGGCCGAACTCATCGAGTCGCCGGAGTTGCTCGTCTCGGCCAACGCCCCGGATCAGCGCCAGCTCAATACGCGCTGGGCGCAAATCGTCGAGGCGCTGCCGCCCGGCAAGACCGCCATCCTCGCCCCCGTCGCCGAGGCCATCGACACGCTCGGCGGCGTGCTGATCGCCAGCCAGGACCGGCGTATTCGCGTCGACCAGACCTTCGAGGGACGGCTTGCGCGACTCCAGCCCCGGATTCAGCAAACCATCCTGGAGCGCCTGCTGCCGGGCGGATTCGAGACCGGCAACCTCTTTACCGGATGATCAGACCATGAGCGAAACCACCAGAGTTGGCGTCATCCGCGACATCAACGGCCCCATCGTGACCATCGACCTGCCCGGCGTGCGTAGCGGCGAGCAGGTCAAGATCGGCGAACTCGGACTCTTCGGCGAGGTCATCTCGCTGAATGGCGAGCAGGCCATTGTGCAGACCTACGAATCCACCGATGGGGTACGACCCGGCGAACCGGCGGTCGGACTCGGCTGGCCGCTGTCGGTCGAGCTTGGCCCCGGACTCATGGGCGGCATCTTCGACGGCGTGCAGCGTCCGCTGTCGAAGATCGCGCTGGAATCCGGCGACTATATCCGTCGCGGCATCAGCGTCCCGGCACTCGACCGCGCTAAGGAATGGGAGTTCGAGCCCAACAAGGCGCTCGAAGCCGGCACCAAGGTCGGTCCCGGCACCGTGCTCGGCACCGTGCAGGAAACCCTGACCGTGCTGCACCGGATCATGGTCCCGCCCGGCGTCTCCGGCGATCTGGTGGAGATCGCCCCGGCGGGCGAGTACGACATCGAATCGACCATCGCCCGCGTGCGCGATCATAAGGGCATCAGTCATCGACTCAGCATGTACCAGCGCTGGCCGGTGCGTAAACCGCGCCCCTATCTGCGCCGCGACGACGGCGTGTCGCCGCTGATTACCGGACAGCGGGTTATCGACACCTTCTTTCCCCAGATCAAAGGCGGCAAGGGCGCGGTGCCCGGACCCTTCGGTGCCGGCAAGACCGTGGTCCAGCAGCAGATCGCTCGCTGGTCCAATGCCGATATCGTCGTCTATGTCGGCTGCGGCGAGCGCGGCAACGAACTGGTCGACGTGCTCGAAACCTTCCCCGAACTCGACGACCCCTACTCCGGGCGCAAGCTCATGGAGCGCACCCTGCTGGTCGCCAACACCTCCAACATGCCGGTGGTCGCGCGCGAGGCGTCGGTCTATGTCGGCATGACGATGGCCGAGTATTACCGCGACATGGGTTATGACGTGGTGATGCTGGCCGACTCCACCAGCCGCTGGGCCGAGGCGCTGCGCGAGGTCTCCGGCCGGCTCGGTCAGATGCCGGTCGAGGAAGGCTATCCCGCCTATCTCGCCTCGCGTCTCGCCGCCATCTACGAACGCGCTGGACGGGTGGAAACCTACGACTCCGGCACTGGCTCGGTCACCCTGATCGGCGCGGTCTCCCCGCCCGGCGGCGACTTCTCCGAGCCCGTCACCAGCCACACCAAGGACATCATCGAAACCTTCTGGGCGCTCTCCAAGGAACTCGCCGACGCCCGTCATTACCCGTCGATCGACTGGGTGACCAGCTTTTCGAGCCATGTCCACACCGCTGCGCAGTGGTGGCACAAGGAAATCGACCCGGACTGGGAGAAACGCCGCGGCACCGCGCTCGCTCTGCTCGCGCGCGACGCCGAGCTGTCGCGCATCGTCAACCTGGTCGGCCCCGAAGCGCTCTCCAGCGCTCAGCGTTGGGAGCTGGAAGGCGCCTCGTTGGTCAAGGAAGGCGTCTTGCAGCAGAGCGCGCTGGACGAGATCGACACCTTCTGTTCGCCCGCCAAGCAATACGCCCTGCTCGATTTGGCGATCACCATCTATAAACGCGGCGAAGCGCTGATCAAGCTCGGCGTCCCGGTCACCGAGTTACAGAGACTCCCGCTGCTCGCCAAAATGCGACGGATCAAATCCATGTATACCAGCGATCAGCTCGATCAGATTCAGGAATTCCGCAAGGAAGTCGATCAGGCGATGGAAGCGATTCGGATTGAGTATGCGAAGCATGGGGAGGTGGAGCGGGGGTAGGAAACCTATTGAAGCTCCGTCGGCTGGGATGAGCTTGCGAATCCCAGCCTGCTAGCGACCGGGCTATGCTAGAAATAACACATCAAGAACTACCCGTTGAAGCGCATCAGACATTAAAAGAGATCGACAAAGACGGACCTTTTCCTTATGCAAAAGATGACTCTGTATTTCATAACAGAGAAGGCAAGTTACCTCTCAAAGAATTGAATTATTATCGCGAATACACCGTAAAAACACCGAACGCCAGCGACAGAGGCGCAAAAAGAATCATCATTGGAAAAGATGGCAAAAAATATTTTACTGATGACCACTACCAGAATTTCAAGGAGATCAAAGCATGACAACATCGTTAAAAAATAAGGTTTCCGATCAGTTATTAAACGGCTTTCCATCGTCCTCTTTTAATATTATTTTTATTGATGGCGATAACATTCAAGATAAAAACACACTTTTGAAGGAATTTTCTGAAAAGCTTAAATTTCCTGACTATTTCGGTTTTAACTGGGACGCTTTTTCTGATTGCATGACGGATCTTTCATGGCTCAAGCCAGAAAACGGCATCTCGATTATCTATAAAAATCCGCATAATTTTAGAAGCCATCATCCGGAAGATTGGAAAATTGCCAACGAAATACTGCTTGATGCGATAGATTATTGGGACGAGCAAGACAAGATTATGATTATTACTTTTTTGTAGGCCGCGTAGGATGGGTAGAGTGACCGCGCGCTGATCTCTCGGATTCGCACTGAAGGTCGTCGGTCACGAAACCCATCGAACCACTACGCTGGCTTATTCTTTTCTCTTCAACATCGGTACATGCTAGATGGAAGCTGAAGGATTTGTCTACGTGATGACAAACCCGGCGATGCCAGGTTTGCTAAAAGTTGGCATGTCGGAGAGAGCCCCCCATGTCAGAGCTCGAGAAATAAGTTCCCACGAAGGCTTACCATTTGAGATGCAACTTGAATATTATGCCCTGGTCAAAGGCATCCCATTACACACAACTTTCCGTGTCCGGCATCTCCCTGGCCTATTTGATCCCGGCGGCGAAGTCCATGATGCGCTGCATGCCCAGCCAGATCGTCTTCAAACCGGGCTCGCCATCGCCCTTGCG
>NZ_NHSQ01000086.1 GCF_016653465.1 Thiocystis minor | reverse complement strand
GCCCACCCTCCGTGCGTTGGACCGAGTGGGTCGAAGGGGAGGCCAAGTGATTCGCCGTCGCCTCGGGCCGGGGCCGCCTCCGGTCGGCCCGGTCCATTCCTTAACCTGATGGCCTTGTGTCTTTCGTAGGCTTCTCGGACATCGCCGAGTCGGATACCACCGGTAAGAGATTTTCCCCGTCCTTCAAGGGTCTTGCCTCCCGTGCCTGCTCCTCGATGACGATCGATTCGCTGTAGAGACCCGCTTCCGCTTTTGTCGATACATCTTCCAAATCCGCCTGCCGCGTTGCGGCGGGGAGTCGCTGTCCCGGCGCGGTCCCTCGCGCGTCCGTTGATGTCTGGTCGAGCCAGGTGACGGGGATGCCTTGCGGGAAGACCACTTCTCGGGCCTCGTCGGGCATCGAGACGCCTTGGTCCTGAAAGGCGCGCTTCACCAGCCGGATGACCGAAGACCGCACCTTCAGCCAACTATGCTCGCGCCCGTTGAGCCAAAAGTAGACGCGCAGGTTCACGGTTGCGCTGCCGAGGCTGTCCGCCAAGACCGAGGGCTCCGGATCCTTCAGGACGGCCGGATGGTCCGCCAGCACCTTGCGTGCAATCTCCTGGGCCTCGGCGATTGCATCGCCGTAGCCGATGCCGACGACAAAATCCGCGCGCCGGTTGGGGCTCGTCGTGAAGTTGCTGACGATGGTCTTGTAGACGGTGGCGTTGGGGATCTGCGCAAGATTGCCATCGAGGGTCATCAAGATGGTGGTGCGCATGTTGAGCTGCTGCACATACCCGGTCACGCCGGAGATCTCGACCAAGTCGCCCGTCTCGAAAGGCTGCTGGATGCTCAGGAAGATGCTGGACAGGAAGTTTTCGGTGATGTCGCGAAAGGCGATACCAAGGATCAGGCCGATCAGACCGGTCCCCCCGACCAGCGTCAATGCCAGTTGCGTCAGGCCCGAGACCCGCAGAATCAGATAGACGCCACAGAGGACAACAAGCCCTCCGGCCGCTCGCGCGATCACGGTTCGCAGAAGTTTCGTCTGAATCCTTTGACGGAGCAGGGTGCGCACGCCGTGGGTCGCTAACAGCGCGGTCCCCACCGACAGTGCCAGGATGAGCAGTCCGAACAGTACGAACGGCATCGCGCGGATAAAGTCGCGCCAGAGTGCGGAGATCCCGCTCGACGCCTGGCGAAAATCCCAGACCGAGGGTTCCGGCACCACCAGCCGGTTGGCGACGGCGACGACGTCCTGAGTATTGCGTGCCAAATCGCCCGCCCATTTCTTCAGCTCATCGGACTCCACCTGACCATTGAGAAAGACGACGCCTTCCTCGACCCTGACCTGCGGGTCGGTGAACCAGTCGGTCACGTTCAACACGGTCTGGAGCCGCTGGCGGATCTCTTCGTCTTGCGCGACGGGTATGACGTCAACCTTGGCGGCGACCTGGGAAAGCTCCTCCTTGGTCGGGGTGATGAGTTTCGGCGGCGCGCCTCCCTGGTCGAGCGGTTCCTGCGCCAGGACCGAGTCGATGACCCCGCCGCACAGGGATCCGAGCAAGACCGCGCCAGCACCAATGTTTGTCAGTTGCCGACGCGACCGGATCAATGCACAGACACCGCAGACCATACCGGGCGCGGTTTAACGCACGAAGATTGCGATCAGGATGATGATCGGAATCGGTATCCCAAGAAAGAACAGAAGCAGGGATCGCATGTTGACCTCCAGTGAAGACCATGACATGAGCCGCGGCAGTTGCGCGCGGCTGGCGCGGTTGCACCAATGCTTAGGCGTCGCGCTGACGCCCGCCGAAGATCGCCAACAGACTGGCGAGGAACGCGCCAGACAGCAGCGCGATGAACAGCCAGAGGGTGGCGGTGGCCGCCGCCTTGCGAGTCTGCTCCGCCAAGGCGCTTTGATTCACATCCAATTCCCCGAGCCGGCTTTGGAGTTGACCAAAGGTATCCGCCACGCGGATCTGTGCGTCGTCCTGGCTCAGGCCCGTCTGCTCGGCCACCGTCGCCCCGAGATAGCGAATATCCGTCGCTGGCAAGCTGCCCTGGCGCAGGGCGTTGGTGAAGACGCGAGCAATTTCCGCGGTCATCGCGGCACTCGGCGCATAACGCTGCCCGTCGGTGGTGTCGGTCCGGTAGAGCGTATCGATGTAATAGGTCAGCCGGTCGCTCATGCCCCCGTCGTTCGCCCGGACCGCCGTGAATTCGAGCCCTGGCGTGGCTTCGGCAGACGCCGCGCCCGCCTCGATCCCGTCACTGACGATAGATCCGATCATGGCGGTCAGGACGGTGGCGGTGACCAGCGCCGACACGGCCCAGGCGAGAAAGCCATGGGCGGTATCGCGGAACCAGACCTCGTCCCGTGGCACGCCCAACCAGCGGGTGCGCAAGCGCCCAGCAAGATAGCCACCCATGCCCGAGGCCGCGATCGTGCTCAAGACCAGCCAAGCGATGGCGGAGACACCGGCGGTGCCGGTCGTCATCTCCGCGTTCAGCCAATGCGGGATGGAAGACAGGCCAAGGCCCGCCCCCAGGACCATTAGCCCGAATTATTCATAAAAATGGGCGACACTCGTTTAACCAATTGATAAAATTGGTGTTCTGCAAAGAACGCTTCGGAGAAGCCAAACGAGGTCGCCCATGTCCCAGTTTACCCAAGAGCCGCTGCGC
>NZ_NHSQ01000085.1 GCF_016653465.1 Thiocystis minor | reverse complement strand
GATTGTGGGTTCCATCAGACCTCGCCGCCGCTTAATGGTGGCTGGGTCCAACCGCCGGATGCGGAAAACCGCATGTCCGGTGGTGTGGGAGGGCTGACGGGCGCAATCCCGTCAGCCCGACCCGATCCTCCCGGCCACCGCGCAACAGGCGCGGCGAATGAATTCGCCCCTACCTTCCGGCCATCCGCTCAAGGGATGGAGACGCTCTTGATCTTCGTGCTCATACCACGCAACGAGAATTGAAGACACGCCTCCAAGAGCCGGCAACTGGTGTCGCAATGCCGCCGAGAGCCACCGACGCGATCCAGATCGGCAGCCTGTCCGGGCGGGGGCGCGGTTCAATTCGGTGGGCGATCAGCATGACGCGTCCACGGCCTTTTTCACGTCATCCAGCCGTTTTTGGTTCTTGCGCGAGCGACTGCCGTACAGCCGCGCCGAGAACACGGCGATGATCTCCTGGAGATCGTTCGCCAGATCCTCTTCAAACGTCGTATCCTCGCCCTGGTTAAGAATCACCACCTCAACCTGCTTCGCCTCGCAAATGGCGAACACCAGTTCCGCGCCGAAGCGCAGCAGGCGATCTTTGTGGGTAATAACCAACCGCCCAACCTGTCCATCGATGACGGTATTCAGTAGCCGCTTCAGGCCCGTCTTGCGATCGTTCAGGCCAGAGCCAAGGTCGGCGATCACCTCGAACGTCCAACCTTGACGCGCGCAGTACAGCTCTAAAACCTGCTTCTGCCGTTCCAGGTCGGCCTCCTGATCGTGGCTGGACACGCGGGCATAGGCGACGGTGCGCCGGCTGGCCGCTTCCTCGGCGCGGAACAGCTCGGGCCGCAGCTTCGCCAAGTCATAACGGCGATGGCCGCCCGCCGTATGTTCGGCGATCAACTTGCCGGACGCTTCCCAGCGCCGGAGCGTCGTGATTGACACACCCAGCGTCTTCGCCGCTTCACCAATGCCGACAAATCTTTCCATATCGAAAAGTATTAAGTAGATTCGAAAAGATTGCAAGTGCAAGGCAGCTCTCCAGCCTGGATCCCAACGCCACCTCTGGAATGACGAATTCTTGGCGGAAGATCGCTGGCGAGCCGCGGCATCCGGCCATCTGTCCGGATACACGCGTACCTCATCGCTGAACAAGCGCGTCCAGCGCGGGGACAAAATCCACCCGCTGGGCCTGTGCCACCTCTCGGCGACAGAGCAACCCATTGGCCACGTTCAGACCATTCAGCAGATGCGGGTCATCGAGCAGCGCCTGCCGGGCGCCCTTGTCCGCCAGTGCCAGGACAAAGGGCAGAGTGGCATTATTGAGCGCCAGCGTCGCAGTGCGGGCCACGGCACCCGGCATATTCGCCACGCAATAGTGAACGACACCCTCGACTTCAAACGTCGGATCCTGATGCGTGGTCGGATGCGAGGTCTCGAAGCACCCGCCCTGATCAATGGCGACATCCACCAGCACCGCGCCCGGTTTCATCCGGGCGACCAGCTCGCGGCTGACCAGCCGGGGCGTGGTCGCGCCGGGAATCAGCACGGCGCCAATCACCAAGTCCGCTTCCAGCACGGCCACCTCCAGGTGGCGAGCCGTGGACATGAGCGTCTTGATCCGATTCCCGAAGCGCTCGTCCAGTTGGCGCAAGGCGCCGAGATCCCGGTCCAGGACGGTCACCTCCGCCCCGAGGCCGACGGCCATGGCGATGGCGTTGCGTCCGACCACGCCCGCGCCGAGCACGGTCACGCGCGCCGGCTCGACTCCAGGAACGCCGCCCAGCAGCACGCCACGTCCGCCCTGCGCTTTTTCCAGACAATGCGCGCCGGCCTGGATCGACATGCGCCCCGCCACTTCGGACATGGGCGCGAGCAGCGGCAGATGGCCCGCCACGTCGGTGACGGTTTCATAGGCGATACAGAGCGCCCCGCTCGCCATCAGATCGCGGGTCTGAGCGATGTCCGGGGCCAGGTGCAAAAAAGTAAAGAGCGTGTGATGCGGCTTGAGCAGCCGGCGCTCGGCGGCCTGCGGATCCTTGACCTTAACGATCAGTTCGGCCCGGTCGAAGACCTCGGTGGCCACTGGCAGAATGACCGCGCCGGCGGCCCGATAATCCTCGTCGCTCATGCCGATCGCCGCGCCGGCCTGCGATTCCATGAGCACCCGGTGGCCTCTTGCCGTCAGTTCATGGACCGATGCCGGTGTCAGGCCGACGCGGTACTCGTGGTTCTTGATTTCTTTCGGCACACCCACGTTCATCGAGTCATCCCCCTAAACCGCGTCCAGAGCACGAAAGATGGGGGTGTCGGGCACTTATGCCTAGTACATCACGCCTGAAATTCAAGATTCGGAGTCCAGTGGCTGTCGGTCAGGAACTGTAAGGCACCATGGTCAAAATGAGAATTGCCGTCAGTTCCTGGTGTCGCTTGACTAGGGGATCATCTGGGACACGATACCGAGACTCGACCGGACTCGCCGCAGGAGTGGCGAATCGGAATGCGCTCATGATGTGCGGACACTGAACCTGTTGCATCGCACGCGCTCTATAGTCGTTGTGAAGACACTCTCGATTCAGGGCGGGCAGGTAATCGAAAGACCAACCGACTATTGGCACTTGACGCACTTGTTTAGTGCGGATTAGGTTTGCTCATCCGGCATCGCTTCTCTGGTTTCAGCCCCTTTACGTCGCCGACAGGTTGCTGTGCGGGGTTAAACCGCTTCGGGCATCCGATGTGTCGTTTATGCGTCGGTCGCACTGTGCCTGAAGTTGGGTATCGTCGCTGACTCGGCTTGACTCGCAATGGCGCAATTTTTGCTTTTAGTTAGACCAAACCTTGTCTTTTACCTTCCTCGCCCCGAGCGTTTATTGCAATTGGCGCTGTCAACGCCGGGCCGGGTGGGCACCATCAGTTTCCGAGCGAGGTAACCTCTATGTCGATCTTCGAACGCTACCAGGCACGGTATGAAGCCTCCCGCGAGGAGGTGTTGAGCCTGGACGAGTATCTGCAACTCTGCAAGTCGGACCCGAGCGCCTATGCGGGCGCCGCGGAGCGTCTGCTGATGGCGATCGGCGAGACGGAGATGGTCAACACCCGCGACGATCCGCGCTTGAGCCGGGTCTTTCAAAACAAGATGCTGCGGCGCTATCCGGCCTTCTCCGAGTTTTACGGGATGGAGGAACCGATCGAGCATCTGGTGTCCTATCTGAAGCACGCCTCCCAGGGTCTGGAGGAGAAAAAACAGATCCTCTATCTGCTCGGGCCGGTGGGCGGAGGCAAGTCATCTTTGGCCGAAAAACTCAAGGAACTGATGCAGGAGCGGCCTTTCTACGCCATTCATGGTTCGCCGGTGTTCGAGTCACCGCTCGGGCTTTTTTCGCCGGAGGAGGACGGCCCCATTCTGGAAGAGGATTATGGGATTCCGTCGCGCTATCTGCGCACCATCATGTCGCCCTGGGCGGTGAAGCGGTTGCAGGAGTACCGTGGCGATATCACCCGGTTCAAGGTGGTGAAGCTGTATCCATCAATGCTGGAGCAGGTTGCGATCGCCAAGACCGAGCCGGGGGACGAGAACAATCAGGACATTTCCTCGCTGGTGGGCAAGGTCGATATCCGTCAGTTGGAGCGGTTTGCGCAGAACGACGCGGATGCCTACAGCTATTCCGGCGCGCTGTGCCGCGCCAATCAGGGCATCATGGAATTCGTCGAGATGTTCAAGGCGCCGATCAAGGTGCTGCATCCGCTGCTGACCGCGACCCAGGAAGGCAACTATAACGGCACCGAGGGGCTCTCGGCGTTGCCCTTCCAGGGGATCATTCTGGCTCACTCAAACGAGTCGGAATGGCAGACCTTCCGCAACAACAAGAATAACGAAGCCTTTCTGGACAGGGTCTTTATCGTCAAGGTGCCCTACTGTCTGCGGGTCAACGAAGAGGTCAAGATCTACGACAAACTCCTACGCGGCAGCTCGCTCGCCGAATCGCCCTGCGCGCCCGGCACCCTGGAGATGATGGCTCAGTTCTCGACCCTGACACGCATCAAGGAGCCGGAGAACTCCAGCATCTTTTCCAAGATGCGCGTCTACAACGGCGAGAATCTGAAGGACACCGATCCCAAGGCTAAGTCGGTGCAGGAATACCGCGACTATGCCGGGGTCGACGAGGGCATGTCCGGAATTTCGACCCGCTTCGCTTTCAAGATCCTGTCTCAGGTCTTCAATTTCGATCATACCGAGGTGGCGGCCAATCCGGTCCATCTGCTCTATGTCCTGGAGCGCCAGATCGCCCGCGAGCAATTGCCGCCGGAGACCCAGGAACGCTATCTGAGTTATCTCAAGCAATATCTCGCGCCACGCTATGCCGAGTTCATCGGCAAGGAATTGCAGACGGCTTATCTGGAGTCTTATGCGGAGTACGGACAGAACATCTTTGATCGCTATGTCGTCTATGCGGATTACTGGATTCAGGATCAGGAATACCGCGATCCGGATACCGGCGAGATGATGAATCGCGTGGCGCTGAACGAGGAGCTGGAGAAGATCGAAAAGCCGGCGGGCATCTCTAATCCCAAGGACTTCCGCAACGAGATCGTGAACTTCGTGCTGCGGGCACGGGCCAAGAATGGCGGGGCGAATCCGAAGTGGACCAGTTACGAGAAGCTGCGCGTGGTGATCGAGAAGAAGATGTTTTCCAATACCGAGGATCTGCTGCCAGTCATCTCGTTCAATGCCAAGTCATCGGTGGACGAACAAAAGAAGCACGATCAGTTTGTCGATCGCATGACCGATAAGGGCTATACGCCAAAACAGGTGCGGCTGTTGTCGGAGTGGTATCTGCGGGTCAGGAAGTCGAGTTGATTTCCGAGTTCGAACGATAAGCGGCAGTTCCAAGCGAGCACCTATGTCAAACTTCATCGACCGGCGTCTGAATGGCAGGAACAAGAGCGCGGTCAATCGCCAGCGTTTTCTCAAACGCTATAAGACCCAGCTCAAGCGTTCCGTGGCGGATGCGGTCAACCGGCGCAGCATTACCGACATCGATTCCGGCGAGAAGGTCGGGATTCCGTCGCGGGATATTTCGGAGCCGGTGTTCCACCATGGAAAGGGCGGGGTCCGTGACCTGGTGCACCCCGGCAACAAGGATTTTCAGAAGGGTGATCGCCTGCGTCGTCCGGAGAGCGGCGGCGAGGGTTCGGGACAGGGGAAGGCCAGCAAAGATGGACAGGGAGACGACGATTTCGTCTTCGAGTTGTCGCGCGAGGAGTTCATGGATCTGCTGTTCGAGGATCTTGAATTGCCGCATCTGGTGCGTAATCAACTGATTGGCACGACCGAATTCAAATCGATCCGTGCCGGCTATGCGACCGTCGGCCCGCCCTCGAATATCGATGTGGTCCGTTCGCTGAAAGGCGCCATCGCACGCCGGACCGCCATCGGGGCGCCCCTGCGTGCGCGCATTCGTGAACTGGAATCCGAGATCGCGACCCTGCTGGCCGCCGGAGTCGCCGAGGATGACCCGCAACTGTGCGCCTTGCGCGAGGAGATCGACCGGCTCAAGACCCGCATTGCCGCGCTGCCCTTTATCGATACCTTCGATCTGCGCTACCAGAGTTTCGTGAAACAGCCGGAGCCGACCAGCAAGGCGGTGATGGTCTGTATCATGGATGTTTCAGGTTCCATGGATCAGGCACGCAAGAACCTGGCAAAGCGGTTTTTTATCCTGCT
Organism: Thiocystis minor; assembly: GCF_016653465.1. Classification (GTDB taxonomy): domain Bacteria; phylum Pseudomonadota; class Gammaproteobacteria; order Chromatiales; family Chromatiaceae; genus Chromatium; species Chromatium minus. The sequence goes on along the minus strand of NZ_NHSQ01000085.1, from coordinate 54,172 downwards.
GTATCTGTTTCTGAAGCGTAATTACGACAAGATCGAGGTGGTCTTTATCCGTCATCACACCATTGCCCAGGAGGTCGATGAGCAGGAGTTTTTCTATTCCCGCGAGACCGGCGGCACGGTGGTGTCCAGCGCCTTGAATCTGGCGGATGAGATTCTGCGCGCGCGTTACGATCCGAGCGTCTGGAACATCTATGCCGCCCAGGCGTCGGATGGCGATAACTGGGATTCGGATTCGGGCGTCTGCCGGGATCTCCTGATCGATCGACTCATGCCATTGATGCGCTATTACGCCTATGTCGAGATCACGCCGCGTCAGCATCAAAGTCTCTGGTATGCCTATCAGGAAGTCATGGCCGCTTATTCTCATTTCGCCATGCAGGAAATCGACGGCGCGGATGACATCTTTCCCGTGTTCCGGGAACTCTTCAAGAGGCAGGAGGCATGAGCCAGAACATCATTTCCGAATCCGTGGAGTGGTCTTTCCCTCTGTTGGAGCGTTTCGATCAGGAAATCGGGAATCTCGCCCACAATGTCTATGGGCTGGAGACCTATCGCAATCAGATCGAGGTGATCAGCTCCGAGCAGATGATCGACGCCTATTCCTCCGTGGGTCTGCCGATCAATTATCCGCACTGGTCGTTCGGCAAGCAATTCGTCGCGACCGAACAGACCTATCGGCGCGGCCAGATGGGTTTGGCCTATGAGATCGTGATCAATTCCGATCCCTGTATCGCCTATCTGATGGAAGAGAATACGCTGCCGATGCAGGCGCTGGTCATTGCCCATGCCTGCTATGGTCATAACAGCTTCTTCAAGGGGAATTATCTCTTTCGCACCTGGACCAGCGCCGACGCCATCATCGATTATCTGGTCTTTGCCCGCCGGTACATCGCTCAATGCGAGGAGCGTTATGGTCAGGAGGAGGTCGAGCTGCTGCTCGATTCCTGCCATGCGCTGATGAATCATGGCGTCGACCGCTACAAACGCCCGGCTCCGCTCAGCATGGCGGAGGAGCAGCGCCGTCAGCGCGAGCGCGAGACCTATCTTCAGTCGCAGATCAACGATCTCTGGCGGACCATTCCCACGGTGGGCGGTGTTGAGGGTGCCCGGCAGGAATCGCGCTGGCCCGAGGAACCGCAGGAAAATCTGCTGTATTTCATCGAGAAAAACGCGCCGCTGCTCGAACCCTGGCAGCGCGAAATCGTGCGGATCGTGCGCAAGATCGGCCAGTATTTTTATCCGCAGCGTCAGACCCAGGTGATGAACGAGGGTTGGGCCTGCGTGACGGGCGAGACCTTGATCGTCACGGATCGGGGGCTGATACGCGCCCAGGAACTCGTGGAATCGCAGTTTTCGGGGTGCGTCGAGGATGGCAATCGGGTTATCAACTGGTTTGCGCACCCGGCCAAGCGGCGTGTCCGCATCCGTACTCGTCACGGCTATGAATTGCATGGCGGCGCGGATCACCGAATCCTGGTGGCCGGGGACTGGATCGAACTCCAGGATCTGAAGGTTGGGGATCGCGTGGAGATCCGGCGCGGCCAAGGTCTGTTCGCCGAGACCGAGGTCGTCATCGACTACAATCTGTTGGCCCGACCCCGCATCGCTGAGGTCTGTCATCAGCATGAGGTGTCGACCAGCACCTATTACAAATGGCATCGCGCCGCTCCAGGTCTGTCGGTTCGCGCCGAGACGGTCACCCGCTTGCAGGCCTGTCGTGACGAGTGGGAGGCCATTCTGGTCGACCCGAAACTGCCGCTCTCCTTGCAGAGTCCCGAGGATCTACCCCGACGCCCGCGGACCCTGAACCCTGATCTGGCCGAAGTGCTTGGTCAGGTGATCGGAGATGGATTCGTCGATGCCCGCCGCGTGAATCTCACCTCGCAGGATCCAGAGTTGCTGGATTTCTTTGAGCAAACGCTGTTCGACAACTTCGGTGTCGAGGCCTCACGCCGAGCGGATCGTAACCATTTCAACTCGACGATTCATAGCACCACCCTGGCACGCCTGTTCCAACAGACGTTCCAGATGGCGACCGGTCGGGGCGCCGCGGCGCGCAAACAGGTGCCCGAGATCATCCTCAAATCGCCATGCCCCGTGGTCCAAGCCTTTCTTCGCGGGCATTTCGATACCGACGGCTGTGTCTCGAAACAGGATCGTCAGGTCATCCTGGTCAGCAAGAGTCGCGAGTTGTTGCTGATCGAGCAACTACTGATCCTGAATCTGGGCATCGTCAGCTCCTTGCGGCCACAGCGGGATGGGATCTTCCGGCTCGTCATCACTGGCGAGGATGTCAGACGCTTCGCGGAGCAGATCGGTTTTCGCCTGACGTACAAGCGTCAACGCCTGCGGGAGACGCTGGAATCCGTCCAATGGTTCCTCGACAAGGATGATCTGACAACGATCGAATCCATCGAAGACGACGAGGGGCCAGTCTTCGATTTCAGTGTGGAACGCTCGCATGCCTACAAGGCCTCCTGTTTCATCAATCACAACTGCTTCTGGCATTACACCCTCATGAACCATCTCTATGACGATGGTTTTGTCACCGACGGTTTCATGATGGAGTTTCTGCAATCCCATACCGGAGTCGTGTTTCAACCGTCATTCGATGTGCCGTATTACAATGGCATCAATCCCTATGCGCTGGGGTTTGCGATGATGCGCGACATCCGCCGCATCTGCGAACGGCCGACCGCTGAAGATCGCGAATGGTTTCCGGACATCGCTGGCGGCGATTGGCGCCGGGTGCTGGATTTCGCCATGCGCAACTTCAAGGACGAAAGCTTCATTGCCCAGTATTTATCGCCAACCCTGATGCGGGATTTCCATTTTTTCGCGATTCGTGACGACGATCGCGAAGAGCACCTGGAAGTGACGGATATCCACGAGGAACAGGGCTATCGGGCGCTGCGTCTAAGGCTCGCGGAGCAATATAATCTCGGTAGCCGCGAGCCGAATATTCAGGTCTTCAAGGTGGATCGACAGGGAGATCGCTCGCTGACCCTGCGTCATTTTTCGCATCATCGTCGACCCTTGGGCGACTCAATCAATGAGATGCTGCGCCATATTCGACGTCTGTGGGGGTTTGCCGTGCGTCTGGAGACGGTTCACGAGGATGGGCGGGCACAATTGGTTGGCGAAGTCTGACCGAGCGCTTGCGGCCTCTGTCGTATTTTGAAGACACCTACAGGTTTCCCAGAAACGGTATAGTGGCCATCTCTGCAATGGTCCTTGAGGACGGGCGATGAAGTTCCATGTTTATCCGAGTATTTTCTCACTCCTGCTCGCCTTCCTACCCGCGTTGGCGCATCCGTCCTCGCTGTTAGGCCGCACCCTGGAGTCGTTGCGCGAGTCCGAGACCGCCGCCGTGGACGGCGTTCACCTGCTGTCAGGTCGTCTGCTCGCCGAGTTTTACGCGCGGCGCGACCATCAGCCCGTCTGGACCGAGCCAGCACGGATCGACGCCCTTCTGCTCCTAGTCGAGGAAAGTCGCCTGGAAGGCTTCGCGCCCCAGGATTTCCATGTGGAAACCCTGCGCGAGCTGAGTCTTCCACATGCCTTCGATGCGCTCTCCGAGGCGGAGCGTATCGGCGCGGACATCAAACTCAGCGACGCGCTGCTGCGTTATGTTCATCACACCCGTTTTGGCAAGCTCGATCCCGTTGCGGTCGATCCGAAACGCAACGATCGCAAGCCGGTTCCCGCCGAGCAACTGCTCGCCGACATGATGGGTGCGCTGGAAGCTGACGATCCTGACGCCTTTCTGTCATCCCGGTTTCAGTATCCCTTCTGGTACGAGGATCTCAAGCGCGGACTTGCGAGGTATTTGGGCAAGGCGAATCTGGAGGGGCTCGCGCCCCTGCCGGCGGGGGCCATTTTGATGCAGGGCAACCGTGATCCTCGGGTGGCCTTGGTGCGGGAGCGACTCCGTTTGATCGACGATCACGAGATCCCGGTGCCGTCGGATGCAACGCGATTCGATGAGTCGCTCCACGCTGCGGTGGTCGCCTTTCAGCGGCGGTTCGGCTTGTCCGCGGATGGCGCGGTGGGGCCGGCGACGATCGCCGCCCTGAACCAGCCGTTCGATGCGGGGAAGGTCGAGCGCATTCGCATCAATCTGGAGCGTATGCGCTGGCTCTACAATGATCTGGACACCGATTACGTGTTCGTCGATGTCGCCAACTACAAGGCGCATGTGGTGCGCGACGGCGGGATCGTCTGGAGTACGCGCGTGATCGTCGGCGAAAAGGACGCCCAGACGCCGATGTTCCGGGACACCATGGACCACCTGGTCTTCAATCCGACCTGGACGGTGCCGATCTCGATCCAGAAGACGATGGGGCGGGTCTCCTCAAGCTACACGCTGGTCGACCGTCGAACGGGCCGCAAGTCCAGTGGCGGCGACGCGAGCAACTACAAACGTTACCAGGTCGTCCAGCAACCGGGACCGCGCAATGCCCTGGGTCGTGTCAAATTCATGTTTCCGAACCGACATTCGGTCTATCTGCACGACACGCCCAACAAGGGGCTGTTTGCGCGCGATCATCGGGCGCTCAGTCATGGTTGCGTGAGGGTTCAGGATCCGGTCAGGCTCGCGGAGATCCTGCTTCAGGAGTCGAACTGGGATCGTGGCAGGATCGACCAGGTGCTCGGCAGCAGTCGTACTCGGTACGTCAACCTTGAGAAAACCTTGCCGGTGCTGCTCTATTATCTGACCGCCCGCGCCGACGAGCATGGCGCGGTTCGTTTTCGTCCGGATATTTATGAACGTGATCAAAGCCTGCTGGACATGTTTGCTGGTCCGGTGCTCCGTACTCGGATCGCCTTCCCGGAACCCCCAGCCGTGCCGGATTCCGAGTCCGCGCCAGCCTTGCCGCCAGCGCCGACCGATCCGGATCTCGATGCCCCGCCAGCATCGAATGCCGTGCGGTTGACCCAGACCGAAAGCCCGGCGCCTTAAACCGCGTCGGTTTTGGCGGTGAACGCGGCTTCATCGACCAACCGCCAGTTCAGACTTTCCCCGGCGGCCAGCGGGACGACGCGGCTTGCGCCGAAGGGATACTGCTCCGGTACCCGCCAAGATTCGCGGCACAGCCGAATGGTCCCCGGATTGCGGGCGAGTCCATAAAAATCCGCTCCATAATGGCTGGCGAACCCTTCCAGCCGATCTAGCGCGCCGGCCTGCTCGAATGCCTCGGCGTAGAATTCGAGCGCGGCATGAGCGCTGTAAACGCCCGCGCAGCCGCAGGCGTTTTCCTTATCCCCAAGGGCGTGAGGAGCGCTGTCGGTCCCCAGGAAAAAGCGCGGATGTCCGCTAACGGCCGCCTCCAGCAAGGCGAGACGATGGCGCTCGCGCTTGAGCACCGGCAGGCAATAAAAATGCGGGCGGATGCCGCCCGCCAGGATGGCGTTGCGGTTGTAAAGCAGATGGTGTGGCGTGATGGTCGCCGCCAGCGTGTCCGGCCCCGCGCGGACGAAATCCACCGCGTCCGCCGTCGTGACATGCTCGAACACCACCTTGAGCGCGGGGAAATTCGTCACGATCCAGTCGAGACGTTCCGCGATGAAGCGTTGTTCGCGGTCGAAGATATCTACCTCGGGATCCGTCACCTCGCCATGCACCAGCAGTGGCAAACCTGCGCGCTGCATCGCCTCCATGACCGGAGAGAGACGCGCCAGGTCGGTCACGCCACTCTCCGAGTTGGTGGTCGCCCCCGCCGGATACAGCTTGCAGGCCGCCACCGCGCCGCTCGCCTTGGCGGTAGCGATCTCCTCGGGCGCCGTTTGGTCGGTGAGATAGAGCGTCATCAGCGGCTGGAATTCGCTACCCGCGGGCAGCGCGGCCAGAATCCGCGCGCGATAGTCGAGCGCTTGAGCCGTGCCGACCACCGGCGGTTTGAGGTTCGGCATGACGATGGCCCGCGCGAACTGGCGGGCAGTGTGACGAACGACATCCGCCATCGCCGCGCCGTCGCGGAGATGCAGATGCCAGTCGTCGGGACGGGCGATGACGATCTCGTCGGGTCGGTTCATTTCGATCTGTGGGTTGTTGGGCCTTTCGTGTTGTTATTTTGACAGAAATGCAGCGACTCTACCCATCATCGAGCTTCGTGCCCTTCCTTCCGACGCGCTGACATCGCATGATTTTACTCAAACCCCAATGGTTGGCGCGGGCATTTTTGGTGCGTGTCGGGTATCCTGATGCCTCATCACGATGCGCGATCACGACTCAAGAACCGCGCCAGTCCTTAACGAATACCGTCATCAACGGGCCTTTTGCTCTTTGGCGCCAGTTTTGCTTGAATCCAGGGTCTAACTCCTGGTGTCAGATTTAAGCGAACCCGCATGGCCCGCGTCGACTCGACAGCCTCGTGGAGTCAGACCCCATTATTACAACCTCGCCATTCCACGAACGCCCCGATTCGACCGATCGCCCGATCCTTCCAACCGCTTTTCAGGAATCCATGACTTATGACCAGTTCCCACGACGGCGCCACGCGCACCAGTAATCGAAAATTGCTCGACTGGGTCGATGAGATCGCCGCGCTCTGTCGCCCCGACCGCATCTACTGGTGCGATGGCAGCCAGGAAGAGTACAACCGGCTCTGCGAGGAGATGGTCACGACCGGCTCCTTCGTCCGACTGAATCCCGACAAGCGTCCCAACTCCTATCTGGCTTGCTCGCACCCCAGCGATGTCGCGCGGGTCGAGGATCGCACCTTCATCTGTTCGACGCGCGAGGAGGACGCCGGCCCAACCAATAACTGGATGGATCCGCGCAAGGCCAAGCCGCTGCTCAAGGAGATCTTCAAGGACTGCATGCAGGGCCGCACCCTCTACGTGATCCCCTTCAGCATGGGGCCGCTGGGCTCGCCGATTGCCCATATCGGTGTCGAAATCACTGACTCGCCCTACGTGGTCGTGAACCAGCGCATCATGACGCGCATGGGTCAGCCCGTGCTCGACGTGCTCGGTCCGGACGGCGAATTCGTGCCCTGTATCCATTCGGTGGGCGCTCCGCTGCACCCCGGCGAGGAGGACGTGCCCTGGCCTTGCGCCGCGCGCATCGAGGACAAGTACATCACCCATTTTCCGGAGACCCGCGAGATTTGGTCCTACGGCAGCGGGTATGGCGGCAACGCGCTGCTCGGCAAGAAGTGTCTGGCGCTGCGCATCGCCTCGGTCATGGCGCGCGACGAGGGCTGGCTGGCCGAGCACATGCTGATCATGGGTGTCGAGTCACCCGAGCACGAGAAGCTCTATGTGGCGGCGGCCTTCCCGAGCGCCTGCGGCAAGACCAACTTTGCGATGCTGATCCCGCCCGCCGGCTACGAGGGCTGGAAGGTGACCACCATCGGCGACGACATCGCTTGGATCAAGCCGAACGCTGACGGTCGCTTCTACGCGATCAATCCGGAATATGGCCTCTTCGGCGTCGCGCCCGGCACCAATGCAAGCTCCAACCCCAACGCGCTCGCCGCCACCAGCCATGACGCCATCTTCACCAACTGCGCCCTGACCGACGACGGCGATGTCTGGTGGGAGGGTCTGACCGAGGAGCCGCCCGAGCACCTGATCGATTGGCAGGGCAATGACTGGACCCCCGGCTGCGGCCGCCCGGCCGCCCATCCGAACGCCCGCTTCACCGCGCTGGCCTCGGCCTGTCCCTCGATCGATCCGGAGTGGGAGAATCCCAAGGGCGTGCCGATCAGCGCCTTCCTCTTCGGCGGTCGGGTCAGCAAGCACTTCCCGCTGGTGTTCCAGAGCTACAACTGGGAGCACGGCGTCTACATGGCCGCGACCATGGGCTCGGAAGCGACCGCCGCCGCCATCGGCCAGGCCGCCATGCGACGCGACCCCATGGCGATGTTGCCCTTCTGTGGCTACAACATGGCCGACTACTGGCGCCATTGGCTGCGGATGGGGCGCCGTCATGTCGCCACGCCGCCACGCATCTTCCGCGTCAACTGGTTCCGCAAGGACAGCCACTCGCGTTTCATGTGGCCGGGATTCGGCGAGAACATGCGGGTCTTGGAGTGGATCGTGAAGCGTTGCAATCATCAGGGCGCGGGGGTGGAGAGTCCGCTGGGCTGGATTCCGAACTATGACGCCTTCAATTGGGAGGGTCTGGATTTCAGTCGTGACGATTTTTACGCGATCATGAACATCGATCGCGAGGTCGCGCGTCAGGAGACCAACGATCAGGAGGAACTCTTCACGCGGTTCGGCGATCATCTGCCCCGCGAGATCGAGATCGAGCGCGAACTCCAGCTCTCGCGGCTCTTCCACTCGCCATCCATCTGGGACCTGTCGGCGACTTCCGGTCCGCCTGAGACAGAAACGCCGAAATGACACGAATGGCGTAAGTGGTATCCGGACATTCCGTGTCGCCTGATGTGCAAAGCGACCTAGCGATGCGTGGGGGACGAGGGGCAAACGGCGGCCGATCCCGCGGGATCGGCCAGACAGCAGGCCGCTAAGGTGTGCTCGGTTTATCGAGGGTCTTCGCCGGTTCGGTGACGGCCTCTTTTTTCTTCGGTAATGCTCGGCAGTGGCTTGCGACCTGGACGTTGTCCTTGCGCGTGTAGCCGGCCTGCCAGCGGCATTCCGCGTTCGTTTCGCAGGCGGCCTGCTCCATGCCCTTGCAGGCGGATGCCGCGTTGGCCGGTTGCCAGGCCAGGGGGGCGATGAGTAAGGAAGAGAACAGCGTAATCCGTGCGGAGTCGAGCAAAATGGTTTTTTTCATTGGTTTTTCCTCTCTAATAATCCCTGTGGATGCCACGCGACGTTGATTCTGTCGCGTGTTTGGGACCATAAAACGGAAGCGCCAATAAAGCAATTATTTTGATTTGGCGAGTTGGAGATAGCGGCGATGGAGATGCCTGACTTGGGAGGACAGCGCTGCTGGATCGCCGCGGTTGTCGAGGATGTCGTCGGCGCGGGCGTTGCGTTCCTGACGGGGACACTGGCTGGCGACGATCCGAAGGATCTCGTCCTCGGTCAGACCGCTGCGGCGTTTGACTCGCTCGATCTGAACGTGTTCGGGGATGTCGACGACCAGGACGCGGTCGGCGAGGGTCTCCTGGCCGGTCTCGAACAGCAGCGGGATGACGAGCACCGCGTAAGGTGTGTCGAGTGTCGCGAGCCGCTCCAGCATCAGGTACTTGATGGCCGGATGCAGGATGGACTCCAGTCGGGCGCGCTCGGCGGGCGAGCGAAAGACCCGTTCGCGCAAGGCGGCGCGGTCGAGCGAACCGTCGGATTGCAGGATCGATTCCCCGAAAACGGCCGCGATGCGTTCCAGCACCGGATGGCCGGCGGCGGTCAGCTCGCGCGCCAGGAGATCGGTGTCGATGACGCCCGCGCCGAGCGCGCCGAGTTGATCGGCCACGGTGGATTTTCCGCTGCCAATGCCGCCGGTCAGTGCGACGGTGAACATCGAAACCGCCTCCGGCGTGCTCCGTGTCGTTCGTGTATCGGCGCGGGGGCGTATGAACCAATCATCGTGTGAACGGACACGGTTCGCTATCCAAGTCCGCTGATCTGCAGATACGCCTGATTGATTGCGTCACCCCAGATCAGGCTGATCCAACCCGCCGCCGCCAGAAAGGGACCAAAGGGCATGGGGTTATCCCTCTGATGGCGTCCGACGGCGATCAGGATCAGACCGAAGAGTGCGCCGGTCAGGGCGGAGAGCAGGATGACCTGGGGCAGGAACTGCCAGCCGAGCCAGGCGCCAAAGAGCGCCAGCAGCTTGAAGTCGCCGTAACCCATGCCTTCCTTGCCGGTGGCGAGCCGGAAGAGTTGAAAGACGGTCCAGAGGCTCAAATAACCGGCCACCGCGCCCACGATGGCCGCCTGACTGTCGGCGAAGAGTCCGAACAGGCTCAGGATCAGGCCCAGCCAGACCAGAGGTAGGACGATGCTGTCGGGCAGGAGCTGGGTGTCGTAGTCGATGAGCGCCAAGGCGACCAGCGCCCAGGTCAACAGCAGGGCCGGCGGCGTTTGCCAGGTCAGACCGAACTGCATCACGACCGCCAGCGTCAGCAGAGCGGTGAATCCCTCGATGATGGGATAGCGCGGACTGATGCCGACGCTGCAGGCCGAGCATCGCCCGCGCAGGAGCAGATAGCTCAGGATCGGGATATTCTCGTGGGCGCGGATGCGATGGCCGCAGGCCGGGCAGGTGGAGGGCGGTGAGGACAGTGACAGCCGGGGAGCGGACGGTTCCGGCGCTGTCGCGTCGGCAGCGGCGCGATCTCCGGCGAGTTCGGCGCAGTCGCGCGCCCATTCCGCTTCCATCATCCTGGGCAGACGCAGGATCACGACGTTCAGGAAACTGCCGACAATCAGGCCGAACAGGATGGCCACGACGGCGAGCAGCGCCGGGTTCTGTTCGAGCACTTCGATCCAGGCGAATTCCGGCATGACGATCAAACCACCGACGCGAGTTTGAAGATCGGCAGATACATGGCGACCACCAGACTGCCGACCAGACCACCGATGATAACCATAATCATGGGTTCGAGCAGGCTGCTCAGGCTGTCCACCGCGTTATCCACCTGTTCCTCGTAGAAATCGGCCACCTTGCCCAGCATGGCGTCGAGCGAGCCCGATTCCTCGCCGATGGCCGTCATCTGGATCACCATGTGGGGGAAGAGGTCGCGCTGGCGCATGGCCAATTGCAGCGATTGACCGGTGGCGACCTCCTCGCGCATCTTCAGCACGGCGTCCTGATAGACGATGTTGCCGGTTGCGCCCGAGACCGACTGGAGCGCCTCCACCAGCGGCACGCCAGCGGCGAACATGGTGGAGAGCGTGCGCGCGAAGCGGGCGATGGCGGCCTTGTTCAGGATGGTGCCGATGATCGGGATCTTCAGGACGATGCGATCGATCGCCTCGCGCATCCCCCGCGAGCGCTTGTAGGCATAGCCGAAGCTATAGATGACGCCGCCGATGCCCATGAAGAAGGCCCACCACCATTCCTTGAGGAGATCGGAGAGTCCGATGACCATGAGGGTGAAGGCCGGCAGATCGGCGCCGAAACTGGTAAAAAGCTCTTTGAACTGCGGGATGACGAACAGCAGGATGACCACGGTTACGATCACGGCCACCGCGATAACCGCCACCGGATAGAACATGGCCTTTTTGATCTTGCCCTTGATGGACTCGGTCTTTTCCTTATAGACCGCGATCTTGTCGAGTAGATTATCGAGGATACCGGCCTGTTCGCCGGCGGCGACCAGGTTGCAGACCAGATCGTCGAAGTAGAGCGGGTGCTTGCCCAAGGACAGCGCCATCGATGTCCCGCTCTCGATGTCCGCCTTGATGGATAAAAGCAAATCCTGCATCGAAGGATTTTCGTGACCGCGTGCCACGATATCGAACGCCTGGACCAGTGGGACACCCGCGCCCATCATGGTGGCCAACTGGCGGGTGAAGATCGAAAGATCCGCGCTGGTGATCTTTTTCTTGCCGCCGCCGAACAGCGGCTTAGGCTTCATCTTGACCTTGGTCGCGTTTACGCCCTGGCGGCGCAGATCGGCCCGCACCAGGTTGATATTGGCCGCGCGGGTCTCGCCCTTGACCTTTGCTCCGCGCCGATCCATGCCCTCCCAGGCAAAGACGCGGGCTTTTTCGGCCTCGACCTTGGGTTTCGGCTTGACCTTGCTTGCGACTGCCAGTGCCATCGTGCTAACTCCGCAGTAAATTAATCCTTGGTGACCCGATTGAGCTCTTCCAGGCCGATGAGTCCGGCCTTGACCTTGCGCAGACCGGACTGGCGCAGATCCGAGACCCCCTCGCGCTGTGCCTGATCGGCCAGTTGCATGGCGTCGCCGCCTTGCAGGATCAGGCGGGTGATGGCGTCCGTTACCTTCATGACCTGAAAGATCCCGACCCGCCCTTTGTAACCTTTATTGCATTGCTCGCAGCCGACCGGTCCGTAAATGGTCAGGCCGGCGTCGATTTCTTCATTGGAGAACCCCTCTTCGCGCAGCGCCTCGCGCGGTAGATCGAGTTTCTTCCGGCAATGGACGCAGAGCCGCCGGGCGAGCCGCTGGGCCATGATTAACAGGACCGAGGAGGCGATGTTGAAGGGCGGGACCCCCATGTTGGCAAGGCGGGTCAGGGTTTGCGGCGCGTCGTTGGTATGCAGGGTGGAGAGCACCAGATGTCCGGTCTGGGCGGCCTTCACGGCAATCTCGGCGGTTTCCAGGTCGCGGATCTCGCCGACCATGAGGATGTCCGGATCCTGGCGCAGAAAGGCGCGCAGGACGGACGCGAAGGTGAGCCCGGTCTTGGGGTTCAGGTTGACCTGATTGATACCGGCCACCTGGATTTCGACCGGATCCTCGACGGTGGAGATGTTGATTTCGGGCTGATTCAAGAGATTGAGCGCCGTATAGAGCGAGACCGTCTTGCCGGACCCGGTGGGGCCGGTCACCAGGATCATGCCATAGGGTTTCTTGATCGCGTTGAGAAATGACTCACGTTGTTCGGGTTCGAAGCCGAGCGCCTCGATACCGACCTGTGCCGAGGACGAATCCAGGATCCGCAGCACGACCTTTTCGCCATAGAGGGTCGGCAGCGTATTGACACGGAAATCGATGTCGCGCGAGCGGCTCAACTTCAGCCGGATGCGGCCATCCTGGGGCACGCGCCGCTCGGCGATGTTCATGCGCGACATGACCTTGAGGCGAGCGGTCAGCCGTCCGGCGGTATTGAGCGGAGGGCTGGCAACCTCGCGCAGCATGCCATCCTGGCGGAAGCGGATCCGGAAAAACTTCTCGAAGGGCTCGAAATGGATATCGGAGGCGCCGGCCGTGATGGCGTCCACGAGGATCTTGTTGATATAGCGCACGATGGGCGCGTCATCGATGTTGGCTTCGGATTCGTCGCGCTGTTCGTCATCCTCTGGCGCGATGTCGAGCTTTTCCAGATCCCCATCGACAAATTCGCTGATGGTCGTGGTGTCTTGCGCGTCGATCGCGGTCTCGATCGCTGCGTTCAGCCGGTCTTCTTCCACCAAGATGGCGTCGGTGGAGAGGCCGGTATTGAAGCGAATCTCCTCCAGCGCCTGGTCGTTGGTGGGATCGGACAGCGCGAGGAACAGACGGTTGCCCCGGCGCAGCAGCGGCAGGGCGCGATGCTTGCGGATCAAGCGTTCGTCGACCAGATTCAGGGGCAGATTGCTGAGATCAAAGGCGCTGAGATCCAGCAGCGGGACACCGAACTCATGCGAGGCGGCCACCGCGATGCGCCGACTGTCGAGCAGTTTCTGTTCGATGAGATGACGCACGAAGGCACGTCCCTGCCGGGACGAATCCTCATAGGCGGCCCTCATCTGTTGCTCGGTGAGCAAGTGATCCTTAACCAATCGCCATGCCAGTCCCGAGGGTTTGATCGTGGCTTGATCCATTGACATGGTGTGTCATTCCTGATTATCGATTCACCGTAAACGCGAGCCTAACGTTATTCGCGACCAGTCCATTATCTTTCTGGTCGCTCTCGTTGACATAGAATTCGAGCACAGTTTCCCGGTTCGCCAGCAGATCCTCATTGACATCCTCGGCAAGCTCGTTGGCATGGCAGAAGACGCTGGCGTAAGGAGAGTCCGGTTCGCGCGGGTCAGTGATCCATAGATTTGGCGAAATGACCGTCATGATGCGCAGAAATCCATAGCCCTTGTCGGCGAACCATTTGGTGCAGACCCCACGCACGCAGGATCCCGGCTTGCCCCATTCGTTGCGGGGTTCGTAGGAGACTGGGAGCAGGTCGGGGATCAGGAAACCGGAGTAAAAGGCGTCCACCTGCTGCTGGAGCTGGCGCGAGACATTCTTGAAGCCCATCAACTCGACCCGGCAGCCGGTATTCTGGAGCGCCTCCACGACCTGCAGAAAGTCGCCGTCGCCTGTCACCAGCAGCACCTGATCGAGTTTTTGCGCCTGCAGCATGGCATCCACGGCCATATCCAGATCGGCGTTCGCCTTGGTGGTGACATTGCCGGCTTCATCGGTATAGCGACGCACCAGCTTGACGGTGATCTTCCAGCCGAAGTCGCGGACCATCTGCTGGTAGGTCTGAGCCTTTTTGCGATATTCGATGTCCTCGCGCGCCCGTTCGGCGTCGAAGGCCATGTAGGTGTTCAGTCGCTGCAGAATGCCGCCCTCGCGGGCCGCGAAGCGGCGCAGCACGTCATAGCGCATCTGATAGCCGCCATTGTAACGGACGTTTTCGGCATCGACGAAGACCCCAACTCTAAAATGAGAACTCAAACTGAACCTCGGTTATTTAAATAAAAAGGAAGACCCTTTGCGCTCGTTTTACGAATGCCGGGGTGGTCGCGACATCCTGTGCGGCATCCATGCTTTCCGATTCTGGCATAAAGACAGAAAATGACGATAAATCGATATGAATGGTGGAGTCGTGCACCTGCGCTGATGGTTCTTCAAGTTTTGCATTCGTTGATGATTACACTCAAGACAGCGATGCGCTCTCCAAGGTTTTGGGGAGTGCATCGCTGACGCATGGACGGTCTTACTGGTTGGCGCGATTCTCGATCAGATCGGTGACCACGGTCGGATCCGCCAGGGTCGAGGTATCGCCGAGCGAATCGATCTCATTGGCGGCGATCTTGCGCAGAATTCGGCGCATGATCTTGCCCGAGCGGGTCTTGGGCAGGCTGGGGGACCATTGGATGATGTCGACGATGGCGATCGGACCGATCTCGCCGCGCACCATGGCCACTAGCTCTTTCTTCAGGTCGTCGGTCGGCTCGACACCGGCCATCGGGGTCACATAGGCATAGATGCCCTGACCCTTGAGGTCGTGCGGATAACCGACCACCGCCGCCTCGGCGACATGCGGATGCAGCACCAGCGCCGATTCGATCTCGGCGGTGCCGAGACGATGGCCCGAGACGTTCAGCACGTCGTCGATGCGTCCGGTGATCCAGTAATAGCCGTCCGCGTCGCGCCGCGCGCCGTCACCCGTGAAATAATAGCCCGGATACTGCCGGAAATAGGTGTCGGCAAAGCGCGCGTGATCGCCATAGAGCGTGCGCATCATCGCCGGCCAGGGACGCGACAGGACCAGCGCGCCTTCGCCAGCGCCCTCGATCAGGGTGCCTTCCGCCGGGTCGACCAGTGCCGGGACCACGCCAAAGAAGGGGCGCGTGGCCGAACCGGGCTTGAGCGGCGTCGCGCCGGGCAGCGGGGTGATGAGATGGCCGCCGGTCTCGGTCTGCCACCAGGTGTCGACGATCGGGCAGCGCTCGTCGCCGACGATGCGGTAATACCACTCCCAGGCCTCAGGGTTGATCGGTTCGCCGACCGAACCGAGCACGCGCAGCGACTGACGCGAGGTCTTCTTGACCGGCTCTTCGCCGGCGCGCATCAGCGAGCGGATGGCAGTGGGCGCGGTGTAGAAGATGGCGACATTGTGCTTGTCGATGACCTCCCAGAAGCGCGACATGTCCGGGTAGTTCGGGATGCCCTCGAACATCAGCGAGGTGGCGCCATTCGCCAGGGGTCCGTAGACGATATAGGTGTGGCCGGTGACCCAACCGACATCGGCGGTGCACCAGTAGACCTCGCCTTCTTGATAGTCGAAGGTGTATTTATGGGTCATGGCGGCATAGACCAGATAGCCGCCGGTGGTATGCAGCACGCCCTTGGGCTTGCCGGTGGAGCCGGAGGTATAGAGGATGAACAGCGGGTCTTCCGCGTCCATCTCCTCGGGCGCGCACTCGGCGGAGGCGGCGGCGATGGCCTCGTGGTACCAGATGTCGCGGCCTTCGGTCCATTCGACCGAGCCGCCGGTGCGCCGGACCACGACCACGGTCTCGACGTTCGGGCATTCCAGCATCGCCGTATCGGCGTTTTTCTTCAGCGGGATATGACGCCCGCCGCGCACGCTCTCGTCGGAGGTGATGACCAGCTTGCACTCGGAGTCGAGCACGCGGTCGCGCAGCGAGTCGGGCGAGAAGCCGCCGAAGACGATGGAATGCACCGCGCCGATGCGGGTACAGGCCAGCATGGCGACCGCCGCCTCGGGGATCATCGGCATGTAGATGCAGACGCGGTCACCCTTCTGGACGCCGCGCGACTTGAAGACATTGGCAAGTTTGCAGACTTCCGCGTGCAGTTCGCGGTAGGTCAGTTTGCGATCCTCGTTCGGGTTATCGCTCTCCCAGATGATCGCGACCTGATCGCCACGGGTGGCCAGATGACGATCCAGACAGTTATAGGAGACGTTAAGCTTGCCGCCCTGGAACCACTTGATGTGCAGATCGTCGGCCTTGAAGCTGTAATCCATCACCGAATCCCACGGCTTGGACCAGGTCAGGAATTGCTCGGCCTGCTCGGCCCAGAAGCCCGCCGGATCGTCGATCGAGCGTTGGTACATGAGGGCGTACTGCTCGGCGTTGACGTGGGCTTTCGCGGCGATTTCCGCGGGCACTGCATAGACCTTTTCTTCCGACATAGGTGTCGTCTCCTCGGTTCTGGGTTGCGTGTTAATCGGGGTCAGTGGATACCATGCCAGGCATCCTCGAAGCCGATGACCGGCGAGTACCGTTGCGCTTAACTCTTGCTGACGAAGCTTGCTCTTTGCATAAGAGCTGCCATCCTGGCCTGCCCTGTCAGGTCTGGAAACCCTGACGACGCAGGACGCTTGCCCACAAGCAGGCGCCGCTGTACTCGCGTTGGCCGACAATACTAAACCGTCGCACTATCAGTATCTAGGAGTTCAACACAGGAAATCGGCGAGAGGCAGGCCCCGGCCATCGTCCCGATAGGCCGCTTGGGCCAGAAAGAGTTCGGCAGCGGCGAGCGCGTCACTGAGCGCATTGTGGGCACCGTACCGGGGAAGATTGTAGCGATTGCCGAGCGCATGCAGACGGAGATCGGAGACCTTGAAGGGGATCTGCCGCCGCTCGAAGGTGCGCAGGGCCAGCGCCTGGGTGTCGACGATCCGCATCGGCAGACCTTGTCCCCAAAAGTGTTTGCAGGCATTGGAGATGAAGCTCTGCTCGATGCTGGCATGATGGGCGATCATGATCCTGCCCGCCAGCGCCGGCAGCAGTTCCGCGATCGCGTCGACGAGTTCGCAGCCCTCGGCCGACTGGTCGTCGGTGATCTGATGGATGACCGCGCTCGCCTCCGGAATGGAACGGTCGATGCGCACCACCTGGTGCCGGGCGGTGGACAGGTCGATCCGGACCCCGCGCAAGACCACATAGCCGACGCTCAGGATCAGGTCGCGGCGACTGTCGAGTCCGGTCGTCTCAAGATCAATGGCCAGATATTCCAGTTCGCGATAATCCGTTCGCGGATGCGCGAAGGGCTGTTGCAGATAGTCGCGCAAGGGGCCTGGCGGCGCGCGGCGCAGGCGCCAGCGGCGCTGCCAGTCGAGCAATGAAAGCATGTCGGATTCCCGCGGCGGCGTTCAGGCGAAGCGGCCGGCCTGATGACGCTGCCCCAGCGATTCCTGCATGGTGTTGATCAACAGAAACGCCTCCTTGAGGTGCCCCCGTTCCAGCGGCGACAGATCGTCCGGCGACACGAAATTGTCGGCCTTCTGCCCGTTGCGCAGTTGACGCGCCTGATGGCGCATGCGCAGGGTACCGATGAATTCGAGCGCATCGATCAGGTTCGCCGACCCATCCTTGCTCAGCGCGCCGCACTCGGCGGCGGCCTGCAGGCGCTCGATGGTATTGATCTCGGGAATGCCGGCGGACAGCGCATAGACCCGCGCCAGGTCGATGATGGGGACCGTGCCGCGGTGCTTGATGTCGAAGGTATGGTTATGGTCGCCGCCATGGATCAGTACGATATTGCGAAAAAAGCCCAGCGGCGGACGGTTTTTCACCGCGTTCGCGGTGAGGTAGGCGATAAAGATCCGGTTTGACCTGGTTTTTTCCAGCATGCGCTCCTGCAATTCGGCATAGAGATTTTCCGGATCGTGCAGCGGGCGCAGATCGAAAAAGACGCTGGAGAGCATCAGGGCCATGGGCTCCGGCTTGACGATCCAATTCGCGAAATATTTGTGCCAGATGCGCAGCGGCTGACGCCATTTGGGATTGGACGCCATCACGTCGCCGGGGCAATAGATGAAACCGCAGGCGTCGAGACCATCGTTGACGAACTTGGCGAGCGCCGCGAACCAGGGGTCGTCCTCGGGCCGCGCATGGTCCGCGATCAGCAGCGCGTTATCCTGATCCGAATGGGACGATTGCTCGCGCCGCGCCTGAGAGCCGCCCACCAGCCAGGCATAAGGCACGGGCGGCGCGCCGAGCTCGGCCTCCGCCAGCTCGATCAGACGCAGCGTGATGGCGTCCGTAATCGCGCTCACCGCCTGCCCGACATGGTTGGCGGTCGCCCCCCCGGTGATCAGGTGAACTTGTAATTCCGAGATCTTGTCGCCGATCCGTGCCAGCACCTCGACCGATTTGGCGCGGTGGATGTCCGCGACCAGATAGACCGAATTGCTGCTCTGGAAGCGCGTCAGATCGGTGGAGGAGAGCAGCCCCGCGACGCGTCCCTCGTCGAGCACCGGCAGATGGTGTACGTTCAGTCGGGTCATGGCGATGAGCGCCTGGAAGCCCAGGGTATCCATGTCCACGGTCTGCAACTTCTCGGTCATGATTTCGCGCACCGGCCGATCCGTCGGCAGACCGGCGGCGATACAGCGCCCGCGCAGATCGCGGTCGGTGATCATGCCGGCCAGACGCTCCCCGTCCATGACGATCAGCGAGGAGACCTGATGCTCGGACATGATCCGGGCCGCCTCGCGGATGCTGGTATCGGGCGCGGTGACGATCGGGGCGCGATTGACCATATCCCGCACCCGCACGGTCATCAGTCCGGTGCCGGTGGCAGGCGCATCGACCATGACATCCAGCGCCTTGCGCAGACGGTTCGAGACCGATTGCTCGAAGTGCTCGGCAAAGGCGGGATGATCGTGGCATAGTTGCGCCAGATCCGCGCAGGGTAGCGCATAGACCAGCGTGTCCTCGGCGGTACTCCCTTGGTCGTCGGAACCTTGGGATGGCTGACGGCACTGCATTTCGCACAGATCGCCCTCGGCCAGCTTGCCAACCAGTTCGTTTTGCGGATCGCGCAGTTCCACCGCACCCTTGCGCAGAATGTAGAGATAAGGCTGGTCGGCGTCTTCGGGAGGGAACGGCGAGCCGCGACGGAAATAGCGCACCGACAGACGTTTGGGCAGGCGTGCGAGTGTCTCCTCCGGGAGCTGATCAAAAGGTGGATGGTTGGCCAGGAACTCCTGGATCTCGATCAGTTCGATGTCCATCGCGGCACCTTGATTGCTGTGGTTGGTCTGGATCTTAACGCGGTTCGTGCCCGAGCGGGCGGCCTATTTGTGGAACGTGATTCGGCCCGTCGACTGGATCGGCCAGCGCTGGCGCCGGCTGCGTTGGTGCGCGCACTCTAAAATCGCGCCCGTCGTCAACGGCGCTTTTTTGCATGTCGCCGCCTTTTCGAATCGTCAGCGGTCTGTGCCGAGACGCGCTTTAACGAGGCATCATGTATCGCACCATGACGGACCCATCGCGTACTCGGATGTGGCGACTCCCGCTGATCCTGATCGCCATCCTGATCGTCTGGCGAATCGCGATTGCCGCCCTGCTGCCGGTCACGCAGGACGAAGCCTATTACTTCGACTGGGCGCGCAGCCTGGCCTGGGGCTATTTCGATCATCCGCCGGGTGTCGCGTTCCTTGGACTCGGAACGCTGCTCGCACCGGGCTCGGCGTTCATGGCCCGACTTGGCGGTTTGATCGCCGGGACGCTGACCCTGCTGGTGCTCGCCCGTTTCTATCGCAACTGCGGGCTGACGGACAACCGGGATCTGACGCTCGCGCTGATCCTGGCATTCGCGACCCTGCCCGGACTGGCCGGCGGCGTGCTGACCACGCCGGATACCGCGCTGGCGCTGGGTTGGGCGCTGGCCTTGCACGAGGGCGAGCGCGCGCTGGCCGGAGAGCGCCGACGCTGGCTGACGGCCGGCGTGGCGGTCGGGCTTGGGCTGCTCGGTAAATACACCATGGTCCTAATCGGCCCGATCCTGCTCTGGGCGATCCTGCGCGCGGACTGGCGGGCGCTGCGCACGCCCTGGCCCTATCTGGGCGCATTGATGGCGCTCTTGGTGTTCGCGCCGAATATCCTCTGGAACGCGAACCATGACTGGCTGACGATGCGTTTCCAGTTCGGGCATGGTTTCTCGACTGAGATGGGGCCGCTCGCCTCGGCGCCCGCTGGCGCCATCGATCATGCCGGCCCCGAGTCTCCCGGCGAGCGACTCGGGAGCCTGTTCGGCTATCTTGCGACGCAACTGGCGTTCTGGGGGCTGCTTGGCCTACCGCTGCTGCTGGCGCCCTGGCTGACGCGCTGGGGCAAGTCCGCCCGGCGAGATGGCGATCCTCAATCCACTCCCTCGGAACGACTGGCTCAATCTCCAGCGTTCCAGCCGCATGCGCGCGTGCTGCTGAGCGCGGCGACCGTCTTCCCGCTGGGCTTTTTTGCCCTGGTCGCGACCATGAGCGACGTGGAGGCCAATTGGCCGATCATGTATCTGCTCACGGCCGCGCCGCTGGCGGCGGTCTGGTTGCGACGGGTGCGACGCTGGGTGTTGGCGGCGGCGGCGGTCAATCTACTGCTGGTCAGTCTCTATGCCGTGCATGCCGCGACCGGCGCGCTCCCGCTACCCGACAGTCAGAATCGCATCTTGCGCGAGACCCATGGCTTCGCGGAACTGGCGCGGATCGGCACTGAACTGGACGCTCCCGTTTATGCGGATCGCTATCAGACCGCGGCCATGCTGCGTTTCCATCAACCGGATCTGGACACCAGTCAATGGCCCGGTCTGACCCGTCCATCCGAGTATCTGCGGGGCCGGATTGCCCCGCGCGTGGATCCCGAGACGGTGGCTGGTCCCTTCTGGCTGGTGACCCGCTTCGGCGCGCCGCCGGCCATCGCGGGCTTTCGCGTCGAGGCCCAGCGGACACTGTTCGACTGTCCGGCCGCGCCCTTGCGCGAAACCCCGGTCCCACCCTGTCGGCATCCGCTGCATCGCTGGCATCTGTATCGTTACACACCTGTTCGCTGAGAGTGCGCGCGCATCTTTGATGCGTTTCACTCCCAACCGCGTCAGTACCGATGCTGGCGCGCGAGGTCGCAGCGACGGCACCGGCAAGGCTTGTCCCCGCCGGACGCGGTTTAGGAACGATTCATGAACAAGTTAAACAAATCCATGAGCGAATACCTGTGGAATCGTTGTCGTTAGTCGTTGTTTAAATTATTTTTATTCGTTACTTGGAGGGGATTCGTCCTCCTCATACTGGGTCTGAATCAAAGGGCTTGAGTCCAGCGTGCGGTGCACCGGGCAACGATCGGCGATCTCCAGCAGCCGCGCGCGTTCCGCCGCGCTGAGATCGCCGTGGATGTTCAGCCGCTGAATGATGCGTTCGCCCCTGCCTGCCGTTTGTCCTCTCTCCGCGCCCTCCAGGACCACGTCCCGCTCATGCGTCAATCGCACCTCCACGTCGTCGAGACTCAGGCCCTTGCGGTTGGCGTACATCCTCAGAGTCATTGAGGTACAGGCCCCCAGGGCCATCAGCAGCAGTTTATAGGGCGAGGGACCCAAATCGGAGCCGCCGAACGACTTGGGTTCGTCGGCCAGGCATTGATGGCGGTCGGTATAGAGTCCGCGCAGAAAACGGGTGTCGATTTCGGTGACCAGCACCTCGCCGGGGGCGACCCTGGGCGCGGTTCCGGTGCTGGGCTCGAAGCCGTGACGCCCGAGCCCCAGATAACGGCTGGCCCAGGCGACCAGGGTTTCGGCGACATATTCGGCATCCTCGCGGTTGCCGAGCATGTGATCGGCCTTGTCGAGCGAGATGAAGCTCTTGGGATGACGGGCGGCCCGATAGATCTTGGCCGCCTCGTCAATGGAGACGATCTCGTCGAGCGGCGAGTGAAAGACCAGGAGCGCTCGGTTCAGGTGGCGGATATGATCGGCGGAGCCGTATTGCGCCAGATCGTCGAGCAGTTGTTTGCGGATCCGAAAGCGGCGCAGGCCGATCTGGACCTCGGCCTCACCGGTGGCTTCCAATTGCCCGCGCGCGCCACTGAACAGGTGCTGTACATGGTCCGGCGTCGCCGGGGCGCCGATCGTCACCACCGCCTCCACCGACGGCAGTTGGTGCGCGGCGGCCAGCACCGCCGCTCCGCCCAGGCTGTGGCCGATCAGCAGCGCGGGCGCCTGGAAATCGGTCTCCAGTTTGCGCGCGGCGGCAAGCAGATCCTGGACGTTGGACGAAAAGTTGGTGTTGGCGAAGTCGCCATCGCTGTTGCCGAGCCCGGTGAAGTCGAACCGCAGCACGGCAATCCCGCGCGCGGCCAGCGCGCGACTGATGCGGCTGGCGGCAGCGACATCCTTGCTACAGGTAAAGCAGTGCGCGAACAGGGCGTAGCGGGCGGTCGGCACCCGATCGGGCGGCGTTTCCAGGAGACCCGCCAGGGTCTGACCGGCGGTATTCGGGAATTCGAGTTTGATCCGTGACATTCCAATCTCTCCAGCGTGGTGCTTCTCTCGTGTGGCGGTCGAGCGCGCGTTTCCCTGGAGGTCGGGGTTTGCGGCGGGCGAATCCAGTTGGCCGATGATGCCAGCGATGGCGGGCGATCGCTCAGGAAGCGGGAGCGGCGGCGGTCGTCGCGGCGAACAGCCGACGCACTTCGGTGTTCAGGGTGGCCAGCCTGACCGGCTTGGAGAGGTAGCCGTCCATGCCGGCGGCGAAGCAGCGGTCGCGGTCTTCCTGCATGGCGTTGGCGGTCATGGCGATGATCGGCAGGCGGGCAGCGCCCCGAGCGGCCTCATGCGCGCGGATATGGGTGGTGGCGGTGATGCCGTCCATTTCCGGCATCTCCATGTCCATCAGCACCAGGGCATAGTCGGCGCTGGCCAGTTGTCGGAGCGCTTCAGCCCCATTGTTGGCGAAGTCATGGCTCAGGCCCAATCGGTTCAGCATCGCGCCGGCCAATTGTTGATTGACGCGGTTGTCGTCGACCAGCAGCACCCGCCCGGCCACGAGGCTGGCGAGCGTCTCCTGAGGGCTGGATGGCGCGACCTCGGCCGCGTGCTCCGGAGTCGACTCGGCTTCCCGCAACGGGAGCCAGAACCGGAAAACGCTTCCCACATTGGGCGCGCTCTCGACCTCGATCTCGCCGCCCATCGCCTCGATCAATTCCTTCGAGATCATCAGGCCGAGACCGGTGCCGCCAAATTTGCGCGTGATCGAGTCATCGGCCTGGCTGAAGGGTTGAAACAGGCGGGCGACCCCTGCCGCGTCCATGCCGATGCCGCTGTCGCGGACACTGAAGAGGATGCGCCGATCCTCGCGCGCGATGCACAGTTTGATGTCGCCATGCGCGGTGAATTTGATCGCATTCACCAAGAGGTTGATGAGGATCTGCCGCAGCCGGGTCGGGTCGCCGACGACGAAACGGGGCAGCTTGGAATCGATGTTGGCTGCAAACTCCAGACCCTTGGCGGTGGCGCGATCGCCGACGATGGTTCTGACCGCCTCGATAGCGGCGTGAAGATCGAAGGCGATCCGTTCCAGCGTCATACTTCCGGCCTCGATCTTGGCGTGATCGAGCACCGCGTTGATCAGCTCCATCAGGTGTTTGCCCGAGTTGCCGATGAGGTTGACGTAATTCTGATGCGAGGGCGCGAGCGGTTCGGCCTCCAGCAATTCAGCGAAACCGATGATGGCGTTCAGAGGCGTGCGCAGTTCGTGGCTCATGCGCGACACGAACTCGGATTTGGCGCGGCTTGCGCGTTCCGCCGCGTCCTTGGCGACCCGCATTTCCTGGGCGCTGTTGGCAAGCTGTCGGTTGGCCTGGCCGATGCGCTTGAGGAAGAGCCAGCCAGCCA
This sequence comes from Thiocystis minor, assembly GCF_016653465.1. GTDB lineage: Bacteria > Pseudomonadota > Gammaproteobacteria > Chromatiales > Chromatiaceae > Chromatium > Chromatium minus. The sequence continues at coordinate 30,212 of NZ_NHSQ01000085.1, read as the reverse complement.
GACTGCCGAGCAGGATCACGAGCACCACCAGCGAGAATTCGACCGCTTTAAGACGATCGCTTTGCAGGTGTAGGGCGGTTTCCAAATCCCGCAGTTGCTCGCTGCTCTCGAAGAACAGACGGTTGGCGTTTTCGGCGATGCGCTCGAAATAGGGCGGAATGTGCTTGATGAAGATATCGATATCGACGTGCAGATCGAAAAAGCCTTGCAGATCTTCCCGCTCCTGGAACTCCCAGCTTCTGACAAGAATCTCTTCCAATTCCTGGGTTTTTTCGCCCAGCGTGTCCAGGAGCGGGGCGATCTCGATCAGTTCCATGACATGGCGCTTATTGTCCTGATCGGGGCGATAGGCAACCTCGCTTACCATTTCGTCGCGCCCTTCGAGATTCAGCAGTACCTGACGTTTGACGATCCCTCCCTGCTTCAGGACGTTCAGGTCGTGCCGCAGCTTTGCCAACCGGTGTTCGATGGACAGATTCACCCGCCGAAGCCCGGCGAGATTGGGGGTGGACGCCATCCGGTAAATGTCTTTTTCGATGCCGTGGACACCACGAACGATTTCCTCGCCGATGAAGAGTCGCGCCCGCTCATTGGTGCTGCGCGCATTCAACTCCGCCTGCAGGTCGGAAAAGATCACCCGTAACCCCAGCAGCAGGGCCAGACAGAGGATGAAGACGCCGAACAACCAGCGGATGGAAGTGACGGCGACATCCTGAACGACCGGACGCGCCGTCTGGTCGGTGTCGGTTGCCAGGCCGGCGGGAACGCGGCGGGGATGATCCATCGCCAGTGTGTCGGAGGGACCGGGTTAGTGGTCGATCGCGGTTTGGTTGTCGAGGAATCCGTGCTTGCGGAAGATCGCCTGACCCTCATCCCCGGCAGCAAAGTTCATGAAGCCGTTCGCCCGTTCGGGATACTTCGCGCTCTTCAACTGGATCAGTAGCAGTGCCTGAGGCTTGGCGATGTGCGGATCGAGGTCGATGACCTCAAGGAAGGCGGCGTTGTCCGGGAAGAACCCCGTGGCGCGCCAGGTCAGGGTGACATCGGCTTCCTGTTTTTTCATGGCGTTCATCAGGCTGCGTGAGTCGGGGGCGAGGAAAGCGGCCGATTTCAGAACCTGTTGATAGATGCCCAGCGCATCCAGAATCGACTTTGACTCCTGGCCGACGCTGCCCGATTCGGCATTGCCGACGATGGCGGTCAGATCCTTGCGCAGGAGTTCTCGCGGATCGGGTTTGACCTGTTTCGGATTGCCCTTTTGCACCATCAAGGCCATCTGGTTATAGCCGACGTTGACAAAATCGCCCAGTAGTCCCTCCGGCTGGTGTTTGTCGCGATAGCTGGGTTCGCCGGGTAGATACCATTCGCCAACGCCGCTTTTCTTCGCGGATTGATAGAGGTCTTCCGAGCCGCCCTGCGCGATGGTGATCTTGACGTTATCGCGCTGCTCGAAGCGCTGGGCAATTTCGGTCATGGGCCGCACCATGGTGATGCCGCAGTAGAGCAGAAGTTCTGGCCGGTCGCCTTGCGCGAAGGCGCTCCCAGCGCTCAGGACGACGAGTGTCAGAAGGGCGATCCGGCGCGAAAATGAAACGATCATTGTGTATCTTCTGTTCGGTTCGAAATGCCGCGTTTTCGAGCGGACACGACATCCGATGAGCACTGGAGAGCATGGGCGAGGTGTCTTGCACAGGATGGATCGCGATGGTAGTCGCGATACCGGCGATGGGCAAGGCGGGCTTCCGCACTGCTCGTACGAAGGGCGCAGCGTCAACAGCAATTCTCAGTTTGGCCACGTTACCCAGCGTTAGGCGTCGGGGGCGGCTCGGGCTCGAAGCTCTTGAGCCTCAAACCCATCAACGCGTCCCCGTTTTCGAAGGACAGATAGCATGATTTATAACATATCATGTGCCGCTTGAAATCCTGGAAAGCCGGCAATTTTTGGCGGGTAGTGCTCCGAACCTGGATATCGTTTCTATTCATCATTCGTCATTCTGTTGAAGTACTTATAAATCGGCAACATGTCGACCTCCCCAGGGCCGGCTGCAAGCCGGCGCCCCAGGGGACGGTGGCTTCGAATCGTTTTCTCTCCGGAACTATCATCGGGTCATGCTTGCCCATAGATTGCCTGTCTGACCCGATAACCGATTTAGGAACCCCTGTTCATGCAACGACTCATGAAACGACGCTTGCTCGCCGTGCTGCTTTTCCTGTTGCCGCTGACAACGCTCGCCGCGCCGGACGTACACGAACGACGCCTCGCTAACGGACTCAAGATCCTGGTCAAACCGGACCGTCGCGCGCCGATCCTGACCTCGCAGATCTGGTATCGCATCGGATCGAGCTACGAGCATGGCGGCATCACCGGGATCTCTCATGTCCTTGAACATATGATGTTTCAGGGGACCGAGCGCTTCGCCCCCAACGAATTCTCGCGCATCGTCGCCGAGAATGGCGGCGAGGAGAACGCCTTCACTGGGCGCGATTACACCGCCTACTATGAGAATCTGGCGAGCGACCGGTTGGAAATCGCCTTCGAGCTGGAGTCTGAGCGCATGCGCCATCTGACCCTGGGCGAGAAGGAATTCGCCAAGGAACTCGAAGTGGTCAAGGAAGAACGCCGGATGCGTACCGACGACGACCCGCAGTCGCTGACCTACGAACGCTTTACCGCCGTTGCCTATGACGCCTCGCCCTACCGCAACCCGGTGATCGGCTGGCCGGGCGATCTGGAACAACTGCGCGTCGAGGATCTGCGCGACTGGTACCGTCTCTGGTATGCCCCGAACAACGCGACCCTGGTGGTGGCGGGCGACGTGGACCCGGAACAGGTCTTCGCACTGGCCGAAAAGCATTTCGGTCCGCTCAAGGCCGAGACCGTGACCCCGCCCAAAACCCTGGCGGAACCCGAGCAACTGGGCGAAAAGCGGCTGCGGGTCAAGGCGCCGGCCAAGGAACCCTATCTGCTGATGGGCTACAAGGCGCCCGCCATCGCGGACGCCGACGAGCCCTGGGAGCCCTATGCGCTGGAGATCCTGGCCTCGATCCTGGACGGCGGCGACAGCGCCCGGCTCGCGCGCGAACTGGTGCGGGGCCGTCAGATCGCGTCCTCCACAGGGGCCAGTTACAGCGCCTTCGCGCGCCTGCCGGGGCTGTTTCTGTTCGATGGTGTTCCGGCCAAGGGGCATGACATCGCGGATCTCGAACAGGCGCTGCGTGACCAGATCGCGCGCCTTCAGAACGAGCCGGTCGACGCGAGCGAACTGGATCGGGTCCGTACCCAGGTGATTGCCGGCAAGGTCTATGAACAGGATGCGCTCTTCTACCAAGGCATGCAGCTCGGCCAGCTCGAAGCGCTCGGTCTCGACTGGCGGCTCGCCGATGCCTATGTGGACAATCTGGCCGCAGTCACGCCCGCGCAGATCCAGGCGGTCGCCCGCAAATATCTCAATCCCGATCGACTCACCGTGGCGGTGCTCGATCCGCAACCGCTCGCTGACGACCAACCGGCACGCGCCCCGCAGGGTCTGGGAGGACTCACTCATGTTCGCTGATCGCTTCCACATATCCCATCAACCCTGGCTTGTCGCGGCCCTATTCCTGGCCGTTGGCCTCGCACCCGGCGCCGCGCGCGCGACACCCGAGATTCAGACCTGGCAGGCGCCCAGCGGCGCGCGGGTGCTCTTCGTCGCCGCCCCGGACCTGCCCATGGTCGATGTGCGGGTGGCCTTCGACGCCGGGAGCGCCCGCGACGGCGAGCGCTCCGGCCTGGCCTCTATGACGGCGACCATGCTCACGCAGGGCGCGGGCGACTGGAATGCCGATGTGCTGGCCGATCGGCTGGAGACTGTCGGTGCGACACTCGATGCCGGCGCGGATCGTGACATGACCTCGGTGGTCATGCGCTCGCTGACCCGCGAACCGGCACTGAGCACGGCGGTCGAGACGTTCGCGACCGTGCTGGCCGCGCCGACCTTCGCCCCGTCCGATCTGGAGCGTATCCGCGAGAACCGGCTGGTCGCGCTCCGGCAGGATCAGGAATCGCCCAAGACCGTGGGCCAGAAGGCGCTCTATCGGGCGATCTTCGGCGACCATCCCTATGCCGCCGATCCCGCCGGGACCGCCGCGACCATCACGGCCATGACCCGCGAGGATCTGACGGACTTTCACGCCCGCTACTATCGCGGCGCGAATGCCGTGGTCGCCATTGTCGGCGCGCTCGACCGTGCCGGCGCCGAGGCGCTGGCCGCGCGCGTCACCGCTGGGCTCTCCGCCGGCGAACGCCCGCCCCAGTTGCCCGCGGTCGCGGAGCTGACCGACGGCAGCCTGGAAGCCATCTCCTTCACCTCCAGTCAGACCACGGTGCTGGCCGGCCAGCCGGGGATGCGTCGGGGCGATCCCGATTATTTCCCGCTCTATGTCGGCAACCATATCCTGGGCGGTAGCGGTCTGGTCTCCATCCTGATGAACGAGATCCGCGAGAAACGCGGTCTGTCCTACAGCACCTACAGTTATTTCCTGCCGCTGGCCCAGCCCGGCCCCTTCCTGATGGGGCTTCAGACCAAAAACGCGCAGGCGGACCAGGCCCGCGCCGTCTTGCTGGAGACGCTGAAACGTTTCATCGACCAGGGGCCGAGCGAGCAGGAACTGATCGCGGCCAAGAAGAACATCACCGGCGGCTTTCCGTTGCGCATCGCGAGTAATGGCGACATCGTGCAATATCTGGCCGTGATCGGCTTCTACGGACTGCCGCTGGATTATCTGGACCGCTTCACGTCGCGCATCGAGGCCATCACCGTCGAGCAGATCCACGACGCCTTCGCGCGGCGCGTCCATCCCGACCGGCTCGCCATCGTCACGGTCGGCGACAACTCCGCTCAGGCGTCCGCGGTCAGTGACGCGGGCGAGTAACCAACTGCGCATCGTCGGCGGCCGTTTTCGCGGCCGCCGTTTGCCCTTTCCCGATCAACCCGGTCTGCGTCCCACGCCGGATCGGGTGCGCGAGACCCTGTTCAACTGGCTGGCACCCATCATCCCTGGCGCCCGCTGTCTCGACGCCTTTGCTGGCAGCGGCGCGCTCGGTTTCGAGGCCGCCTCGCGGGGCGCGGGCGAGGTGGTTCTGATCGAGCGCGCCGCAGCCGTCGCGCAGCAATTGCGGACCAATGCGCGGACCCTGGACGCCACCGGCATCGAGATCCTACACGCCGACACGCTGCAATGGCTCGCAGGTTCGCCGCGTCCTTTCGACGTGGTGTTTCTGGATCCGCCCTATGACGACGACCTGCTCGCCCCGGCCATCGCGCGTCTGGCGGACCAGGGCTGGCTGGCGCCAGGCGCGCGGATCTATCTGGAAGCCGCCCGTCGGACGGGTTTTCCGGCGTTGCCGCAAGGCTGGGAGCTACTGCGCGACAAGACGGCGGGCCAGGTCCGCTACGGGTTGGTTAGCCCTGGGAGCGCCGCCCCTGGGAGCGCCGGCTTGTAGCCGGCCCTGGGGTAGTCGACATGTTGTCGACTGACGATACCGCTGGGACGTGGCCGGTCGGATGACGCGGCATCGATCCGGTCGCTCGGCTTCGTCCGGCTACAAGCCGGACGCCCCAGGGCCGGCTGCAAGCCGGCGGTCCCAGGACGGCGTTTGCATGCAGGTTGTGCTATCGTGCGCGCCGGCCTCTGATCGCGGGCGGCCGCCGACACCCTGTCCCGGAGCCTTACGCGTCCGCCGACTGGCCGAATTTCCCCCAGAGGATCCAACGATTGCGCAGCGTGGTCTATCCCGGAACCTTCGATCCCATCACCAATGGTCATGTGGATCTGATCCATCGCGCGGCCCGACTCTTCGATCGCGTGGTGGTCGCGGTCGCCGCCGATACCGGCAAGGCGCTGCTGTTTTCCACCGAGGAGCGCGTGGCGCTGGTACGGTCCAGTGTCGTCGGTCAGACCAACGTGGAAATCGTGCCCTTTCAAGGGCTGCTGGTGAACTTTACGCGGCAACTCGGAGTCAGCGTTATCATGCGTGGCTTGCGTGCTGTCTCGGATTTTGAGTATGAATTCCAGTTGGCGGGCATGAATCGCCGAATGGCTCCGGATATCGAGACCCTCTTCCTGACTCCCGCCGAGCAGTATTCCTATATCTCCTCCTCGCTGGTGCGGGAAATTGCGCGATTGGGGGGCGATGTCTCGACCTTCGTCACGCCAGCGGTTCAGGCTGCATTGAAGCAGCGGTTTGGATAACATGCGCAAGTCCCATCACACCCCGAACAACCCCTACAACCCAACGAGCAAACAAGAGGAATTTTCCCATGGCTCTGATCATTACCGATGAATGTATCAATTGCGACGTCTGTGAACCCGAGTGCCCGAATGGCGCCATCTCCCAGGGCGACGAGACCTATGTGATCGATCCTAACCTGTGCACCGAGTGCGTCGGTCACTACGAGACCTCGCAGTGCGTCGAGGTGTGTCCGGTCGACTGCATCATCAAGGATCCGGCTCACGAAGAGAGCGAGGATGAACTGCGCGTCAAGTACGAGCGAATCTCCAGCGCGGCATGAGGCTGTTGATCCAGACCACATCGTCGGCCACATGAGCCGACGCTTGAGGGGCCCCACCACGGGGCTTCTCATTTTCTTCTCGTTTTTCGCGGCATGCGCGTGCGTTGCCGGGGAAAGCCGGCCGCCGAAGGCCGCGATCGCCACCGCCCATCCCCTCGCGACCGAGGCGGGTTTCGCCATCCTCGATGCGGGCGGACAGGCCTTCGACGCGGCCGTGGCCATCGGCGCCACGCTTGCCGTGGTCGAGCCCTACAGTTCCGGTCTTGGCGGCGGCGGCTTCTGGTTGCTGCATCGCGCCAGCGACGGTTTTCAAACCATGGTGGATGGGCGCGAGCGCGCGCCACTCGCCGCCCATCGCGATCTCTATCTCGATGCCGAGGGTCGCTTCGTCCGCGAACGCGCGCTCGATGGACCGCTGGCGGCCGGTATTCCTGGGATGCCCGCCGCCCTCTGTCATCTGGCCGAACGCTATGGCCGCCTGCCGCTCGCGCGGACCCTGGCCCCGGCCATCCGCCATGCCCGCGAAGGCTTCGTGATCGGCGAGACCTATCGGCGCCTGGCCGGCTGGCGGCTGGAGGCGCTACGGGCCTCGCCCGGCGCGGCGAGCCAGTTTCTGGCGGATGCCGAGATTCCTCCCGTGGGCTTCCGTCTGCGTCAACCCGATCTGGCGGAGACGCTGGAGACGCTGGCGCGGCAGGGCTGCGCGGGATTCTATGCCGGCCCCGTGGCCGACCGGCTGGTCGCGGGGGTGCGCGCGGGCGGCGGCATCTGGACCCGCGAGGATCTGGAGCAATACGCCATCGTCGAGCGCGCGCCCATTGTCGGCGCCTTTCGCGGCTGGCGGGTGGTCAGCGCCGCGCCGCCGTCCTCGGGCGGCGTGCTGCTGGTCCAGATGCTCAACATGCTGTCCGCGCTGCCGGCGAACCAACTGGAGGGCGACGCGCGCGCCCATACCCTGGTCGAGGTCATGCGCCGCGCCTATCGGGATCGCGCCGCCTATCTCGGCGATCCGGATCAGGTGTCGATGCCCCTCGCGCGTCTGACCGACCCGGACTATGCCGCGGGTCTGATTCGCGATTTCGATCCCGCGCACGCCACCCCGAGCCGTCTGGCGGAATGCGCGGAGACATCGACCTTCGCGGAGGGACAGGACACCACCCATTTCTCGGTGCTCGACCGCGAGGGCAACCGGGTGGCCGCCACGCTCAGCATCAATTATCCCTTCGGATCAGGTTTCGTGCCGCCGGGCACCGGCGTCCTGCTGAACGACGAAATGGACGACTTCTCGGCCCAACCCGGCGTGGCCAATGTCTATGGCCTGATCGGTGGCGAGGCCAACGCCATCGCGTCGGGCAAACGCATGCTGTCGAGCATGTCGCCGACCTTTCTGGAATCGTCGAAGGGGATTGCGATTCTGGGCACGCCGGGCGGGAGCCGCATCATTACCATGGTCCTGCAGGGCATCCTGGCCGCTGTCGAGGGCGCCCCGGTGACCGATTGGGTGTCCCGCCCCCGGATTCATCATCAGTCTCTGCCCGACGCGATCCAGTTCGAGCCCGGCGCGCTCACGGAAGCCGAGCAACAGGGGTTGATGTCAATGGGCCATCGGCTTGAGTCGCTCGACCGGCCCTATGGCGACCTGCAGGCGATTTTCTGGGATCGATCCAGTCAAGCGGTCGAGGCCGCAAGCGATCCGCGCGGTTCCGGTCGCGCGCTGGCGCGCTGAGGCGATCGCGGCAAGCGTTTATTGCGAGCGATCTTCCAGCCAGACTTCGGCGATATGCAGACTGACATCCGCAGCCATTAGGCTTAGCAGCACGAATCCAGCCGCGAACAGCCAATGCAGACCGCGCCACAGTATCTGAATCCGTCTGCGCATGGGATTCCAGCTCGGCTCCGGCGGATGCGGAACATGGGCGAAAACATCGACGAAAATCAGCCCTGTAGCGGCCCACAGCAGGACGAGAAGACCCGGCATCAGCAGCGAGTCACCTTCCTTGCCCGCAAAGGCGAAGAGTCCGATACCGGCGACGAGCGAGCCGAGCGCGGCAAGACCGATCAGTATCTGGCGAACGGGCAGAAGATGTCTCGCGATCCGTTGTAGACGATCCAGCATGGCAGTGGAGATCTCGATGGAGCGGTCGGACGACAGCGTTTGAATCGAAAAAGTTTAGCCGATCCTGCCGCCAGCCGACGACTTATCCGTCGGGCGATTGCCTTCAAGCGATCAAGTCGCTTCATAATACAGCGAACGACCGACTGCTTTCCCGCATATCGCTCCGGCGGGACTTGCTGTCGCTTTCAGGCGGTCCTATTCTGTCCTTGGACGATGAACTGACTCGTTCCTAACCGGTCATCGTTCCCCCATCAACCCTATATAAACCTAAAAAGAGCAGTTGAACCGCAAAGAGCGCAAAGAACGACAAAATGCTGCCGAGCCGCTGAAATTCACCTCATGAGCGAGACAGACAGCCGGAACAAACTCCTGAAGTTCTTTGCGTCCTTTGCGCTCTTTGCGGTTCAGCTCGCCGGATTTAGGTTTTATCACCTTACGGACATGCAACCCATGCTCGCGACTGAACTCACGGTCGAGCTTTTACTCACACTCTGTCTCGTCATTCTGGCGATCTTTTCATTCAATCTGGCCTTGTTGATCCTGGCGAGGATCTTGACTCCCAAGCGTCGCCTTGCCATCGCGACGCCCGAAGAGGCCGCTCTGCCCAGAGTGTTGGTGCAGCTTCCGCTCTTCAATGAAGGCGAACTGGTCGAACGGATCCTGACCGCCGTCATTGCCCTGGACTGGCCCCGCGACCGGCTCCAGATCCAGGTTCTCGATGACAGCATCGACGGCTCGCTCGTTCTGAGCCGGCAGGCCGTGGCCGCTCTGCGCCAAGGCGGCGTCGAGATCGAGCTGCTGCATCGGGTCCAACGCACCGCCTTCAAGGCCGGCGCGCTGGCGGCCGGACTGGAACGCTCCGATGCGCCCTACGTGGCCATCTTCGACGCCGATTTCATCCCGCCACCGGATTTTCTGCGCAAGACTATCGGCACGTTGATCGCCGAGCCCAACCTGGCCTACGTCCAGGCGCGCTGGGCACATCTCAACCGCGATGAGAGTCTGCTGACGCGCATCCAGGCACGGCTGCTGGACTCGCACTTCGGGGTCGAGCAGGAGGCGCGCTGGCGTTTGGGTCTTCCAATTCCCTTCAATGGCACCTGCGGCGTCTGGCGGCGCGCGGCGATCGAGGATGCCGGCGGCTGGGAGGGCGACACCCTGACCGAGGATCTGGATCTGAGCTTGCGCGCGCGTCTGCGTGGCTGGCGCTCCGGCTATCTCAAGGATCTCGCCGTGCCCGGCGTTCTGCCCGTCTCCGCGCGTGCCTGGCGGGTCCAGCAATTTCGCTGGACCAAGGGCTTCGTGCAATGCTTCGTCAAACTGATCCCCCTGATTTGGGCGAGTCCGGCGCTTCCGCTTTGGCAGAAGCCGATCATCAGTCTCCAGATTGCTCAACCCCTCGCCTTCCTGCTCGGCACGGTTTGTGTCCTTCTTGGACTGCCGTTCATCTCGGGTGCGGCAGTGGCGGGCGAAACCCTGAGCCGCGTCGCGATCGTCACCTCGATCCTGGGTTTCGCCGCGCCGATCGGTTTCCTCACCCTGGCCGGAATCCGCGGCGGTGCCCGGGAGACGACGCTGGAGGTGCTTGGCGCGCTGGCCCTGACGAGCGGACTCCTGCTCTCGAATGCGCGCGGCGGGCTGGAGGCGCTGATTGGCTATCGCACCGAGTTCGTGCGCACGCCCAAGGCGCGCGCGCAGACGGGGCCACGCGCGGCCCGCTGGAGCTATGGCCTGATCGAGTTGAGCGCCGGACTCGGACTGCTTGGTTTCGTCCTGCTGGAGCAGCCCATCGCGGCGATCTATCTGGCCATGGTCATTAGCGGTCTGCTCGGGGTGGGGACGATGCAGATGCTGGATGGATTCGCGCTGGTCAAGCAGGCCGATCCGCAGCATTGACAAACCGCCCTTCGCTGAAACGCGCGCGGTTGTCGGCATCCCTCGCTGGGCGTGCGGCAACCGCGAACACGATCTGGCATAATCCCAATCTTATGAACAGCATAGACACCCTGACTGAAATCCTATGAACAGCACAGACACCCCGCCGGCAATGGCGGAATCCGCGGACGATTCCGGCGAGGATCCGGACTCTCCGGATCCTGACAGCGCGTTTATCGACACGCCTGCCACGCGGTTCTCCCCGGCTCGCGGTCGCCAGCACGATGCGAGATCGCCCGGATGAGCCTCTGGCCCTTTCTGATCGTCGTCGTCCTCATTCTCATCAATGCACTCTACGTGGCCGCCGAATTCGCCATCGTCGGCGCGCGGGCGACCCGCGTCGAACAATTCGCCGCGCAGGGTCACCGCCTAGCTGCGTCCCTGCTGCCGATCATGCGCGATTCCGGTCGCCTGGACCGGTATATCGCCGGCTGTCAGATCGGCATCACGCTGTCCAGCCTGGTGCTCGGCGCCTTCGGACAGGCGACCATCGGCCTGGCCCTCGGCGCAATCCTGGTGTCGCACGGGGGACTCGAACCACTTGGCGCCTACGCGCTCTCGGCCACCGTCGTGTTGGTGGTGCTGTCGTCGACCCAGGTGATCTTCGGCGAATTGATCCCCAAGACGGTGGCGCTTCAATATCCGGTCGGCACGGCGCTCTTTACCTATCTGCCGATGCGCTGGTCGCTGATCCTCTATGCACCCTTCATCAGCCTGCTCAACGGGAGCGGCAACCTGGTGCTGCGGCGGTTCGGCGTCAACCCCGAGACCAGCCACCGGCATGTTCATGCGCCCGATGAAATCGATCTGCTGATCCGCGAGAGCCGCGACGGCGGGCTCCTGGAGGCCAAGGACAGCACCCGTCTGCGCGAGGCGCTGCGACTCTGTCGTCATACGGTGCGCCAGTTGATGGTGCCACGGCGCCAGATTGCCAGCCTGGACCTGAACGCGCCGCTGGCGAACTTGCTGGCGGAGATCGACGCCTCGCCCTACACCCGGCTCCTGGTGTATCAGGGCGACTTCGACAACATGCGCGGTTTTCTGCACGTCAAGGATCTGGCGGTGACGATTGCCAGCGGGGGCGACCCGGCGACGCTGCCAGCGCTGGTGCGCCCGCTGCTGGCGCTGCCGAGCGGGCTGACGATCGACCGCGCGCTCGGGCAGTTACGCGACCGGCGCGCGCGCATCGCGCTGGCGGTCAGCGAGTTTGGGGATATCGAGGGGCTCATCAGTCTCGAAGACATCATCCGCGAACTGCTTGGCGAACTCTCCGACGAGTTCAAGTCCGCGTTCGATCTGGCGCCGGAGTCGCTGCCCGATGGCCGCTGGCGGCTGCCAGGTCGGTTGCCGATTGACGAGTCGATCGAGTGGGCGCAAAGCCTCGGCACCCCCGCCTGGGATGCCGGCGAGGCGGAGACCCTGGCTGGCTGGCTGCTGGAACAGCTTGAGGCGATCCCGGAGGTCGGCGATCAATGCACCGCGGCCGGCATCGACTTCGAGATCGAGTGCATGGACGGCGCGGCGATTCGCTCAGTATTGGCGCGACCCGCGCGGACGCCGGGAGACGCGCATGATTGAGTTCACGATTGTCCTGTTGGTCATCCTGGTTCTGGTCGCGCTCAACGGGCTGTTCGTCGCGGCCGAATTCGCCATCATCGGCACCCCGCGCGCGGCGATGGCGGCGCGCGCGGAGTCTGGCGACCCGCGCGCGCAACGCATCGTCGCCGTCCTCGACGACCCGACCCGCCTCGATCGCTATGTCGCGACCGCGCAGATCGGCATCACCTTCGCAAGCCTCGGCTTGGGCATGTATGGCGAACACACACTCGCCGCCTTTATCGAACAGGGGCTGATCCTGGCGGGTTTCGCCGGCCCTGGCGCGCAGATCACGGCGCACGGTCTGTCCGCCGTCCTCGCGATCGCGGCCATCACCTATCTGCATATTGTCTTTGGCGAGATGATCCCGAAGGCGCTGGCGCTGAACCACGCGATGCGGGTCGCCCTGTGGGTGACTCCGCCCATGCTGTGGATCGGGCTGCTGCTGTATCCGCTGGTGAAGGGGCTCAATCTGACGGGTAACCTGCTGCTGCGTCTGGTGGGTTTCGAGCGCGGTCGCGACGCCGCGCATTATCTTGCCCCGGAAGAACTGGAATCGGTCGCGCGCGAGAGTCAGCAGAGCGGTCTGATCAGCGAGGAAAGCGGTCGGATCTTTCGGGAACTCGCCGATTTCAGCGAGATTTCGGCCGCGCAGGCGATGGTGCCGCGGGTGCGCACGCATGGGATCCCGGTCAGCGCGAACGACGCCCTGCTGTGCGAGATCCTGAACCTGCATCGCCACACCCGCTATCCGGTCTACGTGGGCGATCTCGATCACATCATTGGCACGGTTCATATCAAGGATCTGCTCGGACCGCTACGCGAGGGTTCGGGTCTCGCCCCGACCATGGTTCGGGAAACCGCCTATCTGCCGGAAACCGCCACCCTGGACGATGTGCTCGCCGCGATGGACCGAGTGCACAGTCAAATGATCGTGGTGATGGACGAGCACGGCGGCACGGCGGGCATCCTGACCGTGGAGGATATCTGCGCCGAGGCGGTCGGGGATATCGAGGAGGGGGAGGACGATGTCCCCGATGCCCTCCCGGTCGGGGCGGACAGCTATCAGGTACAGGGAACGGTTCGTTTGGATACGCTGGGCACCCTCATCGGGCGGGAGTTGGAACACCCGGAGGTCGACAGCGTGTCTGGCTTGATCCTGAGCGAACTCGGCCGGCCGCCCTTGGTGGGCGATCGCATCCACTGGAATGATCTGAGCTTTAAGGTCAGCAGTCTGTATGGACGCGGGGTGCGGCAAGCGGTTGTGACCCTGGATCGGTCAGCCCCCCGCTCGGCCGAGTCTCTTTGAGGCATTCGCAAGACGTTTCGGGAGCCTGCGAGAAAGGCGGCGAGCTGATTCGGCAGGATGCCGAATGCGGTAAGACCTTGGCTGATCCCGGGTGGCGGGGATCGCTCGACAGGGCGTCGATCAGGCCGAACGCGGTTGAATTTGCTTCAGATCGATCGGCAGGATCGGGGTGGTACGGGTAAACTGGCGGCAGCACAATGCTGTGGCGACGGTCGCACCTGAAAGACAGGCAGGGAGGGCGTTAGAATACTCCTCCGCGGTTTCACGAGCGCCTGGCTCCAGGTCGGATCGACCGATGACGGCCGGGTGACGGGATAAACCAGCGCGGAACCGACATAAGGCAGTCATTCATGACTCATGACGAAGCAGGCGAAAAGATCATTACTATGTCCAATGTCCCGAATGTTGCCGAGAGCATGGAGGCGAGCGCCTCCCCGAATCGATTCAAAGGCTATGTCGTTGCGATCGGAGCCTCGGCGGGCGGACTGGACGCACTGGAGCGTTTTTTTCAAGGTCTGCCCGCCAACAGCGGTGCCGCCTATGTCGTGATCCAGCATCTCTCGCCCGATCACAAGAGCATGATGGCGAATCTGTTGTCGCGTCATACCGCTATGCCGGTGGTGACCGTCGAGCATGACATGAAGATCGAGGCGGACCGGGTGCATCTGATCCCGCCCGCCAGCATGATGAGCGCCTCGGGCAATGCGTTGCGCCTAAGCCCCAAGAATCCGCGCGGCCTGACCCTGCCCGTCGATCATTTCTTCAGCTCGCTGGCCAAGGAGTTCGGCAATCGCGGAATCGGCGTGATCCTCTCCGGAACCGGCTCCGACGGCACCCGCGGCTCGGTGGCGATCAACGATGCCGGCGGCTTCCTGCTTGCTCAGGATCCCGAGTCCTCCAAATTCGACGGCATGCCGCGCAGCGTCATCGCCACCGGTCTGGTGGATGCGATCCTCCCGCCGGAAGAACTCGGACCCCGTCTGCTCGAACACATCCACCAACTGCCTCACGTCAAGATCCGGGTGCCGGTGCTGGCCGCCGAGATCGATCAGGACGGTGCCCACGAAGAGGTCATGCACCTGTTGCAGCATTCCGGCGGGATCAATTTCCGCGAATACAAGCCGGCCACCGTGATGCGCCGGATGGAGCGGCGCATGCAAGTGCGCCAGACGCCGGATCTGCTGAACTATGTGCGACTGCTGGGCACGGATCGGGGTGAACTGGCGACCCTGCGCCGCGAGCTGCTGATCCCGGTCACGAGCTTCTTCCGCGACCCCGAGGCGTTCGAGATCCTGGCCGACACCGCCGTCAAGACCATCGTGGCCGAACGCGCCGACAATCAGCCGCTGCGAGTCTGGGCGGCGGGGGTCGCGACCGGCGAGGAGGCCTATTCGCTGGCGATCCTCTTTGCCGAGGCGTTCGATCGGGCGCGCCGCTGGCCGAATTTCAAGCTGTTCGCGACCGACGTGGAGCCCCAGAACGTCGAGACGGGCGGTGCTGGCGTCTTTTCCGAGGCGATCACGGCGGAAATCTCGCCCGAGCGGCTGGAAAAATTCTTTCTGCGGCGCGGCAACCATTTCGTGGTCAAGACCGAGATCCGTCAGAGCATCATCTTTGCCCGGCACAATCTCCTGGAGGATCCGCCCTTTACCCGGATGGATCTGGTGTCCTGCCGCAATCTGCTGATCTATTTCCGCTCCGAGGCCCAGGAGCGCGCGCTGCGCCGGCTCCAGTACGCCATGGCGCCGGGCGGCTTCCTCTTTCTCGGACCCAGCGAGACGCTCGCCAATCTCCAGACCGACTTCACCGCCGTCAGCTCCAAGCACAAGATCTATCGCATCCTGCGCCATGTCGCGCTGCCACTGGATACCGCCATCGCGTCGCTCTCGCGCAGCTCGGTGACAGGCGCCCGGCCGCGTCCAGGGATCCGCACCCATGGCGTGTCCAGCGATGCCGCCGCCATCGATGCCGCGCAGAATCTGCTGCTGCGTAGCTACGCGCCGACCAGCCTGCTCCTGAATCAACGTCACGATCTGCTGCATGTGTTTGGCGATGTGACGCATTACCTGCGCATCGGCGAGGGCGCGGCCACTCTGGATCTGGCGAAGCTGCTGCCCAGCTCGCTGGTGGCCATCGCCAAGGCGCTGCTCTATAAAGCCGCGCGCGATCGCTCGCCGCTGCGCTCCGACCTGCTCGGACTCTCGCTGGATGAGGGCCGCACCGAGCGTCTGCACCTGGTCGCCAGACCCATCGACCCGCCGCACGGCGAGCTCAACCTGCTGCTGTCCTTCGAGACAGAAACCGCGCCGAGTGTCGCCGTCGAGATCGATGCCGCGGGCGGCAGGCGTTCCGCCACGCCCTCCCTGACCGAGATGGAGACGCTCAGTCTCGACCGCGAGACGGCCCAGCGTTTGGAGACCCTGGAACGCGAACTGGCGGCGACCCGCGAAAGCCTCCAGGCGACCATCGAGGAACTGGAAACCGCCAACGAAGAGTTGCAGGCCACCAACGAGGAACTCATGGCCTCCAACGAGGAGCTGCAAAGCTCTAACGAGGAGCTGCAATCGGTCAACGAGGAACTCTATACCGTCAACGCCGAGAATCAGGAAAAGATCGAGATTCTCAACCGGCTCAACGCCGATCTCGACGGCATGGCCAAGGCCGCCTCGATCGCGACCGTCTTCGTGGATTCGCAACTGCGTCTGACCCGTTTCACGCCCGAGGCGACCGCCTTGTTCAAGATTCGCGACGGCGATCTAGGACGCCCTATCGACGACTTCGCCAATCTGCTCCAGTATCCGGAATTTCTCCCCGAGCTGCATCGCACCATCGCCAGCGGCGAGATGCTCCAGCGCGAGATCGACGCCGCCAACGGACGGCACTATCTGGCGCGCGTGCATCCCTACGCGGTGCGCGCCGGCGAGGCGCGCGGTGCGGTCGCCACCTTCGTGGATATCACCACGCTGCGGGACGTGGAACGTCTCCAGGCGGTGTTGGACTCGCTGCCCGAGCATGTCGCCGTGCTCGATTCCAAGGGTGTCATCACCATGGTCAACCGTGCCTGGCGCGCTTTTGCGGAGGACAACGGCAATCCGACGCTGCAATACTCGGGACTTGGGACAAACTATCTGGAAGTCTGCGACATGCGCCAAATCGTGGACGAGCCGACCGCCGGCAACGCGATGAACGGCATCCGGCAGGTGCTCGAAGGCAAGACCACGGCATTCTCCCTGGAATATCCCTGCCACTCGCCGGATGAGCAGCGTTGGTACATTATGCATGTCGCGCCGATCGATCATCCGGGCGGGGGAGTCATCGTGAGTCACATCAATATCAGCAAGTGGTCGACGGGCAACCATGATTAGACAGAAGACCGGGGTGCGGGAGGGGCAGGGCAGCATCCATGATCTGATCGACATCTCCCCCGAGGAACTGCGCGAGCGCGCGCTGGCCGCGCTGCAACAGGGGCGCTTCGACCTCGCCGACGAGGTGCTGGCGGGGAGCGACCTCAAGGTTGCCGCCCTGGTGGAAAACCTGCGGATCTATCAGGCTGAACTCGAAATCCAGAACGAGGAACTGCTGCACAGCCAGCGTCACAGCCAGGAGTCGCTCGATCGCTTCACGGCGTTTTTCAACGGCCTGCCCGTGGCCGAGCTGGTGATCGATCGCACGGGTCTGGTCAAGGAGAGCAACCTGGCGGCGCAACGGCTGTTCAATCTGCGAGACATCCATTTTCATCAGCATTTTTTCGCGCGGCTGATCGCCGAGGCGGACCGGGGCGCGGTCATCGGCGCCTGGTCCAAGCTCTCAGGGAATCAGACCGTGGTCATCCCGGAGGTCCGGTTTCGCGGCGGCGACGCGGGCGAGTTCATCGGCGACCTCCATTTCGCCCCCTTGCCCAAGACCGATGACGAGGCGCCGCAGTTCGTCTGCGCGGTGATCGACCGCACCGAGGCGGTTCAGCAACGCCGGGATCTGTTCGAGACCGGCGAACGTCTGTTTCGCAGCGAAGCCGACTTGAAGGAGCGGCTCAAGGAACTCGCCTGTCTCCATGACGTGCTGGCCGCGACCAGCCGGGTCGAGGCCCCCGTGGAGCAGGTCATCCGGCAAGTGGTCGAGCGCCTGCCTGCCGCCTGGCGGTTCTCGGATCTTGCCGAGGCCCGGATTTGTCTGCCCCATGCCAGCTTCGAGACCCAGGGGTTCGGGATGACCGACTGGTCCCTGACCGCGCCCATCCCCCTGGCCGGCGGCCGGCAGGGGGATCTCACGGTCGTCTATCGCGCGCAACCGCACGACGATGACGATGACGAGGAGCATGAGATTTTCCTGCCCGAGGAACGGTCGTTACTCAACGCCGTCGCGACCCATGTCGCCGTCTTTCTCGACCGGCATGACGACGAGGAACGTCTGCGCGACAGCCGCGAGCGCTATCGGGTGCTGGCCCAATACAGTCCGGACTGGGAGTATTGGCTGGGTCCGGACGGTCAGTATCGCTATGTCTCGCCGGCCTGTCTCAAGCTGACCGGCTATCCTCCCGAAGGCTTTGTCGACGACCCCGACCTCTTCACCCACCTGATTCATCCGGCGGATCGGGAACTCTGGGTCAACCATTGTCGGGAGCTGGCGTCGAGCACGGTCGAGCATGTGGGCAGCGTGGAATTCCGCATTTTCGCCCGCGACGGCCAGGAACGCTGGATCGAGCACATCTGTAATCCGGTGGTCACGGACGACGGACGCTATCTGGGGCGACGCGGGGTGAACCGTGACATCACCCAGCGCAAACGTTTCGAGGAGGCGCTGCGCCGCAGCGAGGATTTCCTCAACGCCACCGGCCGCATGGCCAAGGTCGGCGGCTGGGAATTGGACCCGGTGACGAACGCCATGCGCTGGACCAGCGTCACCTATGAAATCTTCGAGGTCGAGCCGGACGGGGCACCCTCCTTCGAGAGCGGGATGACATTTTTCCATCCCAGCGATCGCGTCAAGCTGCAGAAGGTCATGGACCTGGCGGTCTCGCTGGGTCAGCCATTCGATATCCAGGCCCGGCTCGTCACGGCTAGCGACCGGCCGCTCTGGGTGCAGGTGGCCTGCGAGCCGGTGATGCTCCACGGCGTGGCCACCAAGCTCCTGGGGACGATCCAGGACATCACCGCCCGCATGGACGCCGATAAATCGCTGCGTCAGGCGGCGCGGGTGTTCGAGAATACCGCCGAGGGCGTCGTCATCACCGACCCCGATGAGCGCATCCTGGCCGTCAATCGGGCCTTTGCCGAGATCACCGGCTACGCCGAGGAGGAGGTGCTGGGCGCCACGCCGCGCATCCTCAACTCGGGGCGGCACGATGCCGAGTTCTATCAGGCGATGTGGGCCGAACTGAACCGCTCCGGTCAGTGGCGCGGCGAGCTTTGGAATCGTCACAAAAATGGCCAGATCTATCCGGAACTCATGACCATCAGCGCCGTGGTGGACGGGAATGGCGAACTGACCCATTACGTCGGCGTGTTCCGCGATATCAGCCACCTCAAGCGCTCCGAGGAGAAGCTGGAGTATTTGGCCCACCACGATCCGCTGACCGGCCTGCCCAATCGCAGTCTGTTTCAGGCCCGTCTGGAACAGTGTCTGCAGCGCGCCGCGCGCCATCAGCGTCTGGTTGGGCTGCTGTTTCTGGATCTGGATCGGTTCAAGATCGTCAACGACACGCTCGGCCACTCGATCGGCGATGGACTCCTGCAACAGGTGGCCGAGACCCTGTCCAAACAGGTGCGGGCGGCCGACACCATCGCCCGTCTGGGGGGCGATGAATTCGTCATCATCCTGGAAGACATTCCCGCCGCGCGTTTCGCCGCCAATTTCGCGGAACGGCTGATGACGGCCTTCAGCCAGCCGTTCAACGTGGAGGGCCATGAACTTTTCGTGACCGCCAGCATGGGGATCAGTCTCTATCCGCAGGATGGGGTGGAGATCGATGTCCTGGTGCGCCATGCCGATATCGCCATGTATCAGGCCAAGAATGGCGGGCGCAACGGGTTCAGTTTCTTCGAGTCCGTTATGACCGAGGGCGCCGCCGAGCGGTTGCGTCTGGAGCACGATCTGCACGGCGCGCTGCTGCGTAATGAATTCATTCTGCATTATCACCCGCAACTGGCGCTCGCCGATGGGCAACTCTGCGGGGTCGAGGCGCTGTGCCGCTGGCAACATCCCACGCTGGGTCTGATTCCGCCCAACCAGTTCATTCCGGTCGCCGAGGACATCGGACTCATCGACCGGCTGGGCGCCTGGGTGCTTGAAGAAAGCTGCCGGCAGATGATCGTGTGGGATCAAGCCGGTTTTCATGTGCCGCGGCTGGCCGTGAATCTCTCGGTGCGGGAACTGGAGCGCGCCGATCTGGTGGACGAGATTCGGGAGATCCTGCATCGGACCGGGGTCGCGCCAGAGCGCCTCGAACTGGAGGTCACCGAGTCCATGATCATGCGCAACGCCGAGCTTGCCATCAAAACCCTGGCGGCTTTGCGCGGGCTGGGCGTCACCCTGGCGGTGGACGACTTCGGCACGGGCTACTCGTCGCTCGCCTATCTGAAGCGTTTGCCGCTGCATCGTCTGAAAATCGACCGCTCCTTTGTCGAGAAGCTCACGCAGGATTCCAACGACGACGCCATCGTGCGGGCGATCCTTGCGCTCGGCCGCAGCCTCGGTCTGGAGACGCTCG
This sequence comes from Thiocystis minor, assembly GCF_016653465.1. Taxonomy (GTDB): domain Bacteria; phylum Pseudomonadota; class Gammaproteobacteria; order Chromatiales; family Chromatiaceae; genus Chromatium; species Chromatium minus. The sequence goes on along the minus strand of NZ_NHSQ01000085.1, from coordinate 9,999 downwards.
CCGAGGGAGTCGAGACTCAGGCTCAAGTGGACTTCCTGCTGCAAGAGGGTTGCATCGAGGGTCAGGGATATCTGTTCAGCCGGCCCATGCCGGCCGCGGATCTCGCGGCCGCGTTGTCTTAGGCGATTTCCTGAAAAACTCGTCCACACCGAGAGGCCGTCAATGGACAGGATGAACAGGATTAGATCTCGTGACGCCGCTTTGCGGCGTCACGCATCGCCATCATCCCGATTGACTGACGGCCAATGCGCGCAGCAATTGCCGCGCGAACCTCGGCCCCCGATAGATCAGCCCCGTATATACTTGAATCAGATTGGCGCCAGCGGCCAGCTTCGCCGCCGCCCCCGCCGGATCCATCACGCCGCCGACACCGATCAGCACCGGCTCCGGACCGAGCGCCGCGCGGACCCGGCCCAACAACTCGGTACTGCGCGCCAGCAGCGGCTGGCCGGACAGTCCGCCGCTGAGCCCATCGGTCGCACTGGCTAGCCCCACGAAGCGGATGGTGGTATTGGTCAGAATCAGGCCGGCGCAGCCCGCTCCGAGCGCGGCGCGGGCGCAGTCGATGGCGTCCGTATCGGCCAGGTCCGGCGCCAGCTTGACCAGCAGCGGGCGCGGGCGGGACAGGCGCTGATTCGGCCCCTGGATCGCCGCGACGATTCGCTCGACCTCCTCGACCCGTTGCAGATCGCGCAGACCCGGCGTGTTCGGGCTCGAAATATTCACCACCACATAATCGGCCAGTTCGCCGAGCCGCTCGAAACTGCGGCGATAATCGGCGGCGGCCTGTTCCGGTGGCGTCACCTTGGACTTGCCGAGATTGACGCCGAGCGGTACCTGCAGCAGATCACGCGCGCGCAGGCGTTCCAGCCGCCGTCCCATGGCTTCCGCGCCTTCGTTATTGAACCCCATCCGGTTCACGATCGCGCTATCCCGCGGCAAGCGAAACAGCCGTGGCCGGGGGTTGCCGGGCTGGGGCAGGGCCGTGACCGTGCCCACCTCGACGAAACCGAAGCCCAGCGCCTGCCAGGCCGACACCGCTTCCGCGTTCTTGTCCAGTCCGGCGGCCAGCCCGATCGGGTTGGGAAAGCGCAGTCCCATCGCCTCGACCGCCAGGTCCGGGGCGCGGGCGATGTCGCCGTCATCCAGTTTGCCCGCGAACAGCGTCGACCAGCGCGACAGCAGGTCGAGGGTCAGATTGTGCGCCAGCTCCGGATCCAGCCGGAATGCCAGCGGTCGGAGGAGACGCCAAAGGTTGTCTTCTGTCATCGTGTCGTCCAAGGCTGTTAAGTCGCGGCCATCGCGCGGCGTGTCGTCGCGCGGGATCGGCCAGATGGGATTCGCCCAGGGCCGTCGGCGTCGATGCGGTTTAGAGGCGATTGACCTGAATGGTATAGTTTGCGTCTTTCAACCGATTCCCGCGGGAACACTTCCATGGACACGCAAACCCAGTTGCCGGACATGCCGGGCGCCCCGCTCGCATCCTGAGACCGCCGCCATGCGTCATCGTGTCTTTGTTTATGGCACCCTGTTGCGCGGGGAAGTCAACCATCGCTTGCTGAACGGCGCGGATTGGCTGGGGCCGCATCGCACCGCGCCCTGCTTTACACTGTATCGCATCGGCGCCTATCCGGGCGCGGCCCGTGGCGGGGCGACCGCGATCCTCGGCGAGGTCTATGCCCTGGATGGCGCCGGTTTGCGCCAACTCGACCGGCTGGAGGACTATCCGATCCTCTATGATCGACACTGGATCGCAACGCCCTATGGTCGCGCCTGGATCTATGTCTATCGCGGCCGGCTGCGCGGCCGGCCGATCATCGTCGGCGGCGATTGGCGTGCCCTCGCTGCCGATCCGCAGTCTTTACGGGCCACCGGCGTGCGCTCTCTCAGGGATCCCAAGACCCGTCACCGACGGTCGTCATCATCCACAGGTTCAGCGCGATAACCACCGAGATCGAGGAAAGAACATGTCCGAAGAAGGCCGTTTCACCATCCATCTTGAGCAACGCGAAGGTTTTCAGATCAATGTCGCGTTCGACTGGAAGCGCGCGCCCGATCTGCTGATGGACGAACCCCCGCCGCTCGGCGAGCAGCAGGGGCCGAACGCCTCGCGCCTGCTGGCCGCCGCCGCCGCCAACTGTCTGAGCGCGAGCCTGCTCTATTGCGTCTTCAAGGAGGAGCCGCCAGAGCACTGTCTGCGTACCGAGGTTGACTGCATCATGGTCCGCAACGAGAAGAAACGTCAGCGCATCGGCGGTCTGGAGGTCCGGCTGATTCTGACCGATGTCGTCACGCAGTCGCCCCGTTTCGCCCGCTGCAAGACCCTGTTCGAGGACTTCTGCGTGGTGTCGGCGAGCATCCGCCAGGGCATTCCGATGCGCGTCACGCTGCTCGACGAGCAGGGCACGATCCTGCATGAGTCCGAGTAAGGCGACTTCCGGGAAAGACCTTGCCGAGGTTCCGTGCGTCCTGAGCCCTTCGACTTCGCTCAGGACAGGCCGGTCGAAGGGCGAACGGAACCTCGCGCGCCGAGCCGCATTCACGGGAGCGGGTCGCTGGATCTCGGCGAGATGACGGCGGCAGGCGCCGGGCGCGCGCCATCCGAAGCCGTGACCGCCCTCGCCGGCGCGCTCGACGCGCTGGGGCTGTCCGTGCCCCGTCCGGTGCTGGTGCTGATCGGCGGGGCCGCGAATCTCGATCCGGCGGTGGCGGCGGCCCTGCGCAGCCTGTTCGAGCGACTGGCGCCCCGGCTGGATGCGCTGGGTGTCACGGTCGTCGATGGCGGCACCGCCTTTGGAGTCATGGCCTTGATGGGTCAGGCGCGCCATCGGACCGCCGCCCGCTTTCCGCTGCTCGGGGTCGCGGACCGCGGCACGGTGGCGCTGGAGACACGGCCGTCGCGTGCCGCGGTCCGCGTTCTGAGCGGGGCGGGACATTGTGGGGACACCGATCGGTTTGGAGGGCGGACATTCGGCGAGGGCGCGCGGCTTGACCCGAACCACTCGCATTTTCTCCTGACGCCAGGGGATCGCTGGGGCGACGAATCGGCCTGGATCGTCGCCGCCGCGACCTGCCTTGCTGGCGACGGTCCAGTCCTGACCCTGGTCGCCGCCGGCGGGCTCGTTACCCGGCTGGATGTGGTGTTGGCGTTGCGGGCGGGTCTGCGCCTGATCATACTGGCCGGTACGGGCGGTACGGCCGATCTGCTGGCCAACTGGTGGCGTGACGGCCGGGAGATTAAGGATTTCCCGCTCGGAGCGCGGGAGCACGCCTTGATGCAGGTGGTGGAGATGGCGGATGCCGTCGAACCTGTGGCCGACATCCTGGCCCAGACGTTCGCGTCGACGGGAGACGGGAAGGCGTCATAACGATGCGGTCCCAGGGCCGTTTCCTGGAAATGACCCGAGTGCCTCTCCATGTTATTTGGCCCATCGCCTATCCATGTCTGCGGCTCTGAGCCGCTCGCCTCGCGTGTCGTCGCGGGATTGCGCGCGGATGGGCGACGGGTGCGCTTGGTCTCGCCCGACCAACTGACGACGCTGAAGCCTGCCCGAATCCGTACCCTGATCCTGGCCGATCCACCCGACCCGGCGGGCTTGATCGCCCCGTTCGCCGCCCGACTAGATCAAGCCCGGCGAGGGTTCGGTGCCGAACCCGTCCGGCTGATCCTGATGCACCCGGCCGACCCGCCGCCCCCGCTTCCAACCTTGAACCTCGATGGACGGCTGCGCCTGGAGACCTTCGCCATCGAAAACCGCGCCATGCGCGCGCTGCTCGCCCGCTGGCCGCTGCATTCCGGCATGGATCCGCCGTTCGGTCAGGTGCCGCATCTGCTGATCGCGGGGTTCACGCCCTCTGCTGGCGCTTTTCTGGTCCAGGCGCTGCGGCTGATCCAATACGCCGATGCGTGCCCACGGGTCAGCGTTCTCTGCGATGACACGGAGCGCGTGGCCGCGCGTTTCCAGGCGGCGTATCCCCAGGCTGGTCAGGTGGCGGAGATCCGGTTCGCGCCACTCGCGTCACCGTCACTCAAGGACGCGCCAGCCGTCACTCTCGCCCTGGTCTGCCCGGACGCTCCCGGCGCGGAGGGTCTTCGGGTGGCGCGCGCGCTCATCCAGGCCATTGCCCGAGAGCAACGCGCCTCGCCGCCGATTCTGCTGGAGATCGGCGACGACGCGGCCAGGGGCGACATCGCGGACTGGGACGGACAGCTCATCCCCTTCTCGTCGCTCCACGCAGCCTGCCGGCCTCAGGTGTTGCTCGATGGTCTCGGCGACGAGGCGGCCCGAACCATCCATGAACAGTATTGCGACAGCATCGCCGCGCAGGGACGCGATCCGGGCACCGAGCCGGCCGGCGAGCCCTGGCCGCGACTGGCCACCTCCTATCGGCAGGCCAACCGCCATCAGGCGGACCATCTTTGGGCCAAGCTGGCCCTCACGGACTGCCGGGCGGTCGTCGAGGAGATGGTGGACTCCTTCGCTTTCACGCCGCTGGAGGTGGAACGGCTGGCCCGGATCGAACACCGGCGCTGGGCCGCCGACCGGTTTCTGGATGGCTGGAGTTATGCCCCGGTGCGCGACAATGCCCGCAAGCATCATCCGCAGCTCATCCCCTATGCCGAACTGTCCGAGCCCATGAAGGATCTCGACCGTTTCGCCGTGCGCGGCGTGCCGAACCTGCTGGCGCGTTCCGGGCTGGGGGTGGTGCGTCTGCTGATCGTCGGTCTCCCCGCGCCGGGTGCGGGGTCGGCTAGCGGGAGACGGCTGTGCACCCTGACCCGTTTGGTTTTGGAGCGGCTCGTTGCCCGCTATCCGGATCGCGCCCTCGTGCTCGCTGCCACCCTGGCGGACCCGGCGACGCGACAGGTGATGCGACAGGCGCTGGATCAGACCGATGCCGGACTCTTCTGGCTGCTGCCCCGGCCTGTCGACGAACTGCTGGCCGCCCAGCCCGACGCTGCCGCGCGGCTGGATTTGCTGGAACTCGCCGCTCGCGCCGAGCGCCGGATCGCGCTGGACGGCGAGGGCGAACTGGCGCGCTGGTTCGCCGCGCGGGCCGAGATCGTCATTGCGCTGGGAGCGATCGCGCCCATGGCCGAACCCGCCAGGCGAGTGACGCTTTCGACTGGCTGGGCCGGACTCGACTGGAACTTCGAGTATTGATCCCGGCCACGCGCGGACTCCTTTCGGGATGCACTGCCATTCAGTGAAGCCGTTCATGGTTCGACACGCTCACCACGAACGGCTTCACTGAATGGCAGTGCCCTCCGGGATGGCGAACGTCGTTGCACACGAATCTTCGTCCGCCGGGCCAGCATTCGACGCGAAGATGATGTTTGCCGGAAATCGCTTTAGAATCCGAACTCTTTCTCGCGGCTGGGATGGCTTGAGTTCGAGCGTTTCGAGTATGGCCTGTCGAACAGTGACTTTCGGCGGTCCTCGACAGAGGCAAGCCCCCATGATTCAGATGATTAATGACGCGACCAGCGTCAGCGCGACCGGCACGGTGCTGGTGGTCGAGGACAGCCGTTCCCTGCGCAGTTTACTGAGCGCCTATCTCGACGATGCGCATGGATTGAAGACGGTGGAGGCGGGTTCGCTGGCCGAGGCGCAGGCGGCGCTGGCCCTGGATCCCACGCGGTTCTTCGCCGCCGTGCTGGATCTCAATCTACCGGATGCGCCGGAGGGCCAGGTCGTGGATCTGGTGCAGCGGCACGGGATTCCGGTGGTGGTGCTGACCGGCTCCATGGATCCCTTGCTGCGGGAGACCATGCTGAGTAAGCAGGTCGTGGATTATTTCATCAAGCACAATCGCAACGAGATCGAACAGGTCGCGCACACGCTCGGACGCCTGTGGCAAAACCGTCAGATCAAGGTGATGGTGGTTGACGATTCGCCCAGTTTTCGGGCGTATCTGCAAAGTCTGCTGGAGAGCTATCGCTATCAGACATTGACAGCGAACAACGGCAGGGAAGCGTTGAAGCGGCTGGCTGAACATCCCGAGACCAGTCTTGTGATCACCGATGTCAACATGCCCGAGATGAACGGACTGGAGCTGATCGAAGCCATCCGTCAGCAATATCGCCGCGAAGATCTGGCCGTCATCGGTATGTCGGATACCTCCAAGCCCGGACTCTCGGCCCGCCTGCTCAAGACCGGCGCCAACGATTTCATCGCCAAGCCATTTCAGGCGGAGGAGTTTTTCTGCCGCGTCACCCAGAACACCAACATGATGGAGTATGTGCGCCGTCTGCGCGAGGCGGCCACCCGCGACGTGCTGACCGGGCTGGCCAACCGGCGTCATGTCCTGGAAGTGGGCGAAAAACTCTACGCCAATGCCCGGCGCGGTCATTTTCAGATCGCGCTCGGCATGATCGATGTGGATCACTTCAAGCAGGTCAACGATCGCTTTGGCCATCTGGTCGGCGACGATGCCTTGAAGCGGATTGCCGTCGCGCTGAGCCAATCGTTGCGCGTGTCCGATATTGTCGGGCGCTACGGGGGCGAGGAGTTCATCTGTTTACTCGTGCTTAAACAGGACGATGACGCAGAATTGGTGTTAGAGCGGGTACGCGCCGCCGTCGCTCGGGTGGATTTCGAGGATGGCGGAACGCCGATCCCGCTGACCGTGAGCATTGGATTCACCACCGAGCTGGAAAACTCGTTACTCCAGATGATCGGACGGGCGGATCGCGCCGTTTATCGCGCCAAGGCAGAGGGACGCAACCGCGTCGTTCGCCTTCTACAACCACGAGCATCCGCACCAATCCCTGGGGTACCCGACGCCGGAGGAGGTCTACCGCTCGGGGGAAGGCGAGGGAGCGAAGATCGTGGATCGTGTCGGCGAGACAACACTGGGGCAGCGCCAAACCGCTGCGATTGAGGTCGGCAGCACAACTTGAATTCGGGGAATAACTGTCCTGGACGTGGGGTCCACTTTCGACCACGCGTTCGATCTCGGCGATTCCTAAATAAGCTCAGAAGCGGCTCTTTGTCGATCACATAAATCACATCGCTCGAATACGGCGTTTTGAGAGTGGCTCGCGTAAAATCATGATTTATAAAATGTTATTTGCCGCATGAAATCCGGGAGAGCCAATCAGAGGCGCATGGGCATAACAACATATATTTCGTCATCGGCACCTTTGCCACGCCAGACAGAACTGCTGTTCCCATCCTGAAATTGAACTTGCACGTCGGTTCCGTCGATGGCCCCGAGAACGTCCATCAGGTAAGAAACATTAAAACCAATGGATATCTGGTCATCACTGTATTCCAGTTCAATCTCTTCTTCGGCTTCTTCCTGCTCAGGATTATGCGCGAGAAGTCTGAGTGTGTCTTGAACGAATGTCAGTCTGACACCACGATATTTTTCATTAGACAATATCGCAGTACGTGAAAGCGCACGTTTCAGCTCTTCTTTATTCAATAAAGCCACTTTTCCAAGTTCGCGTGGTATGACGCGTTCATACTCTGGATATCGACCATCAACAATTTTCGATGTCATCGTCATATGGCCAACTGAGATTTGAAAGCACTTTTCCCCCAGGCTCATAATCGCGCATTCTTCAGAATTACCCAGTTGACGGCGAAGTTCAAGGACGGTTTTATTCGGAACAATTAATTGCCGGGATTCGCTCATGCCAACGGCAGTTTTACTGAGAAATTTTGCAAGTCGATGACCATCGGTCGCGACCGCAGTCAGTGTTGCGGTATCGAACTCGATTAATAGTCCATTCAAGTAATATCGCACATCCTGTTGTGCCATCGCGAAGGCAGTCTTTTCCAGTAATCGCTTTAAAAGAGATTCGCCAATCGAAAATTGAACGCCATCTTGTACAGACTCCATAAACGGGAAATCAGCTGCCGGTAATGTGCCAAGCGAAAATCGCCCACGACCGGATGTAACAACGCATCGATCATCCTTGATTTTCAGACGAATATCGGCGCTTTCAGGGAGATTTTTGCAAATATCCATTAATTTTCGGGCTGGTACAGTAGCATCTCCAGCGTGGCATGTTTCGACATTAAAAACCGTTTTCACTTCGACCTCTAAATCGGTCCCGGTCATCGTGACACGATCACTTTCCACGGCCAAATGTAAATTGCCAAGAATTGGCAATGTTTGACGCCGTTCGACAATTCCAGTCACCTTCCCAAGTGCGGGCAACAGGATCTCCCGGTTAACGACAAATTCCATCGCATTCTCCATAAATGTGTAAGTAGTATTGTAAATTCAAAAAGTACTGCGATTCGCTATCTGCTTACATGAAGCTAGTCAACTTAAAGCAAAAAAGCTGAACATCGCATTCAAAATTAGGCGTTAAGCATTCTTAACAGATTCTTATAATCCTCGTCTAGCCCTGCGTCACTTTCCCGTAAGCTTTTAATTTTTCGAGTGGCATGAAGCACTGTAGTGTGGTCGCGTCCCCCGAATGCGTTGCCAATTTCTGGCAGGCTATGCTTCGTAAGTTCTTTTGCCAGCGTCATTGCGATCTGTCTTGGTCTCGCAAGCGAACGACTTCGTTTAGGCGACAGCATGTCAGAGGTGCGAAGTTTGTAATACTCTGCGACAGTTTTTTGAATATTTTCAACACTAACTTGCTTGTCTTGAGCGGCAAGCATATCTCGGAGAGCATGTTTTGCGAAATCGAGGCTGATTGGCTTGCCGGTGAATTGGGCATTTGCGATCAAGCGTCGCAAGGCACCTTCTAGTTCACGAATATTTGACCGGATCCGGCGACCAACAAAAAATGCAACATCCTCGGGAAGCTCAACGCCCCACTGAGTCGCCTTGCAATGCAGGATAGCAACGCTTGTCTCAAGATCCGGAGGTTCGATCGAGACCGTCAAGCCCCATCCAAAGCGTGATTTCAAGCGTTCTTCAAGACCGACAACTTCTTTTGGAAATCGATCGCTCGTTAAGATGATTTGTTGGCGTGAATCAAAGAGCGCATTAAAAGTGTGAAAAAACTCTTCTTGCGATCGTTCCTTCCCCGCAAAAAACTGAACGTCATCAATTAAAAGGGCATTGACCGAGCGGTAGTTTTTTTTGAAGTCGTCAATTTTGTTATGTTGAAGAGCTTTGATCATCTCGGCAACAAATCTTTCGGAATGCAGATAAACGACACGTGCACTGGGATTTGATGTAAGTATTATATTTCCAACAGCGTGCATTAAGTGAGTCTTGCCGAGACCAACTCCACCATAGATAAATAATGGATTGTACGCCGTTCCTGGGTTCTGACCGATTTGCATCGACGCTGCCCGAGCAAGCTGATTGGATTTTCCCTCGACAAATGTCTCAAAGGTAAAGTCAGCATTTAAATGCGCATTTGAACGCCTTTCTGCAAGCCCAGGATTGGCCGCAAGATCCACGAATCGGGAGCGTTCATGCTTTTGATCGACGGCATGTTCAAGCCCGCCAACTTCAAATGTGATCCGAAGAACAATTCCTTTACTGAGCAGCCCACAAAGTTCGAGCAGCCTTTTTTCATAATGATTTTGGACCCAATCCAACACGAAACGATTGGGTGCAAACAACTGTAACTGAATGCCGTCAACCAGTGCCTGGAGTGGCATAATCCATGTGTTAAATTCTGCCGGCGTCAATTCGCTCTTCAATTGCCTGACACACTGCTCCCATACATCCATGGCGACTCCCGACTTCTGTCATATCATTCGTTCAGTTTTGACAGGCGCATCGCGCGCTGCCCCCAAAGGCCCTAAATACTGTGTACGCGAAATCCAGTACAGCAGCGCCTAAGTGTCGACAAGCATCTGCGTACAGGGCATCCAGCCCCCTTAGAGGCATCCCATTACACACAACTTTCCGTGTCCGGCATCTCCCTGGCATATTTGATTCCAGCCGCGAAGTCCATGATGCGCTGCATGCCCAGCCAGATCGTCTTCAAACCGGGCTCGCCATCGCCCTTGCGCCCGAGAAACCCGCCGAGACGGGCGATGAGGCGCATCACCTCGTTGAGACGTGGCGGTT
>NZ_NHSQ01000084.1 GCF_016653465.1 Thiocystis minor | reverse complement strand
GCTTGTTACGTTCGATCCGGGGATCTTCCAGGGACGCAAAATGCTCAAGAAGGCTGGCTGACATGAGAAACTCCGATAGTCGTTTCTCGCGATCATCCGTCAACTACCCGAAAAACGGAATGTTTAAGCGCGCTCGCCCTGGCATCCCGATCCGAACCGCCCTCGGCCTGGTGCCAGATGGGCCGGCTGTTGAATCCGGGAAAGGCGGGGAGCGCAATCAAGGCGCTTGAGCGCACGCCGTCGCCATCGAGACGCGCGAGTACCTCGCGCCAGCCCGACCAATCGCCCTGCTCGGGGTCCGGCACCGCCGCCGCCTTAAACCAGGAGAGACAGTCGGCGATCCAGGGATGAGCGGGATCGTCCAACTCGGTCTCGGCCAGCAGATGCCATCCTGGCGGGATCGGCTGGACACGAATCGGACCAGGATCGCCATGACGGACCCAATAGGCCGCGCGGGGATCGGCCACGAGCAGATTGAAGGGCCGATAGGCGTCCGGATGCAGATCGGCGAGCGCGCCGGCCGCCTCGCTGGCCTCGGCATGGTCCAGCGCTTCCAACACCAGTTCGCCACGGCTGCGCTGGCCCGATCCGGCATGCAACGTCTCCGCCCGCTCCACCAGCGCGGCCACCACGCCATGATCGTTCAGGCCAAGCCAGCTTCCTTCGGTCCGCGGGTCGAAGGTTGCGATGACCTCGGGACGATCAGGCCAGTGGCGAGCAGGAGGCAGCAAAGTACTCGCGGCCAATTCGTCACGGCGAGCGGCCAACAGGACCGGCCAGGGATGACCTGGGCGGCGCAGAATCACGATTAGCATGGGTGAAAATTCCCTGGCACCTGACACCTGACACCTGACACCTGACACCTGACAACCATGCTGGGCAGGAATTAGGCATCGGGGACTGGAAAATGGACCGCGTCCTAACCCAGATCGCTAAAGCGGCGCTTGAGCTTCAGGATCTTGCTTGCCACTGTCTTGTGCAAAAAATTAAACGCCTTGCGCTGCGCCACCCGGTTATTCGTGTTGGCTTCCCCGATCAGTTCGATGCGGGCCTGAAAATAGGCCATGTCCGCCTCAAGCCGGGCGAGACGGATCCTCTGACGCTTGCGCTCGTCGAATTCGGTGGTGGAGTCGTTCTTGTCCACAATGCTCGCTTTTTGTGCACTGACACAACCGAGACCGGCGGCGTGTTCAGGATTGTGGAGAATATGATATAAATTCGCGTTCTAAAAAACAAAATTGCCAACCCAGCCAATCCCAAGCATGAGCGCAATCCTAGAATTGTTTCGGAGTTCCAGCGCCCTCTATGGCGGCAACGCGGATTTCATCGAGGATCTGTACGAGCGCTACCTCGCCGATCCCGAAAGCATCGACCTGGCCTGGCGGGTGCGTTTCGACGGCATTCGTCAACCGGCCGCGAACGAGGCCGCCGAAACCCCGCATGGTCCGGTCCGCGAGAACTTCATGCGCCTGGCCCGGGAAAGCCGCTCGCGCGCCCGCGCCCGCTCGACCGAGCATCTCGAACCCGCCGCCGCCGAGAAACAGTCCGCAGTGCTGGGACTGATCACCGGCTATCGCTACCGCGGCCATCAGGTCGCCAACCTGGATCCCATCAAGCTGCGCGAGACATCCCGGATCGCCGACCTGGATCCCGCCTATCACAACCTGGAGCCAAACGATCTCGACCTGGTCTTCCACACCGGTTCGCTCTACGCCCCCGACCGCATGCCGCTGCGCGACATCATCGCGATGGTCGATCAGACCTACTGCGGCACGGTCGGCTCCGAATATATGCACATCACCAGCACCCCGGAGCGGCGCTGGATCCAGAAGCGCCTCGAAGGCTATCGCGCCACGCCCGAACTGGACGACGCTGATCGCCGCTGGCTGCTGACCCTGCTGACCGCCGCCGAGGGCTTCGAGAAATATCTGCACCAGCGCTACGTGGGCCAGAAACGCTTCTCGCTGGAGGGCGGCGACGCGCTCATCCCCCTGCTGGACGAACTCATCCAGCGCGCCGGGCGCAAGGGTCAGCAGGAAATCGTCATCGGCATGGCGCATCGCGGACGCCTGAATGTGCTGACAAACATTTTCGGTAAGCCCCCCACCGACATCTTCGACGAGTTCGAGGGTCGGGTTCACATGGACTGGCGCAAGATGGCCGGCGATGTCAAATACCACATGGGCTTCGCCACCGACATCGAAACGCCTGGCGGCATCGTCCATCTGGTTCTGGGCTTCAACCCCTCGCACCTGGAGATCATCAACCCGGTCATCGAGGGTTCGGTGCGCGCCCGCCAGCGCCGCCGCGCCGATCGCACGGGGGATCTGGTCCTGCCGGTGCTGATCCACGGCGACGCGGCCTTCGCTGGGCAGGGCGTGGTGATGGAGACCCTGCAACTCTCGCAGACCCGCAGTTATTCAACCGGCGGCACGGTTCACATCGTCATCAACAACCAGATCGGTTTCACCACCAGCCACCCGCTGGACGCGCGTTCCAGCGCCTATTGCACCGATGTCGGCAAGCTGGTCCAGGCGCCCGTGTTCCATGTCAACGGCGACGATCCCGAGGCAGTGATTTTCGTCACCCGCATGGCCCTGGATTTCCGCAACCAGTTCCACAAGGACGTCATCATCGATCTGGTCTGTTATCGCCGTCTTGGCCACAACGAGGCCGACGAACCGGCCGTGACCCAGCCGATGATGTACGCCAAAATCCGGAATCATCCGACCCCGCGCGCCGTCTATGCCGACCGGCTCGTCGCCGGCGGGCTCATCGAAAAGGACGCGTTGGATACCATGATTGCCGACTACCGCGATTCGATCGAGCATGGCGTGGTGGTCGCACGCCCCGTGCTCTGCGGACTCGATCATCTCTATCGGGTCGACTGGGGCTTCTGCCGAGGCACCGACTGGGATCAGGATCTGGACACCGGCGTCCCGCTCGCCAAACTCCAGGCGCTCACCGAGTCCATGCTGCGTCTGCCCGAGGGCTTCGCGCTCCATCCGCGGGTCGAGAAGCTGTGGGACGAGCGGCGCAAGATGGGCCAGGGCGATCAACTTCTGAACTGGGGCTTCGCCGAGAATCTGGCCTACGCAACCCTGCTCGACGACGGCATCCCGGTGCGTCTGTCCGGGCAGGATGTCGGTCGTGGCACCTTCGTCCATCGACACGCCAAGATCCACGATCAACTGACCGGCGAGTCCTATACCCCGCTTCAGCATCTGAGCGAGCAACAGGGTGCCTTCATCGCCATCGACTCCATCCTCTCCGAGGAGGCGGTGCTCGGCTACGAATACGGTTTCGCCACTGCCGAGCCCGCCGCGCTCACTTTGTGGGAGGCCCAATTCGGCGACTTTGCCAACGGCGCGCAGGTGGTGATCGATCAGTTCATCACCTCCGCCGGCACCAAATGGGGGCTGTGTTGCGGGCTGGTTCTGCTGCTGCCGCATGGGCTGGAGGGTCAGGGCGCGGAACACTCGTCGGCGCGCCTCGAACGCTTTCTGCAGCTCAGCTCGGAACACAATATCCAGGTCTGCGTGCCCACCACTCCGGCACAGATGTTCCATCTGCTGCGTCGCCAGATGGTGCGCGACTATCGCAAACCGCTAATCGTGATGACGCCCAAGAGCCTGCTGCGGCATCGTCTGGCGGTCTCCGCGCTGGACGAACTCGCCGGCGGGCAGTATCAGACCGTCATCCCGGAGATCGATCCCATCGATCCCGCCGGCGTGGAACGGCTGATCTTCTGCTGCGGCAAGGTCTATTTCGACCTGCTCGAAGCGCGCCGTACCCGTGGCCTGACCAATGCGGCCATCATCCGGCTCGAACAGCTTTACCCCTTCCCCAGCGAGCGATTCGCCGCCGTGATCGATCGTTATGGCGCGACCGAAGAGATCGTCTGGTGTCAGGAAGAGCCACAGAACCAGGGCGCCTGGGACCAGATCAAGCATCGCTTCCATAATCTGATCCAGATGGGCAAACGCCCCTATTATGTCGGACGCGCCAGTTCCGCGGCTCCGGCCGTCGGCCATCGCGCCGCCCATGTCGAGCAGCATGAACGGCTGATCGACGAAGCCCTGACCGGCCAATTCAACCCGAAAATGAACAAAAGGATCCCCCCGCAATGAGCCGCGAAGTCCGCGTCCCCGCCCTCCCCGAATCCGTCGCCGACGCCACCGTCGCGGCCTGGCACAAGCAACCCGGCGACCAGGTCCGGGAGGGCGAAAATCTGGTCGATTTGGAAACCGACAAGGTCGTGCTGGAGGTGCCCTCGCCCGTGGATGGCGTGCTCGGCACGATCCAGGCCCGCGAGGGCGATCTCGTGCAAACCGACGCCGTGCTCGGGCTGATCGAATCCGGCGCGCGCAAGGCTCCCGGCACGCCGGGCACGCCACGTCCCAGCGTCGCGCCGTCCTCCAGCAGGGCGCCGCTCGAATCCATTGCCCCCATGAATTCGCCGCCCCAGCGACCGCGACCAGGGCAGGTGATCGCCCCCGCCGCCCGCCGTTTGGTCAAGGAGATGAACCTGGATCCCCAGCAGATTCCCGGCACCGGCAAGGATGGCCGGATCCAGAAGACCGACGTGGTTGCTTGGCTGGACGAGCGCGAACAGGCGGCACCCGAGCACGACCCGGACGCGCTCACCCTGACCGAATCGTCGGCCCCGAGCCTGACCGGCGAGGCCGGACGCCCCGAACAGCGGGTGCCCATGACCCGTCTGCGCGCGCGCATCGCCGAGCGGCTGGTCCAGGCGCAGCAAAACGCCGCCCTGCTGACCACCTTCAATGAGGTCAATCTGCGAGCGGTGCTGGAACTGCGCGAGAAGTACAAAGGACTGTTCGAGACCCGTTACGGCACGCGGCTGGGCTTCATGTCTTTCTTTGTCAAGGCGGCGGTGGATGCGCTACAGCGCTTCCCGAGCATCAACGCCTCGGTCGACGACGAGGACATCATCTATTACGGCTATTTCGACATCGGCATCGCCGTCAGTTCACCGCGCGGACTGGTCGTCCCCACCCTGCGCAACTGCGACCAGTTGAGCATGGCCGACATCGAAAAGGCCATCGCCGACTTTGGCCAGAAGGCGCAAGACGGCAGCCTGAGCTACGAAGAACTCACCGGCGGCACCTTTTCCATCACCAACGGCGGGGTGTTTGGCTCACTGCTCTCCACGCCCATCCTCAACCCGCCGCAAAGCGCGATTCTAGGGATGCACAAGATCCAGGAGCGCCCCATCGTGGAGAATGGCCAGATCGTCATCGCCCCCATGATGTATCTGGCCCTGACCTACGATCATCGGATCATCGACGGACGCGAGGCGGTGCAGTTTCTGGTCGCCATCAAGGAGACGCTGGAAGATCCGGCACGGTTGTTGTTGCGGGTGTAGGCGGCCGCAAGGATTGCCGCCGGAGGATGATGTTCAGGATGGGGCAAACACCCCATCTGAACATCAATAGACGTGAATCCGGGCGCACATACCACACAGCTTAATCGAGAAATTTTCTTAATTTTTTAACGAGCGTCGCAGCGTCCTTGGTTTCGCACTCCCAGATGATGAGGGAAGTCCACATCGCCTTTTCCAACGCAGCGATGTTCTCTGCATCCCTCTCTTGCGTCCTCCTGCGCTTGGACTCCCAAAAATCACTGTTCGTTTTGGGTTTAACCTGACCGTTCCGACAGTCATGCGTGTGCCAAAAACAACCATGGACAAAAATCACCTTGCGGCGTCCGCGGAACACCAAGTCTGGTTTGCCAGGAAGGCGCCGATCATGCAGCCGGTACCGGTAACCCATCCTGAACACCAATGATCGAACGATCCTTTCCGGTTTGGTATCCCGACCCCGGATACATGACATGCAGTGTCGACGCTGATCCGGCGTTAACACGTCTGATCCAGCGGAAGCGAATTCAGGGAGCAGTGGTATCGTCTGCATCCTTTTCCTCGTTTTCAGCAAGATCGATTTGGATTTCTCTTTCGAAATTCAATGCCTGAGGTTTAATCGATATCGCGTCAACGGTGACATATTCCGGAAGACCGGACAGGTTCATCAGAACTGCAGCGGCAAACGGACGCAGGTTACTGACAATCCTTAAACGCGCGGTCGCCTCACCAACCCCGTACAGTCGGTAAATATCGTAGGGAAGATCGCCCTCAGCCATCTCCAGAAGCTCCGCCATGGAGACATGAATCGGGTTTCTGAAGTCACCCGCCGTGGATTTTGCGTCGATGCGACGCGCCGGCGTTTTTTTCTCCAGAAGAGTGAAGTCATACGGGGAGACCGCGTTGAGTACCGACTCCCATATGTACTCGTGCCCAACGCCTGCCCGCTGTTGCGAATCGAGCCAAGCATCGAGAACTTCTTCGCCGAGTCGTCCGATCTGTTCCGCGCTCCGCTTTGCCCTGCCCAATTCCTCGCTGGTTACGCCTCGGGCACGGCGGCGCTGTTGCAGTTTGGCTGCCCCTTCCAGGCCACCTTGGGCCGCATCTTCAAGGGCGTCCAGGTCCACGAGATCGAGAACAGGATGTCCGTCTGACAAACCGACGCCATCAACCACGTTGGCAAGACTCTCCTGGTCGATCTCAGCCATACCCTTGTGCTGGGTAAAAAGCGCTCCGTACTTTGCATCGAGTGCCGAATGCAGCGCCTTGTCTCGTGGCATCGCGCCTGAGATCAGATACACGCGCGCCGTATGAGGCTCAACCTCGCCGGCGAAGTCGATAATCGCGAAATCCCCCTTCTGCAACGCATCGTAGCGCTGGGGCTCCTCGGGCGGATTAACGATAAGTTCGCCGTTCAGCCGCCAGTTCTTCTGCTGCTTCAGGATTTTTCGTGTGATGCCATGGGCGTCAGCTCCGCCAGGACCGTAAACGAGCAATGAGACGATCACTCTGCCATCGGTGAGATTGATCCGCTGTGGAAGACCAGGGAAAAGCCCGTCAATGAAAACATCGCGGTCGAGATTGATGGCTTTTTGTTTGGCTCCCGGCGTGTTTCGATACTGTGTTTCGAACAGCGTTAGATCAGACCCCGACAGCCGCTTGATCGTGATTTTCCTCTTCATTCGCGTCAATCCTTATCCCGGTTATTTGAACGATCATCGTCTCGCCAAGCGCTTTCGCAAGCAGCACGGGAACCGCATTGCCCACCTGCCTGAACGCCGGGTTCATTGGCCCCTCGAAAACAAATCCGTCAGGAAAGGACTGAAGCCTTGCCGCTTCACGAACAGAAATCGTCCGTGCCTGGGCGTGATCATAATGAATGTGGGAATAGCCGTCCTTGCCGAGGTGCGCCATCAACGTCCTCGCCGGCCTGTCCGCTTCCATCTTTCGCCACTTGTTCGGAAACTTGTCTGGATCATAGCCCGGCACATGGGCAACCCTCTCCTGCTCGTAACGTGTCGAACCAAGCCTCAGCCGGTGGCCTTCACTCCGCTCGATCTCGTCCAATCGCTCCTCGAACATTCTGAGCGCGAGCCGGTGAGCCTCGGGATACTGATCGCCCGGCCGCATGCGGGCAAAAATCTTGTAGTCGCGTGGTAGGAACCGGATGACGTGATCATACACACCTTCCTGCGACTCGAATCCATCCCATTCGCGCATCAGCCGCTGATAATCATTGTGCGGCGTGGTCGGATAGCGCGTCAGCCAATGAAACCGACGAGGCCCCTTGCTCTTCTTAAGTTCGGAGTCATCATCAATACAGGGCAGATCAGACAAAGCATCCTCAGCTGTGATAGCCGCATGGCAGCGATCCTGGCAAGGCTGTGGAGGATCGACAAAGTAGGGGTCCGATTGAATGAGATCCCTCCTAATGGTCTGCAGGGCGACCTGCCTCGAGCCATGGTAGCCTTGCGGCAAATCAATCCAATGGGTGGGATCTGGGTGCCAGCACCTCGCTCCAAGCTCCCTGCGGTAAGCAACCAGCAGCATGCGTTCGCGCATCTGGGGTACACCATAAAAGACAGCGTTTAACAGCGTGTAGCGCGGCTCGTAACCCAGGTCGTCCAATACCTCGCAAATCTCCTCGGCAATGTTATGACCACCATAGTTGACGATATCCGGAACGTTTTCCATCAGTAAGGCGACTGGCTTCAGCGCCCGGACGTAATCGAGATAACGGATGTAGAGATTACTGCGCGGATCGCGCAGAAATGCCTCGGGGTGTGCTGCAACCTCCCGCAGCTTGGCCCTGCCAACGCGGGCAAAGGCTTGACAAGGGGGGCCTCCAACGATGACATCAATCTGACTGACCAATGGATCCGTCAGGCCAAAATCGAACAGGAGTTGCTCAGGCTCAATCAGTGTAATATCTCGTGATTTGGCGTGCGCCTGAAATAGTTCCGGTAAAGTCTCGCGATGAAAGTTGCGGGCGTGCGACTTGGCGGCCGCCGCATCGATTTCGACCGCTCCCATGATCTTGAAGCCGGCTGCATGAAAGCCCAGTGACAAGCCGCCGCACCCGGCAAACAAGTCGAGCACACGAGGCTTCCCGCCATGCCTAAGCCTGTCAAGTTTGGCTTCGATGACAGCGTTCTCCGATTGGCCACCTTGAAAGGGAACTCGCGCGTGTATCAGCGGCATACCGGCTCGCTCCTGCTCCAAGGCAACGTCTTCTCGCTTTCACGCCGTCGATGGACAGATCGAACTTGACTATTTTCATATTGCGCACACTTTTTGCAAAAACAATTCATTGACGATCAACACCTTTTATTGTGTGCCCTCTTTTCCGCGCCGAATGGAGTCTCACGCAAATAGCACATGATCAGGGTCGGGTTATTCAACCCGTCCCGGACGTTTAAAGCCTCGCCGCACAATCAACTTTCAAACCATATCAGAAAAACCCAACATCACGCCCGATGGATCAGGTTGACGTAATAATTCGTTTGCTCTGGATTCGTCCAATAGCCGCCATGATCATACACATGCAAGGCGGGATTCATGATGGTCGCCGAGTTGGGGCTGAAATCGTGGATCTCGAATCGGAACCTCGCCTGACCATTCGAGACCTCATCGACCCGGCGCGCCAGCGAGGCGAGCGGTGACATGGATTCCGGGCCTTTGAAACCCAGGGCCGCGTCATGCTCGTTGACGCGGAACGCCCCGCCCAGAACCTCGTCGGAGCGCGAAGTGGAGATGTGCAGGCTGGACACCCCAAAAGCGGCTTCCGGAAAGTGATATTCCTCCAGGCGATCAGGGTTATGAAAGACATCATCCTCGACGGCGGCGGCCAGCAGCAGGGCATGGTCGACTCGCAAGGTCGACTTCTCCCGAAAGAAGCGCTCTCCCAACACCGCCAGGCAACGCAGCACCACATGCGCACCCAGCGAATGGGACACCAGCGAGATGGATTTCGGGGCGGCGACGGTCTGCGCCTCGCTCAACAAACGGTAGAGCGCCACCCCGGAGAGATGGGCATATTCCTGAGCCGTGTTAAAAAAAACCGGACCGGTATCGCCCGGCCAGGTAAAGAGCAGATAGACACAGGTGGCGGGATCGATGCCATCGTGCACAATCGACTCATGGATCTTTCCGAAAAATTCATTGGCCGAGCGTAGCGCATCGTCTGGCGTGTTGTTATAGCCGTGAGCGAAGACCACCAGGTGCTTGTCCTGGAATTGATCGAGGCCGCCCGTCGCAAAGCGGAATTGGCCATGGATGTCGAAACGCGGCCGATCGTTCTGCTGCGTCGTCTCGCCCCGGCATCCCGCCACCAGGAAAGGCTGTTGCAGATCCTTGACGAAGCGAGCGACCCGTTCCGCGTTTGGCATGGCGCGAGGGGTTTGACGTTTGACGTATTTGCCCATGACGATCTCCCCTGTGAAGTCGAGCGTTTGGAATGGGCGGTGGTGTCAGACCAGCCAATGCGTTTCCGTTCAACCGAAACCACGTCCATCATGACTCATGATCGACGACGTTTCGATGGATCGGCCAGGTTGGCATGAGCACATGACCGCGGGAGCAGACGCGAGGTAAAGAATAGAACATCCGCAAGGATCCGTGTTTTCTCAAGGCACCCGCCAGATCCTTCAGTCCGCCGCAGCGTCCCCTTCTGGCGCGGCTTTCAGCGGCCAGCCCGGCTCCGGCAGTCCGCCCTCGGTCATGATCGGCCGGATCGCATGCAGGATGTTGGCGAACAGGTGGCCGTGACCGGCCTCCTCGCGGGCCAGCAGCGCCTTCATGTGTTCGCGCCGGGTCGGCATGGAAAAGCAGGCGGGACAGGAGTCCGGGATGACCGGCAGGCTGGCCCGCACGGCATAGTCGGCGGTCTGGCGCTCGCGACAGTAGACCAACGGGCGGATGACGCGAACGTTGCCTTCCTGGTTGGTGTAATGGGCCTTCATGGTTCGCAGTTGACCGCCGTGGAATAGCGACATCAGCAGGCTCTCGGCCAGGTCGTCCAGGTGTTGCCCGAGCGCGAGGACGTTGTAGCCCTGCTCGCGGCAGATGCGGTACATGATGCCGCGCTTCATGCGCGAGCAATAGGCGCAGAAGGAATCTCCATCCATGTGCTCCCGGGCCTGTTCCATCAGCGGTTGCTGTTCGTAGTGCCAAGGGATGCCGAGGGTGTCGTAATAGTCCTTGAGCGAACGGGGATCGAAGCCCGGCACCTCCGGGTCGACGGTCAGCACGGCGAGTTCGAAGCGCACCGGCGCATAGGTGCGCAGATGGTGGAGGATCTGGAGCAGCGAGAGCGAATCCTTGCCGCCTGAAACGCCGAGCAGAATGCGGTCGCCCGCGCCGATCATGCGAAAATCAGCGATCGCGCGACCGACCTGACGGAGCAGCGATTTGGGCGGCTTGAGAGAATTGGGGCTGGGTATGCTCATGCTGGCAGGTGTATCTGACGCCCTGATTCGATAAGGATAGAGGATAACGATAGGTCTCGACCTGCCACTCCATCGGAGTCGCGGTCAGGACCATGCAGGAAGGCCCGCCGTGCGTGCGAGAACGCCCGGCCGCGCCAGGGTTGAGGATCCAGGGCCGAGCGTCGACCTCCAGCAGCAGCCGATGACTGTGTCCATAGACGATTGCCCGGGCATGCGGGAAACGTCCGCGCAGCAGTCTGTGACGATCGCGCGCATTGGTCTGATGACCGTGGATCACCACCAGATGCCCGCCAGGCAGCGGCTGATCAAGCCATTCCGGCAGATGCACGAGAAGTTGCCGATCTTCCTCCGGCCATTTGCGCGCGACATCGTTATTGCCGAACACCGCCAGCACTCGCCCCAGCCGGGGCTGAAGCTGGGCGAGGATGGCGGCATGTCCGATGTCGCCGCCATGCATGGCCAGATCGCATTGACTCACGAGTTCCTGGATGCGCGCATCAAGCGCGCCGTGAGTATCGGACAGGATGGCGACACGCAGTCGATCCATGCTGGCAAAACTTTCTGGAAGAGACGGACCTGGTTTCACCGGCTCAGGCCATGACCAGCGCCAGCTTGCCCGTCACATGCCCCTGCTCGATAAGCGTGTGCGCCTGCGCGGCCTGTTCCAGCGGAAAGGTTTGGGAGACCTGAATGCGCAGTTCGCCGCCATCGATCAGATCGCCGCAGCGACGCAGGATTTCGCCCTGATGGATGCGCGCGCGTGGGAGGTTCCGGAGCATTGGGGTTAGCATCAATTCAAAACTGATGCGCAGATTGCGCAGACGCGCCTCCTTCAGATCCAGCTCCGGACCTGGATCCAGAATCGTCACCAGGTCGCCATACTGGGCCATGGCCGGAATGGTCTGACGAAAGACCGCGGGGCCGACCGTGTCGAGGGCAATGTCCACGCCCTGCCCCTCGGTCCATTCCATCACGGACTCGACCAGATCCTCCTCCCGGTAATTGATGCAGTATTCGGCCCCGAGCGCATGGGCGAAATCGGCTTTTTCCGGACTGCTGACCGTGGTGCAGACACGCGCGCCGGCCGCCCTGGCAAGCTGGATGGCGACATGTCCTACACCGCCCGCGCCGCCATGGATCAACACCCGCTGCCCTTCGACGAGCCGCGCCCGGTCATGCAGCGCCTCCCAGGCGGTGAGTAGCACGAGTGGCGCGGCCGCGGCCTCGACCATGTCGATGGCGCGGGGCTTGGCCTGCGCAAAATGTTGATCCAGAACAATGTATTCGGCATAGTTCCCGACGGAGCCGCCGAGACCGCCGTGACAGAACCAGACCTCGTCGCCCGGTTTGAAGCGGATCACCGACTCGCCCACGGCCTCCACCACGCCCGCGCCGTCACAGCCCAGAATCGCGGGAAGCCCCTCGGGTGCCAGCGGGCCGTTGCGACGGATCTTGGCATCGACTGGATTAACGCCGGCCGCGCTGAGTTTGACCAGAATCTCTTCCGGTCCCGCGATCTCGGGGCGGGGCCGCTCAACCCATTGCAGGACTGACGGTTCGCCGGTTTCGCGCATCTCGATTGCTTTCATTAGGTGCTCCGGATTGGCTCGCGTTAAATCCATCTTCATCATGTAGGGGCGCGGGCATGGGCACGACAAGTGCGATGACCGGACGACCATGGACGGATTACGGCTGACGATTCCTGCGATCGACAAAGGCCAACTGACTGGCGATCGTCTCGACCGCCGGCAACCGAACGCCCTGTCTGGCCACCTCGCGCAGCGGTCGACGGTACAGATACTCGATTTCCAGTTCGCGCCTGGCCAGAAAATCCAACCGCATGCTGGGCGCATAAGACGCCATCCGTTCCGTGGACTCCAGCAGCTTGCGCGTAAAATCATCCTCGAACGGCACTCCGCAGGCCGTGGCACCGACCGCGACCTCGGCCATCAACTGCTCTGCCAGCCGCCGCGCGTCCGGGTCCGCCATGAGGACATCGGTGTTCGCCTCCAGCAGGACCGACAGCCCGTTGAAGGGGATATTCCAGGCGAGTTTGCGCCAGCGGGCCTGGGTCAGCGAGGGCAACGATTCGACCGCGACCCCGCCCGCAGCAAACGACTCCATCAGCCGAGGGATCCAGTCGCGCCCGCGATCGTCAAAGGGGGCAAAGCTGATCTTACCGTAATCGAGGTGTGCGACGTGTCCGGGACCGACCTTGTTCGAGCACAGAAAACACAGCCCCGCAATCAGGCATGCCTGGGGAAACGCTTCGGCCAATTCATCCTCCATGGTCAAGCCGTTCTGGAGATTCAGAATGACCGTCCCGTCGTGGATCAAGGGCTTGAGCAGTTCCGGCAGACGGTGATTCCGAGTCGTCTTGAGCGCGATGCAGACCACCTCGCTCGGCGGAATCGGCTCCGAGGAGGCATA
The DNA here is from genome assembly GCF_016653465.1 of Thiocystis minor. Lineage (GTDB taxonomy): Bacteria > Pseudomonadota > Gammaproteobacteria > Chromatiales > Chromatiaceae > Chromatium > Chromatium minus. The sequence goes on along the minus strand of NZ_NHSQ01000084.1, from coordinate 142,789 downwards.
GACATCAACCGGAGCATGCTGCCGGTTGCCGAGCGGCGAATCGACGCGCAATCCCTGCTGGCGAATGAAATCCACATCGCTGTGCGCGATGAAACGCACCACAGCCCCGCCCTGGAGCAATCGCGATCCGTAGAACCCGCCCACGGCACCAGTGCCGAGGATGGTGAAGGTCAATGGCGAAGCAGTCATATCAAAGTTGGCCGTTGGCAGGGCGAGTGTGGCACGACTTGTGTGACACGGCGAAAAAGCCCTTCCCGATCGATTCGATTCGTTGTGAGGCCCGCTGACCGCGTTAACAAAAAGGCCGACCCGATGGCCGGCCTTTTCTGGCTTCCCTGCTCTCCGCCGCGCGCTCTTCCTTTATCGAGAGCGTCTTCAGCGCTGACGCTGGTTCATTGAACCTCGATGCGACGCCGCTCGGTCTTCTCCGTCTTCGGCAGATGGATCTCAAGCACGCCATCCTTGAACTCGGCCTTGACATCCTCCATCGCCACTTCGGCCGGCAACCGGATCGTACGGCTGAAATGACCGTGCGCGATCTCGGAACGGAAGTAGGCGCCCTCATCCTTGGTTTCCTCGTGCCTGCGCTCGCCCTTGATCGTCAGCATATCGCCCGCCAGATCCACTTCGAGGTCTTTCTTCTCGACACCCGGCACCTCAGCCCGGACCAGAACCTCGGCCTCGCGGTCGATCACATCAATCATCGGGGTGATCTCGAACGCCGTCTCCATGCCACCCCACTCCGGCCACAGCCCACGGAACGGATGCAACCAGCCACGCCGCAATCCACCTCGTGTCAAGAGATCGTCGAAAGCGCGATCCATTTCGTCGAAAAGGGTCATTTCACGACGCGGAACCGCCTCGGCGAGCTCGGTGCGTTTGGTTTTCATGACAATCCTCCTCTTCTTGATTTCCATTTTAATTATAGCCCAAGCTTTTCGATCTGCTATTGCCTTGGCACGGTCGAGCGAAGTCGTTTTCCAAACTCGGGCAAGTTCCAATCAACGCCGGCGGATGGCTGACGCGGACGCTCTGCCCGAACTTGGTTTTAGCGTCGGTGGCTATTCCTTGACGTACACTTCTACACGCCGGTTCAGACTCCGGCCAGCGGCCGTGGCATTGTCGGCGATCGGGCGCGCGGCGCCGATCCCTTCGACGCTCAGGCGCACCGCCTCAACGCCACGCTCGATCAATGACTGCCTCACGGCTTCGGCGCGCCGCTGGGAAAGAGACAGATTTAGTTCGGCGCCACCCAAACTGTCCGTGTGGCCTTCAATTCGGACAGTCAACTCAGGCTGTTCCTTGAGTAAGGCGGCGATGCGTTCAAGGCTGGCAAGCTCACCAGCCGGCAGCGTCGCCTGCCCTGGAGAAAAACGCAGCTCAGCCTCCATCAATCGCAACAAAACGCCGCGAGGCGTGTAAGTACCGCCAAGATCGGCAAAACCGGCCTCGCGCGCGCGCAGTTTTGCGATGGCCTTTTCGGCCTCATCACGAAGCGTCTGTTGGGCCGATGCCGATTGGCGCCGATCTTCTTCCAAACGGGCCTCAAGCGTGGCGACCTGGGCATTGGCTGACGCGACCTGCTCCAAAACGCCTTGATCCGTCTCGCTGGTTTCCGCTTGGGCCGTCCGTAATTTGTCTTCGACCGCAGCCAGTTTTTGCTTGGTATCGTCCAGCGTATCCATGAGCGCGATCAGCGCGGCCTGGTGTTGTTGCAATAATTCCGTGCGTACGTTCTTCTCGGTTTCAATCTGCTCATTTAAGACGGCAATGCGGTCCCCGTCTCCGTCGAGCGGACTGACCTCGGTCAGCTTGCTCTGGCTTTGTTCCAGTTCGGACTGAGTACGCTCAAGTTGTTGCTGCGTCTCGGCGAGTTGCTGGCGCACGGCGTCATGGTCCGCCTGGAGCGCTTCCAATCGCGACGTCGTCTCGGCGAGTTGACCGGTCAATGCCTGCCCGTCCTCGACAGCGACCTCGTCTGAGGTCAGAACGCCCGCGGCTAACGCCGTGCGTAACAGGTCGGCGTCCATTGGCGTTGTTTTGGACAGCTTGACCCGCTCATTGAGATGGTTTTCCAGCTCTGTGACCTTCGCCTGATGCTCCGCGGCCGTTTTTTCAATCGCTTTGTGCACATTTGACAGGTCTGACTGCAAGGCGATCATTTTTGCTTGATCGGCCTCGTGGAGCCGTTTCAACTCGGCATAGGCTGCGTCAAGCTCTTCACGCTCGCTGACCGCCTGACGGGTCTTCTGTTGCTCGGCGGCCAAATCGTCCGCGTGGGTTGCGCGAAGCGATGCCAGATTCTGGCCAAAAGCGGCTTTCTCCTGTGCGAGCCTCTCTAACTGCTCTGTCAAAAGGGCTTTTTCTTCTTGATGTCGGTTCCGCAGGGCAGCGATTTCGGCTTGAACGCTATCCTGAGCGTCGACCACTTGATGGAGCCGCGTATCGGTTGCTCTGATCTGTGCGCTCGACTGGTCAATCAGCGCATCCTTTTCCGCGAGTCGGGCGTAGAGTTGGTCGTCGTACCACTCATAGAGCAGGTAGACGCCAATCAGGGCAAGCAGCAGAAAAAACGCCATGGATTTCCAGAACGACGTGCTGGAGTCGGACATCATTATCTCCTTCGGGTGGATTGCGGCGGTGATCGCTCTTCGGCATCGAACGGCGCGATTATCCTGCATTTGCGCCGACGATGCTTGATAAAGCCCGCGTTAGCCCCCAACCGCCGCCAGCGCCTGCCGGGCGATCTCCAGTTCCTCGTTGGTCGGGATCACCAGCACTTTGACCTCGCCGTCCGACGCGCTGATGCAACGCTCGCCACGCGATTCGCGCGAGGCGTTGGCCTCCTCGTCGAGCGCGATTCCCAGGCGCTCCAACCCCTCGCAGGCCCGCCGCCGGATGCCAAGCGAATTCTCGCCGATCCCGCCGGTAAAGACGATGGCGTCGACCCGGCCCAACTCGGCGTAATAGGCGCCGATGTATTTCTTCAGGCGATGGACGGTAATGCCGATGGCCAGTTCGGCGCGTGCGTTGCCGTCCGCGGCAAGTTGCTCGATCTCGCGCATGTCGTTGACGCCGCAGATCCCGAGCAGACCGCTCTGACGATTGAGCAACTGGTCCTGCGCCTCGGCGTCGAGCCCCAGATTTTTGCCGAGATAGATGAGCACGGCCGGGTCGATGTCGCCGCAGCGCGTGCCCATCACCAATCCCTCCAGCGGGGTCAATCCCATCGAGGTATCGATGCACTGGCCCGAGCGAATGGCGGCGGCACTGGCCCCATTGCCCAGATGCAGGGTGATCAGATTGCATTGCTCCAGCGGCTTGCCGAGAACGCGGGCAGCGCGTTTGGCGACGTAACCATGCGAGGTGCCGTGGAAGCCATAGCGCCGGATGCGGTGCTCGGTATAGAGGAACTCCGGGATCGCGTAGCGATAAGCGGTCGGCGGCATGGTCTGATGAAAGGCGGTGTCGAAGACCGCGACCGAGGGCACGGTTGGAAACAGCCGACGCGCCACCGCGATCCCGGCCAGATGCCCCGGATTATGCAGCGGTGCCAACGGAACGACGCCCCGAATCTCGGCCTCCACGGCGTCGTCGACGATCACCGGATGCTTGAAGTTGGGTCCGCCGTGCACCACCCGATGGCCGATCGCCGCCAGCTCAGAGACATCCGCCAGCGCGCCGCTCGCCCGTAGACCGGCGACGATGTGATCGATGCCTTCCTGATGCGTCGGGATTGCCGGTGTCTCCTGTCTGGACTGAGGATTGCCGTCGCCGTCGAGCCAGTTCAGCTTGAGTTCCCCTTCGGCCTCGCCGATCCGCGCCACCTGCCCAAAGGCGATGGCGACCCAGTCCTCGCTGCGGAAGAGTTGATATTTGATCGAGGAACTCCCCGAATTGAGCACCAGCACCTTCATTCGGCGTTCTCCTGGAGGGCGTCGCGTTCGTTCTGTGCCTGAATGGCGGTGATGGCAACGGTATTGACGATATCCGTCACTGTGCAGCCCCGGCTCAAATCGTTGACCGGTTTGTTCAGCCCCTGCAGCACCGGGCCGATGGCGACCGCGCCGGCGCTGCGCTGCACCGCCTTGTAGGTATTGTTGCCGGTGTTGAGGTCCGGGAAGATCAGCACGGTGGCGTGGCCGGCCACCTCGCTGTCGGGCATCTTGGAGCGTCCGATCTCGATATCGACGGCGGCATCGTACTGGATCGGCCCCTCCAGCTTCAGGTCGGGGCGGCGTTCGCGCGCGATCCGCACCGCCTCGCGCACCTTCTCCACGTCCTCGCCCTTGCCCGAGCTGCCGCTCGAATAGGACAGCATGGCGATGCGTGGCTCGATCCCGAAAGCGGCCGCGGTCGCGGCGGAGCTGATGGCGATGTCGGCCAAATCCCGGGAGTTCGGATTGGGGTTAACGGCACAGTCGCCATAGACCAGCACCCGATCCGGCAAACACATGAAAAAGACACTGGAAACCAGCTTGATGCCAGGCTTGGTCTTGACCGTCTCGAAGGCGGGCCGAATGGTGTGTTGGGTGGTGTGGGCGGCGCCGGAGACCATCCCATCGGCTTCGCCCAGATAGACCATCAGGGTGCCGAAATAGCTGACATCCTCCAGGACGTCATACGCCATCTGCTCGGAGATGCACTTGTGCTTGCGCAGCTCGAAATAGGTTTGGGCATAACGCTTGCGGTCGGGCGATGTCAGAGGGTCGATGATGCGGATATCGTCGAGTTTGAGGCCCAGTTCACCGATGCGGCGGCGGATCTTGTCCGGGTCGCCGAGCAGGGTGAGATCGGCGACCTGACGCAGGGTCAGAATCTCGGCTGCGCGCAGAATCCGCTCGTCGCTGCCTTCCGGGAGCACGATGCGCTGGCGCCGCGCCTTGGCGCGCCGGATCAGTTCATACTCGAACATCAGCGGCGTGATCCGGTCGGAATGATGCACGGCGATCCGCCCGCGCAATTCCTCTACGTCCACGTAGCTTTCGAACAGACCGAGCGCGGCGGCGATCTTACGGTCATCGCCGGGCAGGATGGTCGCCTCAATGCGGTTGAGGTTCATGGCCGTGGTAAAGGTGTCGGCGGGCACCTGCATGATCGAGACCTTGGTGCGGCGCAGACCCTCGATCAGACGCTGGACCTTCTCGGCCGGGCGCAGACCGCCGGTCAGCAGCAGACCGGCCACGCGCGGAAAGGAGGAAGACGCATCCGCCGCCAGACTCGCGAGAATGATGTCGGAGCGGTCGCCGGGGGTGATGATGAGACAGCCATCCTCGATATAGCCCAGGAAATCCGGGATCTCCATCGCCGCGATCTTGTAATTCGTGACCACCTGATTCATGGCATCTCCCTCGCCGCAGAGACAATCGGCAGCGAGCGCCTGACGGATTTCGCCAACCGTCGGCATTCCGAGGACGGATTGCTCGGGGAGCACATAGACGTTTTCGTTCTCGGTCAGCAGATCGTAGGCACGGCTCTTGACCGTTTCCACATGCTCGGCGGCCACGCCATTGACGACGCTCGCCAGGAAATCGCCGCCGCGCTCGCGCATCATTTCGTGCGCGATATGCAGGGCGTCGACCGCCTCCTGCGGGCCGCGCCCAAACCCCTTGACCACGACCACCAGGCGGCAGCCGAAGTTATTGGCCAGATCCGCGTTGAAGTCGAATTCCAGCGAGGGGATGAGTCCGTTGTAGTCGGTTCCCGCGCAGACGACTAGGTCGCAGCGTTCCTCCAGCATCTTGAATTTGTTCATGATGAGCTTGAGCAGCTCATCGTAATGACCGCTGCCGAGGAGCTGACGTGCCGTTTCCAGGGTACAGCCGTAGAACATCTCGGGTGGAAAAGGCAGATCGTAGCGGCTGCGGATCAGGTCGGTGAGATTGTCCGGTTCGGATTCCTTTGGCGCGAATGGGCGAAAAAAACCGACCTTTTGGTTGACGGCCGACAATAGTTCCATAAAACCTAGAACCACGACGGATTTTCCGCTGCCGGAACCGGCGCCGGCGATATAGACGCTTTGCATTGTTCTCTCTCTTGAAGGAAGGGGCAGACGACACTGGAGGCACCGAATGCTGCACTGCGCAAAAATACCAGATTCGCTCTTAAAACGCCCGCGACACCCGCCAGGCCCCATAGCTTTCGCTCAGATACGCCCGGCTGGCGAGATAGTTCAGGACATTGCGCAGTCGGTAGAAGCCGACCACCGAATCGACCCGTATCAGCTCTTTGCCCTGTTCGTCGAAAAAGAGGATCGCTGGAGCATAGAACAGGCCAAGCTCGGCGGCCCAGTCGCGCGCCGTGGTGCGCTGGCCGGCGGGCGTGATCACCGGGGTCGCCGAACGCAGATCCAACTGAACGCTGTCGAACTCGCCAAAATACCGATGGATGGCCGGCGCGCGCAGTACCTGGCCGTGCAGCACGTCGCAGGGGTGGCAGTCGCCCTGCTCGAAGAAGACGGCCAGCGGACGCTCGGCCGGATAGCGACGGTCGAGGTTATACGGCGGGGGCGTGAAGAAGGACTCTTCGTTCAGATCCTCGGGCTCGAACACCATGCGATCCTCGCCACGCGCCAGATAGTCGCGAAAGGATTCGCGCCGGTAGTGTCCGTCGGCGACATACTCCAGGGCGGCGCGGAACTGATAGGGCGGGTAATAGCCGCGCAGATGCAGCGCGACGGTCCCGTCTGCGGCATAGAACAGGATAGCGGGCGTGAAGTCGCTGTCCTCGCGCTGCGACCATTCGCGCTCGGTCAGGGTCTCGCCGTCGAGGGTGGTGACCTCCTCGGTCCCCCAGATATCGATGGGGACGGCATCGAAATGCCGGCGGGTGTATTCGACGATGTCGGAGAGTCCGAAATTCACCTGCATGAGCTGATGGCAGTAGGGACAGCGTTTCTGTCCGAAATAGACCATCAGCCCCTGTTTGCCCGCCGCGACTGCCTCGGCCAGGTCCGCGCGAATGTCCAGGAAACTGCGTTTGAACCACTCCGGGTACACGAGAATTTCCTCGCGAGGGAAGTCGTCGAAGCTGTAGGCTTCGTCCGCTGACGGGTCGGGCGTGGCGGCCAGCAGGGTTGGCGGCGGCCATGCGGCGACGAGGCAGACCAGCAGCGCCGCGAGGGTAGTGAAGGATGACATGCGAAGTTTCCAATGCTGTTGTCGTCGAGGTGAAGGCAATGGCCACCACGGGGATCAGTTTTTTCTGTAAACACCTCAGCTTCGTAACGCTCGCATGGCCAGAAACAGCGCGGCGATGGAGCGCGCCTCGTCGAAATCGTCGCGGGCGAGCAGTGCGTCCAGGTCGTTCAGCCGCCAGGGCACGACCTCGATCGGCTCGGGCTCGTCGCCCGGCAGGCGTTGCGCATAGAGCCCCTGCGCCAGCACGATCAAGCTGTGGTGCTGGATATAGCCGGGCACCAGCGACACGCGGTCGATGATGCGCAGATCGCGGGCGGCATAACCGATTTCCTCCTGGATCTCGCGATTGGCGGCGGCGATGGGCTCCTCGCCAGGCTCGACCACACCCTTGGGTAGACCCAATTCATAACGGTCGGTGCCAGCGCCGTATTCGCGGATCAGCAATACCGTTTCGGCATCGAGCATGGGCACAATCATCACCGAATCGGCGCCGCCGGGGATGCGTTCGTAGGTCCGGCGGTTGCCGTTGGCGAATTCCAGATCGACCTGCTCGACCCGAAACAACAGGCTCTCGGCGACCAGACGGCGGTCAAGAATTTTAGGTTTTAGAGGCATACGCGACATCCCGAGGTCAAAAATATGATCGATTGGAACCGGATCGACAGCGTCTTTTTGGACATGGACGGCACCCTGCTCGACCTGCATTTCGATAACCATTTCTGGTTGGAGCATGTGCCGCGCCGCTATGCCGAGGCACGCGGGTTAGCGGTCGAGGCGGCCAAGGCGGAACTGCTGCCGCGCTATCGCGAGATCGAGGGTACCCTGAACTGGTATTGCCTGGATCACTGGAGCCGCGAACTGGGGCTGGATATCCTCCTGCTCAAGCAGGAAGTCGAACATCTGATCGCCGTGCACCCGCATGTGGTGGACTTCCTGGAGACGCTCGCGGCGCTCGGCAAGCGGCGCGTGCTGGTCACCAACGCGCACCAGAAGTCGCTCGGCCTGAAGCTGGAACGCACCCGGCTCGGTGGACATTTCGAACGCATCCTGTCCGCGCACGATTTGGGGCTGGCGAAAGAGGCGCCGGATTTCTGGTCGACACTCCAGGCCATCGAACCCTTCGACCCGGAGCGCACGCTGTTCGTCGACGACAACCTGAGCGTCCTGCGGGCGGCTCAGGCATTCGGCTTCCGCTGGCTGGTCGCGGTGCTGAAGCCGGACTCCAAGAGACCGCGCCGCTCGGTCAGCGAGTTTTTGGCCATTGGCGATTTTTCGGAGTTGCTGACTTCGATGCCTCTACCGGATTAAAAGGCCGGAGGCTCCGTCTGCTGGAGATTGACTTCCCAAGGCAACGCTGTCGATGTGATTTTTGATGACGGAGCGGTTGGAGATGAACTCGTCCTCGCTGAGATTCAGCCTGCCGTAGCTGTGAGCGATTAGCGAACGGATGAATGCCTCGTCTTCGCCGATGAAGGCCAGGCGCTCACGCAGACGCCAGGACGCGGAGACATCGCGCTGGCATCAGCGCTCACCAGAGCAGCGCGAGCGTGCGGTCGTCATGGTGTCCCGGCGCAAAAAAATGCAGCCAGTCGAGCAGACACTTATCGGGTTCTGACGTGGCCAGCAGCGGCGCGATCTCATCCCAAAGAGCATCCCATTTGACCGGATCGTTCAGCCCGTTGTCGGTCTCGAAGCGCGGATCGGAGACGCCATCGGTCATCAGCATGACGGCGGTCAAGTCAGGATAACGGCCGATGCCGATGCGCTTGGCGAAGCCCTGATCGGAAAGCGCGGCGCGATCCAGAAAACGCGTCTGACCGGCGAACTCGCCGCCGTCGGGCGTCCCCATCAGACGAACCTTGCCGCGCGGCCCATAGGCCGCGATGGCGCCGTCGCCCACCCAGAAGATCGCCAGAAAGGTCTCGCGGTCCTGCCGCTTGAGCGCCGCGGCGAGCAGGGTCGTCGCATAATCCCGAACCTCGGCACCCGCGCTCCGCGCCGCCTGTTCGATGGACTGCACGGCGAGCGTGCCCGACTGGTGGAACAGATAATGGAACTCGGCGCCCATGGCCTGCGCGACGCCTTCGGGATCGGCCTCCCAACCGTCCAGGGCGGCGGTCATCCTGGCGCCAAGCTCGCCCGCCAGCGCCTCCGACAGATGCGCGCCGGCGCTTGCAACGGCCAGCCAGGCGCCTTCGCGGGAGTATCGCGCGCTGCCGGCCCCGTCCGCGACCAGGATCACGGACCATTGCGTCTGTGCATCATGGCCGATGAAAAAATCGTCGTCGCGGAAGGTTCCCGCGTGCTCGTGCGAGCGTCCGCGACGACTGGCGGCGGCGATGCTGAACCCGCGACCGGTCAGCAGACGGCGATCCGCGTGGGGCTTGAGGTAAGGCGAACCGTCCGGCGGCTCGATCACCTTCCAGAGACTCTTGGGGTCGGGGTTGACGATTAGCAGGCAATCGCCCGAATAGCGCGTTTTCTCGTCCAGGGTCCAGCTCAACGGGAGTCGGTGGTCGCCGTCCAGCGCGGGGGTTCCGCGCAGTTCGCCGCGATCCGGGTCGAAGGACAGACCAAGGCCATCGGGAATCCGGACATCCCGGATACGCACTGATCGGCCTTCCGCATCCCGTCCCTCGATGCGCGCAGCATAGTCGACGCCCACCTTACCGTTGGGCAGTTGGAAAGTTGCCCTGGGCTCCCGAGGCTTGGCGGGCGCTATGCTGGCCGCTGGAACCTGTCCGGGCGCGCCCTGAACGGAGCCGGACGTCGGCGTGTCGGGCGGGTGCGGAAGGGACATGGCTTTCGTCTCCTCGATGTTCGCTTCCGTCGCTGCCAACGCCTCGCCGGCCTTGGACGCCTCGCGCCTGGACACCGGAGTCTCGGACTGGACGGGCAGCGCCATCGGCATTGCAATCTCCTTGGGTTGCCGGTCCTGAGTACAGGGTTTAAGCGGCCTTCCCGGACAGAGGCGATTCCATATTGCCGTCAACGCGTCCAGGAACCGGAAGGTCTCCTCGAACACCTCGTCGCACTGGACAAACTCATCCAGCGTAAGCGGCGCAATGTCGCCGCGGTCGAAGAATGGACGATCATTGGGTCCGAACAGCCCCCAGAGCAAATTCTCGATCTCCGGCGCCAATTTTTGACGCTGCTCGGGCGTTGGCTTGCGGGCCATGGATGTCATCGCGCCGTCAGCCCCTGCCGCGTCTAACATCGAACCCGTCATCCTCGCTCGCCGGACGGGGGGTGAAGGTCACCTGCTTTTCGCACCAGGGACAGGTCGCCTCTTCCGGGCCATTGATGCACAAGAGCTTCCCGCAGCCGCAGACCGCGAAGGCGGTGGCGTTGCCGCAGTGCGGACAGCCCGGCGCGCCGATCAGATCGGAGGTGTTCACCTTCAGGTCGACGGCGCGAGTATCCGACCAGGCGAAATAGTCTTCATCGAGCGGATAGCAGCCCGCGAGCCGGTAAATCGGCACCTCGAACTTGAAGTCGAGCGTAGCGACATCCTGTAGCTCGCGTTCGTATTTGATGAGGTAGGGCTTGCGGGTCTTCTGACAGCGGCCAACCAGGGTCACGCAGGCCGCATCGGCGAGTGCTGGCGGGGGATCCTTGACGACCTTCATGAAACGCTCGTCCAGGTCCGGCAGCGTCTGGGTGTCGAGCCCCTCGCCCAGGCTCTTGCTCTGGGCGACCACGGAGGCGCTGATCCAGTTGACGAAGCGGCTGAAATCGCCCTCCCGCGTCTCCTCGAACAGGATGACGTTCTCGGTCAGGCGCTTCAGCACCGAAAAATCTGTGTCCTTGCCGATCCCGACCGCGATCAGCGAGGCTCTCCTGGCGTAGTGCGAATTCCAACGGGCAATGGCTGGACCAGGGTCGTCGGTCGGATGACCGTCGGTGAACAGATAGACCAGCGGCTTCCAGTCGCCCTTTTGGTTAGGGGTGGTCTTGACCACCGAGCGGTCGATCTCCGCCATCAGCGCATCGAGCGCGGCCCCGAGACTGGTTCCGCCGCCCAGCGGGAGTTTCGGCGGATAGAAGGAAAACACCTCGATCAGCGGGACGATGGTGTTGGCGACGCCCGCGAAGGCGATTACCGAGAGATGGACGGTCTCAAGCGCGTGAGGATCGCCGCGCAGCGTGCGGACGACGGCCTGAAAGCCGTCTTCCATCTGTCTGAGATGGTCTCCCACCATGGATTCCGAGCAGTCGAGGACGAAAAACACGGGAAGCCTGCGCATGCGTTGCTCCTTTGCGGTGCCATCGGTCGGCGTTCAGTTCGATCACAGCACGAGCTGCACCTCGGGTGGTGGCGGCGGTAGCGTCACCTGATCCGAGACGCCCGCGCTGCTCGATCCGGCGGCGACGCTCGCCGACACCCATTTGAAAAAGCCCGAGAAGGTCGCCGCGTCCATGGTGTCGAGCAGGACGACCCGGTCGGTCAGTTCGAGCAGCGCCTCCTGCTTGACCTTGGGACCGGCGGCACAGGCGACGATCGAGCCGAAATTGCGCATCTTCACCTCGGGAATGGCCTGCCGGAAGGCATGGAGATCCGAGGGGCTGCCGTCGGTCATGAGAAACAGCAGCGGACGCCAGTCGCCCTTGGCGTCGGCGGTGCTTTTTTTCACGTCGCGGTCGACGCACTGGATCAGCAGTTCCAGCGCCGCGCCCATGAAGGTCGCGCCGGAATCGGGCGCCGGGATCTCGTCGAGTTTCACATCGGCCAGCGGGGTCAGCGGCAGCGATTCGCGCGCCTGGATGTCGAAGGTGATGATCGAGAGATGGACGCTCTCCAGCGCGTAGGGATCCTGCCGCAGCGCGCTCAGCATCGCCTGGAGACCGACGTTGACCGAGTGGATGGGCTCGCCGCGCATCGACCCGGAGGTATCGAGCAGGATGTAAACGGGGAGTCTTCTGATGCTCATGTTGGCCTCACTCAGACGGATTGCTTGAGCCACTCCACGGCGGTGTCAGACTCCGATGGGATGTCGGTAGCGTTGAATGTCCAGCCGCCGAACTCTCTCTCCAGTGCGACGAAGAGCAGCGAACCGCAGTCTCGCACGACGCGCTGCGCACACCTTCGCGCAGATCGTCGCCGTTTTCAAGCAGACGGGATTCAAAAACAATAGGAAAGATGCATGAGTCGGGTAGGCACCCCGCACGGTCCATCCGGGCAACCGCGATCGAGCGCATGAATGCCTTGAAAATCGGTTAGAGTGCGCTTCGGAGAAAATCGCACTTCATCTTTCGGATTATGCAGGGGGAGTCAATGAAAGCTTTTCGTTATTCCATTATTGTCACCGTCGCCTGCCTGATCGCGGCGTATTACTGGGGTCTGCAGACCCCGGCTGGAGGCATGGCCGCCGTGTTCCTGGTCATCATCCTCGGAATCATGGAAGTGAGCCTGTCTTTCGACAATGCCGTGGTGAACGCCTCGGTCCTCAAGGAGATGGATGCCAAATGGCAGCAGATCTTCCTGACCGTGGGTATCCTGATCGCCGTGTTCGGCATGCGACTCGTCTTTCCCATCGTGATCGTTGCCGTCGCCTCGGGACAAGGCATGGGAGAGGTCGCGACCATGGCCCTGCAACAACCGGAGCAGTACGCCAAATATCTGGAGGAAAGCCATATCGGCATCTCGGCTTTTGGCGGGATGTTCCTGCTGTTGGTCTTTCTTTATTTCATGATGGATGCCACCAAGGAACTGCATTGGCTCGGTGCCGTCGAGGAGCGGTTATCCAGACTCGGCAAGCTCGATGCCATCGAGGTCATGCTGGCACTGATCGTTCTGTTTCTCCTTCAGGGATTCTTGCCGCTTGAAACCGCCGAGCGTCTTTCGTTGTTGGTGGCGGGCATCGGCGGGGTGATTCTCTATGTCGCCGTGAGCAGCCTGGACAGTCTGTTCGAGAACGAGGAGGAAGGCGCTGCCATGGTGAACACCGCCAAGCGCTCGGGTATCGCCGGCTTTCTCTACCTGGAAGTGCTGGATGCATCCTTCTCCTTCGACGGCGTCATCGGCGCCTTCGCCATCACCCGCGATGTCGTCATTATCATGCTGGGCCTGGCCATCGGCGCCATGTTCGTGCGCTCGCTGACCGTTTATCTGGTCAACAAAGGCACTCTGGACGAATATGTGTTTCTGGAGCATGGCGCGCACTGGGCGATTGGTGCCCTGGCGGGCATCATGCTGGCAAGCATCGTGATCCACATCCCCGAGGTCATCACCGGTTTGATCGGCGTCGCCTTTATCGTTTTGGCCCTGATTTCCTCAGTGCGCTACAAGCGACGGGAAGCCGGCGGCTTGAACGAAGCGGGATAAAAACGGGCAAAAGTTGGCCCCGTTTTGACGTGAAGCAGACCAGAGCGCATTGAGCGCCTGTCGTCCAACGGCCCGGCAGACTCCGCTGTCGGGCCAACCCCTCAAGGCCGCCGCGCGTAAGCCGCATCGAAAATCGCTTCCAGTCCGGGATGCGTGCCGCGCAACTGATCGATCACTTCGGCGGACCAATCGAAATAGCCTTGGCGGCGCGCGAGATCCCAGCCGCTCGGCGGATTGTCCGCCACATCCCGCAGGTTGCAGATCTTGTCGGCAAGTTTGACCAGCCGCGCCCCTTCGCTGGCGCCCGCGGCGTGAAGCACCTGCTGGCGTTTCCGCTCGGCCTTCGGCAATGCCTTGTCGTCCGTCACCTCCATGACCAGATCGCGGATCGCGGGGCCAAACCGTTCCGCGAGTTCCTCGGGTGTGGTCTCGGTGTCTTCCACCGTGTCATGGAGCAGCGCCGCGCCGAGGACGAGCGGATCCTGGATCCCGGCCTCCAGCGCGAGCACGCGCATCAGCGCGATGGGGTGATTGATGTAGGGTGAGGCATCCCGGTCCTTGCGCCGCTGATCCCGGTGTTTGTGCGCGGCGAAACTCAGTGCGTCGACCACGCGTGCAAAGTCGGCTTGATTCATCGGTCCTCCGCCGGATCTCGGTTCAGCGCCCGGACGCAAAAAGTTCGCGGCACAGCGCCCGCCGCTCCTTGTCGAACGCGTCGGCAAAGACCGCCGCGAAACCGTCGCGCAGGGCCTGCTGGCGCTCCAGCAGATGCCCGATCAATGCCCCCATGGCCAGCAGGGTTGCGGTCTCGGCACGGCCCTCGTCGCGCATCCGTTGCGCCAGTTCGGACAGATGGCCAACCTGGACCACCAGATCCTGAAACCCGCCGAGATGATCGAGCAGGGTCTTGAGCAGATCGATCAGGCGACGGATGTCATGGTCGGGATAGATCGTCCGGAAAAACTCCATCAGATACCGCAGCTTCTTGCAGCTCTTGCGCAGTTCGTGCAGATCCTCGGGCGGTGAATCCGCCCGCAACGCCCGGCCCTCCCGACGCACCCGCCTGACGAGTCGCCAGATGCGCTCGTCGGCAAGCTCCTTGACGGGGCGCAGGCCATTGGCGGTGCCGGACACCTCGGGGACCGGCGCGTCCAGAAAGGCCAACCAGTCCTGGACCAGATGGACGAACTCGTCAGAATCGAGTGCCGCCAACAAGCGGCCATGTTCGCCCTCCTGGAGCGTCAGAAGATAGTCGCGCAGCGGCTCCAGAGCCGGCCGCAGGGACGCGGGCAGACTCTGTTCATAACCCTCGAAATGCAGCAGATGGACATCCAGATCGCGCAACGGATTGGTCACCTGCTGAAGCCAGGCGAAACGGGATTTGTAAATCTCCACCAGATCGCCCGGGAAAACCCCTTTGATCTGTGTCAGTGCCGAGCGGGTCCGCCGCGTGGCGACGCGCAGATCGTGCAGAAACTCGGGATCCTGATTCGCCCGCACCCCATCGAGATTCGCGAGCAGGGTGTCGAACTGTCTTTTCAGAATTTCCTTGGCGACGACATCCGCCCGCTGGGTCGCATCGAGCGATGGATCGGGCGCGCTGGATTTGGTCATTTACCGATCCCTCTGTCTTGTTGATCTCAGTACCCACAGCCGTTCTCGTTTTGGCGTCATCCGCCATCGCAGGAGCCCGCTTGCGGGCGACATGATCTGCGAAAAGCCTTTGGGTTTGCTCCCCGCGCCCGCAAATCACCCGCAGGCCCGTCAATCGCCCGCAAGCGGGCTCATACGTCAAAATGAGAACGGCTACAGCGCCCATACGCACCGGGTGGAGCGTGGTAAAGATCCAATCGTCAGTCAAAGTATTGATGGATCGACGCCGCCTGGCAAACCCCGCGAGGTTCGAGCAGTCGAAACCTTCATCCGTTTGAGCTAAGGTCACGGACTGACCGCTCACAACCAACGCGGAGAGACCGACTCATGAGCAAACTCGCGCAACTCAAGAGCATGACCACCGTGGTCGCGGACACCGGAGATTTCGAGGCGATCATCGATTATCAACCCCAGGACGCCACGACGAATCCATCGCTGCTCTACAAAGCGGCCCAGATGCCCCAGTATCGCGACCTGATGCAGGAAGCGGCGCTGTTCGGTCAGGAGCGGGGCGGCAGCGACAGTCTTGCCCAGGCAAGATGGACCATGGACAAACTGGCCGTCAACTTCGGCACCGAGATCCTCAAGATCGTGCCGGGGCGGGTCTCCACCGAGATCGACGCGCGGCTCTCCTTCGACACGGATGCCACCCTGCGCCGCGCCGAGGGGCTGGTGGCGCTTTATCAGGACACGGGCATCGATCCGAGCCGCCAGGTGCTGTTCAAGATCGCCGCCACCTGGGAGGGCATCCGCGCCGCCGGGATTCTGGAACGCCAGGGCATTCACTGCAACCTGACCCTTCTATTCGGCTTCGCCCAGGCCGTCGCCTGCGCCGACGCCGGCGTGACGTTGATCTCGCCCTTCGTCGGGCGGATCCTCGATTGGTATAAAAAAGCCGAAAACGTCGCCGGCTACCCCGCCGACGAGGATCCGGGAGTCCAATCGGTGACCCGGATCTTCAACTATTACAAGCGTCACGGCTATGAGACGGTCGTCATGGGCGCCAGTTTCCGCAATCTCGACGAGATTCTGGAACTGGCCGGTTGCGATTACCTGACCATCTCGCCCGCCTTGCTGGGCGAGCTGGCCTCCACGGAGGGCGAGGTTCCGCGCAAGCTGGATGCCGAGCGGGCGCGCACGCTGGAGATTCCGAAGGTCGCCTATGACGAACCCGGCTTCCGCTGGGAACTCAACGAAGACGCCATGGCGACCGAAAAGCTTGCCGAAGGCATCCGGCTGTTTACCGCCGATACCCGCAAATTGGAGCAGTTCGCCCACGAAGTTTGTCGGAGTTGTTGAGACAGTTGGCAGTTGCTAGCTTTATGTTGGCGCTACTTGATGGCTTTAGAACAATCCCCGGCGGCTGATCGCTGGATCTTGTTGAGCAGTGAAACCATGACACCACACAGCACCGCACAGCGGAATCCGGGCCACCTCGCGGCAGGGACGGGAGCGCGACCATGACGCGCGCCCGTCGCTTGATCAGCTTCGACTGGGCGATGAAGCGCCTATTACGCAGCAAGGCCCATTTCGGGATTCTCGAAGGCTTCCTCAGCGAACTGCTGCGCGAAGACATTCAGATCCTGGAAATCCTGGAGAGCGAGAGCAACAAGGACACCGCGATCGAGAAACAGAACCGGGTGGATCTGAAGACGCGCAATGCCGGGGGCGAGATCGTCCTGATCGAGGTGCAATATCAACGGCAGTTCGATTATTTGCAGCGGATTCTGCACAGCACCGCGCGCACGGTGGTGGAAAATCTTCAGGAAGGTCAGCCCTACGGCGAAGTGGCCAAGGTCATCTCGGTCAGCATTCTCTATTTCGACCTGGGTCAGGGGCAGGATTATGTCTATCACGGCGCGACCCGCTTCATCGGTCTGCACCAGCACGACGAATTGCGGCTGAGCGAGGCGCAGGAGGAACTCTACCGACGGCGCGAACCGCATGCCTTGTTCCCGGAGTACTACCTGATCAAGGTGAATCAATTCGACGACGTAGCGCGAGACTCGCTGGACGAGTGGATTTATTTTCTCAAGCACGAGGAGGTTCCGGAGGGCTTCCGGGCACGCGGGTTACAACAGGCCAAAGAACAGTTGGATATTCTGAAACTCCCCGATGCCGAGCGGCGCGCCTACGAACGCTATCAGGACGATTTGCACCAGCAGGCCAGCATGGTGCAGTCCTCCTATGGCTGGGGGATGCATCAGGGGCGGAAGCTGGGGCGGAAGCTGGGGCGAGAGGAAGGGCGAGAGGAAGGGCGAGAAGAAGGGCGAGAAGAAGGCCAACAACAGGAACGCCTGCGCATCGCCCGGAGCCTGCTGGATGTCATCGACGATAACCGGCTGCTGGCCGACAAGACCGGGTTGAGCGAGACCGAGGTACGCGCGTTGCGAGAGCAGCGGGATTAAACGCCAACCGCCCGCGCTTTCGAGTACCCTAGCCGGATGGAACATCATCCCCGCAAACGCTTCGGCCAGAATTTTCTCCACGATCCCGCGATCATTGAGCGGATCCACTCCGTCATTGGCGCCAAACCAGGAGAACGGCTCCTGGAGATCGGCCCCGGACAGGGCGCCATCACCAAAGGTTTGCTGACTGCGGCAGGCACGCTCGATGTGGTCGAACTTGACCGCGACCTTATCGAGCCGCTGCGCCAACGCCTGGGTCCGCTCGGGGATCTACGCATCCACAATGTCGACGCGCTCAAGTTCGATTTGCGTGATCTGGCCAGCAATGGCGAGCGACTGCGCATCGTCGGCAATCTGCCCTACAACATCTCCACCCCCATCCTGTTTCATTTCCTGGAGCAATCCGACTGCATCCTCGATCTGCACTTGATGCTGCAAAAGGAAGTCGTGGACCGGATCGTCGCCGACCCGGGCGACAAGATCTATGGGCGTCTCTCGGTCATGGTGCAGAGCCTGTGCAGCGCAAGCTGTCTGTTTCGGATCGGACCCGGCGCCTTTACTCCGGCCCCCAAGGTCGAATCCGCCTTTGTGCGTCTGCGCCCGCTGCGCCCCCAGCCCCATCAGATCGACGATCCGGCGCTCCATGCGCGCATCGTCGCGGCCGCCTTCGGGCAGCGGCGCAAGACCCTGCGCAACAGCCTCTCCAAACTGATTGATCAGAGCCTGTTCGATGAAACCGGGATCGATCAGACGCTGCGGGCGGAAAACCTAGATGTCGCCAGTTACGCCCGGCTCGCGAATGCCGCTTGCAAATCCACGCCAAAGACCTGAAATTCGCTACCCCGGATCAGGGTTTTTCAAGCGAGGTACATGGCATGTCGGATGAGGAACGCGGGGATCATACGAGCGAGGATGGCGTCAGCGAGAATCTGGAGCCGATCCAGCTCGCGCGCGCCAACGATGTCCTGCCCACCGAGATTCATATCCTGCCCGTTGCCTCCCGGCCCTTCTTCCCCGGGCAGGCGGTCCCGCTGATGATGGATGCCGAGCATTGGGCCTCGACCATGAAGGCAGTCGCCGACACCGATCACAAAATGCTCGGCGTCCTGCTGGTGGACAGCGAAACCTCGGAGGAAGCCACCACCGGGAATTTCCACGCCATCGGCACCGCCTGCCGGGTGCATCGCATCCATCAGCAGGACGGTCATCTGCAAGTGCTGGTGGAATGTCTCCAGCGCTTCCGCATTGCCGATTGGGCAAACCCCGAGGCACCCTTCCGCGCCCGCGTCACCTATCTGCCCGAGCCCGCCGGTCCGCCCAGCAGCGAAATCAAAGCCTATGCCATGGCGGTCATCAACACCATCAAGGAGTTGCTTCCGCTCAATCCGCTGTACGTGGAAGAACTGCGGATGTTTCTGGATCGCTTCGGCCCGGACGATCCCTCACATCTCGCCGATTTCGCGGCCAGTCTGACGACCTCCACCAAGGAGCAACTGCAGGACGTGCTGGAGATCCTGCCCCTGCTTCAGCGCATGGAAAAGGTACTGGTTCTGCTCAACAACGAACTCGAACTGGCCCGCGCCCAGCAGAAGATCCGGCGCACGGTCGAGGAGAAGATGCAGAAGCAGCAGCGCGAATTCTTTCTGCGCGAGCAGCTCAAGGCGATCCAGAAAGAGTTGGGCATCGCCAAGGACGACCGCACCGCCGAGATCGACAAGTTTCGGTCGCGGATCAAGGAATTGACCTTGACCGAACAGGCGAAAAAGCAGGTCGAGGAAGAGCTGGAGAAGATGGGCATCCTGGAGACCGGCTCGCCCGAGTATTCGGTCACCCGCAACTATCTCGACTGGATCACCCTGCTGCCCTGGGGCAAGCACTCGGCGGATAAACTGGATCTCAAGCGCGCTCGCCGTGTTCTCGACCGCGACCATTACGGGCTGGAGGATGTCAAAAAGCGCATCCTCGAATTCCTTGCGGTCGGCATCCACAAGGGCGAGATCGCCGGCTCCATCATCCTGCTGGTCGGCCCGCCCGGCGTGGGCAAAACCTCCATTGGCCACTCCATCGCCGATGCGCTGGGGCGACGGTTCTTCCGCTTCTCGGTCGGCGGCATCCGCGACGAGGCCGAAATCAAGGGCCACCGGCGCACCTACATCGGTGCCATGCCCGGCAAGTTTCTGCAGGCCATGAAGGACGCCGGGACCGCCAACCCGGTCATCATGCTCGACGAGATCGACAAGATCGGCGCCTCCTATCACGGCGACCCGGCCTCGGCCTTGCTGGAAGTACTGGACCCGGAACAGAACTCGGATTTTCTCGATCACTATCTGGATCTGCGCTTCGATCTGTCCAAGGTGCTGTTCGTCTGCACCGCCAATCAGCTCGACAGCATTCCCGGCCCGCTGCTCGACCGTATGGAAGTCATCCAGCTCTCCGGTTACATCGCCGAGGAAAAGCTCCAGATCGCCAAAAAATATCTCCTGCCGCGCCAGATCGACCGGGCGGGACTGCCCAAGGGCGCGGTCAAGCTGGACACCAAAACCCTGCGCGCGCTGATCGAGGGCTACGCGCGCGACGCCGGCGTGCGCCGGCTGGAAAAACAGCTCGGCAAGATCGTGCGCAAGGTCGCGGTGCGGATGCTGGAGGGCGAGGAAACGCCCATCGACATCGCCGACACGGACCTCAAAGGCTATCTCGGCAGCCCGGTCTTCCGCGACGAGCGCAAATTGAGCGGTCCCGGCGTCGTCACCGGGCTGGCCTGGACCGCCATGGGCGGCGCGACGCTCTCCATCGAAGCCGCGCGCACTCATAGCTTCACGCGCGGTTTCAAGCTGACCGGGCAGTTGGGCGATGTCATGAAGGAATCCGCCGAGATCGCCTACGGCTATCTGGTCAGCCATGCCAAGGAATTCGGGGCCGATCCAGGCTTTTTCGAGAAATCATTCATCCATGTCCACGTTCCCGCCGGCGCTACGCCCAAGGACGGCCCCTCCGCCGGCGTCACCCTGACCTCCGCCCTGCTTTCGCTGGCGCGCAACGAACCGGTCCGCCGCATCGCCATGACCGGCGAGATCACCCTCACCGGCGAAGTCTTCCCGGTCGGCGGCATCCGCGAAAAACTCATCGCCGCGCGCCGCGCCGGGATCAAGGAAATCATCCTGCCCGAGGATAATCGGGGAGATTTCGAGGAAGTGCCGGAGCATGTTCGCAAGGGGCTGAAGGTGCACTTCGCCTCCCGTTACGAAGATGTACTGCCGCTGTTGTTCAAGTCGGCGGGATAAGGTTTGCACCGCCAGGGCTGTAAGCCCTGGAAAACCAAGCCAGGATGGCCGGGCTACGCGGACCCTGGCTGGCTGGTTCAGTTCAGACAAAATTAGCAGGCGTTGAGGTTCAGCCGTGCTCATTTTGGTGTCATCCGCCATCGTCGGAGCCCGCTTGCAGGCGACATGACCTGCCAAAGCCTTTGGGTCTGCCAACCTCCATCAACCGCAAGCGGGCACCTACCTCAAAATGAGAATTGCTGGTTGAGGCTGAATCGGATAGACAGGAAGCGGACCCAGGATTAGAATGCCCGGTCTGCATTTCAGTGCAGATCGACCGTTCCCGGAGAGGTGCCAGAGTGGCCGAATGGGCCTGACTCGAAATCAGGTGTACGCGCGAGCGTACCGTGGGTTCGAATCCCACCCTCTCCGCCAATTAAATAAATAAATTATTTTTTATTCAGCCGGTTATGTCATCATTGATTTAAGCGGCCCCCCAATTAGTCCCCCACTGCGACATCGGTTCAGGCGACAGTCGCCTGAGATTCTCCTTCATTCTGTCTTTGTCGCATCTGACACTTTGACTGTCCTCGACCAATCCGTCCAGGATCGTTCCGTTCCGGGCAGTTGTTGTTTCCAAAACGATTTCGTCGCGAATTTCCAAGATTCGCCCGCTTCGCCACCGGCGATGTTGCCCGCATTGCCACACCGCCTCAGCGGTCAGAAAGAAGGTCGGGAGAATCGACCCAGAGCGGTCACCGATGCGTCCAGTGGCGCAGACCCGAGCCGCAGTCAAAGACGAACTGGTCGATGGGCGTCCGCGTGTCCGGATGCTACCCGACCTCAACAAAGATGCTCATCATTTGCTGTGCCTACCGGAGATTTGGAGGAATCGAGGATCCCATGAACGTGATCCTCATCTCCTCATGACACTCGCCTCCAGTGGGCGGAAAACATCAAAAATCGGGAGTCACGCCCAAGTGTTACGAGAGACACTAAAGCGGTCCATGAGCCGCCAGGGAAACGGCTGGGACAATACCCCTACCGAGAGCTGGTTCAACCGCTTCAAGAACGAGCGGATCTTCGAGGAGCGCTTCGCCCAGCAAGCCGCCGAGTTTTATGCCACGGTTTCCGGCGTCGGATTCGAGCTGACTTGCTGCTCTTCCGCTCCGCTGTCGGTCGGTTTGCGCCGACGCCGGCGGCGCTTGGGCTTGGTCTCGTCGACGCTCGTCGCCGGTTCCGAACCGGACTCCGCGACCGGCACGGTCAACGTGGCTGGGGCGGGCTCGGGTTTCGGTGTCACCGGGGAGAGCGGTCGACTGGTCAAGGCGGCCCGCTCGACCTTGGGACGGGTTGACGCCGGCCGCCGGACCCTGGCGGGAGACGTTGGCGGAAGCACATGCGGGATCGGTTGAATGTCTGGAGCGATCGTGAGCGCGGGTGTCGAGACCGGCGCGGCGACCGGCACCGTCGCTTCAGCGGGTTTGACTGACGCCGTTGGCCTGGCTTCGGAAACGCGCCTTGGCGTTGACGCCCGGCTCCGCTCCTCGCGCGCACCCGGACCCTCACGCCTGGTCCGCTCGCCACGCGCGGGTGCCGCGCTGCGGGTGCCGCGTCCGTCGCGCCGTTCTTCCCGGTCCTCGCGGGCCGGACGCAATCGGCTGCGCGGATCCACCTCGGCCAGCAGCGCCGGGTCCACCGGGAAGACCGGAATCTTGGCGCCGATGAAGGTTTCGATATCGGGCAGGCAGAAGGCGTAGGTCTCGCAGACGAAGCCGATGGCGTCGCCGGCCGCGCCGGCGCGCGCGGTGCGGCCGATGCGGTGAACGTAATCCTCGGGATCTTCCGGCAGGTCGTAGTTGACCACATGGGTCACGTCCGGGATGTGCAGACCGCGCGCGGCCACGTCGGTGCCGACCAGCACCGGCAGCCGGCCTTCGGTGAAATCGCGTAGCAGCTTGAGACGCTTGCTCTGCGGCACGTCGCCCGAGAGCACGGCGGTGTTGATGCCGTTGCCCTGCAGATAGCCCCAGACCCGGTCCGCCTCGCGCTTGGTGTTGACGAAGACCATGATGCGGGCATCCTCCCAGCCGCGCACCAGTCCGATCAGCAGCGGGATCTTTTCCTCGTTGGAGGTCATGTAACAGCACTGACGCACGCGGTCGGCGGTGATCTTGTCGGTCTCGATCTTGATCAGTTGCGGGCGGTTCATGTGCTCGTAGGCGAGTTCGGTCACCCGATAGGAAAGCGTGGCCGAGAACAGCATGCCAAGCCGCGACTCGGGGGGCGGCATCCGGCGCAGCAGAAAACGGATGTCCTTGATGAATCCGAGATCGAACATGCGGTCCGCCTCGTCGAGTACCACGACTTCGATGGCTTTGAGATCGAAGACGTTTTGTTTCAGATAGTCGATCAGGCGTCCCGGCGTGCCGATGAGGATATCGACCCCGGCGGCGAGATCGTCGCGTTGCTGTTGATAGCCGGTGCCGCCGTAGACCAGGCCGCTGCGCAGTCCGGTGTGGGTGGCGAGCAGCAACGTGTCGCGATGGATCTGTACCGCCAGTTCGCGCGTCGGCGCCAGAATCAGCGCGCGCGGGTGGCTGATCTGTCCCGGCGGCGGTGGCGGCGTGTTGAGCAGTCGCTGCATGACGACCAGCAGAAAGGCGGCGGTCTTGCCGGTACCGGTCTGGGCCTGACCAGCGACATCGCGACCGGCCAGGGCGATCGGGAGGGTTTCGGCCTGAATCGGGGTGCAGCGGGAAAAGCCCGCATCGGCGAGGCCAGCCAGGATACGCGGATCGAGGTCGAAGCTGTCGAAACGGACCTGGGTGAGATGTTTATCTGTCATGAAAATTGGGTGTCGGAATTGTCGATCGTTGAGGCCATGAGCCTCGCGAACGGGCAAGGCTTGCAAATTGTCTTCGCTTTGGATCAAATAGCATCTTACCCAAGGGCTGTTATCAACGCCAATCCGCCCGCCCGCTCCTCAAGCCGATCCGCGCGCCGCCTTCACAGGCCGGTCATCACGCCTTTCACACAACTCAATGCAAAATACAAATGGGAGATAACTTCAGTGAGCGATAGCATCGTCCATGTGACCGATGACTCTTTCGAAGAAGAGGTTTTGAAATCCCCCGAACCCGTGCTCGTGGATTACTGGGCCGACTGGTGCGGGCCGTGCAAGATGATCGCGCCGGTGCTCGACGAGATTGCCGGGGAATACGCGGGCCGGCTCAAGGTCGCCAAACTCAATATCGACGAAAACCCCGGCACGCCGCCGCGCTACGGCATTCGCGGCATCCCGACGCTGATGCTGTTTCGCGCCGGCGAGGTCGAGGCGACCAAGGTCGGCGCCGTGTCCAAGTCGCAACTGACGGCCTTCATCGATAGCAATCTTTGAAACGACGCGCCGACCAGATCCGCGTGTTTTTCACGAAACCACCTGGAACAAACCAACACGGGGCGCCCGACCGGGCGCCCTCTCTCCGGTAAGCTGCCGCCCTTCAGTCGCCTTCCCGCGCGACTCCGGCCCTTCACGGGCGCTGCCGACCAGCCACGACCTCTGTCCTTAACGAAAATCGCGATGAATCTAACCGAACTGAAGAAAACGCCCGTGCCCGAGTTGGTTGCCCTGGCTCAATCCATGGAAATCGAGGGCGTCGGACGCTCGCGCAAACAGGATCTGATCTTTGCCATCCTCAAGGCGCAGGCCAAGCGGGGCGAGGATATTTCCGGCGACGGCGTACTGGAAATCCTCTCGGACGGCTTCGGCTTTCTGCGCTCCGCCGATGCTTCCTACCTGGCCGGCCCCGACGACATCTATGTCTCGCCCAGCCAGATCCGCCGCTTCGCGCTACGCACCGGCGACACCATTTCCGGCAAGATTCGTCCGCCCAAGGACGGCGAACGCTATTTCGCGCTGCTGAAGGTCAACGACATCAACTTCGACCGGCCCGAGAACGCCAAGTCGAAGATCCTGTTCGAGAACTTCACCCCGCTGTTCGCCAACAAGCGGCTCACGCTGGAGATCGGCAACGGCAGCACCGAGGACATCACGGCGCGCACGATCGATCTGGTGGCACCCATCGGCAAGGGCCAGCGCGGACTCATCGTCTCCCCGCCCAAGGCCGGTAAGACCATGATGTTGCAGAATATCGCGCAATCCATCGGACACAATCATCCGGACTGTTATCTGATCGTGTTGCTGATCGACGAGCGTCCGGAAGAGGTCACCGAAATGAGCCGTTCGGTGCGCGGCGAGGTGATCTCCAGTACTTTCGACGAACCCGCCACCCGTCATGTCCAGGTCGCCGAGATGGTGATCGAAAAGGCCAAGCGGCTGGTCGAGCACAAACTCGACGTGGTGATTCTGCTCGATTCGATCACCCGCCTGGCGCGCGCCTATAACACCGTGGTGCCCTCCTCCGGCAAGGTGCTGACCGGCGGCGTGGACGCCAACGCGCTGCAACGGCCAAAACGCTTTTTCGGTGCGGCCCGCAATGTCGAGGAAGGCGGCAGTCTGACGATTCTGGCGACCGCGCTGGTCGATACCGGCTCGCGCATGGACGATGTCATCTACGAGGAATTCAAGGGTACCGGCAACATGGAGATTCACATGGATCGCCGTATCGCCGAACGTCGGATCTTCCCCTCGATCAACATCAACCGCTCCGGCACCCGCCGCGAGGAGTTGCTGATGGGTCAGGCGGAGCTTCAGAAGATGTGGATTCTGCGCAAGATCCTGCATCCGATGGACGAACTGGCCGCGATGGAGTTTCTGCACGACAAGCTCAAGGCGACCAAGACCAATGACGAGTTCTTTTCCTCGATGAAGGGCTGACGGTTTTGCGCCAACCCCTGGGACCGCCGACAGGTTGTCGGGCGTCGATCAATCGTTTCGGCCATCACTCGTTGTCGTTGTCGTAATCGAATCAACGACAACGACAACGACAACGACAACGACAACGACAACGACAACGACAACGAGTGTATTCGTTGTCGTTTTTAAGTATTTTTAATTATTACAAAAGCTTAGATCAGAAAGATCGGTCTTCTCTCGGAAGAGGGTTTAAACCACCCGATCCCGCCCGCTCTCTTTCGCCTGATACAGCTTGCGATCCGCAGCCTCGACGAATTCGTCGAGACTCTCGCTGCGGTATTCCTGGACGCCCGCGCTCATAGTCACCCGCAGGCGCGGCTGCGGCCACTTCAACGCCTTGAGATTGATGCGGATTCGCTCGGCGATATCCCGAGCCTTCGCGACGTCCGCGTGCGGCAGGATCACGAGAAATTCCTCGCCGCCGTAGCGCCCGGCGACATCGACGTCACGAATGCAGGTGCCGAGCGTGGCGGCGACCTGGACCAGAACCTCATCGCCAACCCGATGCCCGTAGGTGTCGTTGATGGTTTTAAACAGATCCAGATCGAGCAGGATGATTGCCAAGGCGTTGCCATACCGATTGACCAACTCGATCTCCTTGGCCATGCGCAGAAACAAATAGCGCCGGTTGGCGAGTCCGGTGAGTCCGTCGGTGAGCGATGCCGCGCGCAGTTCGTCCTGACGCTGCTTCATGTCGGAGACGTCGACCAGCGAGACGAGCCGGCTGGCCGCGCCGGAAAACCGCAAGGGGATCGCCGAGACCAAGGCCCAGCGCGGCGTCCCGTCCGCGGCGGGGACGGGCATTTCGCGGGCCTCGCCGTCGTCGCCCGGCAAACCCGCGGCATGGAGCGCCAGCCAGGGTTCGCTGGAGAAGTGGCCGGTGGCATCCTCGCGGAGCGCGAGATAGTCCTTGGCCGCGCGATTGGCCTGACGCAATCCGAGCTGGTTGGGCTCGTGAAGCATCATGGGGAAGGGGGCGGCCTCAATGACATTGCGCAGATTGGACTCGCTTTCGCCCAGACGCCGCAGCAGCCTGCTGGTTTCCAGCCAGGCGATGCCGATCAGCAGCAGCACGAACCCGACCACCCAGAGCAGCTTGACGCGGATATCCAGGACCAGGTGCTCGAACACCCAGGGGTTGGAGTAACAGGTCGCGATCCCGATGAGCTGATGACTGCGCGGATGGTAGATCGGGATGTCGGCGACGAAACAGTTCGCGCACTCCTGCTTGCCGATCCCCCGGCAGAGGTCGAGGCTCCCGAGTGGCGCATCCAACTCGCCATCGTCGAAGCGCACTTCGATCCTCTGGATGAATGGCACCCCCGTAGGCTGTTCCTTGAGCAGCAGGATGGCGTCCAGGGCGGTCAGCAACTCCTGCTTCAGGCGCTCTGGCGGTTGGTCGCTCCCGAGCAGTTTCCCGATCTCCTGAAGATTCGCGGTAGCCAGGGCGGTTGCCCGGCTCTCGGCCTCGGCGCGTAGAGTCGGTTCCAGCACGAGGAACCAATGCAGCGCGATCAGGGCGGTGAGCATCAGACCGAGCAGGCCGAAGATCAACGCGAGATTTCTCTCCGACCTCGGCGAGCGAGGAAGGAAGGCGGCGAAGGCGGTGAAGGCGGTCTTAGTCATATTGCCAGGCCACCTTCAGAAAGAACGGCTTGAACCGGACGCGGGCGCGTTGCGCCTGGGTTCGGTTGATCGCCGGAAGGATGCGATCGGCAACATGGATACCGGCCACCGCGCCCGCCTCCACGGCGCCGGCGAAGGGCGAAAACACCATGATATTGTCACGCTCGGACCAGGTTCGCAGGCGTTTTGGCGTCAATCCAAGGCTGGCGACGAAGATCCCGGCCGCCGGCCCGCCGGTCCCCTGATCGAGCGCGCTGGCGGACAGGATGCTCGCGCGCAGCGGATGGCCGCGGATCCGGTCGATGGTCTCCAGGCTGGAGACGGCCTGCCGAGCGGGCGCCTCGGAGCCTTCATAGACGACCAGCACCCGCAGCGAGCCGTCCTGGGCGAGCGCGTCATCCAGCGCTTCCAGCGCGCCCAGACAGGCGGGAAAGAGCTTCAGTCCTACCCGCAGGCGTTGCGCGTCCTCCTGCCAGAGCGCCGGGGTTTCGGCGCGCGCCACGGGCATTCCGACCCATAGCGGCAGGCACAGCGAGAGGACGAGCCACGGCAACCGAGTCAGTACGGGGGCGATGAGGGGCATGGCGGGCGCGGGTGTCGTCAGAAGTCGTAACCGACCGACAGCCACCAGCGCCGGCCGGGGCGCGGGTAGCCGTCCGGATAGGGGAGATCGACCCCGCCGAAACTGGTGAGCTGATCGGGATAGCGAATGTCCGCGTCGGTCAGGTTCTTGACCCCCAGGGAGGCGAACAGTCCCTTGAGCGGTGTGCGGTAATTCAGGGTGCAATCCCATTGGGCGTAGGGATCGATCGCTTTGCGTCCGGGCAGATCCTGTCGCTGACGCTCCCCGACATAGCGCAGTTGCAACGCCGCGGTCCAGCGTTCCCGCGGTTTCCAAAGCAGCGCCAGATTGCCGAGCAGGCTGGCGCCGCCCGTCAGCGCCTCGCCGGTGGCGGGTCGTGTGGCGTCCACGTAGGACAGGTTGGCATCGAGCTTGACCTTGGAGCCGAGTCGATGCACGTATTCCAGTTCGATCCCGCGCAGTCGGGCATCCGCGCCGTTGACATAGCCTTCCTGGCCGCTCTCGTCGAAGGCGATCGGGTCGGTCAGGTCGGAGTGGAAGAGGGTCAGACGCCCTTCCCACCGGGGCTTGGTCAGGATGTAGCCCAGCTCGTAGGTCGCAATCTCGCTGGCGTTCAGGGACGGGCAGGCGGCATATTCCAGTTCATAGAAGGTGGGCGGACGGAAGGCCCGCGCATACTGGAATTTGAGCACGTTCGCGGGATCGACTCGCCACACCGCAGCCAGGCGTGGACTCAGGAAGGCGTCCACATCGCTGTACTCGTCATAGCGCAGCGTCCCGGTCAGCGTGACCCGCTCGCTGACGCGAAACTGATCCTGCACGATCGCGCCGAGGATTTGCCGCTCGCGATCGAGATCCAGCCAGGTCGCGGGAATCTCGAACGGCAGACCGTTCCACTCCCAACTCGCCTGATCGACCTCGACCTGACTGGCCTCCAGGCCGAACAGCAGCGCATGCTCCGAGACGGGCCGCCAATGGAGATCGGCCGCGGCCAGCAGGCGGGTTTCGCGATAGTCCTGATCCATGCGGATCGGCGCGTCGCCGAGATAGGTCGCCGGGAAGACGTAGAGGTCGTTGCGGTCGCGCTCGTGTTGCAAGGCCTCCAGCCGGAGGCGCGCGTCGAGCGACTCCGAGAAACGCACATCGTGTCCGACCTCGGCCGTCAGATAACGATTGCTGGAGGCGAGATTCTGGTCCGGCGGCGGCAGAAAATGGTTGATCCCGAAATGATCGCCGTAGTCGTCGTTCAAGAGCTTGACCGACGCGAAGGTCGCGCCCCATTGCAGGTCGGCGAAGAGTCCCCGGTAGCGATGAGCCTCGTTGGAGCGCCCCGGCGCGTTCGAGAGTTCCCGCTCGCCAGTCGCGTGGAGCGCGTCCTCCGCGACCCGCACGCCCGCGCCGTCGCCCTCCAGCCCGGCCAGGTTGACCGAAAAGGTCAGATCCCGTTGCTTGTCATGCCAGCTCCAGATCAGTCCGCCGCCGCTGTCCGCGTCCTCGCCGGACTGAAGATGCAGGGTGCGCGCCTGTTTGCGCGTGACGATGTTGACCACGCCCGCGTAGGCATACTCGCCGTAGACCGAGGAGCCGGGGCCGCGGATGACCTCGATCCGCTCGATCTGCTCGATCGGGATGTCAAGCACCGCATTGGCGGTCGCCAGCAGCGTGGAGTTCATGGACACGCCATCGAGCAGGATCTTGACATTGCCCGAGGCATAGCCGAAGCCGACGCCACGACTCAAAATCTGGCGCTCGCCGGTCATTTCGAGCCCTTGCGCGATGCCGGGCACCAGCGACAGCGACTGCCAAACGGTGCGCGCGCCGCGCGCGAGCAGTTCGTCGCCGTTCAGAACGGTCGCGATGCCGGGGATGAAGTTCGCGTTCATGCCTGTTTTGGTCGCCAGCTCGGTTTCGTTCTCCAGGAGCGCGAGCAGGTCGTTGAGTTGACTGTCGTCTGCCGTCGTTTCCACGGCGTATCCAGCGTTGGCGAGTGACAGCAGACCTGCTCCCAGGCAGAGCGACCGGAACGAGTGTCCTTGAGTCAATCGAAGGAGCCCGCGACGCAGATGGCGCGTTCCCGTGTTGATGAAGGCGTTCATCTTGAATCCGGTTTCGGAGCACAATTTTCTGTTCATCCTGCGATCCTTGTCTCTCTTCGACCCTTCGGCAAGCCTGTTCTGAGCGAAGCCAAAGGGCTTAGAGTCTGTTTGAAAAGTTTTCCTAATGAGATTAAATGGTTGCGGTTACGTCCTTGACGCGATTAAGGCACAAACTTGGTTTCCGTCGGTGCCATGTTCAGGAACCATATGTAATTCAATGAGAACTTTATGAACAGACTCTTAGGACGCGGGGCGAGCGGAAAATCGGTCAATGCTTCGCAGAAAATGACCTGGGCAACCAGAATCCAGCTTGAATTTGAGGCGACCCGAGCGACAATCCCTGGCTGTTGGCTGTTGGCTGTTGGCTGTTGGCTGTTGGCATGCTATTCGGTGACATCCTGTTAGGCCGGTTTCCAGCGCCCGAACACTACAATTAAGTTCGTGGGAAAGGAAATTCGGGCGTCGATCATCGTTTCGGCCATCGCTCGTTGTCGATGATCAAAGCCGAAATTCTCAACCGCGTTGCGCCAAGCCCCGTGAACGACCCGCAAGTCTGGGGTCACTCGCATGCCCCCCGTCACTCTATAACGCGGTTGAATCGAACACGGTGAAAATGTTTGTTTCGTGAAGCGCGTCACAGTTTGCCGTCATTATTCCAGAAAGACCGTCGCGCGCGCCGCCACGCCCCGTCCATCAATCAACGATATGATGACGAATCCGGGGCCATCCGGGGTCCAGCGGGCGATCCGGTCGAAGGGCTCGCGCGCGATCGGCGCACCATTGGCGAACCAGGTGAAGGGTGGCGAGCCGCCCCGAACCTTGAGTGCCAGATCGGCGTGCCGACCGGTCGTCAAGCCCAGATCGATTCGTGCATCCGGCGGAGGATAGGCGATTTCGAGGACAGAGTCTGTCGCATCCGATGCGCTGGCTTGCCGGGGATCGCGGACCCGTTGCAGCGGTGGCGGCAGCGCGGCGGAACTGGCGGCGGTCAGGATGCCGGGCGGCGCCGACGGCAGCGGAACGCGCGGACCCAGACGGGTGAAGGCGTCGAACAGGATGGGCGCGGCGGCCTCCAGGCCGACCAGACCCGGCACCGGCGCGCCATCCGGCCGTCCGGTCCAGACGCCGATGACATGACGACCGTCGAAACCGATCGCCCAGGCGTCGCGGTAGCCGTAGGAGGTGCCGGTCTTGAAGGCGATGCCGCCCGTCGGGGTGTGCAGCGGCGTGGGCGCGCCGGCGAGGATGGAGGCGACCGACCAGGCGGCGCGCGGATCGAGCACCGGCGGGCCGCGAGTCGACGCGGACGCATCGACGGGCACCCCAAGCGCCTTTCCCGTTTGAGTTTCATTCAGTCGCTCCTTCAGCTCGACCGCCGTTCCGCCCCGCGCGATGGCGGCATAGAGGCGCACCAGATCGGTCAGAGTCAGACCGACCCCGCCCAGTCCGATGGCGAGCCCCGGCGGCGAGCGATCCGGCAGCAGCGGCTGCGCACCGGCGCGGCGCAGACGCGCCGCCAGACGCTCCGGCCCCACGGCATCGAGAAGCTGGATCGCAGGGATGTTCAGCGAGAATTGCAGCGCTCGGCGCACGCTCACCGTGCCCTGAAACTCGCGATCGAAGTTGGTCGGGACATAGCCGGCGAAGCCGCTTGGGCGATCCTCGATCAGGCTTTCGGGATGAGCGATGCCGTCCTCGAAGGCGAGACCGTAGATCAGCGGTTTGAGCGTGGAGCCGGGCGAGCGCGGGGCGCGGGTCATGTCGATATAGCCGCGCCGTCCGTCGTCGAATAGATCCGCCGACCCGACCGAGGCCAGCACCTCGCCGGTCGCATGATCGACCGCCAAGAGGGCGAGCGAGACCTTGGCGCCCAACGCGGGCGCCCGTTCGACGGCCAGACGTTCCAGACGTTTTTGGAGCCCGGCATCGATGGTCAGTCGCTGGCTGGCCGGCTCCGGGTGTGCCCGATGCAGACGCCAGGTGAGATGGGCGGCGAGCATCGGGAAGGGGCGCCGCCGGGTCGGCACCGGTTCGCGCAGCGCGGCGGCCAGCTCGATCCCGTCGATGACGCCGAGACGATGGACGCGCTCCAAAATGCGGTCGCGCGCCCGGCGCAGGGCGGCCGGGTCGCGATCGGGGCGACGCGACTCCGGCGCCTGGGGCAGGGCCACCAGCAGGGCGGATTCGGCGGCGCTCAGACGGCGCGGTTCCTTGCCGAACCAAGCCAGCGCGGCGGCGCGCACCCCTTCGAGATTGCTGCCATAGGGCGCGCGCGTCAGATAGGCGGTCAGGATGGCGTCTTTGTCCAGCCGGCGCTCCAGGGCCAGCGCAAGACGGATCTGATGCAGCTTGCCGGACAGTCGTCGGGTCGACTCGCCCTCCAGCAGTCGGGCGACTTGCATGGTCAGGGTGGAGCCGCCGGAGACGATGTGTCCGTTGACCAGAAATTGTCCGGCGGCGCGCAGAAGCGCACGGGGATCGACGCCGACATGCGTGCGAAAACGCCGATCCTCCACCGCCAGCAGCATGGCGAGATAGCCCGGATCGACCTGGTCCAGACTGACCGGCAGGCGCCAGCGTCCACCGGCGACCGTGAAGGGACGCAGCAAACGCCCGTCGCGGTCGAGCATCAGGGTCGAAACGACGGGGTTGGAGTCGGGGAGTTCGGTGGCAACGATGAGCGTAGCGACGCCGGACAGGACACCCGCGACCAGCGCGACGAGCAGTCCGCTCAGGGCGAACGTCCACCAGCGACGCCGCCAAACCTTGCTGATTGCCTTCATCACGGTTACGCTCGCGAGTTTGCGGTATCCGAGCCGATTGGCTTTCCCGATGGGGTCTTAGAGCATGAATGAAAGTACGTTATTAATCGAGAGTCTGCGCCTGATGGTTATCGGCATGGGCATTGTTTATGCCTTCCTGCTGCTGCTGGTTGGCGTGTTGCGCTTGATGTCCTCGCTGATCCTGCGCCTGGCGCCAGAAGAAGCGCTGCCGCTCGCGACCACGCCAACGCAGTCCCCGTCTTCCGCGCCCGACGATCTGATCGCGGTCATCGCCGCCGCCGTCGCGCGTTATCGCCGCCAACACTGAAGCTCAATCGTCCGCCCCGCCAATCATTCCGAACCCCATCGATTACGCCCGTCCCAGGCGTCGAGCGCGTCTGGCTCAAGCAATTTGCAGAAATAGACCATGACTCAAAACTCTCCCCTTGGCATTACCGAAGTCGTCCTGCGCGACGCCCATCAGTCACTGCTGGCGACCCGCATGCGCATCGAGGACATGCTCCCCATCGCCGCGAAGCTGGATCAGGTCGGCTACTGGTCCCTGGAAACCTGGGGCGGCGCGACCTTTGACGCCTGCATCCGCTATCTGGGCGAAGATCCCTGGGACCGTTTGCGCCAACTCAAGGCGGCGATGCCCAACACGCCCCAGCAGATGCTGCTGCGCGGACAGAACCTGCTCGGTTATCGCCACTATGCCGACGATCTGGTCGAGAAATTCGTCGAACGCGCCGCCGTCAACGGCATCGGCGTGTTCCGAATCTTCGACGCCATGAACGATCTGCGCAATCTGGAGCAGGCGGTGCATGCGGCCCTCGCCACCGACGCCCACGCCCAGGGCACCATGTCCTACACCGTTAGCCCGGTGCATGATGTCGATTACTGGGTGGACATGGGGCGGCGGCTGGAGGACATGGGCTGCCATTCCATCTGCATCAAGGACATGGCCGGACTGCTCCGGCCCTATGTCGCGGAGGAGTTGGTGACCCGCCTGAAGGCGACCTGCGCGATCCCGCTCGGGATGCAGTGCCACGCCACCACCGGACTCAGCACCGCGTCCATCCTCAAGGCCGCCGAGGCGGGGATCGACATGGTCGATACCTCCATCTCCTCGATGAGCATGACCTACGGCCATTCGCCAACCGAATCGGTAGTCGCCATCTTCCAGGACACGCCGCGCGACACCGGGCTCGACCTGCTGCTGCTCGAAGAGATCGCCGCCTATTTCCGTGAGGTGCGCAAAAAATACGCCCGTTTCGAGGGCGCGCTCAAGGGCGTGGACTCGCGGATTCTGGTCGCCCAGGTACCGGGCGGCATGCTGACCAACATGGAAAACCAGTTGCGCGAGCAGGGCGCCGGCGATCGTCTCGACGAGGTGCTGGAAGAGATTCCGAAGGTGCGCAAAGATTTGGGCTATCTCCCGCTGGTGACGCCCACCTCGCAGATCGTCGGCAGTCAGGCGGTGCTCAACGTGCTGATGGGCGAGCGCTACAAGAGCATCACCAACGAGACAGCCGGCGTGCTCAAAGGCGCCTATGGGGCCACGCCGGCGCCGGTCGATGCCGATCTGCAGGCGCGGATCCTGAAGGACGGCGAGGAACCCATCACCTGCCGCCCGGCGGACGAGCTGAGCCCGGAGCTGGAGCGACTGACCGAAGAGCTG
The DNA here is from genome assembly GCF_016653465.1 of Thiocystis minor. Taxonomy (GTDB): domain Bacteria; phylum Pseudomonadota; class Gammaproteobacteria; order Chromatiales; family Chromatiaceae; genus Chromatium; species Chromatium minus. The sequence goes on along the minus strand of NZ_NHSQ01000084.1, from coordinate 108,377 downwards.
GAGACCATTGCAGGCGAGCGCAAGCTCGATCTGGTCGGGGACGCTGTCGATGACGTGCTTATCTATGCGATGTTCCCTCAGGTGGGCCTGAAATTCATCGAAAATCGCGGTAACCCCGCTGCCTTCGAGCCGCCGCCCTGGACCATCGAGGACAAGCCCGCGGCGCCTGTCGCCGCGGCGAGTGCGCCGATGACGGGTTCCGAGCGCTATCGCATCGAGGTCAACGGTCGCGCCTATGACGTCAAGGTCTCGCCGCAGGGTGCCATCGAGTCGCTGCAACCGATGGGGCAAACGGTTGCGCCCGTGGTAACGTCCCGCTCCGATGCCAACCCTGTCGCGTCGCCGCTGGCCGGCACCATCGTCAAGGTCATGGTCAGCGAGGGTCAGGCGGTCGCGGCCGGCGAGGTCGTGGTCGTGCTTGAGGCCATGAAGATGGAGGCGGAGGTCCGGGCGATCACGGCCGGCACCGTCATCGACATTTGTGTCAAGTCAGGCGACACCGTCGCCGTTGGCACCCCACTGCTCACCCTGGGCTGACCGCGATGGACGAAATTCAACAACTCTGGCTCTCCACCGGGATCGCCAATCTGGACTGGGGCCAGGCCCTGATGATGGGCGTCGGCTGTCTCTTGATCTATCTGGCGCTCGTCAAGAAATTCGAGCCGCTGCTGCTGGTGCCGATCGGGTTCGGCGCGCTGCTGTGCAATATTCCGGTTGCCGGGATCGGCGGGCCGGATGGCCTGATCGGACAGGTCTATCATGTCGGCATCGAGAGCGGTGCCTTTCCGCTGCTGATCTTCATGGGGGTCGGGGCGCTGACCGATTTCAGCGCGCTGATCGCGCGACCCTCCACGCTGCTGCTGGGTGCCGCGGCCCAATTCGGTATCTTCGCAACCCTGATCGGCGCCGTGCTGCTCAACGGTCTGCCGGGGTTCGACTTCACCATGAAGGAGGCGGCGTCCATCGCCATCATCGGCGGCGCGGATGGACCCACCGCCATCTTCCTGGCCTCGCGGCTGGCGCCGGACATGCTCGGGGCCATCGCGGTCGCAGCCTATTCCTACATGGCGCTGGTACCAATCATTCAGCCGCCCATCATGCGCGCGCTGACCACGCAAAAAGAACGCGCCGTGGTGATGGAACAGATGCGTCCGGTCTCGCGGCTGGAGCGCATCCTCTTTCCCTTCGTGGTACTGATCCTGTGCGCGCTGCTGCTGCCCTCGGCGGCCCCGTTGATCGGGATGCTGACCTTCGGCAATCTGCTGCGCGAAGCCGGCGTGGTCGAGCGTCTGAGCCGCGCGGCCCAGAACGAGATCATCAACATCGTCACCATCCTGCTGGGTCTGGCGGTCGGCTCCAAGCTCTCGGCGGACAAGTTTCTCAACCTGGAGACGCTCGGCATCCTGCTGCTTGGCGCGTTTGCGTTCTGTATCGGCACCGCCGCCGGGGTCGTGATGGGCAAGATCATGTGCTACGCCACGGGTGGCAAGGTCAACCCATTGATCGGCGCCGCCGGCGTCTCCGCCGTCCCGATGGCCGCGCGGGTCGCCAACAAGGTCGGGCAGGAAACGGATCCGCACAACTTCCTGTTGATGCATGCCATGGGGCCGAACGTGGCCGGGGTCATTGGTTCGGCAGTGGCCGCTGGGTTGTTGCTCGCCTTGATTGGGCCTTAAGAGCGGGAAGGCAGGGCTGGAGCTTTGAAAACGAGCGAAAATCCGGTGCAATCGGATACTATCCAGACAGCTCGTTTCACCCTGCCTTTCAGACGACCGAGGAGGTTCCATGACCCGCTCAAGGATTCCGACTTATCTGGCCGGCGCACTGCTGGCCATCCTCGCCACCGATGCCGCCGCCTTCAAGTGCATGCCGATCTATGGCAACTGGTGCGGCATCAACTACCCGAACGGCGGTTTTCCGCCGCCCGTCGATGCCTTCGACGCCGCCTGCATGCGTCATGATCTATGCATGGCCGCGCCGGGTTCCGAGACCGGATGCGACATCGCTTTTGTCTCCGAACTGCATACGATTGCCGCTCAGGTCGGTTATCTGCCGCGTCCGCTGCAATGGGCCGAGTATGTGATCCGCGTCAAATCGGGCGGCCCCTGGGGCGGCATGCCCATGCCGACTCCCTGGGACGCCTTCGGTGCGATGTCGAGCGTCGCGGCGCCCTGCTGGTGAGGCGAGGGCCATTGATGCCGTTTGACCTTCCAGGGCGTGCATCGAATCGTTCTGAGAGCGCCGCCCCTGGGAGTGCCGCCTTGTCGTCGGCCCTGAGGAAGCCGACAGGTTATCGGCTGTGTCGGAGCCGGCCGACTCGTCCGACAACATGTCGGACGCATCAGGTGCCGACAGCATGTCGGCGCTCACAGGGGTCGCAACGATGACGAACGCCCGGATGGATGAAACGCCGCTGAGCATCCTGAACCGGGTCTTCGGTTTCGATCGCTTCCGCGGCGCTCAGGCCGAGATCATCGATTTGGTGGTCGGCGGGGGCGATGCGCTGGTGCTGATGCCGACCGGCGGCGGCAAGTCACTCTGTTATCAGATCCCGGCACTGTTGCGTCCGGGGACCGGGATCGTCGTCTCGCCGCTGATCGCGCTGATGCAGGATCAGGTGGACGCACTGACGCAGCTTGGCGTGCGGGCGGCCTTTCTGAACTCCTCACTCACCCCCGATAAGGCGCGCGCGGTCGAGCAGGCGCTCCTGTCGGGTCGGCTGGATCTGCTCTATGTCGCCCCGGAACGCCTGCTGACCGAACGCTTCGAGGATCTGCTCGACCGAATCCCGGTCGCGCTCTTCGCCATCGACGAGGCGCATTGCGTGTCCCAATGGGGGCACGACTTCCGACCCGAATACATCCAGCTCGACCGGTTGCACACCCGCTGGCCAGAAGTGCCGCGCATCGCGCTCACCGCCACCGCCGACACCCCGACCCGCAACGAGATCGTCACCCGTCTGAGCCTGGGTCAGGCGCGTCAGTTCGTCTCCAGCTTCGACCGCCCGAACATCCGCTACCGCATCGTCGAGAAGGCCAATCCGCGTCAGCAACTGCTGGCCTTCCTGCGTCGCGAGCATCCGGAAGACGCGGGCATCGTCTACTGCCTGTCGCGCCGCCGGGTCGAGGAGACCGCGACCTTTCTTCAGGATCACGACTTTCCCGCGCTGCCCTACCATGCCGGTCTGCCCGCCGACACGCGCCGCGCGCATCAGGCCCGCTTTCTGCGCGAGGAGGGCGTTGTCATGGTCGCGACCATCGCCTTCGGCATGGGTATCGACAAGCCGGACGTGCGTTTCGTCGCCCATCTGGATCTACCGAAAAGTCTCGAAGCCTATTATCAGGAGACCGGTCGCGCCGGGCGCGACGGTCAGCCGGCGGATGCCTGGATGACCTATGGCATCGGCGACGTGGTGATGCTGCGCCGGATCATCGAGGATTCGGACGCGGACGAGCATTTCAAGCGCATCGAGCTGCACAAGCTCGACGGCATGCTCGGTTATTGCGAGACCACCGAGTGCCGGCGTCAGGTGATGCTCAATTATTTCGGCGAGACCCTGCCCAAGCCCTGCGGCAACTGCGATACCTGTCAGGAGCCGGTGGAGACCTGGGACGGGACGCTCGCGGCCCAGATGGCGCTGTCCTGCATCTATCGCACCGGCCAGCGCTTCGGCAGTGCCTATCTGGTGGATGTGCTGCTCGGCAAGAGCCTGGAGCGCATCCGCCGCTTCGGACACGACCGGGTGAGCACCTACGGGATCGGCAAAGCGGTCGAGGGCAAGCCGATGAGCGCCGATCAATGGCGTTCGGTTTACCGACAACTGGTGGCGGCGGGTCTGATCGCGGTGGACATGGAGGGCCATGGCGCGCTCAAGCTGACCGAACAGAGTCGTCCGCTGTTGCGCGGCGAGCGCGCCATCCGGCTACGTCGCGATCCCGAGCGCAAGAGCGGTGCCTCGTCCCGTGCCCCGGTGTCCGCGGCCCCGACCGATCCGGAGGCGGCGGCGCTGTGGCAGGCGTTGCGCGAGCAGCGTCGCCAACTGGCGCTGGCGCAAAACGTACCCGCCTATGTCATCTTCGCCGACGCCACGTTGCGCGAGATGTTGACCTATCGTCCGCGCACGCGGGACGAACTCAGCCAGATCACGGGTGTCGGACAGGCCAAGCTGGAACGCTTCGGCGAGGAGTTTCTGCGGGTGCTGTCCGAGCACGCGGCGCGGCATGGCCGTCCGTCGGGGCTGCCGCCGCTGCCGCTGCGGTCCGTCTCCCGCGCTGCGCCATCGTCGGGACGGATCTGGGAGTCGGGAGGTCTGAGCGACACGCTCCTGGAAACGCTGGGGTTGTTTCGCAAAGGGATGGATGCGGAGGCGATCGCCCTGCACCGAAACCTCAAATCCACGACCATCTACACCCATCTGTCACGCTGCATCGAGGAAGGGGAGTTGGCCGTTCAGGACGTGGTCAAGCTCGACGCCGAGACCCGGCGGCGTATCGAGTTCGCCTTCGATCAACTGCCCGAGGGTGCGATGATGGGACTGAAGCCGGTCTTCGATGCCTTCGAGGGGCGTTATGACTACGGGCTTCTGCGCTGCGTGCGGGCGGGGATGGGGCGAAATTCGGCGGATTGATCCTGGGACCGCCGACTTGTAGTCGGACGAACGTTGTGGATTGCGACGACAATCTATCGTCGGCTCCAATCGCCGACTACAAGTCGGCGGCCCCAGGGCCGACTACAAGTCGGCGCTCCCAGGCGGAACATCCCAGGGGGCAATAGATAAGAGGTGAATAATGACCGAACACTTTACCGAACAACCCTTTCTGCCGCTCAACATCGCGCTGCTAACGGTCTCGGACAGTCGGGGCGAGGATCAGGACACCTCCGGCAAGCTGCTGAAGGAACGGGCCGAGTCGGCGGGTCACCGGGTCGTGGCGAAAGCGATCGTCCGCGACGATGTCTATCAATTGCGCGCGGCGGTTTCGCGCTGGATCGCCGATCCCGAGGTGCAGGTCGTCCTGAGCACCGGCGGAACCGGCGTCACTGGGCGCGACAGCACGCCAGAGGCCATCGCGCCCCTGCTCGACAAGGTGGTCGAAGGCTTCGGCGAACTCTTTCGTCAGATCTCGTTCGCCGAGATTGGCGCCTCGACCCTCCAGTCGCGCGCCTTCGCCGGATTGGCCAACGGCACCTTTATCTTCTGTCTGCCCGGCTCGACCGGCGCCTGCCGGACGGCTTGGGATGGGATCCTGCTGCCCCAACTGGATATCCGCACTCGGCCCTGTAATTTCGCCCAACTTATTCCCCGTCTGCGCGAACGCTGAAGCTCTATGACGACCCACAACGACTGCCCGGCTCCGGCCGCGGAAAAACGCCCCACGCTGACCAAGCAGGAGGCCATCGACTTCCTGCTGTCGCGGGTCCAGCCGATCGCGGACAGCGAATCCATCCCGACCGACATGGCGCTCGGGCGCGTGCTGGCGGCGCCGGTGACGAGCGCTATCGATGTCCCCGGCTGGGACAACAGCGCCATGGACGGATACGCCATCCGTCACGCGGACCTGGCCGCGGATGACGGCTGGCTGCGGGTCGGTCAGCGGATTCCGGCCGGATCGATCGGCGTCGATCTGGAGCCGGGAACCGCCGCGCGCATCTTCACCGGCGCGCCCGTCCCGGACGGCGCCGATACGGTGGTGGTGCAGGAAATCTGCGAGCGCGACGGCGACCGGGTGCGTATTCCGTTAGATTGCAAGCCGGGCGCGAACATCCGGCGCGCCGGCGAGGACATCCGCGCCGGGGCCGAGGTGATCGCCACCGGGACGCGGCTCGCGCCCCAGCATCTTGGGCTGGCCGCCTCGGTCGGCGTCGCGCGCTTGCCGGTCTATCGGCGTCTGCGGGTCGCGGTCCTGGCCAGCGGTGACGAACTGGCCATGCCGGGCGAGCCGTTGGGACCGGGCCAGATCTACAACTCCAACCGTTTTCTGCTGATCGGCCTGCTACAGGGGTTGGGCTGCGAGGTGGTGGATCTCGGGATCGTCGCGGATACACTGGACGCGACCACCGACGCACTGACGCGAGGGGCGCGCGAGTCGGACCTGATCCTCGCCAGCGGCGGGGTGTCGGTCGGCGAGGAGGATCATCTCAAGCCCGCGGTCGAGAAGATCGGCACCCTGGATCTTTGGAACATCGCGATCCGCCCCGGCAAGCCGGTCGCGTTCGGCTGGGTCCAGGGCACGCCGGTGCTCGGCGCGCCCGGCAATCCGGTTTCGCTGTTCGTCACCTTCTGTCTGTTTGCCCGCCCGGTGGTGCTGCGGCGTCAGGGGGCGGGCGGGGATCTCGCGCCGCGCGTCCTCAAGATCCGCGCCGGGTTCGACTGGCCGAAACCGGATAAACGCAGCGAGTTCCATCGCGCGCGTCTTCAGACCGGCGCCGATGGCGAACCCGAACTGGCGGTCTTTCCGACCCGATCCTCGGCGGTGCTGTCCTCGGTCGCCTGGGCGGATGGGTTGATCGAGATCTCGCCGGGGCGGGCGATTCGGCGGGGCGAGTTGGTTGATTTCATGCCCTTTGCCGATTTGCTGCACTAAACCGCGTCCAGCGCGAAATGCGTGATTTTCATTTTGTGTCTGATTTTGGAGATTTCTTCGATCTCGGTGGAGACGCGGTTTCATTGGTAACCCGAGAGACCCCCGACGCGATGATCACAATTCTCTATTTTGCCCGACTACGCGAACGGCTTGGCTGCCATGAGGAACGGCTCGATTTACCGGCTGGGGTCGGCACGATCACGGATCTGCTAGAGCATCTGCGCACGCGCGGCGGGCTCTGGGCGGAGGCGCTCAGCGAGGGCGAGCGGATCATGAGCGCGGTCAATCAGGAGATTGCCCAGCCTCGAACGTCCATTCGCGACGGAGACGAGGTTGCATTTTTCCCACCGGTGACCGGGGGCTAAGGATCTGTCTATCAACAACATGACAACCCTCATCGAAGCGCATGATCTGGTCCGGCTCTATCCCGGTGTGCGAGCCGTGGATGGCATCAGCTTCCGGGTCGAGTCCGGTCAGTGTTTCGGTCTGCTGGGGCCGAACGGGGCGGGGAAGACGACGACCCTGGAGATGCTGGAGGGCATCCAGCCGCCGACCTCGGGGCGCGTGCTGTTCAAGGGGCAGCCGCTGGACCGTGAATACCGTCAGTCCATCGGCATTCAGTTCCAGGCGACCGCGCTCCAGGATTTCCAGACCGTGAGCGAGTCTCTGGCCATGTTCGCCAGTCTCTATCGGCGCACGGCGGAGCGCGAGGAACTGATCCGGCTGTGCAATCTGGCCGAGATCCTGGATCGCGATACCCGCAAGCTGTCGGGCGGTCAGCGGCAGCGTCTGCTGCTGGCGGTCGCGTTGGTCAACGATCCCGAGCTGGTGTTTCTGGATGAGCCGACGACCGGACTCGACCCCCAGGCGCGACGCAATTTCTGGGGCCTGATCGAACGGGTTCGCCGACGCGGAACCACCGTAGTGATGACCACGCATTACATGGAAGAGGCCGAGCGGCTGTGCGACCGGGTCGCCATCGTCGACCGGGGGCGTCTGATTGCCGAGGGCAATCCGCGCGAGCTGATCGAGGTGCAGTTTCCCGCGCGCCTGATTCGCCTGCCGGATTCGGCCTGGCCGGCGGGGGTTCCACTCCCGTCCGGCGCCGTGGCACGCGACGGCGAGATCGAGATCCAGACCGACGAGGTGCCGCCCATGCTGGCCGAACTGGAACGTCTCGGCGCCGATCTGACCGGTCTGCGAGTGGCGATTCCGAACCTGGAAGACCTCTTTCTGAAACTGACCGGGCATGCGTTAAGGACTTGATGATGTGGCGCCGAATCCTTGCCATCCTGGTCGCGCGCAATCGCGAGTTCTATCGCGACCGCGCCGGACTGAGCTGGAACATCCTGATGCCGATCATGATGGTGCTGGCCTTCGCCTTTATCTTTCGGGCCGAGCCGGAGGCTCTGCTCAAGGTCGGCGTCGTCACGCCGGACGGTCAATTGATCAGCGTGTCCTCGCCCTTTCTTGACCTTGAGTCCATCGACTTCATCCCACTGACCGATCCGGACGCCGCCATCCTGAAGGTCGAACGACATCAGTTGGACCTGCTGCTCGATCCGCGCGGCTCGCCCGTCTACTGGCTGAACTCCGAGTCGCCCAAGGGCTATCTGGCCGAGCGTCTTCTGCTGGGCGCCTATCCCTCGCGGGCCGGTCCGGCGCCGCAACGCCTGACCGTGAGCGGTGAGGCGCTACGTTATGTGGATTGGGTGCTGCCCGGCGTGCTCGCGATGAACATCATGTTCTCCAGCTTCTGGGGCGTCGGCTGGGTGATCGTGCGCTATCGCAAGAATGGTGTGCTGCGCCGGCTCAAGGCGACGCCGCTCAGTCCCTGGGAGTTTCTGACGGCGCAGGTCGTGTCGCGGCTGATCGTGGTGCTGTCGGCGAGTCTGGTCGTCTATCTGGGCGCCGCGCTGTTGCTGGAGTTTCCGATGCGCGGCTCCTATCTGGCGCTGGCGCTCGTCTATCTGGCCGGCGCCTTGTGTCTCATCAGCATGGGTCTGATCGTGGCGGCGCGTCTGCGCACCGAGGAGGTGGCCGATGGGATACTCAATCTGGTGTCCTGGCCCATGCTGCTGCTGTCGGGGGTCTGGTTCTCGCTGGAGGGCGCGAGCGCGGCGGCGCAGGCGTTTTCGCGTTTGCTGCCGCTGACGCATCTGGTGGAAGGCGCCCGACGGGTGATGATCGATGGGGCTGGCGTCATCGATGTCCTGCCCCAGATCGCCCTGCTCGGAGGACTGGCCGTGCTCTTCCTGAGCCTGGCCGCCTGGCTGTTTCGATGGGAATAAATCAAGAATCCTTGCGCGCTGGCAGGCTCAGGACTTCGAGTTTGACGCTGGTGACTCCCCTCTTGATCATCCCCAATTCGCTGGCTGCCTCGCGCGAGAGGTCGAGGATACGACCCTTGACGAAAGGTCCGCGGTCATTGACCTTGACCACGATACTGTTGCCCGTCAGGGTGTCGGTGACGCGGATTTTGGTCCCGAGCGGCAGGGTTTTGTGAGCGGCGCTGAGCCGGTTTTTGCTGTAACGCTGGCCGCTCGCGGTCTTTTGGCCATGCAGGCTGTCGTGATAGAAGGATGCCATGCCTTTTTGGGTGTGACCGGGATTCGGGCGGGCCTGGGACTCGAAGGTCATGGGGAGCAGAGTCATCAGGAGCGCGGCGGTTGTCAGGGTCTTTGTCATGAGGCCAATCTCTTTCAAGGGACCGGCGATTCCGAGGGTTAAACAGGCCGGAATCGCGGTCGTTGAACTAGGAATGGCTCTAGTCTACGGGAAAACCCTATATGGGGTAAACCCTATATTTGCGGAGTGGTCGATTCTTGTTGAAACCGATCCCCGATCCGCGCGTTCGCAAGGCGCCCTTCACGCGGGTGTACCAGTTGTCATTTGAGTCTGGACGCTTGGAATCGCCCCGCCCGTTTCGCGCGCGGCCTCGTCCAGCAGTGCTTCGGGCACCCCGCGCTTTTTTAGCGCCGCAATCAATCGCGCGGTCGATCCAAAGGCGTATTGCGCTTCGTCGCGCCGTAGCCCCTCGCTCACGTACCACTTCAGTAAAGCCTGGTAGCCAGAGAATCCTCTAAGCGGTGCGATTTCCTTCAGCGACTCGACGACATCCAGCGGGATGCGCAGCGTAATAGCGGTCATCGGACGGTCTTTGGTCAGACGTGCCTTGATGCGATCAGGAATGCTCATGGATTCGCCTCTCGTCGTTGGTTGCAGGCCGGGCTGAGATCAGGCGGATTGCCTCCTCTTCGGCCAGTTCAATATGAACCACGAACAGCAAACGCCCCGTCCCGTCATAACCGACGATGGCGTCGCGGACCTCGCCGTGGCGGTCCGCCTCGACCAGCCGGAATAACGGATCGAAAAATACCGTCGCTGCCTGCTCGAACATAATGCCCTCGTGACGGATGGGGTTGGCCGCCGCTTTGCGCGCGTCCCACACGAAAGAGAGACCGTGGAGTTCGTAGTAGATATCCATGTGGACAATCTAACAAATGTATTGTCATTGTCAATAATGTCTCCGACTTCAACCCTCCCGCCCGACCGGCTCCACTCCGCTCAACCGCTGACCATTCATCTCCGCCATGACCCCGACCAGATCCGCCGGCAGACGCTGCCAGGCGCTCACCAGCGAGACCAGCACCGAGGCCAGATAGGGAATCGACTGCACCACCAGCACCGCGACCCAGATCCGCACGTCGAGCATATAGGCATCCTCGCGCAGCAGCACCAGACCGGCGGCGAGCAGAAAGGCGAAGGCGAATAGACCCTCCTCGCGGGTGTCCGCCAGGGCGCGGATGACCGCCGGCGCCTCCGCCATCTTAGGCGTGCGGAAGAATCCCAGCTTGCCGGTGACGAGTCCGCCGAACATGGCGCGCGAGATGGTGTGCGACAGCGCCAGACCCGCCAATCCGGCGGCGAGGCTCTGGCGCAGCGTGGCCGTGACCCGGCGCCGATAGAGCACGAGGCTCTTCGACATCTTGAACACGAACAGCACCAGCGGAACCAGCGCGACGGTCAGGTAGGGCGGCGTGATGGTGTCCGGGAACATCACCATGGCCACCGACCAGGCGAGCGCGGCGAAGTTGAACAGCAGATTGAAACCGTCCGCGAACCAGGGCAGCCAGCCGGCGACGAAGTGATAGCGTTGACCGGCGGTGAGCGCGGTTCGGCGCAGTCCGAGCAGCTCGCGCCGATGGCGCAGCAGGATACGCACCGCGCCATAGGCCCAGCGATAGCGCTGCTTCTGGAAGTCGGCGAAGGTGTCCGGCATCAGCCCGCGACCGTAGGTGCAGGGGATATAGAGCGCCTTGTGTCCGGCCTCGAACAGCCGCAGACCCAGCTCGGCGTCCTCGGTGATGCACCACTCGGCCCAACCATTGACTTCATCCAAGGTTGTGCGTCGGATCATGGTCATGGTGCCGTGCTGGATGATGGCGTTGCGTTCGTTGCGCGTGACCATCCCGAGATGGAAGAAACCGCGATATTCAGCCATGCACATCGCCTTGAAGGCGTTCTGGTCGGCGTCGCGATAGTCCTGCGGGGCCTGCACGATGGCGACCTCCGGATCGGCGAAGCCCGGCACCAGATGACGCAGCCAGGTCGGGACCACGAGATAATCGGCGTCGATGACCGCGATCACCTCGGCGGCGGGGTCGGTCTGGCGCAGCGCGAAGTTGAGCGCCCCGGCCTTGTAGCCGGCGAGCGGGTCGACATGGAAAAAGCGGAAGCGTTCGCCAAGCGTCTCGCAATGCGCCTGGACCGGCTCCCAGACCTTGGGATCCTTGGTGTTGTTGTCGATCACCAGCACCTCGAAACGCGGGTAATCGAGCGCGGCGAGCGCGTCCAGGGTCGCGCACAGCAGTTCCGGCGGCTCGTTATAGGCGGGCACATGCACCGAGACGAAGGGCAACTGCTCATCCGGCACCGTGCGCAGCGGGAAGGGACGGCGCCATTTGTTCAGCCAGATGGATTCGGCCCATTCGTGCGCCTCGGCCATCAGCAGCACGATGACGCCGATCCCGCCGATCAGCAGCAGTACCCCAACGATGGCCGTCGCCGGCGTCATGTACTGGCGGGTGTAGTCGTAGACGATCCAGACGGCGGCGGTGGAGATGGCGTAGGTGACGAGCGCTAGAAACCCCTTGCCGCGCTTGGCCAGCGTGGCGCTGTCGCGATAGAGGAAGACCAACAGGAGCACGCCCATCACGACCGAGAGACCGGCCAGCTCGCGCCATTGCGGGATGCGCACCACCGGCTGACTGAACTCGAACTTGGCCTGACGGTTGGCGTTGTAGACGCCCCAATAGTTGCCCGTGGCCCCTTCGGTCTTAGCCTTCCAAGGTTGATCGAACGCCTCCATCACGTAATAGATATAGTTTTCGGCCTCGGCGCGGGCCAGGAAGCGGCGCAAAAAACGCGTCTGATTGGTCGGCGACGGCTCCGCGCCCCGGTTACGCCGGCCATTGCTGGGCCAGCCGACCTCGCCGATGACGATGGGCTTATTCGGATAGGCTTCCTTCAGTTCGTTATAGCGACTGACGGCATAGTCCACGGCCTGATCCACCGGCAACCCCTCCCAGTAAGGGAGCAGATGCACCGTGATGAAGTCGACATGCTCGACCAGCTTGGGATACTTGAGCCAGACATGCCAGGGTTCGGCGGTGCTGACCGGCAGCCAGGTGAGCTTGCGCACCTGGTCCAGATAACCGATCAGTTCGGACACCGGGAGATCCCGGCGCAGAATGGACTCGTTGCCGACGATGACCCGCACGAGGTTGCGATGGCCATCGTTCAGCACCTCGGCCAGGCGTTTGATCTCGGTCTCGTTAGCGGCGGCTTCGTTGCCGATCCAGGCCCCGAGCGTCACATTCAGTCCATGCCCGGCGGCCAAGCGCGGAATGTCGGCCAGCGTATCCTCGACGGTGTAGGTCCGCACCGCATGGGCGCGTCCTTCCAGCAGCGCCAGATCCGCGTCGATCTCTTCCGGCGAGGGAAATTTTTTCAGGCTCGGGTCATCGTCGGCGCGCATCGGCGCGAAGGAAAAGCCCTGAATCCGGTTCGGCCAAGGCGGCTCTTCCGAGGGCTGGTTCAACAGCCACCAGGCGGTGGCCGTCAGCAAGGCGATCAGGAGCGGGATGACGAGATTGATAGAGCGATTCATGCGCTAGTTCGCTGAGTAACGAGTAAAAATACGTTAAACAAAGCCAACGAATACAATCGTTGTCGTTGTCGTTGTCGCTATCGTTGTCGCTATCGCTATCGTTGTCGTTGTCGCTATCGAGGAATCAATGCAATTTGCCCATGAACAACTCGACGTCTACCGGGTCTCGATCCGCTACGTGGCTTGGGCGTACGAAACCGCAAAGCGTTTGAAAGGCATCGATCGCCACGCGCGAGACCAACTGCTGCGGGCCTCGCAGTCGATCCCTTTGAACCTTGCCGAAGGCAACGGCAAGGGAACCAACGCCGATCGACGCCGCTTTTTCGAAATCGCTCGCGGTTCGGCGTTGGAATGCGGATCGATCCAGGACTGCCTGGAAGCCTGCGGAGTGCTGAGTGCGGCTGAAAATACGCATGCCAAGACGATGTTGATTCGGATCGTTTCGATGCTGACAAAGCTCGGACAGCGCAACCATGAAGTGCGGGAGAATTGTGGTTGCTATGATCAAATCGATGACGACAACGACAACGACAACGATAGCGACAACGACAATGGCGCCAAAGGTATTCGCTAATGGGCTTGTTGAGCTGATTAATGAACCCTTCCTTCGTTCGCGTAAGGCGGCGCGGTCGGTTTGTCGGAGTTCGTTCGGCGCGGTTCGACCGCGAACCATTGCCAGGTGCCGGCCAGGGGCGTCAAAAGCCGTTCAGGACCGATGGCGTCCCGCAATTGATCCGACGGGGTCAGAGCGATCAGGGTCTCAAAACCGGCTGGAACCGTGATTGGCTGGTTCCAGGGCGGCCCCCAGAGACGAACTCTCGGATCAAGATGATAGGCGAGCGAGATCAACTCGCCCAGTCCCACCCCGCTGTCGCTCGCCACGATCAGGGTCGAGGACGAGGCATTGGCGACGCGGGCGATATCGGCATTGCTCGCGCTGAAGTTCTTGGTCGACCAGGTCTCGGCGCGCTGGATGGCGAACAGCGACCAGCCGCCGAGCCCGACCAGCAGGGCCAGGGCTATGAGCCCGGAACGGCGCGACCAGGAGCCGGGCGGCGCGGCGATGGCCGCGCCGATGACCCAGGCGACCATGATCTGAATGGCCAGCAGCGTCGGCAGTGCATAGCGCGCGTGCAGCGAACGGCTGCCGCCAAGCAGCAGATCCGGACCCAGCATGACGCCGCTGTAGGCCAGCGCCATGGCGACGAGCAGCCAGACCGCCGCCCGCGGGGCACGGCGGACGAAACGCGCCAGCGCCCAGACGAGCGGGACGATCAGCAGGCTCCACCAGAGCACGGGGCTTGGGGTCAGGTCGACAAAGGTTCGGGTCGGATGCAGCGCCCAGGCCGCGAGCAGGTCGCCGATCTCGACCGGGCGTTGCATCCAGTGCGTGAAATGATCGACCCGGCCGGGCTGGGTGGCGATCACCCACAGCCAGGGCGTGAACAGCATCAGACTGACGCCAACCGCGATACCCCAGCGGCGGGCCAGCCGGGCCAGTCGTCCCGCCTGAGTGTCGCCGGCCCGAGAGACCGTCAGTCCGTAGAGCGCGTGCGCTGGGATCATCAGCACGAACAGCAGATGGGCATAAACGCCGAGCGTCATGAACAGACCGTAGAGCCACCAGTCCGTGCGCCGGTCGCGGCGCATCGCGCGCGCCAGCGCGGCGCTCGATGACGCCGTCAGCAGCAGCCAGAGCGCATATTGACGCGCCTCCTGAGCGTAGAGAAACTGAAGCGGCGAACAGGCGACCAGGGCGGCGGCGATCCAGGGGGCGAGTCCGCGACCGAAGAGTTCGCGTGTCAGCCAGTAGACGGACGGGATCAGCAGGATGCCGAAGAAGGCCGAGACGCCGCGCGCGGCGTTCACCGGATCGAGCGGCAGCGCGGTCGCCAGCCGTGCCAATACATAATAGAGGGGCGCGTGCTCCGGATGCCCGGCGAAGGCGCGAAAGGCGTCGGCCCAGGTATGCGCGGGGTCCGGGCGCTGGACGCGCAACAGATCGTCCGGGGTCAGGAGTTGTCCGCTGAAGATCGCGGCCTGGACCTCGTCATGGCGGTAGCCGAACACGCGCAGCAGGGTAAAGACCTCGTCATGCCAGACCAGCAGATGATCGAGCCCGAACAGCCGCGCCGTGCCGGCGCAGAGGATGACGAGCAGCAGACCGATCAGGAGTTTGGTGTCCGTGTCCGAGTCGGGTCGCGGACCGGCGGCGGAGATCGAGGAAAAGGGGTGCTGCAAGGGCGATGGTCCTGAAGGGGGGTTAACTAAACAGCCGGCCTGTCTGTGACGGTGTCGACGGATTTGGAACCTGTGGTCAGGTTCCGAACCGAGTAGGGCTTATGATAGCCTGAATCCGTGCTCAGACGTGGGAGCGGCGCCCCGCCGCGAACGAGGCTGGTCGCAGCGGCCTCGTCGCTCCAGGGCGGCGCTCCCACGGCGATTGCGTCGGCAGGCCGCGCCGACGTCTCGTGAAAATGAGGTAGTTGTACGGATCGCTTTCGCGACAAGGAATGGTTATATAGGCCATGTTTAAGTGGCTGTTCGTTTTGCCCGTGCCGGTCGTCGGATGAGTCTCGAATGAACGCGGCATCCCATTTCCCTCTACGTTTTTGATAGGCACGCCATGGATAGGGATAAAACCAACAATGCGAACAAGGATTCAGCAAGGGAAGACGCTACAGCAACCGATGCGCCAAACTCGCCGCTCGTCGCGGAGCCGACGGATCCGCCGAACACCGATACCGCGTCAGAGCCAGCGCCAGCGCCCGAACCGCCTTTCCCGATCGTCGGCATCGGCGCCTCGGCGGGCGGTCTGGCGGCCTTCGAGGCGTTTTTCTCCGCCATCCCCGCCGATCTCCAGACCGGCATGGCCTTCGTGCTGGTGCAGCATCTCGCGCCCGATCACAAGAGCATCCTGACCGAACTGGTCAAACGCTACACGAGCATGGAGGTCCAGGAAGTCGTGGACGGCGTGACGGTTCGTCCGGATTGCGCCTACATCATCCCGCCCAACCTGGACATGGCCCTGCTGAACGGCAAGCTGCACCTGCTGGAGCCCAAGGCGCCGCGCGGGTTGCGTCTGCCCATCGACTTTTTCTTCCGTTCGCTGGCCCAGGACCAGCACGAGCGGTCGATCTGCGTCATCCTCTCCGGCACCGGCAGCGACGGGACGCTGGGCGCGCGGGCGATCAAGGGCGAGGGCGGCATGGTCATGGTCCAGACGCCCAAGAGCGCGACCTATGACGGCATGCCGCGCAGCGCCCTGGCCACCGGACTGGTGGATTTCGAGCTGGCGCCGGCCGAGATGCCGGCGCAGCTCATGGACTTCGCGGCGCATGCCTTTGGCAGAAAAGCGCGCGCGCCGGTCTCGCCGCGCCCGCGGGCCGTGGATGCGTTGAACAAGATCTGCATCCTCCTGCGCGACCGCACCAGCCACGATTTTTCGCAGTACAAGCACAGCACCCTGGAACGGCGGATCGAGCGGCGCATGGCGCTGCACCGGATCGATCAACTGGACGACTATCTGCGCTATCTCCAGAAGGATCCGGCGGAGATCGACGCGCTGTTTCAGGACCTGCTGGTCGGCGTCAGTTGTTTTTTCCGCGATCCCGAGGCCTTCGCCGTGCTGGAGCGCGAGGTGATTCCGGGGCTGTTCGCCAACAAGCCGGCGGGCGCGCCGGTGCGGATCTGGGTGTGCGGCTGCTCCACCGGCGAGGAAGCCTATTCCATCGCCATCCTGCTCCAGGAGCATCTGGAAACCCTGAAAAAGACCTATCGGGTGCAGATGTTCGCCACCGATCTCGACGCCCGCTCGATCGAACGCGCGCGCATTGGCGCCTACCCCGCCAGCATCGCGGTCGATGTCTCCGCCGAGCGGCTGGCGCGCTTCTTCTCCCAGGATGCCGAGGATGGCGTCTATCGTATCCAGAAGGTCGTGCGCGATCTCCTGGTGTTCTCCGAGCAGAACCTGATCAAGGATCCGCCCTTTTCGCGGCTGGACCTGATCAGTTGCCGCAATCTCCTGATCTATCTGAACAGTGACCTGCAGAAACGGCTGATGTCGCTCTTCCACTATGCCCTGAATCCGGGCGGCGTGCTGTTTCTGGGCAGCTCGGAGACGACGGGCGAGGCGCTCGCGTCTTTCGCGCCGCTCAACCGGAAGTGGAAATTCTATGTCCGTCAGGAGTCGTCGCCGAGCGCTCCCTCGCTGGCGCCGAGCAACTTCACCTCGCCCCCGCCCAACGGCGCGCGACCGCGGGTGCCCGCGCCGTTGGGGCGGGGCCAGGCCGTCAGCGAGTCGCGCGCGCTGACCGAAGGGGCCTTGCTGAATCATTTCAATCCGGTCGGCATTCTGACCAACGGACGCGGCGAGATTCTCTATATTCATGGCCGCAGCGGGCAGTATCTGGAACCCGCCGCCGGGGATGCCGCCATGAACATCCTCGAGATGGCGCGCGAGGGGTTGCGCCGCGAGCTGACGCGGTCGCTGCAGCGGGCGGTGGCGCGCAAGGAGTCGGTCCATCTGCCGGCGCTGCGGGTCAAGACCAACGGCGACTTCACCGGCGTCAATCTGACCGTGCATCCGGTCCAGGCGCTCGATGGCGGCGTCCTGCCGGATCTTTACCTGGTGGTGCTGGAGGCCGTGCCCACGCCGGCGGTCGAGACGCGCGCCGCGGAAGACGCCGGCGGCGGGAAACAGGGCAGCGGCGCGCGGAGCATCGCGGAACTGGAGTCGGAGCTGCGGGCCAAGGAGGAATATCTCCAGAGCACCCTGGAAGAGATGCAGAGCGCCAACGAGGAGCTGAAATCGACCAACGAGGAGATGCAGTCGGTCAACGAGGAGCTGCAATCCACCAACGAAGAGCTGGAGACCTCCAAGGAAGAGCTGCAATCGGTCAACGAGGAACTGGCCACCGTCAACGCCGAGCTGCAGGACAAGGTCGCCGATCTGTCGCGCGTCAATAATGACATGAACAACCTGCTGGCCGGAACCGGAATCGCCACCCTGTTCGTCGACCACCAGTTGCGCATCACCCGCTTCACCCCGAGCGCCACCCGGCTGATCAAGCTGATTCAGAGCGACATCGGCCGGCCGGTCGGCGACATCGTCTCCAACCTGCTGAACTATCATGGTTTGGTCGAGGACGCGCGGGCGGTGCTCAAGCGCCTGACACCCTACGAACAAGAAGTCCAGACCCTGCAGGGCGACTGGTATCTGATGCGCATCGGACCCTATGTCACCCTCGACAACGTCATCGAGGGGGCGGTGATGACCTTCATGGACATCTCCGCGCGCAAGCGGATCGAGCAGGCGCTCGAAGAGGCGCGCGCCCTGGCCGCGGGCATCGTGGAGACGGTGCGCGAAGCGTTGCTCGTGCTGGATGCCGAGTTACGCGTGATCTCGGCCAACCCGGCCTTCTATCGGCGCTTTCGGATCGCCGAGGCGGAGACTCTGGGTCAACCCCTGAGCGCGCTGGACAACGGGCAATGGGACATCCCGGCATTGACGACCCTCCTCGGCGACATTCAGTCGCGGGGGAGCAGTTGCGAGGACTATCGGCTGACCCGCGAGTTTGCGCGAATCGGCGTGCGCGTCCTGCGACTCAACGCCCGCCGTCTCGCCGCCGCGGGCGGTCAGCCCGGCGCCATCCTGCTCGCGATCGAGGACATCACCGAACGGGAGTCGCCCGCCGGCACGGGCGATGCATAGGAATCCGCGGCGCCACAGCCGCCGGGGGACGCGATGAATCATAACAACGACCGACAAGAGGCCAGGGATCCGATGAGCGCCATCGACAACGCACCGCACACGCGAGAGCCATCGACCGCACACGGGCCAGTCCCGAAGCGGCGCAAGGGAGAACGGCGGAAAAGCATAAGCCTGGACGATCTGGCATCGCTCGGATCCGATGACGTCCAGCGTCTGCTCCAGGATCTGAATGTGCACCAGATCGAACTGGAAATGCAAAACGAGGAGTTGCGTCGCACCCAGGAGGCGCTGGAGCTGTCTCGGACGCGCTATTTCGACCTCTATGACCTGGCGCCGGTGGGGTATCTCACCATCACCGAACAGGGTCTGATCCGCGAGGCGAATCTCGCCGCGGCCACCCTGCTGGGCCGCTCCCGCGACGCCCTGACCATGCGGCCGCTGACCGGCTTCATCCTGCCCGCGGATCATGAGAACTTTTTGCGCTGCCGCCAGAATGTCTTCGCCACGGGCAACTGGCAAGCCTGCGATCTGCATCTGCGGAAACCGGGCGGCATGCCCTTCCCGGCCCATCTGGATTTCGCCCTGGCGAAGGAGCGCGACGGGGTGTCGACGCCCTGTCTCGTCACCCTGAGCGACTTGAGCGAACGCCAGCGCGCGGAGGCGGCGCGGCTTGCCGAGGCGGCCCAGCGCGAGGAAAACCGACGCAAGGACCACTTTCTCGCCATGCTCGGACACGAGCTTAGGAATCCGCTGGCCCCGATCCGTCATGTCGCCGAGATCCTGCGGCTTGCGCCAACTCAGGATGCGACGCGGCTCAACCAGATCGCGGACATTCTGAACCGCCAGGTCGGCCATCTCTCCCGTCTGGTGGACGACCTGCTCGATGTCTCCCATCTCTGCCGCGGCAAGATACGCCTCGCCCTGGAACCCTGCGACCTGCGCGAGATCGTGGAGCATGCCGCCGAGCAGATCCGTCCGCTCCTCGAAGAACGCCGGCAGCGGCTGGCCCTGACGCTCCCCGCCCTGCCCCTGCCCCTGAACGGCGAGCCGGTGCGCCTGACCCAGATCGTCGTCAATCTGCTGCGCAACGCCTGCCAGTTCAGCGCGGCGGAAGCGGTGGTGTCGCTCTCGCTGAAGACGGCGGACGGCCGCGCGGTGCTCCAAGTCTGCGACACGGGGGCCGGCATCGAGCCGTCCCTGCTGTCCCGGATTTTCGACCCCTTCATGCAGTCCGAGCAGACCGGCGAACGCAGCCGGGGCGGACTCGGACTGGGGCTTTCCCTGGTCAAGGGGCTGGTGGAGCTGCACGGCGGGAGCGTCGAGGCGACGAGCCCCGGACTCGGCCAGGGCAGCACCTTTACCCTGCGCCTGCCGCTGTCGCGTTTGCCGGTGGCGAGGCCGTCGTCGGATCGCGAAACGTGCGCCACGGCCATGCACCGGATCCTGATCGTCGAGGATCAGCCCGATGTGGCCCAGAGCTGTGCCCTGCTGCTGCGTCTTCTCGGCCAAGAGGTCGAAGTTGCGCCGGATGGCCCCACCGCGCTCGCGGCCATCGAACGCCTGCGACCCAATTTGATCCTGCTCGATCTCGGTTTGCCCGGCATGGACGGCTACGAGGTCGCGCGCCGACTGCGCGCGACCGAACCGGGACGCACCGCCTGGCTGGCGGCGGTCACCGGCTATGGGCAGCCCCAGGACGTCGAACGGACCAGGGCGACGGGATTTGACGAGCATCTGCTCAAACCCTTGGGGCAGAATGAGCTGGTTGCCCTGCTGGCACGCTGTCCTGCTCCTCCTTTTGGCGACTGAGCGAATCACACGCTGACGGAGCTGACCGATGCCTCAATCAGACGACCCGTCCCAGCGCCCCCCTACCCCGCGCCCCGCGCATGCGCAATCCCCACAAGACCTGCGCCAGCGCGCGGAGGTCAAGCTCAGCTCCCGCGAACGCCCCGCCGGAGCCGGTCCGGGCACCGCCGCGGGAGACAACCCGCTCATGCCCGAGACCTACGAGCGGCTGCTCCACGAGCTGCAAGTCCATCAGCTCGAACTGGAAATGCAGAACGATGAACTGCGGCACGCGCAGGAGGCGCTGGAAATCTCGCGCGCACGCTATTTCGATCTCTTCGACCTGGCCCCGGTGGGCTATCTGACGCTCAACGAAGCGGGACTGATCGAAGAGGCCAATCTGACCGCGGCCAGTCTGCTGGGCATTCCGCGCACCGACCTGATCGGTCGGCCGCTGACCCGCTGCATTCACCCCGACGATCGGGACGCCTATTACAGTTGCCGCAATCGGCTCTGGTCATCGGGCGAGCGACAGGCCGGCGAGCTGCGTCTGAGTCACGAGAACGGACAGCCGGTCTGGGTGCGCCTGGAAACCAGCCTCAGCCGGAACGCGACGAACGAACACGCCATCTGGCGAGTCATCCTGAGCGACATCACCGAGCGCAAGCGCACCGAACAGGAGTTGCTCGACACCCTGCGACTGCGTCTGATGAGCGAGATCGCCGAGCTGACCTTTTGGGAGTGGAACCCGAACACGGACGAAGTCATCTTTCCGCCGGCATGGCGGCGCCAAACCGGCTATCGCCCCGACGAGTTGCCGACGCGGCTTGACGAGTGGGCCGGACTGCTCCACCCGGAGGATTGCGAACCGGTTCTGCTCAACCTGACGGGCTTTGTCGAGATGCCCGAGAACGCGTGTGAGCTCCAATATCGGCTGCGGCGCAAGGATGGGGTCTACCGCTGGTTCGTGGCGCGTCCGAAAGCCATTCAGGACGCCGCCGGCACGGTCGAGCGCGTGCTGCTGGTGCAGCAGGATGTGACCGGGCGCAAGCAGGCCGAGGATCAGGCGATCCAGGTCGCGCAACACGATCCGCTGACCGGACTGCCCGGCCGCGCCCTGCTCGATCATGTGGCCAATCACATGCTGGCAAGCGCTCGCCGTGCGGGTCGCCAGTTGGCGGTGCTGTTTTTCGACCTGGACCGCTTCAAATCGGTCAACGATGCCTATGGTCATCAGGTCGGCGATCAGCTTCTGCAAGCGGTTGCGCAACGGCTGCGGGACGCCTTTCGCGCCGAGGATCTGGTGGCCCGGCTGGGCGGCGACGAGTTCGTCGCCGTGCTGGCGAATATCGGCGACGTGGAGGACGCGGCGCGCGTGGCGCGCAGCGCCCTCGCCGAGCTGCAACCGGCCTACTCGATCGATGGGCTGGAGTTGCACTGTCTTGCCAGTCTTGGCATCAGCCTCTTCCCGCAGGACGGCGACACGATCGACTGCCTGATCCAGCGCGCGGACCTGGCGATGTACCACGCCAAGGAGATCAGTCCCGGCCAGTATCAGTTCGTGACCGAGACGCTCAATCGACGTGCGCGCGCCGAGGGGTTGCTGGAAAACCGTCTGCGCGAGGGTTTGTCGAAGCGCGAGTTCCGGCTGGTCTACCAGCCGGTGCTCGACACCCGCAGCGGCGCCGTAATCGGTGTCGAAGCCCTGCTGCGCTGGCCGCGCACCGATCAGGCCGACCTCACGCCCCGGAGTTTCCTCCCGGTCGCCGAATCCAGCGGTCTGATCCATGAGCTTGGCCAGTGGGTATTCGAGGAAGCCTACCGCCAGCATGCCGCCTGGCGGAAAAGCGGGCTGCCGCCGATCGAGATCGCGGTCAACGTGTCGGCGCGGCAGTTTCAGGATCAGGGATTTCTGCACCAACTGACCGCCGCCTCCGCGGCGGCCGGGGTCGATCCGGACGCCCTGTCGGTGGAATTGAGCGAGGCGACGCTGATGCAGGACAAGGCGGAATCCCGGCGCGTGCTTGGCGAGCTGCAACACTTACGGATCCGGGTGGCGCTCGATGACTTCGGCCTGGGCTGTTCGTCGCTCAGCGATCTGGAGCAACTGCCGCTGGACCGGCTGGAGATCAATCGAGCGCTGATCCAGCGTCTTGGCGCCACGGGCCGCATGCCGGCCATTGTGGAGACCATCATCGGTCTCGGGCGTGCCTTGAAGCTCGACGTCACCGCGGTCGGCATCGAGACCGAGGCCGACCTGGAGTTCTTTCGCCAGCGGCATTGCGACCAGGCCCAGGGTTTTTTTCTGGGCATGCCGATGTCGGGCGAGCGGTTTGCCGGATGGTATCGCGAGCATTCGCGCGTGACGCATTGACAACGTTGTCGTGATCGTTGTCGTTGTCGTTGTCGTGATCGTTGTCGTTGTCGTTGTCGAAAATTCGCCATATCGAGACCGCGATCACGACAACGACAACGACAACGACAACGAGGAGGCCCTCATGCCGGACGGCAACAGGTCGGTTTCCAGGACCGGCTACAAGCCGGCGCTCCCAGGGGCGCTCCCAGGGTCCAGTTCCGACCGGGTGGCGCTGACCGCGCGTAACCAGTGCCGCGCGGCATCATAGTCGAACGCTTCGATCATGCGCCCGATCTCCCGCGCGGGCTCGCCCAGGGCGGTATTCAGGAGCGCGGCGGATTCGCGGAAGACGCCATTGGCCAGGGTGTTGTCCTCGGCCAGCAGGGCATCGAGATGGGCGAGCGCCTCACGCACCCGCGGCCAGTCCACCGCCATGTCCGGCGCATCGGCCGCGCTGACGGGAAGCGCCGCGGCCAGGTCGATGACCAGGGTGCGCAGTTCGGTGTCGAGCGCCCCTGCACGCTGCTCGATCTCGTGCGCGGCGTGGCGTTCGCGGATGGCCTGCTCCAGTTCGGCCGCCAGGGTCGCCAGACGCCGGGCGCCCAGGGTTCCCGCCACGCCTTTGAGCGAGTGGGCGTGGCGGCAGGCGGTGACGTGATCCTCGATGCGCAGGTGCTGGAGAATGGACCGCGCGTCGTCGCTATGGCGATTCACGAAGGACTCGAGCAGGCGCAGATAACTGCCGAGACGGCCCTGGACAGGCTGGAGTCCGAGTGCCAGGTCGAGTCCCTGGATCGCTTGAAGACGGCGGTGCAGCGCGAGCTGCTCGGGCGTTGCGGGTAACGCGGCAGGCGCGGCGTCCGGGACGGGACGGTCGGCGGATGCGGACAGCCATTTCAGCAGGGCGGCCTGGAGTGCGTCCGGATCGACGGGTTTGGCGAGATAATCGTTCATGCCCGCCTTGCGACAGTCTTCCCGATCTTCCTCGAAGGCGCCAGCGGTCATCGCCAGGATCGGCGTGGCCGCCCGCCCCGGCAGGCGCCGGATCGCCCGGGTCGCGTCCAGACCGTTCATGATCGGCATCTGGACATCCATCAGAATCAGGGCATACGCGTTGCGGCGTGCCAGTTCCACCGCCTCGGCCCCGTTGCCGGCCAAATCGACCTCAAATCCCAACGCCCGGAGCTGTCCCAGGGCGACTTCCTGATTGATCGGGTTATCTTCCGCCAGGAGCAGCCGGCGGCCCGCGGATTGGGCCATCAGACGTTGTTCGGGCGCGATCCGCGCCGACGGCGGGTCGGCGCTCCGCTCGCGGGTGAATTCGGCACACTTGCCGAGACGGGCGGTGAACCAGAAACGACTGCCCTCGCCCGGCAGACTGTCCACCCCGATCTCGCCCCGCATCAGGTGCGCCAGACTGCGGTTGATCGCCAGCCCCAGGCCGGTGCCGCCATAGCGGCGGGTGATGGAGCCATCGGCCTGCTCGAAAGCGCGGAACAGGCGCGCCTGATCGGCTGGGGCGATGCCGATGCCGGTGTCCTCGACCTCGAAACGGACCAGCAGGTCCAGGTCGGTGGCCTCCAGCACGCTGGCGCGCAGGACGATCTCGCCCCGGTCGGTAAACTTGACCGCGTTGACCATGAAATTGAGAAGAATCTGACCCAGCCGCTGCGGGTCTCCGATGAGACGACGCGCGAGCGCGGGGTCGATGTCCTGGCGGATCGACAGACCTTTCGCGGCCGCTTTCGCGCCCGTCAGAACCGACAGATGATCGAGCACCTGTTCAAGCTCGAAGTCGGTTTCGTTGAGTTGCACCCTCCCCGCCTCGATCTTGGAAATGTCCAGGATGTCATTGACGAGCCCCAGCAGATGCTGAGCGGCCTGGGAGATCTTTTCCAGTTGTTGCCGTTGCGCGGGCTCGCTCGCGTGGCGCCGAGCCAGGTGGGTCAGCCCGATGATGGCGTTCATGGGGGTGCGGATCTCGTGGCTCATGTTGGCCAGAAAGCGGCTCTTGGCATGGCTGGCCCGCTCCGCCGACTCCTTGGCCAGGGCCAGGGCCGCCTCGGCGCGGCGGCGGATCACGATGCGCCAGAGATCGTTGACGAACAACTGGACCTCGTGTTCGTCGGCGCCGTCATAGTCGGTCGCCTTGTTCCCGACCCCGATCAGCACCCGGACCTTGTCCCCTTCGATCACGGGCACACCTAAATGGCGGATCAGATGGGCATGCCCTTGCGGATACCCCTTGCGGTCGCTCATGCCCTGATAGTCGTTGTGCACCACCGGACGGCGTTCGCGCAGGGGATCGGCCCAGATGCCGGCCTCGGAGACCGGATAGTGGGTCTCGTGCAGCGCCGTGCAGTGATCCAGGGTCGCGGCGGACCAGACATAGAATTGGATGGTCTCCTGGTCCTCGTTGACCAGATGCAGATAGCCGATCTGGCTGTCGGTGATGCGCACCGCCGCCTCGATGCCCCATTGCAGGATCTCGCGCTCGTCCAGGGTGTGGGCGCGCTGGCTCATCTCGAAGAGCGCCTGGAGCCGGGCGTCGCTGATCAACAGGCGCCGATGGGCGAACTCCAGTTCCGCCGTGCGTTCGACCACCAGTTGTTCCAGGTGCTGGCGATGGCGTTCCAGGTCGACGGCGATCCGCCGCGGCTCGGTGATGTCGGTCCAGATCGCCGAGAGATACATCCGCCCGCGGATGATCATGAGCCGATTGGAGATTCTGAACCAACGCACCGAGCCGTCCTTGTGGCGGTGCGGGATCTCGAACGTGCCGCCGCCGCGCGCGAGGAGCGCGTTCATCCGTTCGCCAACCTGCTCGGGGGTCAATTCGGCCTGGATGTCGTCGAGCGCGAGGCGGGCGAACTCGTCCCTGGTGTAGCCCAGCGCCTGATGCGCCGCGGCGTTGAATTCGGCAAACCGCCGGGTTTCGGCGTCGATCAGAACGATGCCGTCCGATGCCTGATCGACGATGGCGTGGTAGATCTCATCGCGTTCGCTGAGCGCCTCGGCGGTCTCGCGTGCCGCCGTGATGTCGCGGGCGATGCCGAGCACTCCGATCAACGTTCCCTCGGGGCCGCGCATCGGGGTTTTGAGGGTCTCGAAGAGCCCCGTGTAGCCGTCGGCGGCGAAGGTCAGCATTTCTTCGTTGCGGCTCGGCGCGCCGGCGGCGATGGCGGCTAGGTCGTGGGCACGGAAGAACTCGGCCAGTGGCGCGGGGACGAAATCGGCGTCCGTCCGGCCCAGGATGTCCGCCTCGGGGGCGCCGTAGAGACGCTCGAACATCGGATTGCAGGCCAGATAGACGCCGTTCGGATCCTTCAGCCAGACCAGATCCGGGATGGCGTTGATCAGGGTGCGCAGGCGCGCGCGCTCGTATTCCAGTGTGTCTTGCTGGAGCTGGTGCTCAGTGAGGTCCCGCGACACCCCGATGATCGCCGGCCGGCCATTCCAGCGGCCCTTGACCACTCGGGTATCGACCTGAATCAGGCGACCGTCGGCGCGCAGCAGCGGCAGGGGACAGTGGGCGCGCCGGCCGTCCAACATCTCGGCGACGAACCGCGCGGCCTCTTCCCGGCTCTCGGGCGGGTGCACGACCCAGACCGGCTGGCCGTAGAGCGAAGCGCCGTAGCCCAGACCCTCCGCGACCGCCCGGTTGTAGTGCAGGATCTTGCCGTCGTGGTCGAGCACGAAGAGAGAGTCGGTGATGGTCTCGAACAGATCCTTCAGGTTGAGCTGCTGATTTAGCGCCTCCTCTTGGGCCAGGATCCGTTCCACGGCCAGGGCGAACTGGCGCTCCAGGATTTCCAGCGCGTTCAGCGTGGCCGGCTCGACGGGAGTCTGCCGGCTGACGAGCACGAGACAGGCGGCGGGCTCGCCGTCCGCCCGGACCGGCAGGATCAGGAGCGAGAGGATGCCTTCGCGTTGGACGGGCGACTGCTCGATCAGCGCGGGATCGGTGCAGTAATCGCGGGTCTGCCGGCAACTGCATCGCAGCTTGCCCTGCAGGATGCCGGGCGTCCGCCAGGTCGTCTCGGCCTGTTCGTCGACCCAGTCGAGAAAGGCCACGGACAGTCCCTGATGCGTCACGCGCCGATAGGTTCCATCCGGCTCGCGCCAGTAGATCGCGCCGCCATCCAGTTCGGGCAGACGTAGCGTGGTCTCCAGGATCGATTCCAGCAGACGCTCCCAGTCCGGTTTTCCGGCCAGGAATCCGGAGAACTCATGACGGATTCGCTCCAGGATTTCGGCGTGTTTGCGTGCGCCGATCTCATGCAGCGTCCCCGCCGTGCGCAGTGCACGCCCCTCGGCGTCGCGCTGGATCACCCGCCCCCGCGCATGGAACCAGATCCAGCGGCCATCCGCCGCGCGCAGCCGGTATTCGGCCTCGTACAGCGGGTGCTCCTCGGCGAGCGCCGCCGCGACCAGCGACTCCAACCTGGAGCGATCCTCGGGATGGATCATCGCCAGCCAGCGATCCATCCGTTCCAACCCCGCGTCTGGCTCATAGCCCAGCAGGCCCAATAGGGATGGCGTCCAGGATTGGCATTCGGTCAGATGATCGTATTCCCAGACCAGGATGTCGGCGGCATCGAGCACCGGGGCCAGTTGCGAAGGGTGGTTCATGAGCAGGGACGAAGAGGGATTCGGATAAGCGGTGATGTTGGCATGCTATGTCAGACCCACAAGCCCGGCAAGCGCGTGTCGGGATCGAGGGTTGGCCCCGAGCTTCTCCGGCGAAGGAGGCGGACGCGGTTCAGTCCGATGAGCCCTCCACGTCTTCATACCGATAACCGACCCCGTAAACCGAATGAATCAGCTCGCGCTCGGGCAGCAGCCCGGCGAGTTTGCGCCTGAGCTTCTTGACATGGCTGTCGATGGTGCGGTCGGAGACGATCCGCTGGTCCCGATAGATACGATCCATCAGCCGGTCACGCGAGAAGATCCGCCCAGGCGCCGCGTGCAGCGTCTCCAGCAGGGCGAATTCCACCGCCGTCAGTTCGATCTCCCGCGTCCCGGCACGCACCCGCAGACGATCTGTCAGCAGCTCCAGGGCTCCGGCGGCGGGCGTCCGTTCCGGCACCTGGGTGCGTCTGAGCACCGCCTTGACCCGCGCCACCAGCTCGCGCGGGCTATAGGGTTTGCAGACATAATCGTCCGCGCCCAGTTCGAGTCCGAGCAGACGATCGATTTCCTCGACGCGCGCGGTGGTCATGATGATCGGCGTCTGGCTGACGCTTCGCACCTCCCGGCAGATGGTCAGTCCATCCTTGCCCGGCAGCATCAGATCCAGCAGGATCAGATCCGGGCGCTGGTCGCGGATCCAGTCGACGGCGGACGACCCCTCGGACAGCCACTGCGCCCGATAGCCGGCGGCCTTCAGATAATCCGCGACCAGCGCGGCGAGACGTTCCTCGTCCTCGACGATGAGAATGAGTGGCGAGGTGTGGTTGTTCATAGCCTGCGATGTCCATAAAGTATTCAGGGCCGGACGGGGCATGCGTCTTGTCAGGACTCTTGCTTTCGTCGTTGTCGTTGTCGTTGTCGTTATTCGATTCGACAACGACAACGACAACGACAACGACAACGACAACGATCATCGCGGATGCCCCGTTCCAAACCGCCGTGCGTCCGACAGGTTATCGGACACACGACGCCATGGCGATTGGCAGTCGACAACATGTCGACTGCCCCAGGGCCGGCTGCAAGCCGGCGCTCCCAGGGGCGTTCATCGTGGGAACGCAATGCGGATCCAGAGCCCGCCGCTCGGCGCGGCGCTGGCGCCAATCGTGCCGCCGTGCGCCTCGACGACATTGCGGGCGATGGCGAGCCCAAGCCCGGCGCCGCCGGTGTGGCGGCTGCGCGAGGCGTCGACCCGATAGAGCCGCTCGAACAGATGGGGCAGCGCGTCCGGCGGAACTCCAGGCGCGGTGTCCTGAAAATCGATCAGGATCCGCTGGGCGTCGCAGGCAAGGTCGATGCGCAAACCGCCGCCGGCATCCGTGTATTGCAGGCTGTTGCGCAGCAGATTGCGGAAGAGCTGCGACAGACGCTGCGCATCGGCGCGGAGCCTGACGGGCGCCGCGACTCCCTCATGGACATCGAGCCGGAGTCCGGCGTCCCGAAAAGGCCCGCGAAAGGCGTCGATGTCGGCGGCTAGCACCTCGGCGACATCGGTCTCTTCCAGACGATAGCCGAAGGCGCCCAGATCCGTGGTCGAAAGTTCGTAGAGATCGTCGACCAGTCGGCCCAGACGCAGGACATCGCCGTGGAGCGTGTCCAGCGCCGGGCGGCCGAGGGGCCGCACGCCGTCCTGCAGTGCCTCCAGTTCGGCGCGCAGGAGCGCGATCGGGGTGCGCAACTCGTGGGAAATATCCGCGACCCAGCGTCGGCGCGATTGTTCATGGTCTTCCAGGGCCGCGGCCAGTGCGTTGATGTCGCGACCAAGGTGAGCGATTTCGTCGCTGCCATCGGCCGGAACCCTGGCGCTGAAATCGCCGGACGCCAGCCGGCGGGCGGCGCGCTGGAAGTCGCGGACCGGTCGCGCCAGCCGTCTTGAGAGCGGATAGGCCAGCACCGCCGACAGCAGCAGCATGGCCAGCGCGATGATCCAGAGCCGGTGACCCTGGGTGGCGCGAAAGCGTAATTCGGCCGTCTCGGGGACCGGGGAGCCGGGGAGCAGGGCCAACTCGCCGATGCGCTCGCCGTCGAGCAGCAGCGGGTAGCGTCGGGTGTCGGCGAGCAGCGGCTCGCGCCCGTAGAGGATCGCGCCCTCGGCGTCCAGCAGCATGAGCCGCAGTTCCAGCGGCGTGGGTCGGCCGCGGCGTTGAAAACGATCCAGTGTCTCGCCTGGCGGCCAGACGCCGGGCGCGTCCTCCAGATGACGCAACCAGGGGCGGCGGCGTTCGCCGCGGTCCTGCTCCGTTGTCCGGTCGAGCGGGGCATCGCGCCGGCCGATCAGGGCGGCGATCCAGAGACGCTGGCTCTCCTGAAGCGGCGCCCAAGAGCGGTTGCGGCGATAGAACTCGATCAGCCGCTCGCTAACGTGTTCGATCCGTTCCTGTTCGCGCGCGTCCGCCAACTCCACCAACCCGCGTTGAAACGACCATTGCACAAACATCTGGGTGCCGATCAGGACCACGACGCAGGCGAGCAGAAGCGTCAGGAACAGCCGGGCGTGGATCGAGAGTTTCATCGCCGGATGATGGCGCGCGAGGATGCAAGAAAAAAGGACGCCGCGCCCCTCGGGCGCTCGCCACCTGATGGGTCAGCGCCCAGACCAGCGCCATCGGCGCATGCGGTCATTCCATAGTGGGACAGCGATGAATTTCGACCGTCACATGGGCCAGCCCCAAGTCGGTCGGCAGTCGCCGCTTGATATCGTTCGGCGAGAGATCGTCATGGGTCACGACCGCGATCACGGCGGCATGGAGATCCGGCCCGATCGACCAGAGATGCAGATCCGCCACGCGATCCTCGCCGATGTCCTCGATCCTGGAGAGGATCGCGTGCCGGATCGTTTCGGGGCCTTGCCGATCGACCAGAACCGCGCTGGTGGTGAGCAGCAAACCCCAGGACCAGCGGGCGACCAGCAGCGCGCCAACCACGCCCATCAAGGGATCCATCCAGATCAAGCCGAGGAACTTGCCCGCCAGCAGCGCGAAAATCGCCAGCAGCGAGGTAAGCGCATCGGCCAGCACATGCAGATAGGCAGCGCGCAGATTATGGTCGCCATGATGAGCGTGTGAGCAAGCGTGCCGATGGTCATGCGTGACGTGGTCGTTGTCGTGATCGTTGTCGTTGTCGTTGTCGTTGTCGTTGTCGTTGTCGTTGTCGCTGTCGTGTTCGTGTTCGTGTTCGTGTTCGTGATCGACGTCATGTCGATGCCCCTCATGATCCGCGCCCAGAATCAGCACTGAAGCCCCATTGACGAGCAAGCCGAGAACCGCGACGGCGATGGCCTGATCGAAGGCGATCGCGACCGGATCGATCATCCGCGCAAGACTCTCCCAGGCCATGATCAGCGCAAAGACGGCCAGCAGCACCGCCCCCGTGAAACCGCCCAGCGCATTGATCTTGCCGGTGCCGAAGCTGAAGCGTGCATCCCGCGCATGCCGGCGTGCATAGACATAGGCGAAGGCGCTGATGCCCAAGGCGGCCGTATGGGAGGCCATGTGCAGTCCATCGGCAAGCAGGGCCATGGAACCGAACAGGATCCCGGTGGCGATCTCGACGACCATCATCACGGCGGTGATGGCGATGACGAGCAGGGTTCGGCGTTCTCCCGCCCGCTGTTCGTCCTGGCCGAAGGTATGGCTGTGTTGCCAGTGATGAAGCGTTTCGGTGTGCATGCTGGAGGTCTCGCGTGTCGAAAATGCTCGTGGAACATGTACTGGGTGTATTGGCGAAAGTAAAGGGGATGCCGAAGGATTCCTCGCCGGCACAGTGATACTCTCCGCGCAGATCTCGCCGCTGGACACGCGCCATGACCCCGGAACAGTTGTCGCCAAATGGACAGAATGGATGACGGGTGCCCTGGTCGCCCAGATCGCAGTGATCGCAGTGATCGCGGCGCTGCTCAAGTTGCTGTAACGCCGAGAAATTTCCACGCTTGGTCTGACGAGCCCTGGATCAACGACGGCGCGGCGGTACGGGGGTCGCTGGTGTGTTTCGGGGCCCTAAGAAGCGGTTCTCTCAGGCCGTGACGGCGGTGTCCCGCCGGGCGCCGCACTGGGCGGCCAGGCAGCGCCAATGGCAGGCGAAACGCCGATACGCGCACTGCCGGTCGGGATCCTTGCAGAGGTCGGGATGGAGATAGAGCGCCTCGATATGCTGGATGACCGCGTCGGCTAGGTCGGCGGAGCGTTGGTGTACGTAGCGTCGGATCAGATCGCCGAGCCGGCACTCCAAGACGCGAGGTTCGAGGCGGGCGAGATCGTCGGCGGACAGTTGTGCGAGGAGGTGTTGCATAACCGGTATCTCCTTTGGATAAACGGGTTGTCGGCAAACACCTGGCTGGCGTCCGGGCAGGAGCCCGAGAAGGCTGGCGGGGTGGCCCCGACACAGGTCGGGGCAGCGTATTTCAGTCGGAATGCGGGCGGAGCCTGCTGCTACTTGGTCAGAATCAGCTTGTTGTTGCGGGTCATGCGCAGACAATAGCTGGTGCCGGCGTGCTCGATCATGACGAGGTTGCCGCCTTCGAGCAGGGCCTGACTGGCGATACGGGGTATCGAAGCAAGCGGAAGCCGGCTTGGAAGTTGGGAGGGGTGATGTCGGTCTGTCGCAGCGGCGGATGGCATCGTCATTGTCCTCGGGGCAGGCGTTGAGAGGGTTGGGCGGCCCAAATCCAATCGAATAAGAACCGTTCGCGTTTAGGTTAGGTGGTGAGCCCAACCCTGTCAAGCCTGTCCGTTATGAATTTTTGCGTCGCCGTCAATCCCTTTGGCGCCGTTCGAGATGAGATACGGCAGAAGCCATTCCCGAATCTGATAGCGGGAACGCGCCCCGCTGAAACGGGCCAGTTCCTGCCCCTCTCGAAAGAGGATCACGGTGGGAAAGCCCCGCACCTTGTAGTGTCCCGCCTGGCGCATGTTCTCGCCCTCGTCGACCTCCAGCTTGGCCAGCCGCACCTGACCGCCGAGTTCCTCGACGACTCGCTCCAGATGCGGCGAAAGCGCGCGGCAGGGCGCGCACCAATCGGCCCAGAAATCCACCAGGATGGGGTGCGATCGGGAGGCGTCGAGAATCTCGGTCTGGAAGCGGTCGGTGTCGACATCGAAGATGTAGGGGTTGGGATGGGTGAGGTGCGACATAGGGATGGTCCAGGTTTGAAGAATGAGGGGATAAAAGGATGAAGAATGGTCGCGTCAGCAATTCTAAACACAGTTTCTCACGGGTAATGCCGAACTTGACATTGCCTGGTCAGCACATACTCGGACGACTCCACTCATATCGGCTACTTTGAGCTTGCAAGCAGCGACCTTCCCAAACTGGTTCCGTTCGATCGACTCTCGCGCCAGGATGCGACAGGCTCATCCAGGCGGATCGTCATCCTCTGGCTCAACAGCGGCGCCTTCGATGTGAACCCGATCCACCGCATAAAACAATTGTTGGAATCGGTCCCTGAATGGGTGGTACCTCATGACTATCGTTGCCGGACGGTCCAGGTCATCGGCCCAGCCGACTCGGACGGATTGGCGGCCCTGCTCAAAGAGACCTATTCCAACTCCAACGGAAGCAAGGAACCGCCCGCGACCGCGGGTACTATGCGAGAGACAAGCTGAAGGTCGACATCGGTTTCGTGGATCGCTGGATCATCCTGCGTCTGGTTGCGCGTTACGCGGACATGGCGGTGCGCTCGGTCGGCTATCGGCACCCTTGGGCTCGGCTTGCTGGAAGTTCTGGGTTGACCCGTGCCCAGGACGAGAGGTCTTGTTGGGCGTTCGGCGAGCCGCTCGGCCGCGGGAAAGTCCAACGGCCTGCTAAACTGCGTCACAGCCGCTGCGTTAAAAACAGACGTCATTCGGAGCGCGGCTCGCCGAGGAGGTGAACCTTGAAGCTTTTCCAATCGATTTTCGGTGGCAGCGAGACGCGCGGTCGTTACCCTGAATCGCTCATCGAGCAGGCAATGGAGCGTGCCGTCGACGGCACGGATCCGCGCCTGCGCCTGCTGCCAGGATACCGCAAGCGGCTGCGACAGCCCGTCATCCAGGCGATCGATCATGTGGTCGCGTTGGTGGATGCCATCCCCGCACCGCTGCCGGCAGGGGCCGGTCGCCACGGCGATGAACCCTTGTTGAAAGCGGTCTTCTCCTCGGCCGGTGACATGCTGGAGACTCTCGGGCGCGATGCCGCGCTGCGGAGCTTTCTGGCCAGCGCGGAGGGGCGAGGCGCCGAGCAGGTCACGGCCCTGCTGCTGGCCGAGCGGGTCGAGCGCAGCATCCTTGGCATGGACCTCATCGGCGACCAGGTGCATCGCGATGTGCCGCAGGTCACCGTCAGCTTCGCCGGCCATCGGTTGCTGGACCCCTCCGCGACCGAGGCGGAGAGCCGCCGCCAGTGGAAGCGTCGTGCCTTCGATCACCTGCTGACCCTGGCGCTGACCCGCATTGCCGAAACGCGCGTGGAGCGCGCCGATCTGAAGCGACAGCACGACCTTTTGCGGCGCAAGCTGACCGCGCTCGAGCACGGCGGCTGGAGTTTCGAGCCAGCGGAAGATGCGCACCCGGACCCTGCCGCGCTGCAGGTCGAGCTGGACAAGCTGACGGCGCAGTTGAATGCCTTGGGCGCGGATCAGGATGTCCTGCGTGTCCATCTTCAGCTCGTCGCCGAGCTGCTCGGCGAGGCGCCGAGCCAGATCTGGGCCGAGCCCGTCGGACTCTGGCTCGACGCCATGAACATCCAGCGCGCGGCCGACGATCCGTCCGCCCGCTTAGTCCAGCTTTGGGAACTGCACAATGCGCGTGGTCGGCGGGCAGTCATGCTGGCGCTGAGCATCACGCCCGGCGACCTTCCCATACGCGAGGATCTCGTGACCGCGGCGCAACGGTATCTATAAATCCAACCACAACCCACCAGGGATCCGAGCCCATGAGTCGCACCACAGCCTCGACGCCCAAGCGCGCCGGCTCGTCTGCCACCTCGCTGTCCGTCGCCGATGTCCGCACCGGGCTGGACAGCACGTCCCTCAAGCAGGCCATGCTCGATCATCTGCACTACTCGCTTGGCCGCCTGCCGGCGGTCGCCACCCCGGCGAATGACTACCGCGCCCTGGCGCTCGCAATCCGCGACCGGCTGCAGCAGCGCTGGATCCGCACCAGCGAGACCTATGTCGAGCGCGGACGGCAGCTCGCCTGCTATCTCTCGGCGGAATTCCTGCTGGGACCGCACCTGGGCAACAACCTGCTGAATCTCGGTCTGGAACAGGCCGCCCGCGAAGCGCTGACGGCGCTCGGCCAGGATCTGGACGCCATCCTGGACTGCGAGCCGGAGCCAGGGCTGGGCAACGGCGGTCTCGGCCGACTCGCGGCCTGCTATCTGGATTCGCTGGCGACGCTCCAGTATCCGGCGATCGGCTACGGCATCCGCTACGAATTCGGCATCTTCGCACAGGAGATCCGTGACGGCTGGCAGACCGAGCGTACCGACAAATGGCTGAGCGGCGGCAATCCTTGGGAGATCGCCAAGCCCGACATCGCGCGGATGTCGATCCTCAACTGCGCCCGCGGCGGCAAGTTCTCCTCCGACCGCGCCATCGAGGAATACGCGAGGGCGATCTGGGGATTACAATCCGTGCCCATTCAGGTCTAAACCGCGACTGGCGCGGCATGCGGCACAGCCATTTCCCTGTCCGACCTGCCCAGGCACCACGTTGCCGTCGGGTGCCAGCGCCACGACGAACGGCGTCAACGTCTCTTCAACACACTGTCCCGGAGGACACCATGACCAAGCTCTCACACGAAGAAGGCGTGATCGTCACCATCCTCGAACGCTTCGAAAAATTCCGGCTCCCGCGCGCGCTCGACATCAAGGCCAAGGTCGACCGCGGCGAGCCGCTCGACGACGCCGACATCGCGCACCTCAAGCAGGTCATGGAGGACGCCGAGCACATCAAACCGTACATCGACAAGCGGCCCGAGTACGAGAAGCTCTATGCCCGCGCGGTTCATCTCTACCGGGAGATCACGGACCAGGCGTTGAAGAACGAGCAGGGTTCGGCATCAGGAGCGTGAGTGCCGTGCGAAAAGGCGCTCTCGCAGGATGAGGCCAATGTCGACCTGCGATACCAGGCCCGGCTCGATCGCTTGTCTCGCTCGCCATGCCGCTGGTCACGCAGCTTCAGCTGCGTGACCAGTATCAGATTGGTCGAACCTTGGAATCCGAACGTAACCGGCTTCTTTGGGTCTCTTATCTCGGCCGAGCCTAAAATACTCGGAACACCGTGATTCGCGCCGCGTGGCGGTCAAGCCATCGTGTCACCACTGCCCTACTCTTTGGCATAATCGAGAACACCGATCTCATCAAAGAGCAGGGAATGGGAATTCAAACCGACAGGGGCGCGCTGCGCGAAGGGAAGATC
The DNA here is from genome assembly GCF_016653465.1 of Thiocystis minor. Lineage (GTDB taxonomy): Bacteria > Pseudomonadota > Gammaproteobacteria > Chromatiales > Chromatiaceae > Chromatium > Chromatium minus. The sequence goes on along the minus strand of NZ_NHSQ01000084.1, from coordinate 72,683 downwards.
ATCCGCTGGGAGCCGGAGAAAGGGTTCGGCTTCATCAGACCTCAGGACGGCGGTAAGGACGTCTTCGTCCATGTCAGCGCATTGCCCAGCGAGCGTCCGTTCAGCGTAGGAACCGACGTGGTCTTCAGCACGGCCCAGGATCCTAAGGGACGCGGCGAGCGAGCGTTGAAGGCCGTGCGGTCCACCGCCGGAGTTCCGGCCTTTGGGCGCGAAACCATGGACCAGCTTCGGTCTGAGCTTCCTCCACAGGGTGGTCACCGCAACCGATCCGGACCTCGACCTCACGAGGAACACACCGACAGGCGTTCAACGACAAGAAATCGAGGACGACGCGACGAAACGTTGAGGGCGCTCCCGATCAATGCGCAGAGCGTCTTCGTCGGGTTTCTCGCGCTCTTCTGCCTTACGGGCGCCGTCATGATGTTTCCAGTCACTCCGATCCCTCTAATCGCTTATCCGCTAGTGAGTCTGATCGCCTTCTTCGCCTATGCGCGTGACAAGCTCAGCGCGATGCGCAACACATGGCGGATCGCTGAAAGTTCGCTGCACCTGCTGGAAGCGTTGGGCGGATGGCCCGGCGCCTATATTGCGCAACAGACGATGCGCCACAAGACAGTGAAGACCAGCTACCAGGTCACCTACTGGCTGATCGTCTGTCTCCATGTGGGATTCTGGACGACTTGGCTGCTCGCACCCGAAATGCTCCTCGGAGTGCTCGAACCTCCAGAGGAGATCTCTTTCTCCTGGTCGCGCTAAGAGCTGGGAGGCGAGTTTGGCCGCCGTCTCGGTCAGGTGGTCTTTCCCCCAATGCTCATCCCGTCCGACTCAATGTGGCCACCGACCAGATCGTTTACGACTGCCCGGATCCTGGGCGTCGAACTCCCAGCTTTTTCATCCGCGACTCCAGCGTGGTGGGTTTCAGGCCAAGCCGCTGCGCGGCCCCGCCGGCCCCGCGGATGCGCCAGCCGGTCTGTTCCAGCACCTGTTGGATGTGGTCGCGCTCGCGGGCCGCGAGGCGGTCCTCGGATCGCGGCGTCGGGAGGGTGTCGGGCAGGCGGGCGGCGGGACTCGGCGCGGGACCGAGCGAGATGTGCAGCGTCGGCCCGCGGGCGAGGATCATCGCCCGCTCGATCAGGTTGCGCAGCTCGCGCACGTTGCCCGGCCAGGGGTAGGCGAGGAGCGCGGCCATGGAGTCCTCGGCGATGTGCTCCATGGGCTTGCCCATGGTCGCGCCGAGTGCCTCGACGAACTGCCAGACGAGCAGCGGGATATCCTCGCGTCGCACGCGCAGCGGCGGCAGGGTCACCGGAAAGACGTTCAGCCGATAATAGAGATCCTCCCGAAAGCGGCCCTCGGCGACGGCCAGGCGCTCGGCGAGCGAGACCTCGGCCGCATCGCTTTGGAGTCTGGCGTTCCTGTCTGGTCCAACGTCGTTCAACGGGTCGCTCCTCGATCGCAGGGTGCGTCTTGTTCTAGCGAGGCTTCGCCTCAGACCCACGAATCATGATCATCGCTGTAGCAAGCTGAACAGCGATCGTTGTCGTTGTCGTTGTCGTTGTCGTTGTCGGATTGTCGGATTGTCGGATTGTCGGATTGTCGGATTGTCGGATTGTCGACAACGACAATGACATACTTGACTCATCTGCAAGCATTTGGCGCCCTCAAGCAATCGAGTACTGCGGCGCCCAATTGATACGAACTGCAAGAGGGATGAAGGCGCGCGCTCCGTCACGTCAGACCGGACTCGAATCGTGGACTCGCCGCATTCGCCAGCAACTTGGCCGTGATCCGCAAGCGCTTGTTGGATGCGCTGCGCTTCAGCCACTACAAAGCTGCCGGCTCGCCCCTCGGAGGGCGAGGGCGAGGGCGAGGGCGAGGGCGTGCCGAAGCGCCGGCGGCGCGAGTTTGACGAAAGGTTGCGCACCCCACTTAGCCTCCCGGCTCAGTAGGGCGCGGGGACGATCTTGAAGGGATACTCGGGTTCCCGATAGTCGCCGGGCTTCTGCCGCTTCGGCAGCTCCACCTTCTCGCGGGGCAGCTCCTCGTAGGGAATCTGCTCCAGAAGGTGGCTGATGATGTTGAGCCGTGCGCGCTTCTTGTCGTCCGAATACGCCATGAACCAGGGCGCGAAGTCGGTATCCGTGGCCGCGAACATGGCATCGCGCGCCCTCGAATAATCGTACCAGCGGCTGTAGGACTCCAGATCCATGGGCGAGAGCTTCCAGAGCTTGCGCCCGTCCTCGATGCGCGCCTCCAGGCGTCGGGTCTGCTCCTCGGGGCTGACCTCCAGCCAGTACTTGATGAGGATGATCCCGGAATCCACGATCGCCTTCTCGCCGAATGGCACCATTTCGAGGAAGCGATCCGCCTGTTCCTCGCGACAGAACCCCATCACCCGCTCGACGCCCGCGCGGTTGTACCAACTGCGGTCGAAGATGACGACCTCGCCGGCGGCCGGAAAATGCTGCATGTAACGCTGCAGATACATCTGGGACTGCTCGCGCTCGGTGGGTGCCGGCAGCGCCACCACCCGGAACACGCGCGGACTGACTCGCTCGGTGATCGCCTTGATGGTGCCACCCTTGCCCGCGCCGTCGCGTCCCTCGAAGACGATGCAGACCTTGAGCCCCTGATGCCGGACCCATTCCTGGAGCTTGACCAACTCCACATGCAGCCGGCGCAGCTCTTTCTCGTAGGTCTTATTCTTCAGCTTGACGGAGGTGCCGGCGTCCTCGACCGCTTCTGCGTCCTGGCGCTTGTTCTTCTTGCTCATTGGTTGATCTCCTCTAAACCGCGTCCAGCGCGGTAGGCGATGTTTTTGGATTGAATCGACCTTGGCAGTATCGACGATGATCGGAGTGGACGCGGTTTAAATCACTGACGATTCAGTCCCTCGTCCGGCCAGTAGCGCGAGCCGGTCAGCTTGGCGGCGACCTTCCAGCCCTTGCCGGTCAGCACGAACACCGCCTTGCCCTCGTTGAACCGCAGGGCGAGTTGGTCCTTCTGCTCGCCAGCCATGGTGCCGACCTCGGCCGTCGCATCCAGCCCTTGGGTCAGGAACCGTTCCAGCAAGGCATGGTCCTGGAAGAGGATGACGACCTGGGAGGCGAAGCCGCCGAGACCGAAGCTCAGGCCCGCGCCAGTGGTCGTCATTTTCATATAGACGCGCGAGCCGGTCGCGGGATCGACCGCGACCCCGCGACCGTAGCCCGCGACGACGTAGAAGCTCGCCTCGCGCTTGTCGAACACGGCGTAGCCGGCGCTGCGATCGAACAGGGCGCGGCTGCCGGGCTCGTCCGCAAACAGGCGCGCGAGCGTCGTTTCGGCCATGGCATCGAGCTTGGCTCGCGTCTCCTCGGGGGTGGCCTCGTCGCCCAGGCTTTTCTGGGTGGAGTCGACGGTGTCCGTGACCGCCCAGGACGCCTTGCCGGCCATCTTGCCGGCGCCCTCCACCGCGCCCATCGTCGTCTCGCCGACGACCTTCGCGGCCTTTGACGCGCCTTCCTTCAGGGCATCCAGTGAGATTTGCGCCGTGGCGGCCGTTGCAGCCATCGCGAGCATCAGAGCAAATAGAGAATTGCGTTTCATCGCGTAAAGATTCCAATCTCTTGAGGTGGTGGATGAGCCCAGGCAAGGCAAGGGCGCGTCGGGTGAACGAAAGGGTTGGGACTCGTGGCGCGTCGCGTGGATAGGTGAATGAAGCGGGGTCGCGCGACACCTGCGAGGAATCCGCCAGCCCCGGTCCGTGGATGACTCGCGGCCTCGGGGTTGGCGGGATCTGGCTTACTCATGGGCGCTGAGGGTCTGGCGGGAACTTCCAGGTAATCGGCCCCGTCCTGACGAGCTGCCGCCCAGGTTCTCCCAGCTTCCTGCCGTAACGGATCAACTGGATCAGGTCCGAGCTGACTTGCGGGTTGGAGGTGAAATAGGTGTGCCCAAAGAAATCGGTGCGCTTGCCCAGATAAGAGATCATGTCCATGCGTCCCAGCGCCTCCAGGTAGCGCTGGCCCTTCTCGGGGATGTCCTCGGGCCGCAGCTGACCCACCCGGTTGCGGCTGCGGAACAGGAGCTTCGAGACCAGGAGCGCCCGGTCGTCGGGTGCGGTGTAGATCGTCAGCCGGCCCTTCAGGACGCGCGGCAGCTTGCCTTCGGGCCACACCGTGACCAGGTCGGGATCGGAGAGAAAGCCGGTGAGCTGCTGGGCGGCGATGTCGAGATCGATGTCCGGCGAGAGCAGCACCAGGTTCTCGATCTTGTAGAGGTCGACCGGTTCCTTGCCGGCCGCGATCGCCTCCAGACTTAGCTCGCGAACCGCCCTGAGGGTCAGCGCGGTGCCGCGGCTGTGGGCCAGGATCTGCATCCCCTCCACTCCGGGGGTCGTCGCGAGCAGGCGGAGGCTCTTCTTGAGGTGCTCCACCGCGAAGTCCGCGGACTCGGTGGTGCTGGTGTAGGAGGTCAAAAAGTTGCCGCTGGAGGAGGCCGGCCAGGTGAAGAAGGCGCACACCGGTTCCCGACCGAGGAAGTGGCAAAGCTCCGCGGCGGTATAGGCCGCGGTGGCGAAGGTCTCGTTGAAGCCGTGCACATAGAGCAGGATTTGCTTCTTGGGCGCGGCGGCGAGTCGGCGCTGGACCTCGCCCTGGAGCCGGCCCTTGGCCTCGTCGTGGCTCGCCAGCTCGGCACGATCCCGCAGCAGCTTCCCCTTCTCTCCACGGTGCAGGCGATAGGGCTCGATGGGGAAGGCACCCAACTCCCGCACCTGGCCCAGTTCCAGGTCGACCTCGCGCGTGCGTTTGGCCAGTTGGCTTTGCTCCCTCAGGGTCTCCCAGTCCAGCCCCGGGGCCACGCGAACCTGGGCGGAGCCGAAGGCGATACGCCGGGCGCGTTCCTGGCCGTAGAGCAAGGGGCCTTGGTCCTGGCCCTGCGCCTCCAGCTCGGCGGGCGTTGCCGGTGCCCGGTCGGTGACGTAGAGCAGGTCCAGGTCCGGACTCTGGCGTTGCGGGGTCATGGCCGATCGATCGAACACCGGCTGTCCGCCCGGAAGCTGATACAACGCCGGGGTCGGCATCAGTTGGCGCGCGGGTGTGGCACAGCCCCCGATCAGGGTGACGGCGAGCAGAAACGCAAAGCGGGCGTGGATCTTCATGGTGTCTCGGATGTCCTTGATGGGAAAAACCATGCGCCGAGCGGCACCGGCCGCGACGCTCGGGTCACAACTTCGCCGCTGCGCGCGGCGACCGATCGCGCCCCCGGCGCTGGGTTCAATGCCCGCCCAGAACCAGGGTCTGGATCGGCAGCAGCAGCGCCTGGATGCGCAGGATCATGGCATGCACCAGGCCGACGGTGTCGATGGCGTGCAGCCCGAAGGCGCGCCAGAAGCCGGTGTCGGGATCGGCGAGCGCCTCGTGGTTGTTCGTGTAGGCGTTGGCGATACAGTTGCCGCCCTGGGGCAGGTCGTCGAGCTGGCCAGCATAGAGCGGCTCCATGATGACTGTGAGTGTGCCGGGACGCGCGAACTGCTGGACATCGACCAGGGTGTCGGTTGGGCGCACCTGACCGGAGGCGATGACGTGCTGGACCTCGGTCACCACCATCGGCACGATGGCCCAGGGTTTGGCGATGCAGGTCACCTCGCCGATCATGCCCACCTTCAGCACCTGCGACTCGATCTGACCGAAGCCGGCCATCAGACCCGTGACCCGGCGCTCCGGCACCAGGATGCCCGCGGGCCGGAGCATGGGGTTGACCACATCGCCAGCTCGCAGCGCGAACTGCTGCACGATGCCGTCGGTCCCGGCCACGACCAGGGTCTTCTTCAGGTCCACCTCGGCTTCGTGGAGTGCGGCCTCGGCGCTCGCCTTCTCGGCCGGGAGCTGAAATGTCATCTCCGAGACGATGGCCTCGCGGCTCGCCAGGGCCGCGTCGAGCGCGCCCTGCTGGGTATCAACCTGCACCCGCATTCGTCCAACCTCACGTTCCGCGATGGTCCCGGCACTCTTGCGGTTCGCTTCCGAGCGGGCCGCGAACTCATCGATCGCTTGCTGAAGCGCCCCGCGTGACTGGACGATGCGCCCGTCCGCCTCGGCCAGTTGGGACTTGGCCACAACCATGGCGGCCTCGGTCTCGGCGATCTTGCGCCGAGCCGTTTCCACCGCCGCCTCCTGCTGAGTGCTGTCGAGCCGGAACAGGGGCTGCCCTTCCGCCACTCGCTGGTTGATGTCGACAAAGGTCTCGGCGACCCTTCCGCTGGTCTCCGGCAGGATGGTGACGGTGCGGAAGACCGAGGTGGCGGCCTTGGTCGAAGGGTGGAAATAGAAGATGGTCGTGATCAGGCTCAAGGTGAGGATCAGGCAAAGCGTGATTCCCCAACGCAGCTCGAACCAGACGGTGAAGAGGGTGATCTCGTGTCCGAGCCGCTTGCCCTGCGCGAAGCGGCGAAAGAGGAAATCCGGCAGGATGGTCAGCATCGAGCAAAGCATCAGTTCCAACATGGGTTAGACCTCCCGCGACTCGGTGGGCTGGTCGGCATCCGGCGCCGTCACGTTCGGCACCGTCTGCCCCGGCGCTGGCGCCCGCGGCGGCGCGGCCGGCCCGGCACCGTCGGCAATGCGCTCGAGCGCGCGCGCCATGGAGGACAGCGGCGTGGTGAAGTCCGGCAGGGGGACGAATGCGAGCAGCAGTCCGGCGATCCAGAAGGCGTGGTTGTGGGTGAAAAGCGCCAGCAGCGCCAGCACCGCGACCAGTTCGAACTGGATCTTCTGGCCGCGATGCGCCATCTGCTCCGGGAGTGCATGGAGCTTGAAGTAGAAGATGCCGATGCCGATCACGGCGAGTAGCACAAAAACGGCCATCACGATGAACAGCACGTCGGTCTCCCCTGGGGCTGTGACGAAGGGGGGCAAGTGATGGATTGCGGCCGGGTGTAGCGGGTTCGCCATCTGCGAATCTCCTAAACAGGTTGTTGGGGTCAGTGTCGTCCCGCGCATCGCGTCGACGCGGCTCAGAGCCCGCCGCCCCAGCGATATTGCCAGGCGACTCCGGCCAGATCGAAGCCGTTTCCAGTGCGCGCGGACACGCCGCTGCTTGCGTATAGCTTGAGCGAGTGACGGGCGTCAATGGGCAGCGCCAGGGTTCCGCCCAGTCGCCAGTTGCTTTGACGGTCGTCGCGCGCGATCCCGTCCAGAGTCGTTTGTCCGCCGGTGAAATAGGTCGCATCGAGCGAGGCCCAGACACCTGAGCGAAAGCCATGGATCAGATGCGCTTGCGCGGAATAGATTGGATCCTGCGCGCGCCGCCTGCCGCCGAAGAAATCCGTATTGTCCGCGAACAGGGTCGCCGCCGCGCTCAGTTCGAGCGTCCAGGGTCCGACGGCCTTGGACACGCCAATCTCCGGCTTGATACTCCAGCGATGGGTGCCGAGGTTGATCAGGCGGCTGCCATCGTACTGCCCCCAGGGCGCGGAGACCTGCAGGCTCGCACCGACGATCAGATCCTGCCGATACGCTTTGAATTCTTTCAGGTTGAGCGCGGGTGCCCCATAGAGATTGATCGAGAGCCGCAGCCTGGGGTCGGCGAATCCATCGACGACGCGCTCCACCGGAAGGCTCTGATCGTCCGCCGAGCCCGACAGCCAACTGTAGGGAAGGATAACGTCGAGCTTGCCGGACCGGCCCCAGAAATCGAGTACGCGCGCGTAGCCGAGGAGCGTGCTGGACAGGTCAAGCCGCGGATCCGTCACCGGCAGCGCCGAATCGAACGCGATGCCTCCGCGGGTAAAAGCATAGCCCGCGATCAGAAAGTTCACCCCGACCGGTGCGTTGGAATAGGCGCGCGGCTCGATGTCCTGGCACGGCACGGAACCAGCGGCCAAGAACAACGCGCACCCGCTGGCCAATGCCAAGGGGCCGGGAAACCAACGAGACGGTGACTTCGCCTTGTCCATCGCCTTCGAGCGCCCGCGCCGCGCATGGCCGACGTGGAATCGCCCCATCGCGCGGCGCGCCAAGCGCTCGCTACCGGGACGTCACCTCGCTGCGGATCTCTATGCGTGTCTCCTGATTGACGACGGCGACCGTACCGGTGATCGCGGTCGAGAGGGCGGTGCTCAAGACCGGCGTGGTGTCGGCCTGCGCCATGGGCAGCGCGCCCGCGAACGTCAAGCTCAGGGCGCAGACAAGGTGGATTGGGCGTGGCATCGTGGTCATCGAAAAGCTCCTCAAGGTTGCGTGAGAATGGCGTATTGAGTCATCGTGGATCACGCCGGTAAGGATTCCAGGTTAAGCGGCGCACCTGTCATTGCGACGTCCTCAAGTGGGGGTGGACGTCGTTGTCTGTGGCTCGCTCGCCATCGAATCCATGCCCTCAGGCACGGCGGCCCGAGCGCGAAACCGCTCGACCGCCAGGGGAAGATTGAAGATCAGCCGCTCGCGCCCAAGCGTCTCTCCAAGCGACGAGCGCTGGATCATACCGAGCACCTCGGGGTTGAGCGCCACCAGCAAAAGCTCCGCGCCGCGCGCGCGCAGCCGCTCTTCGCCCTCGACGAGCATCTTGAGCGCCGAGTACTCGATGTCGGTCACAGCGCTGAAGTCCATCACCAGCACACGGGGGTTGGCGGCGTCGATCAGCGGCCACACCTGCTCGCCGATGCGCTGGGCATTGGCGAAGAAGAGGCGCCCCTCCGGCCGCACCATCAGCAGTCCGGGGACGGTCTCGTCCTCCGGGTGCTCGTCCGTTCTCGGGCGAAAGACATCGGTGCCCGGCTTGCGCCCGAGGACATAGAGCCGCGGATGCGCGGTCTGATAGGCCAGCGACACCAGTGAGACGATGATGGCCACCAGGATCCCCTTGAGCGTCCCGAGCAGGACGACGCCCGCAAAGGCGGCCAGCGCCCAAAGAAACTCCATGCGCCGGATCTTCAGGATGGCGAGCAGCTCGGCCGGCTGAATCAGTCCGATCGAATAGACGATGACCACGGCCGCCAGGGTCGCCTGCGGCATCAGGCCCATCAGGGGCGCGAGCAGGAGCAGGGTCGCGACGGCGGCGGCGGCCGTCACCAGACCGGCGACCTGGGTGCGGGCGCCGGCGCTCCGGTTCACCGCCGTCTGCGAGGTGCCGCCGCCGCCCGGCATGGCGCCGAACAGGCCGCCGACGAGGTTGCCGAGTCCGGTCGCCACCAGCTCCTGGTTGGGCACCGGGCGCGGCTCGCCCCGTCCAGCGAAGGCCCGCGCGGCGGCGATGGACTCGGTGAAGCTCATCAGCGCAATGCCGAGCGCGCCGGGCCAGAGCTGCGCCACCAGATCCAGATTGGGCAGGCTCAGCGCCGGCAGGCCCTGAGGGATATGACCGACGATCGCCACGCCCTGGTCCTGCAGCGCGAGCAGCCCGGAGACGGCGATGCCGAGCGCGACCGCGACCAGCGGCGCCGGGGCGCGCGGGGCCAGGCGCTCGATCCCGAGCAGGATGGCCAGCATGGCGACGCCGACCGCCAGGGTCGCGAGCGAGGTCTCGGGCAGGTGCGCAAAAATGGCGAGGATGTCGCGCAGAAAACCGCTCTTCTCGAAGTGGATCCCGAGCAGCTTGGGCACCTGATCCAGGATGATGACCAGCCCGATGCCCGCCTTGAATCCGGTCAGCACCGGCTCCGAGATGAAGCTGGCGACGACCCCGAGCCGCAGGACCGCGGCCAGGATCAGCATCACCCCGACCAGGACCGCGAGCGTCGCCGAGGCCGTCAGCAGCGCCGCCGGATCGCCGCTCGGCACCACCAGCGCGAGCTGGGTGCCGGTGAGGATCGCCAGGGTCGTGGTGGTGGTGACGCTGAGCGGGCGCGAGGTGCCGAGGAGCGCATAGATCACCAGGGGGACGAAGGCGGTGTAGAGCCCCACCTCCACCGGCAGCCCGGCAATGGTGGCATAGGCCATGGCCTTGGGGATGACCACCGCCGCCGTGGTCAGGCCGGCGATGAGATCCAGACGCAGCCAGCCCTTCTGGTAGCCGCCAAGCCAGTCGCGCATTGGGATGTCACTCATGCGAATTCACTCCTGATCTGCCCCCTGCTCTTCGGGAGCGCGAACGAACGGGATGGCGAAGATGAGTGGCGTCATCATTAGACGGCTGACGACCGCTCCATCGGTGCGACGCGGCTCTATTCACGATCGGGTTGTCCAGGCAGAAATTCGCCGCGACTGAGACGTATACCATGGATCGATGCTTGAACCGCCTTGCTTGCGACCGCGACATAGATACCGGTCGTGACGACACCGACGAAGGCCATCGCGACGCTGACAATCTTGCCGAGACGAGTCACGGGCGTAATGTCTCCATAGCCCACGGTCAACCCCGTAATGAAAGTGAAATAGATGGCATCTCCCAAGGTCAGATCTTCCACCCAGGCCAGCGTGAGCGCCAACAGCATCAGGATCAGGATCAAAACCAGAAAACCAAAAATATATCTGACGAAATACGATATTTTTTTCAAGTTATGCATGAAAAGCAGGAAATCACGCATGTCGATGCCGTCCTGAATATGGATGCTCTGGCGGAGTCGGCGTATTTCGACCGATGATCGAAATACAGGAACTGCACAGGATCAAGAAACCAAACTGGCAGAGTCTTTGCCCGCGGGGGCTGGAGAATGAGCACAACGCATGTACTTTGTCATGGGATTTCGCATCGATTCCGCTGGCGGCCGTATCAGTGCTGACGCCAGGGCCGAATCCCGGTGCCGAGGCGAGATGCCCACTTGCCCAGAATGTTGCTTGATCGCCTGATCCATGGAGCTACCCATGGCCACCGATAACAGCTCTTCCACCGACTCCCCCTGATTCATCGAGAGTTCGAGCGGAATGACCGCGTGGGTCTGTTTCAGGCGACCTATCATCTGACACAAGCGAGGAAGGGGTATCGGCACTGGCGTTGAAACGGTTGCTGGGCGTCCACGTCAAAGCCAGCGTATTGTGTCACAGTCTGCATAGATTCTTGGATCCCAAAGTCTTGCGTTCGATCCGGAAGCCCGTCTCGTTGGCGCTGTTATCCCGCCAGGTCAACCTGACCCGCGTCGCGGCGAGGGTCTTGGCGGTGAGGTTCGAGGGCGCGGCGGGCGGGGGCGCGATGGAACCAAACCCCAAAACCCGGACCGGGCTCCAGCGATCCGTGGTGGTGCCGTCGCCGAGCTGGCCAGTCCCGTTCGCCCCCAGGCCCAGAGACGACCGTCGGTCTTGATCGCCAGGCTGTGAACGTTTCCAGCCGCGATCCGCTGCCTCTCGGGCAGGCTGGGCAGCGCCACACTGGCCACCGCCGGCGAGACCAGCACCTGCTTCAGCCCCGCCGCATCCACGCGCAAACGGAACGAATGAAAAAGACGAGAAAGGCGCTGGCGGCGGAGGCGTACCCGTCTCAATCTAAAGGATGGTATTTATTTTGAAAGGTATTTAGCCGCAGTGGGCGGGAACCGCCGCCCGGGGTGGCAACTGTGTTTCAGGTCAAGCGGTTTTGCCATGAGGTTCAACCCAATGCACCTGATCGCGCAGCATCGCATTCAGGATGGTCAGCACCTCGCGCATGCCGGTGATGAGGACACTTTGGCCATCTTTTGCTGCCGTTACAGACCGAAGATCCAGAGCCCCAGGTTCAGGGTGAAGAAAGACAGCAGAGTCGTGATCAGCAGGGCGGAGGCGCCCAGCTCGCCCAGCCCATAGCGCTGGGCGAGCAAGGGGAAGATGGTGACCATCGGCAGCCCGGACAGGATCAGCGCTGCCTGGGTGAGCGTGGGATCGAAGGCCGGAACCAGAAACAGCATCAGAAGCACTGCGGCGGGGTGGATCAGGAGCTTGCCGGCGGCGATGGCCAGGGCCGGGCCCAGCCCATGCTGGAGCCGTTGTCCGGCCAGAGTTCCGCCGATCGCGAACAGCGCCACCGCCGCTGCGGAGCCGGCCAGCATGTCGACCGTGCGCCCGAGCAGGGCGGGCAGCCGCCAGCCAAGTGCGGCGAACAGCAACCCGGCGGCGATCGCCAGCACGATCGGATTGCGGGCGACCTGGAGCACCACCTTGCCCAGAGTCCGCGCCAGACCATGGCGGCCCCGGCTGTCATGCAACTCCGCCAGGATCAGGGTCAGCGGCAGAATCAGCAGAACCTCGGTCAGGATCGTCATAGCGACCGCGATCAGTGCCTCGGCACCCAAAATTTGCGAGACCAGCGCATAGCCCAGATAGCCGCTGTTCGACATCGAGACACCCATGCCGAAAAAGCCATTGTCCAGCGGATGCGTGCGCCGCGCGACGGCGGCTACCGTCAGCCCGATCGCGTAGGCGATCAGCGAACCGCCGACATAGGCGAGCAGAAACGCGGGAACGATGAGCTGGTCCAGGGGGCGCTGGGCAAGCGTATTGAAGAGCAGTGCAGGCAGGGCGAAGGAGAGCGCGTAGCGGCCCATGGCGAGCGCGCCTTCGCGCGGGATCCAGCCCGCCCGCACCGCCGCGAATCCAAGTGCGATCAGAAGGAAGATGGGCGAGGTGACGGAGACGATGGCGGGCAAAACGGACGCATCCTGGACAGATTGGCGGGCGGGTTAGAGTGGCGATCATACGCCCCGCCGTGTCGTCAGCATGAGCGGAAAAGCGTCCGCTGGCGAACGCGCACGATCCATTTAACCGAGCTGCCAACCAGGAAATCTCCACGGCCTGTACGTGGTATTCCTTGTCTTTTACTTTGTTATAGCTATTCTCGATTGCGTGGGCAGCCTGCCCAGTCTCTCAATCGACAACATGCACACAGGTGAATGTCATGACTCAAGAAGTGACGCGTAAAAACGAGCGCAAAGCCTTCTGGTTAATGGTTGCGATTTGCCTTGTCCCGCTGATCCCCTACGCACTGCGCGGCGGTTCCTGAAGTCGCGCGCTGATTTGAAGCGTTGATTCCGGTAAAAGCTTCCCCGGAAATCGCCTAAGCGAAGCCGTTCGTGGTGAACTTGTCGAAACCATGAACGGCTTCGCTTAAATGACAATGACGTCCTGGTTCCGCACGGCTTGCGGGTCACCCCGCAAGCCCCCCGCTCCGGAAATCCCGCTTACGACCGTTCGTTCAACCACTTGCCGATGGCGGGCGTGACTTCCTTCTGCGCCTTGCCGCTGACATAGATGCCGATATGCCCGCCAGGGAAGGCGAGTTCGGTGTAATCCTCGCTGCCCACCAGACCCTTCATCGGGCGTGACGCATCCGGCGGAACCAGATGGTCCTGCAGGGCGTAGATGTTCAACACCGGGCAGGTGACATTCTTCAAGTCCACCTCGCGCTCGCCCAGCATGACGCCGCCATTGATGAAGCCGTTGCGCTGGTAGAAGTCCTTGGTGAATTGGCGGAAGGTCTCGCCGGCCTGGTCCGGGCTGTCGAAGATCCACTTTTCCATGCGCAGGAAATTCTTGACCTTGGCCGGATCGTCGAGCATGTCGACCATGTTGATGTATTTCTGTCCCATCAGGCTGTAGGGCTTGAGGGTGAGGAAGGTCCAGTTCAGCAGCTCGCCGGGAATGTTGCCGATGGTGTCGACGGCCAGATCGACATCGACGTTCTGGATCCAGGCGGACAGCAGATTGTCCGGAGTCTTGAAGTCAACCGGCGTGACCATGGTCACCAGGTTGTTGACCTTATCCGGATGCATCGAGGCATACATGAGACTGAAGACGCCGCCCTGGCAGATGCCGAGCAGGTTGACCTTGTCGACGCCAAGCTGTTCGCGCAGATGGTCCACGCAACTATCGATGTAGCCGTTGATGTAGTCGTCCAGATTGATGGCGCGATCGGCTTGATCCGGATAGCCCCAGTCGATCAGATAGACATCCTGTCCGGTGGCGAGCAGACCCTTGATGGTCGAGCGATCCTCCTGGATGTCGGTCATGTAGGGCCGGTTGACCAGCGCATAGACGATCAGCAGCGGCACGGCGCTCGGGGTGACGCCCTCGGGGGTGTCGTAACGATAGAGCACCAGCTTGTCTTCCTTGTAGACCGGTTGTTTCGGGCTGACGCCGGTGTCGATGGCCTCGGCGTTGAGCAGGTTTTCCATGCCCTGACCCAGCTTGCGGCTGTAGTCGAGCATTTCCTGGGCGAGTTTGTCTGGTCGGATGTCGATCGGGATCATGATGTTTTGCCTCGCGGTGTTCGTTGGTGACGCAGCGCCATGGAGATGCCGGCCGGTTTACTCTGGCTTGGCGACGGGCTTGCGGCGCACTGGCGCCTTGGCGGCAGGTGTGGCGACGACGGGTGCGGCGGCCTTCAAGGCGGTCGGCGGACTGGACGGAGTTTCGCCAGCCAGTGCCGCGACCTGCTTCTCCAGCGCATGCAGTCGATTGCGCAACTGCTTGTTCTCGCGGCGGCTCTCCTGCAGACGATCCTGCACCGTGCGCATTTCGCTGCGGCTTGGCATGTTCATCGCGCCGAGCTGTTCGTCGACCATGATCGACATGCGTTTTTTCAGGGCCATCTGCGCATTGATCAGGCGACCGTGGATCTGGGCGTATTCCGGCGTGGCGACCTCGGCGGCATAGACGGTCTCGCAGCAGTTCACCCAGTTGTCATAGAGCGCGCGGGCCGAATCGATGCTCTTGCCGCTGTCGATGACTTCCTGAAGGTAGCCGCCCATGCGTTCCACCGACTTCATCCCGAGCCGGTTGTAGAAGCTGGTGTATTCCTGCAGCGCGGTTTGATAGTCCGCGGCGCGGCGCATCAATTCCTGATACTGGCCCTGCTCCTCGCGGGTATAGCCCAGCCCGGGCGCGGAGAGCACGCGGTCCAGATTGCCCTTGAATTGATCGTGCGGCATGTTGCGCAAAAAGTCGCCGGGCATGGGCGACATCGAGGACATCATGCGCTGCCAGTTGTCGAGCGGTAGTTCCCAGAACGACATCATGCGCTGCGCCGCGTTGCCGCCGTCGTCCACCGAACCGGTGAAGCGCTTCTGCATATCCTCGATCGCCTTGGTCCAAAAGGCCAGGCCATTGGTGGCGTTGTCATCGCCCGTGCGTGCGCCGAAGGTCTCCGCCAGGCGGAAGAACGCCTTGCCCTGCTCCATCATCTTTTCCATGAATGCCTTGGAGGCATCCGGCGCGGCGGGGGACATGGCCTGCCACCAATGATCGAGCGCGCCTTCCCAGGGCGTGGTCAGCTTGGCGCCTTCCATGCCCATCGCCTTGCTGCTCATCTCTGTCCAGTTATCCCAATACTTGCGCTGCAGCGCAAACCAATCGTTGTTGAAAAAGGTTTCGTTCGACATGTTCCTGTCCTCCCGGTTTCGTATGGGGCGAAACTTAACACGCGGATTTGTGCACTGCAACAAAGGTGCGTAGAATTAAAGCGCGTCATGGAGTGACCGGGGGCGTTTCGAGCGATCAGCGGGGTTTGCAGACCCTCCGAACGTCGGCGTCGACGCGCTTTAAATGATTAAAAATTTTAATGACTTGACCGATTTTTCCGCGACGGCGGTCGGTTTGTGCGAGTTCGCCAACTCGCCCGACAGAAGGCATGTCATCGCGGACTCGGTTTAGAGTTCACGTTCGCCACTAAAATCCAAGAGGACATCCACACCATGAGCGAGAATATCGTGATCGTTGCCGCGGGTCGGACCGCGGTCGGCACCTTTGGCGGCGGTCTTTCCGCCCTTCCCGCCACCGAACTTGGCGCCGTCGTGCTCAAGGCACTGATGGAGCGCACCGGGATTGCCCCGGAGCAGATCGACGAGGTCATCCTGGGTCAGGTGCTGACCGCCGGCGTCGGCCAGAACCCGGCGCGTCAGACCACCCTGAACGCGGGTCTGCCCCAGCAGGTTCCGGCCATGACCATCAACAAGGTCTGCGGCAGCGGGCTAAAGGCGGTCCATCTGGCGATGCAGGCGGTGGCCTGTGGCGACGCGGACATCGTGATCGCCGGCGGTCAGGAGAGCATGAGCCAGTCCTCGCACGTCCTGCCGCGTTCGCGCGAAGGTCAGCGCATGGGCGACTGGCAGTTGAAAGACACCATGATCGTCGACGGTCTCTGGGATGCCTTCAACCAGTACCACATGGGCGTCACCGCCGAGAACATCGCCAAGCAATACGCCTTCACCCGCGAGGCACAGGACGCCTTCGCCGCCGCCTCGCAGCAGAAGGCCGAGGCCGCCATCAAGTCCGGGCGCTTCGTCGACGAAATCATTCCGGTGAGCATCCCCCAGCGCAAGGGCGACCCGCTGGTCTGCGCCACCGACGAATTTCCGCGTCCAGGCACCACCGCCGAGACCCTGGGCAAGCTGCGTCCCGCCTTCGACAAGGCCGGCACCGTGACCGCCGGCAATGCCTCGGGCATCAATGACGGCGCCGCCATGGTCGTGGTGATGAAGGAGTCCAAGGCCAAGGAACTGGGGCTGACCCCGATGGCTCGTCTGGTCGCCTTCGCCAGCGCCGGCGTGGATCCCGCCATCATGGGCACCGGCCCGATTCCAGCCTCCACCAAGTGTCTGGAGAAGGCGGGCTGGACTCCCGCCGATCTGGATCTGATCGAGGCCAACGAAGCCTTCGCCGCCCAGGCGATGTCGGTCAATCAGGACATGGGCTGGGATCTGTCCAAGGTCAATGTCAACGGCGGCGCCATCTCCATCGGCCATCCGATCGGCGCCTCCGGCGCGCGCATTCTGGTCACCCTGCTCTATGAGATGCAGAAGCGCGATGCCAAGAAGGGTTTGGCGACGCTGTGCATCGGCGGCGGACAGGGTGTCGCCCTGGCGGTCGAGCGTCTCTGACGCGAAGTCCGGGGGAATCCGCTGTCGCGAGTTTCCCCTGGTGATTGCGGTTTAAATGATGAAAATTTAAACCGCGTTAGCGCCGACGCAAGTTGGCGCGGACGAGTCAATAAGCCATGCACAACATTTTGCAGACCATGCCGAACGCGGTTTAAGTGACCATGAACAGCGAGCGTCTCATCAAGAAGTACCCGAACCGCCGTCTCTATGACACCGAGGTCAGTCGCTACATCACCCTTTCCGATGTCCGCGCACTCGTGATGAACTGCACCAGCATCAAGGTCGTCGATACGGCCAACGACAGCGACATCACCCGCTCCATCCTGCTCCAGATCATGCTTGAAGAAGAAACCGGCGGCGAACCGCTCTTCAGCGCCACCATGCTCGCCCAAATCATCCGCTTCTATGGCGGCACTCTCCAGGGCATGTTCGCCCGCTACCTGGAAACCTCGCTCGATCTCTTCGCCAAACAGCAGCAGGAGATGACCCAATCCTGGACCGAAAACCCCTTCGAGGCCATGAGCCGCATGACCCAGAAAAATGTCGAGATCTGGGCCGACCTCCAAAAGGATTTCCTGCGCGCGGCCCGCTTCGAGTTCGGCGGCGAACGCAAGAAAAAGGACGATGCGGTTTAAGGCGATTTCCGGGAAACTTCATACCCAAGCCCAAGGCTTCACATCACCTAGCGCCATTGCACGCGATAAACGGACAAGGGGCGGGGTTGCAACCCGCCCCTTGCGCCAAGGCCATTCGCATCCCGGGCTTCCGGAAAGCTCGGGCGACTCCCACATCAGGCAATCGGAGCCAGCGCCGCGAGCGGTCAAGAACTCGTCTTCGGATGCGCCAGACGCTGCCTCAGTAAAACTCCCAACGCACTCCCGCATCGATCATGTGATCGCTCCAGTCCCGCTTGTCGAGCAGAGTGTCATAGTTCACAAAGGTCGAGAGACCATGCGGGAAGACCGCCGAGAGCCCGAGACCGAGCCGGAAGTAGTCCCGGTCAGGCTCGTCGGTCAGGATGCGGAAGCTGGTACCCGTCGGGTCGGCGGCAAAACGAGCCGTCAGGATGTCCCCGTCATTGTCGTATTCATGCTCCCATTCGAAGCGCGCCTGGGGCACCAGGACCGCCGTGGAAGTATTGAATACCCGCGAGAGACGCGCGCCCAGCACGCTCGTCAACGAGGTGGCATCGAAACCGTCCATGGCAAGATTGAGTCCGCCCGCGCCCTGTTCGAGAAAATCGTCGACCTCCACCTGAAGGTAAGCGACCCGGCCATAGACGCCATAGGCGAATGGCCCCTCGTTCAGATCGTACCCGGCACCCAGGCTGGCGCCGAGTTGATTGCCATCATAATCGGCACTGGCTTGGCGGCTGACGGGGTCGAGCCCTGGCGTGATTTGGTAGCTGAGGTTGCGTTTGGATTCGTAGTCGTTCCAACCGTATTCGACGATGGCGTCGAGATAAAGACGATCGGTCAATGAATGGGTGGCGTAGGCCGCGAGATGCCAGGTTTCGGTATCCAGACCACCGTCATTCGAATCGAAGTCGACATCGTTCTTCGCGTATCCGAACGCACCGCCCGCGACGAAGCGATCGCTAAAGCGGTAGTCGGCACCAACCGTGATGCCGATCATGTTGTAATCGAAACCGGTTTCATTTTCGGTCGTGTCGCGATCGCCGAGATTGACGGCGCCGTTCAGGAAGAAACCCCAGTTGCCGAAGGTGCTATCCGCGCTGGCGCCGCCTCCCGACAGTCCCATGGCGGCCAGGGTGGCAAGTTGATTGCCCGACAGGCTTTCACCACCAAGATTCACCGCGAGTGCGCCGATATCGATCCCCTTGGATCCGGATCGCAGGGCGGCGAGACGGGAGCCGATATTCGCCAATTGCTGGGTTCCGGTTTCGATGCCCGCGCTCTTCGCCGCGTTGGCCTTCTCGCTGGTGATCTGATCCAGGGTATTCGGGATGCCTTCCGCACGCGGATTGGCCAGCATGTTGGAACATTGGTTGAAGAGGTCTTCCTGCTCGGCGGAACGCTGAGACAGGGTCGCCAGCTTCGGACAGACGGTTTCGATCGCCTGAGCGACATTGCGTTGATTCGGAGTGAGGCCAGACTGGCTCGACAGCGTATTGGACGCGTTCACGTTCGCTTGCACCGACACACTGACCGATGCGCCGGTGGAGTCGGTGATCTGAATCCGATTTTCGAACGCCAGATCGGATTGGGCGTTGGCGGGGATGTCCACGGCATAGGCAACACGGCCGGGGGCCGCGAGTTGGGATGGCTCGACCCGTCCGACGATGCCGCCGCTGATCCCCGCGACACTGAGCAGGTAGGGCGGCACGCCGCCGCTCACCTCGAACGTTTCGCCGACCTCATTGTCGAGATCGACCAGCGAAATCGCGCTGAGCGAGATGTCTGTCGGATTCGCGCTCAGCGTCGACCCCGCCGCCGCGGCGACCGTGAAGCTGACCGTAGCGGTGGCACTCTGCTGGGCCGCGCCTGCCCCGCTGTCGAGTACCCTGATCGTAAAGGTATTGGCTCCTGACGGCGCATCCAAGGGGACGCTGTAGCTGAAGGTCAGCGCTCCGTCGCTCACGGATGGGCCGCTCAACCTGGCGCCCGCTGGACCGGAAACGACCTCGGCGGTATAGGCCGGGATCCCGCCGGAGACCGCGAACCGGGCTTCGACCATGGCACCGGGTTGAACCTCGCCGCGATTCGACGACGACGGGCTGATGAGCAGGGTTTCCGAGGGGACAGAAATAGAGATAGTCACGCTGACGGAATTGGCGCCGCACTCGTCGCCCGCGCTGGCGCCATTGATGGTGACGGTATCGGTATAGTCTCCCGTGGCATCCGCGGGAATCCTGTACGTCAAGGTTCCATTCGAGAAGCTGACATCCGCATTGCTCGCGCTGGTTGGCGCCTGATAGGGCGTGCGTCCGCCAGAGAGCGCGAGGCTTAAGGTATGGACACTTCCAGGCGCGCCCCTGAGGGTTCCACTGGCCGGATTCGCCATGAGAGGGTCGATCACCGTGACACTGATGTCGGTTCTGACCGGGTTCCCATCGAAGCAACCGTCGCCGCAAGTCTGCCAATCCACCGCGAGCACGTCGGAAAACCTGGTGCAATGCGGGATGTCGGCGGGAACTTGATAGTCGACGGTATCGCCAGTTGCGATCAGTTCCTTGGAACGCTCGACGGTTCCGCCGCCCTCGGTCCACTCCGCACCGACGAGGCTCTCGGTGAACCCCGTCGTGGGCGACGAGGATCCCGGAGCAATGCGAATCGGCAGGCTGGCGCCGGGCGCCAATTCAACCTCGGGCGCGTTCGGATCGAACGTCGGGGCGGCCTGCGCGGACGCCATGAACAGACCGGCGACAAGGATGAAAACGGAAAACAGCCATCTTCGAGCGGGAAGGCGGGTGTCGATTTCGCCACCCTTTGCGACTGCAATCATGTGAGCCCCCAGGTAAGTCAGACCCAATGCCATGACCCCAATTGGAATGTGTTTTTTCAGCACCATGGCACACAATGCCCCCACGTTGCGTGGAGAGAAATCTTCCGGATCAAACGATCGCGAAAATTGAAATGTCTCTGCTTTCGAAAATCTTCATGCGCGACGCCGGAGCGGATGAGGCATGGATGGCACGTCGCCTTTTCAGGACAATTCCACAGGCGGGCGGACATTGTCAACCCCTGTTCGAGCGGGATTCCGCACGGTCATTCGAAGAGACTTTTTAGCGTTCGACCCACCAATCGTTGGCGATCGCCGACGAACAGGCACGACGCAAAAACGACGCGCTTCGCTCAGTACGTGGTTTAGACTCTACCTTGGGAATCTTCAAGGGCGTTTGTCATGACACAAGACAAGTCAATGCGATCGGTTCTGACCGTCATCACGATCCCGCTCCTCCTGAGCCTGCTGGGGTGCGCCAGCGCGCCCGGGAGTGGCGACCTGGAAACCGGACAAGCTGCCATCACTCCCATCGCGCCCGGCAAGGGAATCGATGATTTCGTCCTCGTCGATTGTCTCCTGCCCGGTCAGATCCGCCAACTTGGAACGCGGATGACCTATCTGGCGCCGCGTCGGTCGGTCAAGTCGACCAAGTCCGATTGCGCGATCCGCGGCGGCGAATTCGTGCTGTTCGATCGCTCCGATTACAGCAGTGCGCTTCAGACCCTGCTCCCCAAGGCCCAGGGCGGAGATCCGGTCGCGCAGACCTACGTGGGCGAGATTTACGAAAAAGGTCTGGGGCTGGCCGTTCCCGATTATGCAAGCGCCGCCAATTGGTATCGCAAGGCGGCCGAGCAGAACCACGCGCCGGCGCAGACGAATCTGGGATCGCTGTATGAGCGCGGGCTGGGCGTGCCGCAGGACAAGACGCAGTCGCTGGATTGGTATCGACGGGCGGCGGGTTTGACGTCTGATCGGCTCATTTTCGAATCGACGCTCAAGGCCCAGCAGGCGGCATTCAAGCGTGAGCTCGCGCTGCGGAATCAGGTCGCCGCGTCGCTGCGTCAGCAATTACGAAAAGCCTCGGCCAGCCAGCCGAGCCGCCCCGCAACCGCCCCGGCCGCCCCCGGCCCGGATCAGGCCGCCCTGCAACGCCAGGCCGAGAGTCAGCGTCGCGATGCCGCGAGCGAGGCCGACCGGGTGCGCCGGGAAGTGCATGCGATACAACAGCTCAAGCAGAGCGAGTCCGCCGGGGGGAAATCCAGCGACCCGGGCAAGACCGCGCAACTGGGCAAGCTGGAACTGACAAGGAACGAGCAATACCGCGCCTTGCTGGATACCTCGCGCCAACTGACCCAGGCCCAGTAGCGGAGCAGCGACGCCCTCAGCGCGCCTCGGGCGCGGCGGGGGCGTCATGGGCAAGCCGGAAGCCAACGAAGTTATAGCGCGACTCGGGAAAGTTCCGGTTGCGGTAGGCGGAGCGCACCGGACCCGGCCCGCTGTTCCAGGCGCCGCCGCGCAGAATGCGGGCGGCATCCGAGGCGCTGGGCGCACAGACCCGTTCGGTCCCGTTGTAGGCGGCGTCATACTCCGAGCAGGTCCACTCCCAGAGATTGCCGAGCAGATCGTTCAAGCCCCAGGCATTGGGTTCAAAACTCCCGATCGGGGCGACCCATTCCTGCTGATCGTTGCAGGGAAAGCCGTCCGCCCAGCCATGCCCGGCGTCGGCGGTATTCGCATAGCGGCAGGCGCTCGCGTCGATTGCGTCGCCCCAAAAACGCGATGTCGTCGAACCCGCGCGCGCCGCGTACTCCCATTCCGCCTCGGTCGGCAAACGAAAGGCGCCGCCGGTCTCCTGATTCAGCCATCGCAGATAGGCTTGAGCATCGTTCCAACTGACGCAACTGATTGGATCCTGATCCCGCACCGTTTGATATTTGTTCGGCTTCAGCCAACTGGCCCAGGGCTGATAGCCCCAGGCCGTGGTCTGCTCCTGATCCAGCGCCCAGCAGCCATCCCAACCGCCAACGTCCTGCTCCGCGTCGGTCTGATAGCCGCTCGCCTTGGTAAACCGTTTGAATTCGGCGACCGAGAGCTCGAATTGACCGAGCCGAAAAGCCTTGACGCAGACCTGATGCTGACGCTCGTCGTCCTCGCGTCCCGCTTCCGTGGGAGGACTGCCCATCTCGAAACAACCGCCCGCGATGTCGATCATCGTCGGAGATAATTCTCGGCGCTTCTTCAAATCATCCCGCAGTGCGGTCAGTGTCGGGTGCGCTGGAGCGAGCGATTGCAATTGTTCCAGGGCGCGCTCTGCATCGTCGAGCCGATGGGACTGCAATAAGGATTCGACTTGCTCCGCGATCAGATCCGCGATCTTCTGGAGATGCTCCAGAGCCTGCGCATTGGTTGGATCGAGTGTCAGGATCTGAAGGTAACACTTCGCGGCGAGCGCGCCGGTCTCCGCCGAGCGTTCGGTGAGCGGGAATTGCCGCTCGCAGTCTTGCAAGACTTGAGCGATGCGGTTCTCGGCCTGATGCACCGCGGCGATCCGAGCGCGCAGTCCAGCCAGACCCGCATGCTCCGGCGCGAGACTCAGGCCTTCGCCAATGAGATCGAGCGCGGCGTCATACTCTTGCTTCTCAAACAGGCGTTGCGCCTTGCCCAAGAGTTCGTCCGCCTGCCGCTGAAGCCGCCGCGCCTGCGCGGCGCCGACCTCATCGCGCAGGGTCTTCAATTGGAGATGGTCGGGGTCGATCCGCAAGCCTTCCTCGATGAGCGAGCGCGAGCGCTGAAAATCCCCCTCCGACATCAATCCCCGCGCCTGTTCGAACAGCTCGGCCACCGTCTTCTCGCGTTGTCTTTGCAACTGTTTTTCCGCCGTCGCGCGCAGATCCAGCAACTGCGTCTCATGGGGCGCCGCTTCCAGCGCGCGGTCGATGAACGCAATGCTCTCGGCCAGGGTTTCCGATGCCAGCAGACTGGTCGCCTGACGAATCGATTCCTGGATGGCCTCGCGCCGTTCCATGGCGCGCTGCGCCAGCGTTTGCAGTTGTAGGAGTCCAGGGTGGTCCGGCACCAGCCCGAGTCCTTCGCGCACCCGAGCTAGAGCGTCGTCGAACTGTCCGGTCTCGACGCTGGAGCGGGCGCGCGCGAGCAGGGCGTCGGCCTGACTGCGCGTACGCCGAGCGAGACGCTCCTGAAGCTCGGTGCGCAGCGCGATCAGATCAGGATGGTCAGGAACGCGCTGCAAACCGGATTCGACCAGCGCCAGGCTCTCGTCGAGCAGGTTTTCACGCAACAATTCCCGCGCCGCGCCGAGCTGTTTCTCGACCTCGATCCGATCCTGAATCAGTGATTTCAAGGCGCCCAGCCGGGTATCGTCCGGCGTCATCGAGAGTCCCAGCCTGACGAGTTCCATGCCTTGTTCGTATTGCGCCTTCTGGACATGTTCGATGGCGAGTTTTTCATATTGAGTGGCGGTCTCCGCGCGGTCCGCGCGGGCCGCGGGCAGCCGCTCGGCGATGCTGGGCTCGGCGGGCAGATCGTCCTGCGTCCGCAGCACGAGATAGAGGCCGA
Organism: Thiocystis minor; assembly: GCF_016653465.1. GTDB lineage: Bacteria > Pseudomonadota > Gammaproteobacteria > Chromatiales > Chromatiaceae > Chromatium > Chromatium minus. Next base: position 48,883 of record NZ_NHSQ01000084.1, on the reverse strand, counting down.
CTCCCGCGAGCGACATCAGCACCAGGACAGCTCCCAGGAGTCGCAAACCCGTCCGATCGGCATGACTTCGGCCCTGGCTCGCGGTCTTTGTCCGCTCCTCGGCGCCCCGGACGACCAGTCGGGTGGCCTCGTCATTCGCGCCAGTGGCGCGGGTTTCGCTCTCGGAAACCTCCAGCGCGCGAATGAGCTGACCGGCACTGGCGAAGCGGTCCTGCGGTTTCTTAGCGATCAGTTTGTCGAGGATGGGCTGGTAGACTGCCAGGTGATCGGGCAGGCGGGGAATCGGATCGGAGCAATGCTTCATGGCGAGACTCACGACATCGTCCGCCTGATACGGCAGTTGATTCGTCAGCATCTCGTAGAACACCACGCCCAGACTGTACAGATCCGAGCGCGCATCGAGCGGTTGGCCGGTACTCTGCTCCGGACTCATGTAGCGGGGACTGCCGATGACCATCCCATAACTGGTCAACTGCATCGAATCGGCGTTGCTTTTCACTGCCCTCGCGATGCCGAAATCGGTCAGAACCGGGGTGCCATCGGCGCGGAACAGGATATTCTGCGGTTTGACATCCCGATGGATGACGCCCCGCGCATGGGCGACCGCGAGCGCCTCGGCGATTTTTTTCGTAATCGCGATCGCGCGCGCGGTCGACAGCCCTTTGCCGATCTCGTCCGCCAGCGTCCCCCCCGGAAGATATTCCATGGAGAAATAATGGTAGCCGTCGGTCGAGTCGAAATCGAAGATGGTGACGATCTGGGGGTGCTGGAGTTGGGCAATGATCTGCCCTTCCTTGATGAAGCGGGAGGTGAAATCGTCGCCCGCGATGGCCAGCGGTTTCATCACCTTTAAGGCAACATCGCGCGACAGCCGATCCTGACGCGCCAGATAGACCGTCGCCATCCCGCCGCTGCCAAGCTCGCGAATAATCGTATAGCCGGGGATCTTCACTGAGTCGCTGATGTCCGCGGGATAAAGGCATGAAAGGTCGGGGCTGACCCGCTGCATCCTAGCCACGCCGTCACTGGGGAGCAACCGCGATTCTTGGGTTGGAGGCCGGCTCGGTTATACTTTCCCATAATGCCGCCTTCAAGCACGGTCGCATCCAGTCGCGGATCTCTCGTATGATGCGCTCGATCAGAGCGGTTTTGGTTCGGGGAGCCAATGCATGGAGATCGACCTTCATCTCGTCAACCGCCAGGCCCAGCCGCCCGAGTGGGACGTTCATCGGAATCTGGCCGAGGGCGGCGTCACCATCGGACGCAGCCCCACCAACGATCTGTGCCTCGAAGACCCGGAGCGGGTGATCTCGGGTCAGCACGCGCGCATCGACGCGCGCGATGGCGGTGTCTGGATCACCGATACCAGCCGCAACGGGACCTATCTGAACCATGCTGTCGAGCCATTGCCATCGCATCAATCCATGGCGCTGTATGACGGCGACCGACTAACCATCGGCCCCTTCGAAATCATCGTCACGATCGGCTCAAGCGCCGCGCCGCCCGCGAGGCTCGACGCCGATCCTTTCGCAAGCCTGGACTCGGAAGACCTGCCGGGACTGGACCAGGTCGGCGCTACGACCGATATCCTGGACCTGCTCGCTCCCGACGGACGCTCCGGCGACAACCCAGCCGGATCAGCGCCGAAAGAGCCGCGGCGACCGGTCGAACGCCATCTGGCCGATGACCTGTTCGCCGATGCCTCGCCGCTCGATGACGCGCTGTCCGGTCCCGCGCCGGAGGCGTCGGCTCCGGAGGTGCCGCATCGACAGACGCCCGTCGAGCATGTGTTTTATCGTCCGGCCGATCGCCTACCCGTGCCTGACGATTACGATCTGCTGAACGATGCCTGGGGCAGTCCGGGCGACACGGCGGAGCCGGCACACCCCGAAGCCGCTCCAGCGAGTCCCGAGCCGCCGCGCCCAGCGGTCCTCGACGCCCAGGAGCGGCCCTCGCCCGCTCCCGAGGACACGCCATTCGATGCCGCTCCGCCACGACGGCCCGCGCCCCCGCGCCCCAAGCCCATGCTCCACCAACAGGCGCCGGCGACTGGAGAATTGGATGCCTTTCTGGCCGGCCTCGGCGTGGGCAAATCCGCCGATGTCGAAGACCCGGAGGGGTTGCTCCGTCAGGCCGGCGAATTGCTGCGCGTCCTCGCCACCGGGCTCACTCAGACCATGATGACGCGCGCCCAATTCAAGAGCGAATTGCGCCTGGGCGTCACGACGATTCGTGCCGCGGAAAACAACCCGTTCAAATTTTCCGTCGATACGACCGATCTGCTGGAACGTCTCCTGCTTCGCCCAAGTCCGGGTTATCTGCCGGCGCTCACAGCGGCGAGAGAGGCATTCGACGATATCCAGGCGCACGAAATGGCGATGACGGCGGGTTTGCAGGCCGCCCTGCGCGCACTCTTTGCCCGCTTCGAGCCGGACCAGCTCGAACGCCGTCTCAGCCGTCGCTCGGGGCTCGATCAGGTGCTGCCGATGGCGCGCAAGGCCAGATACTGGGATCTCTTCACCGAGACCTACGAACAGGTTGCCGCCGATGCCTCCGAGGACTTCATGCAGCTTTTCGACGACGCCTTCGCGCGCGCCTACCGGGAGCAGATCCGGCACCTCGCCGAGCTGCGCGCCTCCCATCAGGATTAAACCGCGTCTGTCACGGCATGCATCGTTTTCAGTTGTCAGCCAGTTTGGCATCCCTTTGCAACATCGGCGTCGACGCGGTTTAAATCATTTATTTTTTGAATCCTTAAACCGCCCCCCGCCAAACGTCTGTCATGACGAAAAGGGAGTTGAAGAGCCACGAAACGACGTTTATCGCTCTGGGCGCGCTTTGGCCGCTACTGGCGGACGATTTTGGGCCATACTCAGCCACGGGTCCGGACACGAGAGGATTTTGCATTGGACAACCGTTTCAGCGACAGACTTGGGTCGATCATGAGTGCGCCTCTCGTCCTGTCGATTCTTGTCTTCGCCCTCGCCGCCCTTCCGGGCTGCGGGAGCAAACCTCAAGCGCCGGAGCCGAAGGACGCGAAACCGCCGCCGCAACTGAGTCTCCAGATCGTCGCGTCAGCCGATGCCAATCGAGGTCCGGGCGGCAGGGCATTGGCCGTGGTGGTGCGCCTCTACGAACTCAAAAGCCACGGCGTCTTTTCCAAGGCGGATTTTTTCAGTCTCTACGATCGCGACCAAGAAGTGCTGGGAGGCGATCTGATTGCCCGCGACGAGGTCACCCTGGCCCCCGGTCAGTTTCTGCCGATCGCTCGCCCGCTCAATCCAGAAGCCACCTATATCGGCGTCATCGCGGCCTTCCGCGATCTTGACCGCGCGCGTTGGCGCGATCTGATGCGTCTGAATCCCGCGGTGGACAACACACTTCTGGTCGAGGTCGGCGCCCGCGCCATCTCGATCCGTCACCAATAAGGAGCGCGCCGTGGCTTGGGACAACAAGGTGCTGTGGTCCGAGGGTCTCTTCCTTCAGCCACAACATTTCCAGCAGCACGACCGTTACATCGAGCGTCTGGTCGGGGCCAAATCGGGTCTCGGCGTCCCTTTCGCCTGGGGTTTGCGGCGTCTGCGCATCGACGGGGAACTGCTCGCCTTCGGGAAGTTCGCGCTCAGCGAGGTCGCGGGCACGTTACCCGACGGCACGCCCTTCGACGCCCCGGCGAGCGACCCGCTGCCCCAGCCGCTGGATTTCGACGAGAACATCGCCCCCCAAACCATCTATCTCGCCCTGCCGCTGCGCCGCCCTGGGGCCGCCGAGAGCGGCGGTCCCGGCGAGACCGAGACCATCCTGCGCTATCGCTCCGGCGAATTGACGGTGCGCGACAATACGCTAGGCTCGGACACCGAAACCCCGCTCGCGATCGGGCGGCTCGATCTGCGCCTCCTGCTGGAGCGTCAGTCCCGCGAAGGCTATGCCTGTTGCGGCGTCGGCCGGGTGCTCGAATGCCGGGCGGATCGGCAGGTGACACTCGACGCATCCTATATTCCGCCGTGTGTCGATCTCCAGGTGTCGCGACGGCTGGCCGATTTTATCGAGGAACTGGCCGGCCTGCTCCATCGTCAGGCCGAAGCGCGCGCCGGGCGGGTGCGTGGCGTCGGTCATGGCGGGGTGGCCGACTGGTCCGATTTTCTACTGCTCCAATTAATGAATCGGGCCGAACCCGTTGTCCTGCATTTGACCCAGGTCAGCGGTCTGCATCCGGAGGCCGTCTATCGCACCCTGCTCGGTTTGGCCGGCGAACTCGCGACCTTTGCCAGCGAGACCAAGCGGCCCCCGGAGTTTCCGCCCTATCGGCATGAGGATTTGGATGCCAGTTACACGCCGCTGATCGGGCGACTGCGCGAATACCTCAATCGCGAATATGTCGAGCGCGCCATCGCCATCCCGATCCAGGAGCGTCAATTCGGCTTCCGCATCGCGCTGGTGGATGATCGATCGCTGCTCGCCGGTTCTCGATTCGTGCTCGCCGCCCGGGCCAATCTGGACTCGCAGACGCTGCGCAATCGCCTCCCCACGCAGACCAAGGTCGGACCGGTGGAAAAGATCCAGGAGCTGGTCAAACTGGCCCTGCCCGGAATCGCGCTGCGTCCGATGCCGACCGCCCCGCTGGAGATTCCCTTTCATGCGGGTTGCGATTATTTCGAACTGGACCGCAACAGCGAGTATTGGAAACAACTGGTGACGGGTGGCGGTTTCGGCCTGCACATCGGCGGAGAGTTCCCCGCGCTCGAATTGGAACTCTGGGCGATTCGCGAGTAAGTCATGACCGACGAGGATCCTTTTCTGATACCCGGCGACGCCGGACCCACGGTCATCCGCCCCATCCCCGGCGGCCGTCGCGGTCCTGGTCAAGCGCCGCCGCCTCCGGTCTCTCCGGCATTGTCCAGCATCCCAGCGAACGGGCGCCTCGACGCGCTGCCGGTGTGCATGAACAACCCCCTCGCGGGATGCGCGACCGGACTCCTGACCGTCGCGGCCCAAGTGCGCGGCGCCCCCTCCCATCCGGATCCCGAGGGTCTGCGCGATGGGCTAATCCGCCAGGTGCGCGAGTTCGAATCCTGCGCGCGCGCGAAAGGTCTGGCGGATGCCGTGGTACTGCCCGCGCGTTATGTCCTGTGTTCATTGATCGATGAATCCGTGCTGGACACCCCCTGGGGCAGTCAGAGCGTCTGGAGCAATCGCGGGCTGTTGATCAGCTTCCACAACGAGGCCTGGGGCGGGGAAAAATTCTTCACCGCGCTGGACCGTCTGCTGGCGTATCCCAGCGGCAATCTTGATCTTCTGGAACTCATGTATCTTTGTCTCGCGCTGGGCTTCGAGGGGCGCTACCGGGTGCGCGAGGACGGCCGGAGCCAGCTCGATCGGGTACGCGAACAACTCTTTCAGACCATCCGCGTACAGCGCGGAGATCCGGAGCCGGAACTCTCGCCCCACTGGAAAGGTGTCGCCGAATCGCGCGATCCGCTGGTCCATCGGCTCCCGCTCTGGGTGTTTTCAGCCGTGTGCGCGCTGCTTCTGCTGGGGCTCTTCACCTATTTTACCTTCGCGCTCAACCGCGACTCGGATCCCGTCTATCGCTCTCTGAGCAGCCTCGACACGGGTCTGGCCGCGGTGACCGACCGGCCCCGCATTCCCCTGGCCGAGGCGCCGACACCGCCGGATCGGCCCCAGGCGACTACGCCACTGACACTGCGCATCCTGCTCGCCGACGACATCGCGGCGCGCCGTCTGGAGGTTCTCGACCGGCCCCAGGGGCAGACCGTCATCGTCCGTGGCGATGATCTGTTCGCCTCCGGGAGCAGTCTGATCAGAACCGATTACGTTCCCCTGCTGCGGCGCATCGCCGAATCCCTGGCGCAACTGCCGGGCGCGGTGCTGGTGACCGGGCACACCGACAGCGTTCCCATCAAGACGTTGCGTTTTCCCTCGAACTGGCACCTTTCGCAGGAACGCGCGCTCCATGTCCGCGACCTGCTGGCTGAGGTGACGGGCAACCCGGCACGGTTCACGGCCGAGGGGCACGCCGATACCGAGCCGCTGGTTCCGGAAAACCCCAGGGACGCCCGCAACCGCCGGGTGGAGGTCATGCTGATGACACCGGCGCACCGTCAGGGCGAAGTCGGCGCGATCGCGGGGATTGGCCGATGAAATCCTTTCTGAGATTTTTCATTTCACGCCGCTTCCTGACCCTGATCGGAATCGTCGCGCTGGCGCTGCTAATCTGGTTCGTCGGCCCCCTCATCGGCATTGCCGGCGTCGAACCGCTGGCCCCCGCATTCCGTCGCTGGATGGTCATCGGAACGCTGTTCGGCCTCTGGGGTCTGGTCCAGATTGGCTCGGCGGTGCGGGCGCGCATCCGCAACCGCCAACTGATGGAGCAGCTTGCCGCCGGTCCCGAGCCAGCGCCCGATCCCGCCAAAGCGGCCTCCGAGGAAGAATTGCTCGCGCTCCGCGAACGCTTCGATCAGGCCCTGGCCGCGCTCAAGCAATCCGAGGGCAAGAACAAACTGGGCGGGCGCTGGGTCTACCAGCTTCCCTGGTATCTCATCATCGGGCCGCCCGGTTGCGGCAAGACGACCGCGCTGATCCATTCGGGACTCCGCTTCCCGCTCGCCGAACGCCTGGGTCAGAACGCGATCCAGGGGATTGGCGGTACCCGCAACTGCGACTGGTGGTTCACCGACGAGGCGGTGCTGATCGATACCGCCGGGCGCTACACCACTCAGGACAGCTATGAGCAGGTGGATAAGGCCGCCTGGCGGAATTTTCTCGATCTGCTGAAAAAGCATCGTCCGCGCCGCCCCATCAATGGCGTGCTGGTGGCCGTGAGCCTGTCCGATCTGATGCAGCAAACGCCGTCGGAGCGCGGCGCCCATGCTCAAGCGATCCGTCAGCGCGTCCAGGAGCTGTGCCAGTCATTCCAGATCGCCGTGCCCGTCTACGTCCTGTTCATGAAGGCGGATCTGGTGGCCGGATTCAGCGAGTTTTTTGCCGATCTTGGCCAGGAGGGACGCGAGCAGGTCTGGGGGATGACCTTCGAATTCGCGCCGAGCGAGGACGGGCCGACCCCGATCGCGGCTTTTACGGACGAGATGAAGCGTTTGTCCGAACGACTCGATCAACGCTTGCTGGCGCGGATGGAGCAGGAACGCGAACCGCGCAAACGCACGCTCCTGTTCAGCTTTCCACGCCAGTTCGGGGCGCTCGGAGAGGTGCTCGAAGGCTTCCTGAACGATGCCTTCGCACCCTCCCGTTTCGAGATCCGACCGCTGGTGCGCGGCGTCTATTTGACGAGCGGAACCCAGACCGGAACCCCGATCGACCGCATTCTGAGCGCTTTCGCGGCCAACTTCGGTCTCGGCCGGCAGGGTCCGTTGCCCTTTAAGGGGACGGGCAAGAGTTTTTTCATCACCCGCCTGCTGCGCGAGGTGATCTTTCGCGAGGCCGGGCTTGCCGGGCTCAACCCCCGACTGGAACGTCGCCGCCTCTGGCGGCGACGCGGCGCCTATGCCGGCGCGGCGGCGGTCTTTCTGCTGGCAGCAGCCGCCTGGGCCACCAGCTATTCGGGCAACCGCGCCTATCTCGACGCGGTGGCCGAGCGCGTGGCCGACCTCGAAACCCGCATCGATGCGCTCGCGCCCGAGGAGCGCAATCCGCTCGGCGTGCTGCCGCTGCTCGATGCCGCCCGGACGCTTCCGCGCGGCTTCGCCGAACGCTCCGATCCTGTCCCGCTCAGCCTGGGATTCGGACTTTATCAGGGCGAAAAGCTGGGCTCCCAGGCCGCGCGCGCCTATCGCCGCATCCTCAATAAAGCACTGCTGCCGCGCGTCATCCTGCGGCTTGAGGAACAGATCCGCCAAGCCGTCGGCGAGCCGGATTATCTCTATGACGCACTGCGCGTCTATCTGATGCTGGGGAGCGACGAACGCTATGATCCGGCCGCGGTTCAGCTCTGGGTCGAGCGCGATTGGCAAAGCCGACTGCCGCGCGAAACCACGACCGAGCAACAGGAAGCGCTGCGCGAACATCTAGCGTCGCTGCTCGACCGGCGCCCGGTTCCGCTGCCGCTCGAACTCGATAGCGCTTTGATTCAGGATGCCCGTGAGATTCTGAATCGCGCGCCACTGGCCGCACGCGTCTATGAACGTCTCAAGCGCGAAGGCGTGGGTGATGCCAGCGCTGAGTTCACCATCAGCGCCGCCGGCGGGGAATACGCGAAGCTGGTCTTCGTCCGTCGCAGCGGCCGTCCGCTCAACCAGGGCATCCCGGCGCTTTATACGTTCGACGGCTATCATCGCGGCTTTGCGGGCACGAGCAACCGTCTGATCGAGGCCGCCGCCGCGGAGAGCTGGATCCTTGGGCCGGCGGCCCGATTGCAGCCCGGATCCGCGGAAGCCCGCCAGTTGTTCGAAGAGGTACGCGAGCGCTATCTGCGCGACTATGTGAGCGAGTGGCAGGGTCTGCTTGAGGATATCGAACTGGTTGCGGCACGCGACCTGCAGCAGGCCGCCCTGCTGGCGAATACGCTGGCCGATCCGGCCAAGTCACCGCTACGCCGTCTGCTGATCGATGCCGCTCGGCAAACCGAACTCGATCGCAAACCGGCGCCGGATGACGCGGCAGCCGGTCAAACGGAAACGCGGCAGGACGGCTTTCGTCAGCGTATCGAGCGTTATTTTGGCGACACGCCCCAAGAGGCTCCCGTCGAAGAGGCACCGGAGGCCTATGTCACGCGGCGCTTTACCTGGCTGCATGATCTGGTGCGGACCAATGAACAAGGCCAGGCGCCCATCGACCAGGTGCTGGCGTCACTGAGCAAGCTCGAACTCCATCTGACCTCCGTGACCGCCGCCGTGGTGTCGGGGCGGGATCTGCTGGTCGCCGGAGAAATGTCCGAGATCCAGGAAACCAAGGCGCTCGCCAGCAAGCTTCCCGCGCCGCTCAGCGGATGGGTCGGCACCCTGGCGCAGGATAGCGCCAATCTCGCGGCCGGCGGCCTACGCGCGCAACTCAACAGCCTCTGGACCGCCGAGGTTCTGCCCTTCTGCCGCGAGGCGATCAACGACCGCTATCCCTTCGCGCCGGGCAGCACGCGCGAGACGACACTCTTCGATTTTGGTCGTCTATTTGGCCCGGATGGCATGATCGATGCCTTTTTCAAGAAGAATCTGGCCCCGATCGCCAATACCTCGCGCTCGAAATGGCGCTGGGTCGACGCCAACCTCGGGATCCCGGACGAGGTGCTGGCGCAGTTCCAGCGCGCGGCCGTGATCCGCGAAGCCTTCTTCATGGGTGGCGGCAAGACACCGGCGGTCGAATTCGAGCTCCAGCCCCAAAGCATGGATGCACGCGTGACTCAGTTTATTCTGGATCTCGGCGGGCAGATCCTCGATTACCGCCAGGGTCCGCCGCGCAGTCAGCGCTTGCAATGGCCAGCTCCGGACGGTCCGGCGCGGGTCCGTCTGGTCTTCGCCGACGAGACCGGAAGCGGCCCCAGCCTGACCGAGGAAGGTCCATGGGCCTGGTTCCGGGTGCTGGATCGGTCCTCGCTGAAGTCGACCAGTCAACCGGAGAAATTCCAGGTCACCTTCTCGCTGGCCGGGCTATCCGCGCGTTTTGAACTGCGCGCGGTCAGCGTCCGCAATCCTTTCAAACTCGGCGAATTGCGCGCGTTTCGCTGTCCGGAGCGGTTGTGAACGACAAGGCTCAAGGCACTCCAGGTTTTTACGGCAAGCTGCCGGAGCACGGCGATTTCCTGACCCGTCGTCTGCCGGCCGAATTCGTCCAACCCTGGGATCTTTGGCTGCGCGAATCCCTGGCGAACAGTCAGGCCCAACTCGGCGATGACTGGCTGGATATCTACCTGACCAGTCCGTTGTGGCGTTTCGTCCTCACCCCTGGAATCGTCGGGCAGAATGCCTGGGCCGGCGTGCTGATGCCGAGCGTCGATCGCGTCGGGCGCTATTTTCCGCTCACCCTCGCCTGCCCGCTGAGCGCCGGTACCAACCTTCTCGGCCTCCTCTGCGAACCATCCTGGTTCGAGCGCGCGGAGATGCTCGCGCTGACCGGGCTCGAAGGCAACTGCACCGTCGAAACCTTCGATGCCGAGGCCATGGCGCTAGGCGCGCCGGACGGCATTGTCCTCGCCAGCGGCGGGCAAACGTCGGTCGCCGCGTCCCGCTCCAACGCCTGGCGACTGCCCGCAGCCTCGCCCGCGGAAGTGCGTCTTGCCTGCCCGAACCTGCTTGCGCGGGCACTCGATCAGATGTTCTGCGCTTACAGCCTCTGGTGGTCGAGTGGCTCGGATCGAGTCGCGCCGTCCTTTCTGACCTGCCAGGGTTTGCCGCCACCGGATGGCTTCGGCGCACTGCTCGGGGGCGACTGGAGCAATGGGGGCTGGTGGGAGTTTGCGCGTTCCGACGTCGGTCCCACTCGGCACGACGAACAACGCCAAAAGCGCGAGGTTCCGTCCAACCCTCTCGATCAGGAGGCGCCATGAAGTTGCGAGTACCCAAATGCCACTGGGCCTCGGGCGGAGCGACCGATACCGGTAGAATCCGCAAGGTCAACCAGGATGCCTATCTGGAGCGACCGGATCTGGGGCTGTGGGCCGTCGCCGACGGCATGGGCGGTCACCGCGACGGCGCTCTGGCAAGCCGTCTGCTCGTCGAGCGGCTCGGCCGGCTCGCTTATCCGCAACTGCTTGGCACCACCGTCGAGACCGTCTGCAAGATCATCGAGGACGCCAACCGCCACCTGGTCGATGAAGCGGCCAGGCAAGGCGACGAGATCATCGGCAGCACCATCGTCGCCGTGCTTGCGGTCGGCGATCACTGCGCCATCCTCTGGGCCGGCGACAGCCGTGCCTATCGGCTGCGCAAAGGTGAACTCCTCCAACTCACGCTCGACCACACTCAGGTCCAGGAAATGGTCGAACAGGGCTTGCTGACACGCGCGCAGGCGGATCTTCACCCGCTCTCCAATGTCCTGGTCCGCGCGGTCGGCGGCGATGTCGAACTGGAGGTCGACCGGCGCATCGAAGCGCTGCTGAACGGCGACCGCTATCTGCTTTGCAGCGACGGGCTGCTCAAGGAACTGACAGAAGACAGGATCGCACGGATACTTGAACAACCCGATCCTCGGGAAGCGGCCCAGTCTCTGGTCCAAGCGGCCTGCGAGGCGGGCGGGCGCGATAATGTCACGGCGGTGGTGATGGATTACCGCTGTTCGTGAGAGTCGTTCCAGTTGTCAGTTGTCAGTTGTCAGTTGTCAGTTGTCAGTTGTCAGTTGTCAGTTGTCAGTTGTCAGTTGTCAGTTGTCAGTTGTCAGTTGTCAGTTTAATTTTGGACTTCGCTTGGCCAGTCGCAACATCAATAGGCCGACCAGCAGCCAGCCGGTGATGGGCGCCCAGGTCAGGATCGGAACAAACTCCACTTGCTTGGGCCAGCCTGCCAGATTGACGCCAATGCGCAGGAAGGCCGCGGCGGCTAGCGTTGCAAAGAGGATGCCGGTGTAGGTCGCTACCCGGCCCGGCCGTCCGCAGTCCGCGGCCAGACCGAAGGCGCTCGCGAGGACCGCGCCCCAACCCAATCCGGCGATCGCATAACCGGCGATGGCCACCTCGATCCCCGGCAGACCGCTCACGCCCAGCCCGACTCCGCCGACCAGACAGCCGATCGCGAAGACCCGCGCCACGCCCCAGCGCTGGCTGATCGCACCCGCGTTAAAGACCGCGAGACTGAAGCCGATCCAGAACACGGGCAACAGCCAGGGCAGCCACGCCGCATCGATTTCCCGGAGAAAACGCGGACCGGCATTGAGAAACACCGCGATCTGAAAGGCGCTGGCGGCCAGCAGAAGCAGAGGCAGAAATCCCCAGGCGGAAACCGTCGGCGGCACGGTCTCGCGTGGGACGGCGGGGATCGGTCCCACCCTCCGCTCGGCGAGCACCAGGGCGGCGGCGACCAACAGGAGCGTTAGGCTCGATACTGCAAAGGGCAGACGCGGATCGATGCCGGTCATCAGGGTGCCGAGATAGGGCGAGACCGCCGCCGCGAGGCCCAGGCCGACCAGGGCGAGTCCGGCCAGTCGCGGTGCCGCCGGTTTGGCGGCATGGCGGGCGAGCAGCCCGAAGAGCGGCGAGCGCAGTGCGGACGAAGTCACCACCCACAGCGCGGTGATGCTCAGGAAGACCCCCGGCCCGGCACCGAGCCCCGGCAGCCAGGGCAGCAACAGAAAGGCAAGGCAGGAGAGCGCGCTGACCGCCATGACGACATAACCGATCCGCGCATAGAGCCGGAAGGCGCGATCCGCCGCGAAACCCGCCGCGATATCGAAACAGGCAAAGAGCACCTGATCGGCCAGCAGCACCCAGCCCGCCCAGCGTTTCTCGACACCGACGGACTCCAGCAATCCCGGCAGAAAAATGGCATAGAGGGTCCAGGTCGCCAGCAGGAAAAACTGCACGAACCCAAGATAGATCGCCAGACCAGTCAATGCGCTGGCGGGTTGACGGATTCCGGTCTCGTTCATCGCGGCACTCCGTCCCCGGCGCTCGGGGCCGACGCTGGCGCCTCGTCGGTCCAGACCTTGAATTGCTTCAAGGTCGTGGGACCGAAGACATTGCTGAGCGGCACGTCGGCGGCATCGCGCCCCTGGGCAATCAGCACCCGTCCGATACGGGGCACCCGGTTGCGTGGATCGAAGATATGCCAGCGCCCGCCCAGATAGGCCTCGAACCAGGCGGAGAAGTCCATGGGCGCCGCGGACGGCGGCACGCCAATATCGCCCAGGTAGCCGGTACAGTAGCGTGCGGGAATGTTCATGCAGCGACAGAAGGCGATGGCGAGATGCGTGTAGTCGCGACAGACTCCCTGCTTCTCGTTGAAGGCTTCGAGCGCGGTCTTGGTGGCGCGGGCGTACTGATAACCGAAGGTGAGATGACCATGCACAAAGTCGCTGATCGCCTGCACCCGGCGCCAGCCCGGAGGCGTTTTCTCGAACAACGACCAGGCAATCTCGGAGAGACGGTCGGTCTCGCAGTAGCGGCTTCCTTGCAGGTACACCAGGGTCTCGCTGGGCAGCGCCTCCACCGCGAACTGCGCGGCGTCGGGATCCGTCGCATCGGGTTGACCCGAGTCATTGATCACCGCGTCGGTGGAGAGGCGGATCTCGCCCGGCGGGGCGACCAGACGGCTGCACCAGTTGCCGAAGCCATCGCGATAGGCGGTGATCGGCACCGCCGGCTGGGTGACGAGATGATCGGGAACGAGCAGATCCGAGACCCGGCTGTAGTGTACGTTCAGGGTCAGGATCATGGGCGTGCGTTGCGGGCACGCATAGACCAACTCGTAGCCGAAGCGAATCTGCATTGCTCAACTCCTGGTGTTGAACGACGAACTTGATGCGAAACGGCATCAAACGTCCGGCCACAGCCCCCGGATCGCGGCGATCCCCTGCGCGCCGTGCGCGATGGCATCCCGGAGATCTATCGGCCCCAAACCGCCCAGCGCATAGACTGGCAAGGGGATCGGTTCCACGCGGTCGGCGAAGCCCCGCCAGCCGAGCGGAAGGGCGTCCGGATGGGTCAGGGTCGGCTTCACTGGAGAGAGTAAGGCATAATCGAGGCCAAGTCGCGCGGCCTGTTCCAGTTGCGCGGCATCGTGGCAGGAGGCGCCGATCAGCTCATGCGGCCGACCGGGTCGCGCGCTCAGATTCACAAGCATCCGGGCCGTCAGATGCAGTCCGTGACGGGGGACATCGGCGACCTGTCGCGGTTCCCGATTGAGCAGCAGACGTGCCCGGCGCGTGTCGCAGACCGCATAAACCGCGCTGGCAAGGCGATGATAGGCATGATCGTCCAAGTCATGAGCGCGCAGTTGGACCAGCCGGATGCCCTGATCGAGTGCATGTTCGACACGTTCCAGGAATTCTTCCGTCCGCCGGGGATCGTCCCCGGTAATCATGAACAGGGACGGCAGTCGCAGCGTATTGATGATGGGTCGGTCAGCCGCCGGAAAGACGCTGGGATCCATGGCCTCCGGTTCCAGCCAGTCGATCGGCTGCCCCTCGCGACCCTCGGGGATTCCTGAGTAAACCTCCACCCGGCGCACATCGAGCAGGACATGGCGACCAGAATCGAGCGGCGTCGGGCCAGGGCTTGCACTTTCTTCGGCTTCGCTCGGCACGAGGAGCGGCGTCGAAGTGGCGGCATAATGATGGTGTACCCGAATCAGCGGACGGCTGGATTGCACCTGGATGCCCAATTCTTCGCTCAACTCACGGGCCAGACCCTGCTCGGGCGACTCGCCAGACTCCAGCTTCCCGCCCGGGAATTCCCAGAGTCCGCCTTGATGGACGTGATCGGGACGCCTGGACACCAGGATGCGACCAGCATCGTCCGCGATGACGCCCACCATCACATGGACCCTGTCTCGACTTGGTTCTGTCCGTCGTGGATTTCCGCGTTTCATCGTCTAAGCTGCTCGCCGCAACCGCAGATCGACATGGATGTCCTCGAACGGACACCACACCCCGCCGCGCTCCGAGCGTTCGACCAAGCCCAATTCGGCGAGGACGCTCGTGTCCTCATGCACCCGTTTCACGTCGCGTCCGACCCGCCGCGCCAGTTCGCGCACACTGAGTTCGCCGGACCCAAGCAGGGTTTGCACCAGCATCCAGCGCCGTTCCGTCAACCGCCCGAAGAAGGCCGCCGGCGTCTCGAAGTTCAGCGTCTCGCCTTGATAGCGATCCGCTTGCGCGGCCTGCCCCGCCGCACGCAAGGCTCCGCGCCAATCGGGTGTTAGCGTGATCGTCAGTGTTCTGCTCGCCATCGCTCCGCCTCTGCAATAAAATCCTCGATCAAGCGATCGACATCGACAAAGGCATAGAGCCTCTCAACGCCGTCCCGATGCCAGTGGTCGCCCTTGCCGCGCTCGTTGTCGAAGCCAAGCGCACGCTGTCCGTCCACGACGAAGACCAATCGGTATTTGAAGGGATGCCCGCAGGGCGGGACCGGCGCGGGTAACCGCCAAACCACGAACTCGATCAGTCCGCCCTCGGGCGTCACGTCCTTGAAACAGGTGATGAGTTCGGCGGGCGTGTTGGCAATTATGACAACAGTCGCGGCAGCGTCAAGCTAAACTCGCCCTATCTCCAGCTCCGCACCGCTGTCGGTCACGCCACAACGCGCCAGTGTGCGCCGGGAGGAATCATGCCCATTCAACAGGTGATCACCGAGGGCGAACGGCCGGTCAAGATCTGGACCGACGAGCTCGATCCACGCTCGCGCGAGCAGCTGGTCGATCTCTCCAAACTGCCCTTCATCCATCATCATGTCGCCGCCATGCCCGATGTGCATGCCGGCATCGGCGCCACCATCGGCACGGTCATCGCCACCCACCAGGCCATCATTCCCGCCGCGGTGGGGGTGGACATCGGTTGCGGCATGGCCGCCGCGCGCACCTCGCTGACCGCCGGGCAGATCGACGAGCGCAGCTTGAAAAAGGTCTTCGACCAGATCAGCCGGGATGTGCCGGTCGGGCGCGCCCAGCATCGTGACGACCGCGCACTGGCGGAGGCCGCCAAACCCTTCGCCGCCCCGCTCGCGAGCATGACCGACAAGCACCCGCAACTGCTCAAGGCGTTCGGGCGCTTCTCCAACTGGGTCAATCAGATGGGCACCCTGGGCGGAGGCAACCACTTTATTGAGGTCTGTCTCGACGAATCCGGTCAGGTCTGGGTCATGCTGCACTCGGGCAGCCGCGGGATCGGCAACGCCATCGGGAATTACTTCATCGAACTGGCGCGGCGCGACATGGAGCGTTGGATGATCCAACTTCCCAACCGCGACCTGGCTTACTTTCCGGAGGGGACGGAGCACTTCGACGACTATGTCGCCGCTGTCTCCTGGGCGCAGACTTATGCCCGCGAGAACCGCGATCAGATGATGGCGCTAGTGCTGGCCGCCCTCGCCCGTCATCTGCCGGCCTTCACGGTGACCACGGAGGTGGTCAACTGTCATCACAACTATGTGGAGCGCGAGCATCACTACCGCGCCGATGTCTGGGTCACCCGCAAGGGGGCGATCCGGGCGCGCGAGGGCGATTGGGGCATCATCCCCGGCAGCATGGGCGCGCGCAGCTACATCGTGCGCGGGCGCGGCAACCCGGAGAGTTTCTGTTCCAGCGCCCACGGCGCCGGGCGGCGCATGAGCCGCACCGCCGCCGAGAAGCAGTTTACCGCCGCGGATCTGGCGGCTCAGACCGAGGGGGTCATCTGCCGCAAGGATAAGGGCGTGCTCGACGAGATTCCGGGCGCCTACAAGGACATCGACCGGGTGATGGCCAACCAGTCGGATCTGGTCGAGGTGGTGCATACCTTGAAGCAGGTGGTGTGCGTGAAGGGGTAACGGTGGGCAGAACGCCGGTGGCGCAATTCGGCTTAACTCCGATACTCGGCATTGATGCGGACATAGTCATAGGAGAAATCGCAGGTCAGCACCCGTGCCTGGGCGTCGCCCCGGCCCAGCGCCACGCGGATCAGGATCTCGGGTTCGGCCATGACGGCGGCCCCCGCGTCCTCGGTGTAATCCGGCGCGCGTCCGCCGTCCGCGACGATCAGTACCTCGCCCAAAGAGATCCGCACCCGTTCGATGTCCAGATCCTGGAGACCGGCGCGTCCGACCGCGGCCAAAATCCGGCCCCAGTTCGGGTCGGAGGCGAAGAGCGCGGTCTTGACCAGCGGCGAATGGGCGATGGTATCGGCGACTCGACGCGCCTCGTCCGTATCAGCGGCGTGCTCGACCTGGACGGTGACCAGTTTAGTGGCGCCCTCGCCATCGCGGACGATGGCCGTGGCCAGGTCCAGACAGACCGCGCTGACGGCAGCCTGCAGCGCCGCAAAGTCCGGCGTGTCGGCCGCCTCGATCCGCGGATTCCCCAGCCCGCCAGTAGCGATCAGCACGCAGGAATCGTTGGTCGAGGTGTCGCCATCGATGGTGATGGCGTTGAACGACGGCGCCACGGCCTGCTGGAGACAGACCTGAAGCATGGCGGGCGCAACGGCGGCATCGGTGGCGATGAAGGCGAGCATGGTCGCCATGTCCGGGCGAATCATGCCGGCGCCCTTGGCGATCCCGGTCACGGTGGCGGTCTGGCCGTTCAGCGCGAACTGGCATGACACCAGCTTGGGCACCGTATCGGTGGTCATGATGGCGCGCGCGACGGACGGCCAGCCCGCCGGATCGAGCCGCGCCAGGAGATCGGGCAGGGCCGCCGCGAGACGTTCCACGGGCAGGTGCTCACCGATCACGCCGGTCGAAAAAGGCAGAACCTCCTCGGGCTGGCAGCCGGTCCGCTCGGCCAGTGCCGCGCAGGAGGCGCGCGCATCCTCCAGTCCGCGCCGTCCGGTTCCGGCATTGGCATTCCCGGAGTTGATGAGAAGATAACGCGGCGCGACGCTGTCCAGATGACGCCGTGCCAGGGTGACCGGCGCCGCCCGGAAGGCGTTACGGGTGAAGACCGCCGCGCAGGTACTGCTCGGCGGCAACGCGAACAGCGCCAGGTCATCGCGCCCTGGATAGCGGATGCCGGCCGCGCCCGCCGCCAGCCGCAGACCGGCGACGGGGTGAAAGAAGAGCTCCGATGGCGTCATCGCGTTAGCTCGCTTTCCCGTGGCACTGCTTGAATTTTTTACCCGATCCGCAGGGACAGGGCTCGTTGCGGCCCACTTTGCGGCCCTCGCGCACAAAGGGCTGATGTTCCGGTTCGTCAGATCCGGGATGCGCTTCCGCGTCATCGGCATCGCCGCCGCCGAATCCTTCGAACACCTCATGCTTGAACTCGAAAGCCTTTGCTGGCGCCGGACTTGGGGCAAACGCCTCGGGCGGCGGACCGGACACGCCATCGGGTGCCTGAATCTGAAGCTTGGCGAGTGTGATCACGACATCCTGTTTGATGCCGTCGAGCATCGCCGAGAACATCTCGAACGCCTCGCGCTTGTATTCCTGCTTGGGGTTCTTCTGGGCGTAGCCGCGCAGATGAATGCCCTGGCGCAGATAGTCCATGGCGGCGAGATGATCCTTCCACTGACTGTCCAGGGTTTGCAGCATCACGGCCTTTTCGATCTGACGCATGTTCGGCGACCCGATGAGCGCTTCCCGGTCCTCGTAACGCTTGACCAGGGTGTCATGGATGCGCCGGCGCAGGCTCTCTTCGTGTAGATGCTGGTCCTGATCCAGCCACTGCTGGAGCGGCCAGTCGCCACCGAAGTGCTGAATCAGCACCTCGCCAAGTCCGGCGACATCCCATTGTTCTTCCAGGCTTTCGGGCGGAATGTGCCCATCGATCAGTGCCTTGAGCGTATCCTCGCGCATGGCGGTGACGGTGTCGGAGATATCGACGCTATCCATCAGATCGCGCCGCTGACCGTAGATCACCTTGCGCTGATCGTTGGCCACGTCGTCGTATTCGAGCAGTTGTTTGCGGATATCGAAGTTGCGCCCTTCCACCTTGCGCTGGGCGTTCTCGATCGCCTTGGTCACCCAGGGGTGCTCGATCGCCTCGCCTTTCTGCATGCCGAGCCGCTGCATCATCTTGCCGACCCGCTCGGAGGCGAAGATGCGCATCAGGTTGTCTTCGAGCGACAGATAGAAGCGCGAGGAACCAGGGTCGCCCTGGCGCCCGGAGCGTCCGCGCAACTGGTTGTCGATGCGGCGCGATTCGTGTCGTTCGGTGCCGACGACGTGCAGACCGCCGGCGGCGACGACCTCGGCATGACGCAGCTTCCAGGCGGCACGGATGGCGTCGTGGTCGGCGTCCGGGCCGGCTTCTTCGAGTTCCGCTTCCAGATTGCCGCCGAGCACGATGTCGGTGCCGCGACCCGCCATGTTGGTCGCGATGGTGATCGCGCCCGGTCGCCCGGCCTGGGCGATGATGCCGGCCTCGCGTTCGTGCTGCTTGGCGTTCAGCACCTCATGGGGGATCTTTTCCTCGATCAGCAGCCGGTCGATGAGTTCGGAGGTCTCGATCGAGGCAGTACCGACCAGCGCCGGCTGGCCGCGCCTCACGCAATCCTGGATGTCGGCGATGATCGCCTGATATTTTTCGTCCTGGGTCAGATAGACCAGATCGCCACGATCCTCGCGGATCATCGGCTGGTTGGTCGGGATCACGACGACCTCCAGGCCATAGATCTGCTGGAATTCGTAGGCTTCGGTATCGGCGGTGCCGGTCATGCCCGAGAGCTTGGGATAGAGCCGGAACAGATTCTGGAAGGTGATCGAAGCCATGGTCTGGTTTTCGGACTGGATGGCGACCCCTTCCTTGGCCTCCACCGCCTGATGCAGACCCTCGGACCAGCGCCGGCCGGGCATGGTGCGGCCGGTGAATTCGTCGACGATGATCACCTGACCGTCGCGCACGATGTATTCGACGTTCTTCAGAAAGAGCACATGGGCGCGCAGCGCGGCATAGACATGGTGCATGAGCACGATGTTGCCCGGATCATAGAGCCCGTCGCCCTCGTCGAGCAGGCCGATCTCGACCAGCATCTGTTCGACATGCTCGTGACCTTCCTCGCTGAGGTAGACCTGGCGCAGCTTCTCGTCGACCGAGTAATCGCCTGGGCCGAAATCGGGCTTGCCTTCCTCGTTCGTGATGGGAGGCTGACGGGTCAGCCGGGGGATGAGTCCGTCGATCTTCTTGTAGAGGTCGGTGCTGCCCTCGGAGGGACCGGAAATGATGAGCGGGGTGCGCGCCTCGTCGATCAGGATGGAATCGACCTCGTCGACGATGGCGTAAAAGGGATTGCGCTGGGTCCGCTGCTCGGCGGTGAAGGCCATGTTGTCGCGCAGATAATCGAAGCCGAATTCGTTGTTGGTGCCGTAGGTGATATCGGCGGCGTAGGTCTCGCGACGGGTCGCGGGTCGCAGATGACGATATCCCTGACCGGCGCTCGGCTCGTAATCCGGATCGAACCGATACGAAGCCATATCGGGCCCCAGGCCGCCGGAGGAATTGATGACGCCGACGGTCAGGCCCAGAAAGTGATAGATGCGCCCCATCCAGGAGGCATCGCGGCGCGCCAGATAATCGTTGACGGTCACGACATGGACGCCCTTGGCGGGCAATGCGTTGAGATAGGCGGCCAGGGTGGCGACCAGGGTCTTGCCCTCGCCGGTGCGCATCTCCGCGATTTTGCCGTCATGCAAGACCATGCCGCCGACCATCTGCACGTCGAAATGACGCATCTGGAGCACGCGCTTGCCGGCCTCGCGGACCACGGCGAATGCCTCGGGAAGCAGGCTGTCGAGATCGGCGCCGGCGGCGAGCCGCTGACGAAATTCGGCGGTTTTCGCAGCGAGCGCCTGATCCGACAATTGCGCGATTTCGGGTTCCAGCGCGTTGATTCGCGCCACGGATTTCATCAATGTCTTGACGAGCCGATCATTGCGGCTCCCGAAGATCTTTTTGAACAGACGAGTAACCATCGGGTAAATTTAAGACCTGTCGGATAAATCGGCGAATAATACCGGAATTCGATGAACGAAGGTGTGGATCATCGGATGACTTGCCTAGACGGATAGAAATCAGCCTGCCGACCGATCGGTCTTGTCTGCCAGCGTGCGTGCTGGCGTATCGCCGAGATAAGACATTGGGTTGACCGCCTTGCCACCCTTTAGAACCTCGAAATGAAGATGCGGCCCTGTTGCGACACCGGTTGATCCGACGGTCGCGATCTTCTGACCCTGGCGGACCCTCTGACCTCCCTGGACCAAGTTTTTGTGATTGTGGGCGTAACGGGTCACGAGACCATCCCTGTGACGGATATCGATCACCTGTCCGTAGCCATTCCGACGACCGCTAAAGGTCACGACACCATCCGCCGCCGAAAGGATCGGGGTACCTCGTGGACTCGCGATATCGACACCTTCGTGGAAGATACGCACTTTTTTGGTTGGATGAATCCGGAAACCGAAGCGGGAGGTAATATAACCCGAGCGCACTGGCCAACTCGAGGGGGTTTCCCGCGCGGTCAGATCCTTGTTGACGATGACATCTCCGATCACGTCGAGTTTGCGTTGACGATCCTGAATCATCTCCGCCACCCCTCCAAGCTCGCTGGCGATCTCCTTAATCGTATAATCGTTGACTGGTCCCAGTTCCGGACCACCTTGGGGGGGCGGGTTGTCAAAATCGAATTCTTCAGGATCGAGACCGGACATCCCGACCAGTCGTTCTCCCAGCGCATTGAGCCTCATGAGTTCCGCCTGCATCTCGCCCAGATGCGCAGCAATGGCATTCACGTCCTCTTGAGCAACCGGCGGCGAAACCTCTTCCGTGTTTGTTCGCGGCCTTGTTTGGGTGAAATCCGGCACTGGATACGAGGCATCGGCCACGACATCGGGAGTTGCGTATTGCGCAATCCAGAATCCCAGCCCCGCGCCCGCGAAGGTAAAGGACAGCACGGCCAAAAGCACTACAACGGCCTGTCCGCGAACGTGTTTGATTCGATCGTGGTGGTACATCGTTTATCTCTGCTTGAGGTCTTTATGAAAAGCGTTCGTCAATGACGGAAGCACTGACCAGCCCATAAATCCGGAATGAGATGAGATCAGATCACAGGAACGAACTCAGATGAACGCCAGGCTTTCTCACATCCGCGATCTGCTGCGGGTCAACAAATCCGCCCGGAATCTTCTCGAACAGCGTCAGCGGGAACTCGCACTGCTTCGGCATACGCACTCCCTACTGCCTGAATCGATGAGAGCGCATTGCCTGGATGCCGCCGTCGCCGGTCATCAGCTCACGCTCTATTTCGATTCTCCAGCTTGGACGACTCGGGCGCGCTTTTTGACTGAAGACATCGTCACATCGCTGGGCAAGCAGCAAATCACCGACATCCGCATTCAAGTCAGAGTGAATTGCGACGACATCGCCTGCCCGTCCCAAACACAGGTTTCCAGGCGAAGATTGACGGTCGACACGGCGAAACATCTGCTTGAAGCAGCGGACAATCTGCGTGACCCAGAATTAAGGGACGTACTTAAGCGCTTCGCCAGCCGCCATCTTCTCCCCCCAACGGAGAAAGGCTAGACAGCCGCAACCGGCTGCGCATAGCAGATTGGCGCCTCCGCCGAGTCCTCGAAGACCACCTCCTCCCAAGCGGCCTCATTCGCGACCAGCGCGCGCAACAAGGCGTTGTTCAACGCATGCCCGGATTTATGCGCGTTGAAGGCGCCAATCAGGGTGTGCCCAAGCAGATAAAGATCGCCGATGGCGTCGAGGATCTTGTGTTTGACGAATTCGTCCTCGAAGCGCAAGCCCTCTTCATTCAGGACGCGATATTCGTCGACGACGACCGCATTATCCAGGCTACCGCCCAAGGCCAGATTGTTCTGACGCAAGGCTTCAATCTCACGCAAAAAACCGAATGTGCGTGCGCGGCTCACCTCTCGCACGAATGACGAAGTGGAAAAATCCACCGTGGCACGGTTCGCGCGCGCATTGAACGCGGGGTGATCGAAGTCGATCGAAAAATCGACTTTAAATCCATTGTAGGGCGTGAAACACGCGACCTTATCGCCATCGCGAACCTCAACCGGGCGTTTGATCCGGATGAATCGCTTGGGACGATTCTGTTCCAGAACGCCCGCCGACTGAAGCAGGAAAACGAACGGCGCGGCGCTGCCATCCATGATGGGTACCTCGGCGGCGCCAACATCCACGCAGGCATTATCGATCCCCAACCCCGCAAAAGCGGAAAGCAGATGCTCGACCGTCGAGACTTTGACGTCGCCGCTCGCCAGCGTCGTGGACAGACGCGTATCGGTCACGTTGAACGGCGTCGCCTTGATCTCCACTGACGGATCGAGATCCATCCGCCGAAACACGATCCCTGAGTCGGGTGCCGCGGGCCGTAGCGTCAACTCGATTTTTTCGCCCGTGTGCAAACCAATCCCAGTCGCACGGATCACATTCTTCAAGGTACGTTGCCTGAGCATCGGTCGGGTCTCCCATCGCGGTCCACGGCGGCTGACGGCTTCTTACTCATGGACAGAAGCGTTTGAACCAACGATTCCTGTCGGTTCAGCCGCTCATGCCTGCTCGCCATCGCGTTACGCGCTCCACACTGGAGCGCTCTACCGTTAGCTTAGGGTTTTCCCGAACTTATTTCAAGTTCAATGTTGGATACGATAAAATGCCTTTGTTTTTTATCGACATTCTGTCGAAGGGAAACCCCTGATCAGTCGGCCTGACGCCGCAGAAACGCCGGGATATCCAGATAGTCCATATCCTTTTCGTCGACCGCTTCAGCCACGGCCGCCCCACCCGCTTTCCGATAGATCGCCGGTCGACGCTCCATTTCCCGATAGTCCGGCTGACCGTCGTTGAACTCGCCTCCGGTGACCAACCGAATGGAAGACTCGCCACCCGCGCGCTTATTCATGACGAGACGGCGTTCGCCCAGTCCAGTCGCCACGACGGTGACGCGCAGTTCGTCCTCCAGTTCCATATCGACGACCGTGCCCACCACGACCGTCGCCTCGTCGTCGGCAAAGTCGCGCACGGTGTTACCGACCTCGTCGAACTCGCCGATGGTCAGACTCGGACCCGCCGTGATATTGACCAGAATGCCCTTCGCCCCGGCAAGATCGATATCTTCCAGCAGGGGGCTCTTGATCGCAGCCTCGGCGGCCTCGCGCGCGCGATTCGCACCCCGCGCGGAGCCAGTCCCCATCATGGCGACACCCATGTTGGACATGACCGTTTTGACGTCGGCAAAGTCAACGTTGATCAGTCCGCGGCAAGTGATGAGTTCGGCGATGCCCTGAGTCGCGTTGAGCAGGACATCGTTCGCCGCCTTGAAGGCGTCGAGCAGGCTCATGTCCTTGCCAAGCACGGCCAGCAGTTTTTCGTTGGGGATGGTGATCAGCGAGTCAACCGATTTAGCGAGTTCGGCAATCCCTTCCTCGGCAATCCGCCGCCGCTTAGCGCCCTCAAACGGAAACGGCTTGGTCACCACCGCCACGGTCAGGATCCCGAGTTCCTTCGCCACTTGCGCCACCACCGGCGCCGCGCCCGTTCCGGTCCCGCCGCCCATGCCAGCGGTGATGAAAACCATATCGGCGCCTTCCAGCGCTTCCTGGATGCGATCGCGATCCTCGATTGCCGAATGCCGGCCCACATCCGGGTCCGCGCCGGCTCCGAGGCCCTTGGTAATGCCAGCGCCCAGTTGCAGGATGGTCTTGGCATTGGTGTTTTTCAGTGCTTGGGCATCGGTATTGGCACAGATAAAATCCACGCCTTCGATGGTCGACGCCACCATATGGTTGACAGCGTTGTTCCCACCGCCGCCGACACCGATGACTTTGATGACGGCATTCTGACTATGGGTATCCATGAGCTCGAACATTGATTTATCCCCTATATTGAACGCTTAGCAATACCTGAAACCTCGTTCAGCCGCGCGCCAGGCGCGCGACCACCCCCCGACATGGCCAGCGCACACTCGAAGTGCACTGACCCGAGACCGCAGGCCGCGGTCCATTGACCATTAGGGGCAGAAATATAACCCCCATCTGTTAAAAATTGCCTTGGAACCAACTACGCATACGTGACCAAGCCCCTTTAAGGCCAAGGTTTTCGGATAGTTCAGCGCTCCGCGAGAAGCGATGCTGTCGCGCGTACATCAACAACCCCACACCGGTGGAGTGGATCGGGTTGTTCACGACTTCATCCATCCCAATCACATGTTGCGGCAGGCCCAAGCGCACTGGCATATGAAAGACTTCCTCGGCCAACTCGATCAGGCCCTGCATCTTCGCGCTCCCGCCAGTCAACACCACACCGCCCGCGACCAGATCCTCAAAGCCGCTGCGGCGCAATTCGTTGTGCAGCAGCGTCAGAAGTTCCTCGTAGCGTGGCTCAACCACCTCGGCCAGAGTCTGCCGCGACAGTTGCCGTGGCGGGCGATCGCCAATACTCGGCACCTCGATGGTCTCGCTATTTCCGGCGAGCTGAGTCAGAGCGCAGGCGTGCTGGATCTTGATCAATTCGGCATGTTGCGTTGGCGTGCGCAGCGCCACCGCGATGTCGTTGGTGACCTGGTCTCCCGCGATCGGAATGACCGCCGTGTGCCGGATGGCGCCATCGGTGAAGACCGCCAGATCGGTGGTACCGCCACCGATGTCCACGACGCAGACACCAAGCTCTTTTTCATCCTCGCTGAGCACCGCGTAACTGGAACTCAACTGGGCGAGCACCAGATCGTCGACTTCCAACCCGCAGCGTCGTATGCATTTGATGATGTTCTGGGCCGCGCTGACCGCCCCCGTCACCATGTGCACCCGCGCCTCCAGACGGACCCCGCACATCCCGATAGGTTCGCGGATGCCCTCCTGATTGTCGATGATGAATTCCTGCGGCAGGATGTGCAGGATCTTCTGATCCGCCGGAATCGCCACCGCCCGCGCCGCGTCGATGACGCGATCGACGTCGGCCTGCGAGACCTCGATCTCCTTGATCGCGGTGATCCCATGCGAATTGAGGCTGCGCACATGACTTCCGGCGATGCCGGCATGGACCGAGTTGATCTCGCAACCGGCCATCAACTCCGCTTCCTCGACCGCCCGCTGGATCGACTGGACGGTGGATTCGATATCCACGACCACGCCCTTCTTCAAACCCCGCGACGGATGGATACCGATACCGATGATCTCGATTTGATCGTCGTCCTTGAGCTCGCCCACTAGGCAGGCGATCTTCGAGGTGCCGATATCCAGTCCAACCAACAGATTTTTGTCGTTACGTCGCGACATCCAGTTATCCTCGATTGCCGGATCGCTTGGAGCGACCCGTGTTCGCGGGGACCGGCGACTCCGCGCTCGGCGCCCATTTCACGGCGAAGCCGTTGCTGTAACGCAGGTCCACCTCCAACGGCTGACCCGCCGCCTCAAGTTGCGGCGCACTAGCGATGAAGCGCGCGAGACGTTCCTCGATGGCGCCGGTGCCCAGTCGCAGTTCGGTGCCCATAACCAACTCAAGACGCCAATCGCCGCGTGGATCGACCGAAAGAACCTGAATCAAATGCCCCACCAGCATCAGGTCGTCGCGCCACTTCAGATACTGCTTGACCAACTCGGGCGCCCGTTTGTCGTCGCCTTCGAGCACAGGCAAACCGGCGGGGATCGTCCCGCTCCCCGGATGGAACACGACGCCCTCCGCGGTCACCAGACTGTCGGCGTTCCAGCGAGCGATCGGTCGATGTTCCTCGACCCGCACCTGTAACCGATCCGGCCAGATCCGTTGCAGACTCGCGCGACCGACCCAGGAAAGCTCCTCGGCCGCGGCCTTGAGATCGACGAGATCGGCGGTCAGAATTCCGCCACGCAGACGCTCGCCGATGGTTTTCTCAAGCAAGCGTGACGAATGATGATGGAGTTCGCCCTCCACCTCGATCACGCGGATCGGCCACAGACGCGGCTCCCAGTAACTGAATAGCCAGGCCGCCGCAACCGTGGATAGCAACAATGCCAAACCGATCGATGTGCGCAAACGCGACCGCAGCGACGGCGACTCGCTCGACGATTGCTCAATGTCAGGTTTGGACTCAGCCACGACGTAGACTCGTGTCCAGAATGCGCAGCGCCAGCTCGTCAAAATCGATCCCGGCGGCACGCGCGGCCATGGGCACCAGGCTATGGTCGGTCATGCCCGGAACGGTATTGATCTCCAGCAAAAAGGATCGGCCAGCCCCGTCCAGCATCAGATCGACCCGGCCCCAGCCGCTGGCCCCGACAGCCTCGAAGGCATCCAGGGACAACTGCCGCAGTCTGGACTCCGCCGTCGCGTCGAGACCGCACGGACAATGGTAGAGGGTGCTGTTGGCCTGATATTTCGCCTCGAAATCGTAAAAGGCATTCGGCGTCTCCAGCCGGATCAGGGGCAATGCCTCCCGGCCCAGAATGGCGCAGGTGTATTCGGCGCCCTGGATCCAGCGCTCGGCGAGTACCAGATCATCGTATTCGGAGGCGCTCCGCCAGGCCTGTTCGAGTGCCTCGACCGTCTTCACGCGCGCCATGCCGATGCTCGACCCTTCGTGAACCGGTTTGATCATGAGCGGAAATCCGAGCGCCGCCGCCGCGGGCAGGTCCGCCTCGCCGCGCAGCAGGACGGACTCCGCCGTTGGCAGCCCGCAACCCGCCCAGGCCAGCTTACAGCGGTATTTGTCCATCCCCAGCGCCGAACCGAGCACGCCGGAGCCCGTATAGGGAAGACCCATGGTTTCTAGCGCGCCCTGGATCTGACCGTCCTCGCCGCCGCGCCCGTGCAGCACGATGAAGGCGCGGTCGTAACCGCCCGCGCGCAATTGCGCCAGCACGGTTGCGTCCGGATCCAGCGGATGGGCGTCAACCCCCTGCCGCTGCAACGCCGCGAGGACCGCGCGACCGCTCTTGAGCGAAATCTCGCGCTCCGCCGCACGCCCGCCGAGGAGCACCGCAACCTTGCCGAAGGCGCGAATCCGGTCGGTTGTCGCAGTCACGGATAGGGTCGTCTCGATGGTCATGGGCGCCCTCCCGCGACGCGACGCACCTCGGGAATCAAGCTGATCCCCGTGCGCTGCTCGACGACGTTCCTCACGTAATCGATCAGGCCGGCAATCTCCGTCGCCGTCGCCGTGCCGGTATTGATAATAAAATTGGCGTGTTTTTCAGACACCTGAGCGCCTCCCATCCGATAACCTTTAAGCCCCAGCGATTCGATCAGACGTGCCGCGTGATCGCCCGGCGGATTGCGGAAGACCGAACCGCAGCTCGGCAGACCGATGGGCTGGGTCGCGGCGCGCCGGTCGAGCAGTTCGCGCATACGCGCCAGACCCGCCGCGCCGTCTCCCGGCGTCAGCTCCAGCTCGACATCCAGAAACCACTCGTCCTCCGGCCCCTTGACCTCGCGGTAGCCCGGCGTGAAATCTCCAGCGCCACGCTCCCGGATCGTCCCGCTCCGGTCGATGGTCCGCACGCGGCGCACATGGGGCCAGGTCTCGCCGCCCCAGGCGCCCGCGTTCATGGCCAGCGCGCCACCCATGGTGCCGGGAATACCGGCCAGAAATTCGACACCGACCAGATCGAGCCGAGCGGCAAAACGCGCGAGCTTGGCGCACGCGGTACCCGACTCGGCCCAGATGCCAGTCTCGCCACGTCGTTCAAGACCCGTCAGGCAACCCTGAGTCTGGATCACGGTACCGGCGAAGCCCTGGTCGGCGATCAGCAGATTGCTGCCAAGCCCCAGCCACAGAAGCGGCTCGTCCGGATCCAGCCGTCCCAGAAAGACCGATAGATCCTCGGCGTCCACCGGTCGATAGAACCGCCGCGCCGGACCGCCGACCCGCCAGCTCGTGTGTCGCGCAAGCGGCTCGTTGAGTCGCATCTCGCCGCGCGGGGATGTCAAATCGGCGCTGGACATTCAGAGCCCCCGCGCGAGCAGTTGCGGCAGCCGCGCCGCTAGGGCGCCGATGTCGCCGGCGCCCGAGACCAGCACGATATCGCCATCCACGAGCAGGTTCGGCAGGAGATCGGGCACCTCGTCGACCGTCTGCGCGAAGATCGGATCGAGATCGCCGCGCATCCGAATCGCACGGCTGAGCGCGCGTCCGTCGGCACCGGGGATGGGCGCCTCGCCCGCCGGATAGACATCGCACAACACCAGCGCATCGGCGCTGGAGAGTACCGCCACGAAGTCCTCGAACTGCTCCTGGGTCCGGCTGTACCGATGAGGCTGAAAAACCAGCACCAGACGCCGGCCCGGCCAACCGGCCCGCGCCGCCTCCAGAGTGGCGGCCAGTTCGCGCGGATGATGGCCGTAATCGTCCACCAGCAACAGGTTGCGCCCCTGTGCGTCGGTGACTTCATTGACCACGAATCGCCGTCCGACCCCCTCGAATTTGGACAGCGCCCGGCCGATCGCCTCTTCATCGACCCCAAGTTCCAGCGCCACGCAGATCGCGGCCAGCGCGTTCAGCACATTGTGCCGGCCCGGTAGGTTGAGGGTGACCCGCAAGGGACGCCGAAAGTCGGCACTATGGACTAGAAAGGAGGTGTACATGCCCTCCTGATGCAGATCGGTCGCCCGCACATCAGCCTCGGGCCGGGTGCCATAGGTCCGCACCGAGCGCGGCACCATGGGAATCAGCGAGCGGACCTCGTCGTCATCGAGACAAAGCACCGCCAATCCATAGAACGGCAGATGATGCAGGAACTCCATGAAGGTACTACGTAACCGATTGAAATCGTTGCCGTAGGTGCGCATGTGGTCGGCGTCGATATTGGTGACGATCGAGATCATGGGCTGGAGATAGAGAAAGGAGGCATCGCTCTCGTCGGCCTCGGCCACCAGATATTTGGTCGTGCCCAGCTTGGCATTGGCCCCAGCACTGGTGAGCCGCCCGCCGATGACGAAGGTGGGATCGAGACCGCCCTCGGCGAGGATGCTCGCCACCAGACTGGTCGTGGTGGTTTTGCCGTGGGTGCCGGCCACCGCGACGCCATAGTAGAAGCGCATGAGTTCGGCCAGCATCTCGGCGCGACGCACGATCGGAATGCGCGCGGCGCGGGCGGCTTGAATCTCGGGATTGGCTTCGTCGATGGCGGTGGAGACCACCACGGCGTCGGCGTCCGTGACCTGTTCCGCCCGATGGCCGATGAAGACCTCGATGCCAAGCCCCCGCAACCGACGCGTCGTCTCGCTCTCGCGCAGGTCCGATCCGGCCACCTCGTAGCCCAGATTCGCCATGAGTTCCGCGATTCCGCTCATGCCGGAACCGCCGATACCGATGAAATGGAGTCGACGCACCCGCCCCATGCGGGCCGCCGTATGCTGAAGATGGGCGTTCATTGCGTCACGACTCCCAGGGTTTCGCCCAGCGCAAGCTCCAGGCAGGAGGCCGCGATCCGCGCCGCGGCATCGGGTTGCGCCAGACCGCGCGCGCGCTCGGCCATGGCCAGCAGGCTTGCGCGATCGCCCAGCAGTTCGGTCAACAGCGCCGTCAAACCGACCTGGTCCAGATCGCGCTGGATGGCCAGACGTGCGGCACCCGCATCAGACAGATAGCGGGCGTTGCCAACCTGATGGTCATCGACCGCGAAGGGATAGGGCACCAGCACCGACGCCACCCCGGCGGCGGCCAGTTCGGACACCGTCAAGGCGCCGGCCCGACACACGACCAGATCGGCCCAGGCATACGCCTCCGCCATGTCGCCGATGAAGGGCGTGACCTCGGTCGCGACACCGGCCAGACGATAGGCATTGCGGGCGGTCTCCAGGGTGCGCTCGCCCGCCTGATGGCGCACCTCGGGGCGCGCGCCCGCTGGCATCGCCGCGAGCGCGGCGGGTAGCATTTCGTTCAGAATTTGTGCCCCCAGCGAACCGCCCAGCACCAGCAGACGCGGTGCGCCGGACCGACTGCTCAATCGCTCGCGCGGCGGCGGCAGGTCGAGGATGCTTTGACGCACCGGATTCCCCGTCGCCACCGCGCCGCGCCCGTCCGGGAAACTCCCCGGAAAGGCCTCGAAGACCGCCGTGGCGACCCGCGCCAGCCATTGATTGGTCATGCCGGGGACAAAATTCTGTTCATGGATCACCAACGGCAACCCCATCGCGCGCGCCGCCAGACCGCCCGGACCCGAGGCGAATCCGCCCATGCCGAGCACCAGCGAAGGCCGCCGCCGCCGCAGGATGGCGCGCGCCTGCCAGAGCGCGCCCGCCAGTTTGAATGGCGCGCGTAGCCGTTGAGCGAGCCCCTTGCCGCGCAAGCCCTCGATGCGGATCCATTCGATCTCGAAGCCATGCTCAGGGACCAGTCGCGACTCCATCCCCTGCCGCGTGCCGATCCAGAAGACCTCCGCCCCGCTCGCCCGCAGCCTCTCAGCGACCGCGAGCGCCGGAAACACATGACCGCCGGTACCGCCGGCCATGACGCCTATGCACGTGCCCATGGCGATCCCCCTTCGACGCCACTCTTCGCGCCCCGCGAAGTCGTCGTGGTTGGCCGCCGCCTGGGTCCGGCGTCGGACTCCAGTTGACGAGTGGTGAGATCGATGCGCAGCAAGATGGCGACCGCCATGCAGCCAACGATCAGACTGTTGCTCCCATAACTCAGGAAAGGCAGAGTCAGCCCCTTGGTGGGCAGAAAACCAACGTTGACGCCGAGATTGACGAACGCTTGCAGACCGAGCCACAGCGCGATGCCCTGGGCCACGTAGGCCGCGAACGGCTGCTCCGCCGCCTCGGCGCGGGCGCCGATCGAGAAGGCACGCCAGCAGAGAAAGGCGAAGGCCGCGATCAGCGCCAGGATGCCGACCAGACCGAATTCCTCGCCGATCACCGAGGCCAGAAAATCGGTGTGGGCCTCCGGCAGAAAGAACTGTTTCTGGATCCCGTTGCCGAGTCCGACCCCCAGCCATTCGCCACGCCCGAAGGCGATGAGCGCCTGACTGAGCTGATAACCCGTGTTGAAGGGATCCTGCCAGGGATCCAGGAAGGAGATGACGCGCTGCATCCGATAGGGCGACAGGAAGACCAGCGCCACCAATCCCACCCCGACCACTCCAAGCAGAAACGCGAACGGGAGGAGACTCACTCCGCCCAGGAACAGCAGACCCATCACGGTCGCCAGCATGACCGCCGTGGTCCCGAAGTCCGGCTGCATCAGGATCAGCGCCGCCGCGATCCCGATCAGGATCATGGGTCGGATGAAGC
Source organism: Thiocystis minor (assembly GCF_016653465.1). Classification (GTDB taxonomy): domain Bacteria; phylum Pseudomonadota; class Gammaproteobacteria; order Chromatiales; family Chromatiaceae; genus Chromatium; species Chromatium minus. The sequence continues at coordinate 17,114 of NZ_NHSQ01000084.1, read as the reverse complement.
CAGACAACCGATTGGCGACGGCATCCGCGTGGCGCACCAGATAGCCGGCGACATAGACGATCGCGAACAGTTTGACGAATTCGGAGGGCTGAAGATTCAGCGGGCCAAGCGGGATCCAGCGCGTCGCGCCATTGACCGTGCGTCCGATCCCCGGCGTCAAAACGAGGATCAGCACCAGAACGCCCAGCAGGAACAGCCAGGTTCCCGAACGCTCCCAGCGGTCCACCGACACGTTAAACGCGAGCAGACCCGCGGTCAGCGCAAGACCCAGCGCGATCACATGCCGGATAGTGTAATAGAAGGGATCGTTGCAGCATTTTTCGGCGATCGACATGGATGCCGAGGAGACCATGATCAAACCGAACGCCAGCAGCCCCAGGGCACAGACCAGCAACGGATAATCCAGCGCCGGAACGCGTTCGCGCCGACGCTGGCCAGGATGAGTCGAGCGAACGGCCGCGGTCATGACGCAAGCCTCCGCGCGGCCTCGGCAAAGACCCGGCCGCGATGCTCATAGTTGTCGAACATATCGAAGCTGGCGCAGGCAGGAGACAACAGAACGCAATCCCCCGGTCGCGCCAGACCGGCGGCCTGACGAACCGCATCCGGCATGTCCGAGGCATGGACCAGGGGCACGCATCCTGCCAGTTCGCGTTCGATCAGGGGCGCATCGCGCCCGATCAGCACCACCGCGCGCGCCGCGCGCGTCACGGCAGGCAGCAGCGGCGCGAAATCGGCGCCCTTGCCGTCACCCCCGGCGATCAGCACGGCCCGCCCCTCCGAACCGTCGGGCACCAGCCCCTCCAGCGCCGCCACCGTCGCCCCCGGATTGGTGCCCTTGGAATCGTCGTACCAGCGCACCCCATCCCGCTCGGCCACCAATTCGCTACGATGCGGCAGACCGGGAAAAGTCCGTAGGATGGGTAGAGCGCAGCGAAACCCATCGTCCCCCAGCCCGCATGCCGCGCACAACGCCAGCGCCGCCAAGGCATTCGCCAGATTATGCCGCCCCGGAATCGCCACCTCGGACGCCGGAATCAAAGTCTCGTCCCCACGACAAATCCACAGCGCGCCATTGCAAAACCGCAACCCGAAATCGCCCGCGTCCGGCTCGCCCAACGTAAAACCGATCTCAACCGCCCCCGCGCGCGGCATGGCAACCACCCGCGGATCGTCGCGATTGACCACCGCCACCCGTGCATTCCGATAGATGCCCGCCTTGGTTTCGGCATAGGCCGCGAGATCCGGATAGCGGTCCAGATGATCGGCTGCGATATTGAGCACCACCGCCGCGGCGGCCCGCAATCCAGGTGTCGTCTCCAATTGGAAACTCGACAATTCGACCACGTAAAGATCAATGTCGTCGGCGAGCAAATCCAGGACCGGCTCGCCGAGATTGCCGCCGACCGCCACCCGCCGTCCCGCCTGCCGGGCCATCAGGCCAACCAGGGTCGTCACCGTGCTCTTACCGTTGGAGCCGGTGATGGCGCAGATCGGCGCGCGCGCCGCGCGCGCGAAGAGTTCCACATCGCCGATCACGGGCACGCCCCGGTCCAGTGCCGCCTGGATCAGGGGCTCGGCCATCGGCACCCCCGGACTCACCACCAACTGCGTCGCGAGCGCAAAGACCTCGGGCTCGAAGCCGCCGACAAAGACCGCGACCTCGGGCAGTTCTTCCCGCAGGGCATCGAGGCCGGGCGGCTGGGCGCGCGAATCGGTGACGGCCACCCACACGCCCTGGGCACGCAGATAGCGCGCGCAGGACAGGCCGGTCTTACCGAGACCGACGATCAGCGTTTTTGCATCCGCACAGTTTGCCCCTTCGATTTTGCTCCTCGTGCTGAGCGACTCGCCCTGAGCGGCGTCGAAGGGAGTCGAAGTAAGGGCAAGCCCACAGGAATTGAGTGGCGGTGAATGGGCCATGGCGCTCACCGGATCTTCAGGCTCGCCAGCCCGACCAGGACCAGCACCACGGTCACGATCCAGAAGCGCACGATGACGCGCGGTTCCGGCCAGCCCTTGAGCTCAAAATGATGATGCAGCGGCGCCATCCGGAAAATCCGTTTTCCGGTGAGCTTGAAAGAGATCACCTGCATCATCACCGAGATCGTCTCCACCACGAAGACGCCGCCCATGATGAAGAGCACCAGTTCCTGACGGGCCGCGACCGCGACCACGCCCAGGGCCGCCCCCAGGGCGAGCGCGCCCACGTCGCCCATGAAGACCTGGGCCGGGTAGGCGTTGAACCAGAGAAAGCCCAGGCCGGCGCCCACTAAAGCGGCGCAGAAAATAACCAGCTCGCCAACCTCGGGGAGAAAGGGAATCAGGAGGTAATTGGCGATCTGCGCATGACCCGCCGCATAGACGAAGATCGCCAGGGCGCCGGCCACCAGCACGGTCGGCATGATCGCCAGGCCGTCGAGCCCATCGGTCAGATTGACCGCGTTGCTGGCCCCGACGATGACGAAGTAGGTCAACAGAATGAACCAGGGGCCAAGCTGGATCGCGACATTCTTGGAATAGGGGATCAGCAGCGCGGTCTCGGCCGGCGAAACGGCGGACGCATAAAGCGCGATGGCGGCAGCGAATCCGGCGAGGGTCTGCCAGAAATACTTCCAGCGCGCGGCAAGTCCGCGCGGATCACGCATCACCAGCTTCTTGTAATCGTCCACCAGCCCGATCGCGCCGAAGGCTAGGGTCGTGAGCAGCACGATCCAGACATAGCGGTTCCCCAGGTCGGCCCACAGCAGGGTACTGATGCCGACGGCCACCAGAATGAGCGCGCCACCCATGGTGGGCGTGCCGGACTTGGACAGGTGACTCTGCGGGCCGTCGTCGCGGATCGTCTGACCGATTTTGAAGGCCCGCAAGCGCTGGATCATGGGGCGGCCAACCAGCAGGGCGATCCCGAGAGCGGTCATGACGCCGAGGATCGCGCGCAGAGTCAGATAGCGGAAGACATTGAAGCCGCTATAAAATTCAGCAAGCCATTCAGTGAGATAGAGAAGCATTCTAAAGTCCCGACTCAGCGCACAGCGCATTCACGATCAATTCCATCCGCGCCAGACGCGAACCCTTCACCAACACCCGATCACCCGCGGCCAGTTCGGCGGGTAGCCAGTCGGCCAGCGTCTGCCGATCCGCGAAATGCCGCCCGCCCTCGCCGAAGGCGCGGCTGGCCGACTCGCTCAGCGTGCCGGCCGTGATCAGGCGATCGATCCCAGCCGCGCGCGCGACCGCGCCAACCTCCGCGTGCAGTCGTGGCGCATCCGGACCCAGTTCGCCGAGATCGCCGAGCACCAACCAGCGCCGCCCGGACAGTCCGGCCAGCACGTCGATCGCCGCAGCGATGGAATCCGGGTTGGCGTTGTAGGTGTCGTCAATGACGCCCACGTCACCGCAGCGGCGCGGGCACAAACGGCCCTTGACCGGTTGCAGCCCCGCCAGACCATCGCGGATGAGGCATTCGTCGATGCCGAGCGCCAAGGCGGCGGCGGTTGCCGCCAGGGCGTTGCGGACGTTGTGACGACCCGCCAGACGCAGACTGAGCGGAATCTCGCGCGCGTCGACGCGCGCCGAAAACTCGGTGCGAAAACCGTCATCGTCCCAGGCGACCCGAATGTCATCGGAGCGGGCAGTCACGTCAGCGCCTTCCGCCGCGCCGTCGTCGAGAGAGAAGGTCAGTAGGCGTCGGCCAGCGGACAACTCGCGCCACAGACCCAGATGCGGCGAATCGCCAGCGACCAGAAACAGCCCCTCCGGGGAGAGTCCTCGCGCGATTTCGCCCTTGGCGCGGGCCACCCCATCGAGACTGCCGAACCCTTCCAGATGGGCACGTCCGGCATTGGTGATGAGTGCCAGATCCGGGCGGGCAATCTCGGTCATGTAGCCGATCTCGCCCGAGTGATTGGCGCCCATTTCAAGCACCAGGAAATCCTCGTCGCGCGCCCCCAGGAGGGTCAGCGGCATGCCGATGTCGTTGTTGAGATTGCCCTGCGTGGCCCGCACCCGCCCAGCCCGCGCCAGGATGGCCGCGAGCATTTCCTTGACGGTGGTCTTGCCGTTACTGCCCGTAATGGCGATCACCCGACCGGGGAAGCGCTCGCGCCAGGCCGCCGCCAGACGCCCGAGACCGAGACGGGTGTCGTCGACGACCCATTGCGGCAGATCCAACGACAGCGGACGATCCACCAGGGCCGCGACAGCGCCAGCCGCCTGGGCGGCGGCAACATAATCATGGCCATCGAAATTCTCGCCGCGCAGGGCGATGAAGAGTTGCCCGGCGCAATCCGCGCGTGAGTCGGTGCCGACAGCAGCGAAAGCCCGGTCCTGACCGTGCAGGGATCCGCCCGCATGCGCAGCGGCTTGAGCCAGCGTCCACATCATGGCTTCGGCTCCCGATGCGCAAGCAGCATCGAGGGGACTGGATCGTCCGGCGGCACATTGAAGAGCCGCAGCGCGCCCTCCATCACTTTCTGGAAGACCGGCGCCGCCACCAGACCGCCGTAGTAGGAACTCCCGCCCGGTTCGTCAATCATGACCACCATCGCCAGACGCGGCTTGCCGGCCGGAACGAAGCCGGCGAAGACCGACTGATAGCGGCCGCCGCCATAACCGCCGGGGCCCGCTTTCTTGGCGGTACCGGTCTTGCCGCCGACGCGATAGCCGGCAATCTGCGCCCGCTTGGCCGTCCCTTGATCGGAGACTACGGTTTCCATCATCGCCCGTACCTTACGGGCGGTATCGACGCTCATGATCCGAATCTCGTTGGGCGGCGAGTCCAAGGGAGTCGCCGCGCTCGTGCGAAGCTGTCTTTTCTGAGCGGAGTCGAAAGCAGCCGAAGCGAGGGCAGACGAGGGATCGCGCTTGATCAGGGTGACCGGACGCTTGATCCCATCCGCCGCCAACACGCCGTAAGCCTGGGCAAGCTGGAGCGAGGTGACGGAGAGGCTGTAACCGAAAGCCATGGTGGCATGCTCGAAGGGCCGCCAGCGCGAATAATGGCGCAAACGTCCGGCGCTCTCGCCGGGAAAGCCGACGCCGGTCGCATGGCCGAATCCAAGCTGATCGTAGAGCCCCCAGAGGCTGGCATAATCCATCTTCTGCGCGATCTTGACCGAGCCGACGTTACTCGACTTGGTAATGATTCCGGTCACATCCAGCGTGCCGTAGTTATGGACATCTTTCACCACGTTGCTGCCGACCTTGAGCGTTCCCGGCCCCGTTGCGATTCGCGTCGTTGGCGTCACCAAGCCCCGCTCCAGGGCGGCCGCGACGACAAAGGGTTTGAGCGTGGAGCCCGGCTCCATGACATCGGTCAGGGCGCGATTGCGACGCCGATCGCTGCCGCTATCGCGGTCGGCATTCGGGTTGTAACCGGGCTGATTGACCATCGCCAGGACTTCGCCCGTGTTCACGTCCAGCACCACGACGGTGCCGCCCTTGGCCTTGTGCTCCTTGACCGCCTTCATGAGTTCGCGATAGGCGAGAAATTGCAACCGACGGTCGAGACTCAGGACCAGATCCTTACCCTGACGCGGCGGGCGGATCTGCTCGACCTCCTGAACGATGCGACGACGACCGTCCAGGATCACGCGACGTAAGCCAGGCTCCGATTTCAGATGGTGATCATAGGCGAGCTCGACCCCTTCCTGGCCGCGGTCCTCGATGTCCGTGAACCCCATGACATGGCCGAAAACCTCCGCGCCAGGATAAAAACGCCGGTATTCGGTCTCGAAATCGACGCCTTCGATGTCGTGTTTGTCAATCGCCAGCCTGACCTCGCGCGCTTCCTCGAAACTCACCCGGCGCTTCAGATAGAGGAATCCACGCTCGCGGTTGGACTCGATTTTTTCGCGCAGCGCGGCAGGCTCGATCCCCAGCGCGGCGGCTAGCGGCGGCAGAGCATTTGGACTTTGAACCAGTTTGCGCGGATCCGCCCACACCGTTTCGACCGGCGTGCTCACGGCCAGGGGTTCGCCGTTCCGATCGGTGACCATGCCGCGCCGCGCCGCGATCTCGCCGATACGCAAATAGCGTCGCTCGCCCTCGTTGCGCAGAAAGTCGGTTTCAATCACCTGACGATAAAAGACCGCCCCGGACAGCAGCACGAAGGCGCCCGAGAGCAACCCAACCAGCAATCGACGACGCAACTTCAAATTGGGCTTCGCGCGCGGCGCCTCGGCGCGCCGGGAGGTCACCCGCCGAGCACGATCATTACGGCTGGCCATGACCAGTCTCCTCGATCAGGAGTACGTCGCCCATCCGAGGGGCGAACATACCGAGTTCATAACGTGCCTTGCGTTCAACCCGTACGTAGGTAGAAAGGGCGGCCTCCTCGAGTCGCAGACGGTTCCAATCCACATCGATCGCGTCGCGCTGGGCACGCAAATCCTGCAGATATCCGAAATGCAACCGTGTCAGATATTTGGCATGCACGACCCCCACCGCCGACAGGATCACGGCTAGCGCCAGGACGGCAAGAACCCAAACGCCGCGTCGGATCATGAAGGCACCTCGACCGCGTTCGGGGCAAGCCGCTCGGCGATCCGCATGATCGCGCTGCGCGCCCGCGGATTCGCCGCCAACTCCTCGGACGAAGGACGCACCGGCTTGCCGATCGCACGCAGACGGCCATGTGTCGCGGTCGCCCGGACCGGAACGCCCTTGGGAAAGACGGGGCCTTGTGACTCCTGGCGGATGAAGCGCTTGACGATTCGGTCCTCCAAAGAGTGAAAACTGATGACGACCAGTCGCCCGGCAGTCGCCAGCAGATCAGTGACTTGGCCAAGACAGCGCTGGATCTCGTTCAACTCGTCATTGACGTGGATCCGCAGCGCCTGAAAGGTCCGGGTTGCCGGATGCTTGCCCGGCTCCCGGGTCGGCACCGCGCGGGCCACAAGGTTGGCAAGCTGGGAGGTGGTCACGAGTTCGCCGCTGGAACGGGTCTCGATGATGGCATGGGCAATCCGCTTGGCGAAGCGCTCTTCCCCGAGATCGCGCAGCACAGTGACGATCTCGCCTTGATCGGCATGGGCAAGCCACTGTGCCGCCGATGCGCCGGTGTGCGGATCCATCCGCATATCGAGCGGTCCGTCCGCGGAAAAGCTGAACCCGCGCCGCGGCGTATCCAGTTGGGGAGAAGAAACGCCTAGATCGAGCAGAATCCCCTTCGCCTGACCGCCGATACCGGCTTGGGCCATGACTTCGGCGAGCGCGCCAAAGCGTCCCTGGAGAATGGAGAAGCGCGAATCCGCGGCAGCCAGGGAACGTGCGGCGGCGACGGCATCCGGATCGCGGTCAAGCGCAATCAGCCGTCCCGCGGAGCCAAGGCGCTCCAGGATGGCGCGACTGTGCCCGCCACGCCCGAACGTGGCGTCGATATAGAGACCGCCCGGATCCACCGCCAGTGCCGCCACGCTTTCCTCCAGCAAGACAGGTTTATGCATTAAGCATCTGTTTTACATGTTGTTAGTTCAAAAATGTATATCTGCGCGACTTAAAGCGTCAAGGAACCCAAGCCCGCGGACAAGGCCAGTTCGCCGATCGCCGAATCGTTCAGGGCCGCCTCGTTGCGTGCATTCCAGGCCGCCTCATCCCACAGCTCGAATTTAATCCCCTGACCCACGAACGCCACCCGCTTATCCAAAGCGGCGAAATCGCGCAGATATTGAGGAACAAGGATTCGGCCCTGGGCGTCGATATCCACTTCCTGTGCATTGCCGACATAGAGCCGATAGAGAGAGCGCGCCGCGGATTCGAGGGCGGGGAGAGCGGCGAATTGACGCTCGATCACTTCCCATTCGGGTTCTGGATACAGCAGGAGACAGCGATCCCGGTCTACCGTCATCACCAGATGGGACTCGCAGGATGCCTGCAAGCGATCACGATACCTGGACGGAATCGCAAGACGACCTTTCGCATCCAGATTGACGATGGCCACCCCCCGAAACACCAACGTCCCCCTGGCGATCCACCGATCGCGTCGTGCCCCCTAATTCCCCACTCTCACCCACTTAAGCGTCATCTTAGTGATCACTAGAGACATCGTCAAGAAATCGCTTGCTTATTAGTGTTGGCAGTCAGCGACTTACACGCCATAGTTCAGCATAGGCGCGAACTCATAAAAGATGCTTGATTTCAGGCGGGTGAGACAACTAATCTAGAAACGACTTAAATAAAAGCGTGCAAGTCGCGGATGCTTATCGGATGAGCGGAGGCGGGATCATGAGGAGGGAGTTGGCCGATAAGCCGGGTTCTGTCGAGGACAGTCATTCATCTGGGACGCATGTCGCCATGCGCCTCAAGCGACCTACCCGGGAACACGCGCGGGCCGCGCGTCGCGGTCGAAACCGCATGTCCCCCTATTTGGTCTTGCTCCGGGTGGGGTTTACCCTGCCACCGATGTTGCCACCGGCGCGGTGCGCTCTTACCGCACCATTTCACCCTTACCTTCCGCGACGGGCGCGGGATCGGCGGTATCTTTTCTGCGGCACTTTCCGTGGGCTCGCGCCCCCCAGGCGTTACCTGGCACCCTGCCCGTTGGAGCCCGGACTTTCCTCCCGTGTCGCGAACGAAACGAGCGACTGCCTGGCCAACTCCCAGCCGGTGAGTATACCGAAAAAGCGGTCATGCCGTGGCTGGAATTCGCGAACCTCAATCGCCAGCCACCCCCAGGCCCAGATCGAGACCCAATCGATAGAGCGTATTTTTCCGAGCGCCAGTCAGTCGGGCCGCCAGGTCGACCGCTTGACGCAGCGGCAGCGCTTCGCCCAGGATCCGCAGCACCCGCTCCTGCTCGATGCGCTCGCCCTCGTCCGGATTCAGGCTCCGACCTTCGACCAGGATGACGAGTTCGCCGAGCTGCTGTTCTGGGTCCGCCTCCAACCGAGCGATCAAGTCCCGAGGCTGACCGGACAGAAAGGTCTCGAAGCGCTTGGTGAGTTCGCGCGCCAGCACCACGCGACGCTGCTCGCCCAGCACCGCGCCCAGGTCTTCGAGCGTCGCCAGCGCCCGTTTCGCGCTCTCGTACAGAATCAGGGTGCCAGGCTCGTCGGCAACCTCTCCAAGCCAGGTCCGACGCTGACTGCGGGTGCGTGGCGGAAACCCGAGAAACAGGAACCGATCGCTCGGCAAACCGGCCGCCGAGAGCGCGCAGATCGCTGCGTTGGCGCCCGGCACGGGCACCACCGTCAGACCCCGTTCGCGCGCCGCCGCGACCAGGCTATAGCCTGGATCGTTGATCAAGGGCGTGCCCGCATCCGAGACCAGCGCCACGTCGCGCCCCGCCTCCAGGTCCGCCAGCAAGCGCGGCGCGACCCGCGACTCATTGTGGTCGTGATAGGCGACCAGCGTCGCCGCAATCCCGAAATGATTGAGGAGATGCAGCGTCTCGCGGGTATCCTCCGCGGCGATCAAAGCGACCTCGGACAGGATCTTACGCGCGCGCTCGGTCATGTCGGCAAGATTGCCGATCGGCGTTGCGACCACGTATAGTATTCCTCGTTGCTGCTGCATCTTGTGTCCTCGACAGACTCTGAAACGGAACTGAACATGCTCAAGAATCGCGTTGACCGCATCCTTTTGTCCACCAGACGCCAGGCCCGCGCATGGCGGCTGCCCCCCCTGCTGCTGGCGGCCATCCTGTCCGGCTGCGCGGTCAACCCAATCCAAGAGGAAGCCAGGGTACTCGCCCCCATCCCCGCCGCGGAACTGAATCGCGCGACCTCCCTGGAAGCCCAGGGCAAGGCATCGGAGGCCGCCGAACGCTATCTCGACCTCGCGGCCAAGGCACAACCGCCCGCGCGCGCTCAACTCCAGATCAAAGCGGCCCGCGCCTATCTCGCCTCGGGTCAAACCGCGCCCGCGAAAAAAACCGTCGACGCGATTTCCCGTCCTGACATGACACCCTCGCAACGGGATCTGCTGCTGCTGACCGAGGCCGATCTGGCACTGCTGACGAACCATCCCAAGGACGCCATCGGATTGCTGGAGCGCATGCAGATCCAGACCTTACCCAAGGAACTGAAGGCCAAGCGGCTGGGAACCCTTGCCTCCGCCCAACGCCTTGCCAACTCGCCCCTCGCCGCCGCTCAAACCCTCAACGATCTTGATCGACTGCTCGACCAACAGGACGAACGCCTGCTGAATCAGGTCTCGCTGATCTCGACATTAAGCCTGATCGGCAACACGGGATTGCAGGATCTCACGAGCACAGGAAGCGGCACGATGAAAGGTTGGGCCGAAGTCGCCCTGCTGACGCGCAACACCGGCGCCGATCCGCAACCGCTGGAGGCCCGTTACCGCCAATGGCAGCAACGGCATTCAGGGCACCCGGCGCTCCCCGAACTGGCCAGTGCCTACATAGGAACACTTGCCGGCGGTTATGCGAACGGCGATCAGGTCAGCATTCTGCTCCCGCGCAGCGGTCGCTTCGCCGCCGCCGCCAAGGCCGTGCAGGACGGCATTGAGGCCGCCGGCCGCGCGGATCGGGCGGGCCAACGGCCAACCCTGCATTTCACGGATATCTCCAATGCCGACCGCTCCCGGGGCCTGCATGCCAAGGCAATCCAGGACGGCGCCGATTATGTGATCGGCCCCTTACAGAAGGAAGCCGTTGACGCCCTGGCGGCCGAACGGCTACTCAGCGTTCCGACCCTGGCGCTCAACGAGGCGACCCGAACCGACAAACGCGCCGAAAACCTCTTTCAATTCTCGCTCTCGCCCGAGAACGAAGCCGCCGAGGCTGCCAGCAAAGCCTACGCCATGGGTCTGAGACGCGCGCTGCTGCTTTACCCGGCGGGCGCCTGGGGCGAGCGACTGGCAGGCGCCTTTCGGCGCCAGTGGAGTCATCAGGGAGGCACTCTGACGCGGCAGTCAAGCTACCAGCCGACCGGGGCCGACCGGGTGGCGGCCAAGCTACTCGGCGGGGCCGACGCGGATCTGGTGTTCCTGGTCGCGACCGCGGACATGGCGCGCAAACTCCACCCGAGTCTGCAAGCCGCGTCGACCAAACCCATCGTCGTCATCTCCACCTCCCATGTCTATGCGGGCGACTTCGACCCTAAACGCGACGCGGGACTGGTCGGACTCTATTTCGTCGATATTCCCTGGATGCTCGATGTCGGCGGCGCGGGACCGCTCTCGCGCCGCGCCCTGAGCAAAAGCACGGATCCGCTCGCCCGGCTGCATGCCATGGGCATCGACGCCTACCGACTCGCGCCACGCCTCGCGGACCTTGCCAAGAACCCTGGCGCCTACTATCCAGGACAGACCGGCGGACTCTCGCTCGATCGTTTGGGACGGATCCAGCGCCAACTTGAGCTTGGACGCTTTACCGAAACCGGCCCGGGCCTTGCCGATGTCGCTGCGGACAAGGGCAAACCGGAGGTGCGCTGAGGGGCAAGGGACAAGGAATTATTTACAGGGCGCGAGATCCAAATAAGGCAAGCGCAATGAACGGATAGTCTTCAACGATCCGGGATGGAGATGACCATGGTTAGTCAGGAAGCAAAGCCCAGCACCGGATCGGTCGGCGAGGAGATGGAACGTCTCGCCGAGTCATTTCTAACACGCCAGGGTCTGCGGTGCATCGCGCGTAACCACCGCTGCCGGTACGGCGAAATCGATCTCATCCTGCGCGAGGCCGCGATGCTGGTGTTCGTGGAGGTTCGCTTTCGCCGCTCGACACGCTTCGGCAACCCGGCGGAAACGGTCGACGCCCGTAAGCAGCGACGCCTGATCGCGACCGCCAATCACTATCTTCAGTTGCATCCCAGTGCCTTACCCTGCCGCTTCGATGTCGTCGCCATCAGCGGTCAGAATCAGATTCAGTGGATTAAACATGCTTTTACCGCCGATTCCTCATAGATATTTGAAATTCCTCACAGGATGTCTGGCGCTGACGTTCCCGCTGTCCGGTTGCGCCCCCCTCGTCGTGGGGGGAGCCGTGGTCGGCGCTTCCGCCATCTATGACCGCCGTCCAGCACAAGTCGTGGTCGAAGATCAGCAGATCGAACTCTCCGCCATCCATCAATTGCTCCAGGATCCCGCGATTCAGGGACACTCCAGAATCGCGGTGACCAGCTACAATCGCACGGTCCTGCTGACCGGCCAGGCGGAATCGGCGGACGTGGTTCGCCAAGCGGTCGATCATGTGAGCCATCTCCCCAAGGTTCAGCGCGTCATCGATGAATTGACCATCGGCCCCAATACCGATCTGATGCGTCAATCCGAGGACGTCTATATCACCTCGCGCGCCAAACTGGCGATGACCGAGGTCGATCTCCCGGATTTCAACGCGACCCGGATCAAGGTCGTCACCGAAAACGGCGTGGTCTATCTCCTGGGACTGGTCAGTCCGGCGGAAGCGGATGCGGCAACTGAGAGTGTGCGCTATGTCCCCGGCGTCAAGCGTGTGGTCAAACTCTTCGAGTATCAGTAAACCGCGTCCAGAACGGCATGCCTTGTCGCAGGCGACTCCTGCCTCTCAATGACCTGCGACGATTGGCACGACGCGGTTTACATAATGAACAATAAGGGCTCACTCATTGAACAGGATCACACGCGGGGTCGCGTTTTCCGCTAGTTTCCAACGCTCGCTTGCCCGGATTGCGGGCGTTGGCTACCTGCTCACCGACCCGGCCGACTGCTGGCCCTACGGTTACGATAACAGCCGTCGCCACGCGCTGCCGCAGGCGGTCGTGTTCGCGACCGACGAGGCCCGGATCGCGGCGCTGGTCGGACTCTGCGCCGAGGTTGGCGTTCCGCTGATCGCGCGCGGGCGCGGCACCGGCACCACCGGCGCCACGGTGCCGGACCGGGGCGGCATCGTCCTCTCCTTCGAACGCATGGACCGCATCCTTCGTCTCGTCCCCGCCGACCGACTGGCGGTCGTGCAGCCGGGCGTGCTCAACGCAACCCTGCAACAGGCACTGGAGCCGCTCGGCTTCTTCTGGCCACCGGACCCCACCAGCGCGGCGACCTGCACCATCGGCGGCAATCTCGCCTACAACTCCGCTGGTCCGCGCGCGGTCAAATACGGCACCCCGCGTGACAATACCCTGGGTCTGCGGGCCGTCGATGGACGCGGCGAGCCCTTTCGCACCGGCGTTCTGACCACCAAGGGCGTGGTCGGCTACGATCTGACGCGGCTCCTCATCGGCTCGGAGGGCACCCTCGCGCTGATCACCGAGGCCACCCTGAATCTGACCCCGCTGCCCGAAGCGAAGCGCACGCTGCGCGCCGCCTATACCGACATCCACGCCGCCGCCGCCGCCGTCTCGGCCATCATGGCCCAGCCGGTCACCCCCTGCGCGCTCGAATTCATGGATGCCGCCGCCATCGCCACCGTGCGCCGCTTCACCGAGATCGATCTGCCCGAGGACGTGGGGGCGCTGCTGATGATCGAAGTCGACGGCCCGCGCGCCTGCATCGACGCGGCGCTGAACGCCGTGACCGCCGCCGCCGAGGTCGCGGGATTGCTCGAACTGCGACGCGCCGACTCCGCCGCCGAGGTCGCCGCGCTCTGGAAGGCCCGCAAATCGCTCTCGCCGACCCTGCGTCACATCGCCCCCAAAAAGATCAACGAGGACGTGGTCGTCCCGGTCTCGCGCATGGGCGAATTCATCGAGGGACTGGAACGACTGTCAAACGAGACCGGCATTCGCATCGTCAACTTCGGTCATGCCGGCAATGGCAATATCCATGTCAACCTGCTGATCGACCCGGACGATGCCGGGGAAGTCGAGCGCGCCCGTGGTTGTCTGGATGCCATGTTTTCGCTGGTGCTGCGTCTGGGCGGAACCCTCTCGGGCGAACATGGTGTCGGGCTGGAAAAACGCGATTACGTCGGCCGTGAAATCGATCCGGTCGCGCTGCGGCTGATGTCCGAGATCAAACGCGACTTCGATCCCGCCGGGATTCTGAATCCTGGCAAGGGGCTGCCAGATTGCAGATAGATTGGCCGGCAGTCCCTTGCGCCATGCAACGGAGCCCCAAGCCACGGACAACCCCCTCAGCCGGTCGGGCATTCGCCCGGCGCTTCGTCACCTCGGAACCAACGGGTCAGGATGCCCCCGATCCGCGAGCAACCGTTTCAAACAGCCAGATCCTAGCGGGCTCAAATCAAAAAGAATCAGAAGACAAAATCACCCGGACCATGATTTCATATCCTGAAATCCATTTCCGATCCTCGCAATATGACCCAGGAAAACACCCCCACCGCATCCCGCATCCAGGTCATCGACCGGGCGGCGGCCCTGCTCGACGCCATCGCCCGCTACTCGGACCCGGTCAGTCTCAAGATCCTGGGCGCCGAAACCGGACTGCACGCCTCGACCGCGCATCGCATCCTCGCCTCGCTGATCCAGAATCAGTTCGTCGAGCGCGACGGTGCCGGCCATTACCGGCTGGGACTGCGGCTGCTCCAACTCGGGGTGCGTCTGCACGGCAATGTGGACGTGCGCGCCATCGCCCGGCCGATTATGGAGGAACTGCGCGACCGGCTCGGCGAGACCATCAATCTCACCATCCGCGAGGGCGATTCAGTGGTCTATATCGAGAAGGCCACGCCCAACCGCATGATTCATGTGCAGCAACTGGTCGGCTCGCGCGCGCCGCTGCATGTCACCGCCGTCGGCAAGCTCATGCTGGGCGCGGCCGGGGAGGACGCCATGCGCGCCTATGTGCAGCGCACCAATCTGCCCGCCTACACCCGCAACACCCTCACCACGCTGCCCCGCCTGCTGACGGAATGCGCGGAATCGCTGGCGCGGGGTTACGCGCTGGACAACGAGGAGGCCGAAATCGATGTCGGCTGCATCGGCGTGCTGATCCATGACAGCACCGGCAACGTCAGCGCGGGTCTGTCGGTCTCGGCGCCAATCGAACGGCGGCGACTCGACTGGGTCGCGGATCTGATCGAGGCGGGACGAACGCTCTCCGCACGGCTCGGATATCGGCCATCCGCCGACCGCTGAAAGCTCACCACCGCTTCGGTACGAATCCAGGTGGATTCATGACCTCCATGAGTTGATCGCCCGTCCTCAGCACGAGGAATCCGGTCTTGATGGGCGTAGTTCAACACACTCTCATCGACCCGCAGGCAGGCCGGAACCCTTCTGATCCACAGGTGCGGGGGAGCCGCCGCTGGGTCCGCTCGGCAAAGCTTCCCCGCTCGCGCCTGTCTTATGTGCGCGTTATAGTCGCAACACCGACGCCGTCTTGCCAACAGGGAGTCAGAATCGAATGGCTGCCGTCAAGACCGCAAGCGTCATCTTCCGCATCCTGCCCGTGATCAAAGCCGTACTGCGTCAGTTCATCCAGCGCACGCGATGAAAGCGATCGACTGGAACGATCATCAGGATCTGCTGCGAGACATTATCAATCAGTATCATCCGAACGATCGGAGATCCCGACGGAGTGGCCTCACCGCATTGAGACCTGGTATGACTGGAATTCAAGGAGGTTAACGTGCTCGGAACCGTTCGTGACGCTTGCAGGATTCATCCGATGGTCCACGACTACCGGATGACAGAGGCGATCGAGAATCTCTCGGACCTGATCAACGGCGAAGGCGATGGCCGGGACTTTTTCGCCCGCAACTACATCACGCAGGGCATGGACGCCCTGTTTCGCGAGGGTTTGCTACGACTGGCGGGGTTTTCCGACCAGGCCGCCTTTGAGCTGGCCCAGGCCATGGGCGGTGGGAAAACCCATCTGATGGTGGCCCTTGGTCTGCTCGCGAAACATCCGCACCTGCGTTCCAGCGTGCTGCCCGCTGACTTGGCCGAGCGTCTGGACTTCGGCCCCGCCCGCATCGCCGCCTTCAACGGCCACAACGATCCAGAGCACTATCTCTGGGGCGAGATCGGCGAACAGTTGGGCAAGGCCGACCTGGTGCGGCCCCACTGGATCGACGGCCCCAAACCCATCGACGAGAAAAAATGGGTGGAGATCATCGGCGACGAGCCGACGCTCATCCTGCTCGACGAGTTACCGCCCTATCTGCTCAATGCCAACGCCCGCCCCATCGGCAACGGGACGCTGGCGGACCTGGTGACCTACAGCATCGGCAACCTCCTCACGGCGGCGATGAAGCTGCCCCGTTGCTGCGTGGTCATCGCCAACCTGTCGGGGAGCTACGAGGCCCAGACCAGGGATCTGGCGCGGGTCATGTCCAACCTTCAGCAGGAATCCCGACGCCAGGCGCAGACCATCACCCCGGTCCAGCTTGCCGGCAACGAGATCTACGAGATCCTGAAAAAACGCCTGTTCGTCGAGTTACCCGGAGACGCGCTGATCGACTCCGTGGCGGAAGCCTTCGCCGAGCAGGTCAAGGCGGCCGAGGACGGTGGTTACATCACCGCCAGGACCATGGAGCAGGTCGCCGAGGAAGTCCGGACGACCTATCCCTTTCACCCGTCATTCAAGAACCTGGTGGCCCTGTTCAAGGAGAACGAGGGCTTTCGTCAGACGCGCGGCCTCATGCAGTTCACGGCCCGCTTGCTGCGCAGCGTGTGGAACCGCGAGACCAATGATGTCTTCCTGATCGGCACCCAGCATCTGGACCTCAACGACCCGGCGGTGCGCGACGAGATCCAGCGCGTGAACCCCGCGCTACACCCGGCGGTGGTCAACGACATCGCCGACGATGGCAGAGCCCGCGCCGAGAAGATCGACGACACCCTGGGTCACGATGCCGCCACTCAGGTGGCCAGACTCCTGCTTTCCGCGTCGCTGTCCCGCGCCGTGGGCGCCCACACCGGTCTGACCCAGGCCGAGATCATCGAATACCTCACCGCCCCTTATCGCAAGGCCGATGAATTTCTGGTCGCCCTGGAAGAGTTGCGCAAGGGCGCCCACAAAGCCTGGTATCTGCATCATGAAGGGGATGCCTTCTACTTCAAGGAGACCGAGAACCTGGGGCGGCGCATCGAGCATGATGCCAGACAGATCCCCGCACCCAAGCTGGAGCAGGCCCTGATCACAGGGCGAGCGCGCTTAAATCCTCAGCCGAACACCACCTTGGCGCGATAGTCATCGTTCCACGCGGCCTTGCGGCGCTTCTTGGCCAAGCTGATCGCCGACCCCTCCTGTTCGAACAGGTTCATGCT
>NZ_NHSQ01000083.1 GCF_016653465.1 Thiocystis minor | reverse complement strand
CTAGTACAGCGGCGCTCAAATCTTTGTAATGGTGCTCATGCCATCAACGGTTTCCCTTGATACGTCCAACGGAAAGGTTTGGCCATGGTGGCATTGAAGTAGGCGATGAAGGCCAGCAACTTGGCACGCAAGTCCTCCTTGGACAGGAAGTGCCCGCGCTTGATCACCTTTTTGACCAGGATGCCGAACCAGATTTCGATCTGGTTCATCCAGGACGCGTGCTTGGGGGTGTAATGGAAGACCACGTTGTGGTCGGCCTGAGACAAAAACGCTTCGCGCGAGGCCATCGAGTGGAGGATTCCGCGTTTGCCTTTGACACCGAGGTCGACATCCACTCCGCTGAGGGTCGCCGTGAGACGCACCAGGGCTTCGGATTTGTGGGTATTGAGCTGGTCAAGCACCACGTGATACCTCCGGTAGCCGGGATAGGTTTTGAGCAACGCAATGATAAAAAAGCAAAAATCGTTTTCGGTGCGGGTGTCTCCGCAGTGGGCGAAGACGGAGCCAACGGCGATGTGCAGGGCGGCGATCAGGGTTTGGGTGCCATGTCGGGCATACTCGAATTCACGGGCGAGCGGCTTTCCGAACGACAGGGGCAAGTCCGGCGCGAGGCGCTCCAGGGCCTGGATTCCGGTCGCTTCGTCGACGCTGAAGGCGATCTCGTCGGAGGTGCCGGGAATGCGTTGGTACACGTCGCAAATGTCGGCGATGCGTTCATCCTTGCGTTCATCGGCCTTGGCGTTGAGCCAATAGCGGCTGCGGTGCGGCTGCAAATCCTTTTTTTTAACACTTTGCGCAGATAGCCGGCCGAGAGCCGGGCCACGATCCCTTGCCGGATCGCTTCCTGTGCCAGTTCCCGGCTCGCCCAATGGGTGATGGGGCGACCGTCTTGCTCCGGCGGCTCACAGGCCAACGCCAGGATCTGACACCACTGCTCGGGGGTGATGGTGTCCGGACGCCCGCTGCGGGGCAAATCGGCCAGTCGCTCCGCCAGGGGATCCATCGCCCGCTCGATCCAGCGCTTCGTCCAGGTCGTCACCTCCGCCTGAGTCACCCCCAACTGGTCGGAGATGGCCCGGTTGGTGGCCGCCTCGCCGTTGGCAAGGAGGATGATCCGGGCACGTTTCGCCAGATGTTGGGGGGTGGTCTGCTGGCGGATCAGGGCTTCGAGCGTGGTCCGTTCTGACGCAAGCAGGTTAATGCGGTAACGGGGTTGGCCAATCATACTGACTGTACTGTGCGAACATGAAAGTCAATAGGGTACCATTGAACGCCAAAGCCCTTACAGTGACTTTGGCGCCGCTGTACTAGCCTCAGTTGGCGGCGACCATTCAAGGAAATTATTCTCGGCCAAATCCTAAGGCCATTCAGCTCGATGACCATGGACGGGTGACCGGCTTCGCCATGAACGATCGCTGCGCCGCCGGCTGTGGGCGGTACCTGGGCTATGTCGCCGAGGAACTCGGCGTGTCCTTGTCCGCATTGGGTGAGTTGGCCTGCGCCGCCTGCCACCATGTTCCGGTGACCTCCACCTGCACGGTCTTCGCCGCCGCCGAGCTGCGCGGGCTGCTGCATGCGGGCGAGCACACCGAGGCGGTGTTCATGGGCGCCCATCGCGCCATTCTGCTGCGCGCCTTCTCGCTCCTGGCCCGCTGCGGGGGCGTGCGCGATGAATTCGCCATGACCGGCGGCGTGGCGCTGAATCCAGCCATCCAGCGTTTGCTGGTTGAACTGATGCCACGCCACTATCCGGACATCCTCATCAATCTTCACCCCGATTCCATCTATGTCGGGGCCTATGGCGGTGCCTTGATGGCGCTGGAGATACTCTGATGCTATGCGGCTGCGATGTAGGGAGCAGCGCGGTCAAGCTGGTGGTCCTCGACCCGTCGGGCAGCGGGCCGCCGCGCTTTGCTCACCTCGAGCGGATCCGCAAGCGCAGCCCAGAGGCGGTGGTGCGGGCCTGTTTCGCGGCGGCGGAGCATGCCAGTTTTCCCGCGTCCTGCTTCGACGCCATCACCGCGACCGGCGACGAAAGCGCCGTGCCACAGCGAACGGGGCACTTCTTCGTCATGACCTATCATGCCCGCGCGGCCCGCCAGTCCTGCCCCGAAGCGCGCGCCCTGCTCGACCTGGGCGCGCTGCACCTGCGGGCCATCGCCTTGGATGCCCGTGGCCGGGTGGCGGACTACCGCATGACCGGCCAATACGCCTCTGGGGTCGGGCAGTTTGTGGAGAACATCGCCCGCTATCTGGGACTGAGTCCGGAACAGATGGCGCAGCATTCACTGGAATCGACGCATCCGCCCCGCCTGTCGACGGTCTGCACCGTTCTGGCCGAGACCGACATCATCAACATGGTCGCACGAGGCATCCCCCTGCCGGACATCATCCGCTCGATCCACGACATGATCGCGCGGCGCGCCGTCAAGCTGATCGCCGGGATGCCGGTGCAATCGCCCCTGGTCCTGACCAGCGGTTTGGCCAGTGGCCGCGGGCTTCGACGGGCACTGGAGACCAACCTCACCGAGCGCGGGCTGAGGCTGGATCTGCGGGTCGCCGATCATGCCGTCAATGCCGGCGCGATCGGCGCCGCGCTCTGGGGTGGCTGGCGACAGCGCCGCAGCCGTTAGCGCTCGGGAGCCGATCCCGTCTCCGCCAACCGCAGCAGCAGGTTCCCGGCGACCTGGCGGCGGTAGTCCGCGTCCGCGCGCAGGTCGTCGATGGGTGCGACCGCGCGTCTCGCCAGGACGGCCGCTTCACTGAGGACCGACAGCGAGAGTGGCTGGCCGATCAGGTGGCGTTCCACCTCTGGAACCCGGATGACGGTCGGTCCCACGCTGCCCCAGGCGAAGGCCGCATGCTTCACGCGACCCGCGGGGTTGGTCTGAACGAGAGCCGCCAGGCTGACGAGCGAGCAGGCCAGGGCATTGCGCAGTCCGACCTTCTCGAAGTGCTGCACCGACCCGTGCGGTGCGCGCCGGACCCGAACGGCGGCGAGGATCTCGCCCGATTGAAGCGCTGTCCGCCCAGGGCCGAGGATGAAGTCGCGCAGCAGCAGGCGGCGCTCGCCCCCGGCGCTCCAGAGTTCAACCTCGGCGTCCAGCACGTAGAGCGGCGGCAGGGTATCGCCCGCCGGCGAGGCGGTGCAGAGATTCCCGCCCAGGGTGCCCATGGCGCGGATAGGCGGTGAGCCGAGCGTCTGGAGCGCCTGGGTCAGCACCGGCAAGACCGCACGCACCTGGGCATCTTCCAGCAGCTCGCGATGGGTGCAGCCAGCACCCAGTCGCAGCCCGTCGTCATCCGCGGTGACACCGCGCAGTGCGTCGATGCGGCCCAGATGTATGAGGATCGCGGGGTCGAGCAGCCCGGCGCGGCGCTTGACCAAGAGATCGGTGCCGCCGGCATACAGGTGGGCGGACGGCTGCTCCCGCAGGGCGGACCAGAGTTCGGGCAGGCTGGTCGGAATGAGTACCTGGGTCATGCATCCTCCCCCTCGCGCATCCGCCGCGCCGCCGTCTCCACCGCATCGACGATCATCTGATAGCCGGTACAGCGACAGAGGTTGCCGCTCAGAGCGACGCGAATCGCCTCGCGGGTCGGGTGTGGCTGGCGGTTCAGCAGATCAACCGCAGCCAGGATCATACCAGGCGTGCAATAACCGCACTGCACGGCACCCTGGTCGATGAAGGCCTGTTGGACCGGATGCAACCGACCATCCTGGGCGAGTCCTTCAATCGTGGTGAGACGGCAGCCGTCCAGTTGCGCCGCGAGCAGCAGGCAGGACAACCGCGCCTCGCCATCGACCAGGATGGTGCAGGTGCCGCACTCGCCCGAGCCGCAGCCCTCCTTGACGCCGGTGAGACCCAGATCCTCGCGCAGCAGATCGACGACGCGCCGGTCTGGCGCGACCTTCATCTCCCGGGGTGTGCCGTTGAGGATGAGATGGATCTTCATCGCGGCGCGTCGTCTGATGCAGAAGGTGCCGCGACCTCGGCCACCAGGCGTCGCGGCTCCAGGGGTGACTGGCTCGGGCAGCGACCCAAGGCCGCCTCGACCGCGCTGGCGATCGCCGGAAGCGGGCCGTTGATCCCCACCTCGCCGATTCCCTTCATGCCGAAGGGTCCGGTGTCCTCCACCGTCGCGACGGCGAGCGATGCGATGTCCGGGACATCCAGGCTCGTGGGCAGGAGATAGCGCGCGAAGTCCGGGTTGAGTATCCGTCCCTCCTGCAATCGCAGCTCCTCGCAGAGGGCATAGCCGATGCCCTGCGCCACCGCCCCCTGGATCTGTTGATCGAAGTTGCGCGGATTGAGCACCCGCCCCCCATCGGTGACCGCCAGATAGCGGCACACCTCCAGCTTGCCGGTGAGTGTGTCGATCTCGACATAGGCGAGGTGGGCGGCATAGGCAAAGAGGACATGGGGGAAGCCGATGACGAAGGCCTTGCCGGTGTCGGGCACCTCCTGGGAGACCGGCATCACGAACTGCTCGATGCTGACCCGATCGGTCTCTGGCAGCATGGCGGCGAGCCGTGCCAGCGGGAGATCGCGGCCTGTCGGCAGGTGTCGCACCCGTCCAGGGAGCAACGCCAGACCGCTCGGCTCGTCGACCATGAGTAACAGACTCGCCCGGTGCAGCAGTTTGGCGCGCAGGGCCTCGCAGGCGCGCACCAGGGCGTTGCCGTAGCTGTAGGTGGTGCGCCCGGCGGACGAAGACCCCGATGGCAACGCCCGCGCGGTGTCCGGTTGCACCAGTTCGATGGCATCGGCCCGCTGGCAGAGGATCTGACCGGCGATCTGGGCGAAGGCGCTGGCGTTGCCCTGGCCCATGTCCGAAACGGCTGAATCGACGCGAAAGCGCCCGTCCGGCGTCAGCGCGATCTTGGCGATGGCGGCATCCGGCAGGCCGCGCCCGTAGCCCATGGCGTTGAAGACGGCCGCAACCCCGACACCACGCCGCTTGAGAGGCGGTGCCTGGTCGGGCCAACGGTCGCGCTCCAGCCACAGCGGATGGCGGCTTAGCGTCTCCAGGCAGGCCGCGAGACCGGTGGAATGGACCAGGGTGACCCCTGCGGCGTTGCGATCGCCCCGGCGCAGTGCGTTCTGTCGGCGCAGATCCAGACGGTCACGCCCCAGCGCGGCGGCCAGGCGATCCAGCATCCGCTCGAAGCCGAACGACGCCTGACAGACGCCGAAGCCGCGCATCGCCCCGCCGATGGGGTTGTTGGTATAGACGGCCCAGCCCCGCATCCGGGTATGCGCAATGCGATAGGGACCGCCCGCGTGCTCCAGACCCAGTTCCATGACCTCACCGCCGAGATGCGCGTAGGCGCCGGTGTCGAAATAGAGCTGGCAGTCGAGTGCATGCAGGGTGCCATTGGTCAGTGCCCCGAGCCGGTAGCACAGACGCGCCGCGTGGCGCTTGTAACCGGCGATCATGCACTCCTCGCGCTCCCACACCATCTTCACCGGGCGTCCGCCGACGTGCAGCGCCGCCAGTGCAAGCAGACACTGCACGGTGGCGCCGTCCTTGCCGCCGAATGCGCCGCCCAGATAGGGGCTGATCACGCGGATTCTCAGGGGATCCAGGCCTAGGGCATGGGCAATCTCGAAACGGTCTCGAAAGGGTGCCTGGGTCGAGACGGTCAGCGTCAGGATCCCGTCCGGCTCCACTTGGGCCACGCCGTTCTGGGTCTCCAGAAAGCCGTGATCCTGGAACGGCAGATCGAAGGTCCCCTCGACGATCGCCGCGCAGACGTCCCAGGCCGAGGCCGTGTCGCCGGTGCTGATCTCGGCCTCCAGCAGGACATTGCCGCCCGGGTGCAGGGTCGGGGCATCGGGACGCAGCGCCGCCGCGATGTCGAAGACACCGGGCAGGGGCTCCAGGTCGGGCTCGACGAGCGCAAGCGCCCGGCGCAGCGTCTCGCGATCCTCCGCCAGCACCAGCGCGACCGGATCGCCCCAGTGGCGGACATGGTCCTCGACCAGCACCGGCTGATCCTTGTGGACGATTCCCTGGCGATTGGTGCCGGGGACATCCGCGGCGGTGAGCACCGCGACCACCCCCGGCAGCGCACGCGCGGCCTCAATCGCGACGCCACGCAGCCGCGCATGGGCCAGACCCGCGCGTCTGGCACCGGCCCACAGCAGCCCCAGTGGGTAGTGGTCGATCGCGTAATGCTCCGCCCCGATGACCTTGGCCCAGGCATCGGCGCGCGGCACCGAGGCGCCAATCTCCAGCATGGGTGACTGCGGCGGTCCCAGCTCGGGTCTTGCGCTCCGCTCAGTCATGGCGCCCCTCCCCCGCCGGCAGGCGGACGACCGCCAGCAGGGCCAGGGCGATCACCAGGAGCGCGGCACAGAGGCCCA
Organism: Thiocystis minor; assembly: GCF_016653465.1. GTDB lineage: Bacteria > Pseudomonadota > Gammaproteobacteria > Chromatiales > Chromatiaceae > Chromatium > Chromatium minus. The sequence goes on along the minus strand of NZ_NHSQ01000083.1, from coordinate 8,228 downwards.
GCAGTTGGCCCACCGTGCCGCCCGCAGCCAGTAAGGCGCCGCCGAGCCAGGGGGTGAGAAAGAATCCGGCATCCATGGTGAACAGCCCCAGGTTGGTGTTGACGCCACGCAGCGCAGGCGTCGAGGTCAAGAAAATCGCGGCACTCAGCAGCGGGAGCGCGATGCCGACGGTGATCCCATAGGGAATCGCCAGCAGCGTGAGCCAGAGGCTGGCATCGGCCAGGGCGAGCCCGAGAACGCAGCACGCCAGGCCCGCCAGGGCGAGCCGCAGCGCCAGGAGCTTCGGCAACCGATCGAGCACGAGACTGCCGAGCAGTCGCGTCGCGATCATGGCACCAGTCGAGAGCATGAAGAAGAGGCCCACGCCCTCGGTGCCGAACTGGCTCGCCAGGGTCTTGATGAAATAAAAGACGGCGCTGTAGCCGAGATAGATGCAGAGGCTGACGCCGAGCAGCAGGGGCACCCCGGACTGGCGCCGGACCTCGCGCAAGGTCTGACGATCGGGGCGGCGCGTGAGGGTCGCGTCCATGTCGGCCACCGCGGCACGCAGGCGACCGCGCGCCTGGAGCAGCAGGAGGATCGCCGGCAGCGCCAGCCACGCGACCCCCGCATAGATCTCGGCGGCGCTCGCGACCTGGGGCAACAGCCACTCGGTCAGAGGCGGCATGAGTGCATAGGGCAGCAGACTCGCCAGACTGAAGAGACTGAATCCCTGGGCACTGCGGTCCTCCGGGATGAAGCGCACCACCAGGGTGATGCTGGCGGAGACCAGCAGCACGAAGGCCGCGCCATGCAGGATGCGCAAGGGAATGAGCCAGGGCACCGTGAGCGCCCACTGGTAGCTCACCAGGGCCAGCACCAGGAGCAGCAGCCCAATCAAAAGGGCGCGCGCCGCGTTGGCGACGCTGATCACCGGGATGAGAAACAGGCGCAGCGCGAAGGCGGTGAAGGGCTCCAGGCCGAGCAGCCAGCCGCGCCAGGCCGGCGGGATGCCGATGGCTTCCAGATGGCCGTAGAACCCATAGAAGACCGCCATGTTGCAGAAGGCGAAGCAGGAGATCCCGCACAGCAGGACGAACTCCCGATTCAACAAGGGACGCGCGACGCCGCCCATGCTCAGCGCACCAGTGTCCGCAGCGCGCCCACGAATCCCTCCATGACCTCCAGACCGGCGAGGCTGACGCGAATCCAGTCGGGAAAGCGAAAGCCGGTCATGGCGCGGATCATGAACCCCTGCTGCATCAGGCGCCGGTAGGCCAGGGTGTCGCCCATGGGCAGGCGGAGCATCACGAAGTTGCCCTCGCCAGCGACGAACGGCAGGCCGAGCGCCCGCAGTTCCGCCGTGAGGAAGACCCGACTCTCGCGCACCAGGGCGCGCGTGCGTTCCAGATGGTCGTCGTCGTCCAGCGCGGCCTCGGCGGCAGCCTGGGCCAGGGTGTTGACGGAATAGACGATGCAGGTTCGCCGAATCGCGTGTACGACCTCCGGCTGACCCGCCAGATAGCCGATGCGCAGCCCGGCGAGTCCATACATCTTCGAGAAGGTGCGAAAGACCACCAGGTTGGGATACTGGTCGATCAGCCGCATGCCATCGGGGAAGTCATCGGCTTCGACGAATTCGCAATAGGCCTCGTCCACCACCAGGATACAGCGCCCGTCGATGCGCTCCAGGAGCCATCGCAACCGGTCCGATCGCCAATAGGTGCCCGTTGGATTGTTGGGGTTGCAGACGCACACGACCTTGGTCCGCGCGTCGATCGCCGCCGCCATCGCCTCGGCGTCGAAGGCGAGATCGCGCAGCGGGATGAGTCGCGGCTCGATCCCGGAGAAGGTGGCCACCCACTCATAGACTGCGAAGGTCCGGTCGGCGGTCAGGATGTTGTCGCCAGGCTCGCAGAAGGCCTTGATGACGAAGGCGATCACCTCGTTTGCCCCGTTCCCGACCAGGAACTGGTCCGGCTGCTTGCCAAAGCGTGCCGCCAGCTTGCGGCGCAGGTCATAGGCGTCGCCGCTCGGATAGAGGGCGGCGCGCGGCGGCGCGAAGTCACGGATCACGGCCTGTGCCAGGAGCGGCGGACCGAGCGGGTTCTCGTTATTGTTGAGCCGATGCAGGTGCTCACAGCCATAGAGCCGCTTCAGCTCGGCGTCGGGCTTGCTCGGCGTATAGGGCTCGAAGTGGCGGACGTACTGGGGTTGCAGTCGCTCCAGCGATGGCTGGTTCATGACGCAAATGGTCTCATGGCCGACCCTGTCCATCGTGCTGGAGGGTCAGGAGATCGCCCTGTCCCGCATGGGGCAGTAGCACGCGCGGCACGAATCCGCAGTCCAGCAGGGCCGGACCGAAGCGCGCCTGCCAGGACAGCCCCAGGTCCAGCTCCATCAGGAGATTGCGCAGACCCTCCTGGCGCAGCACCCGTACATGCTCGCGCACCACCTCCGGCGCATCCGCGCCCCACCAGAGCGGCGCCAGCCTGGCCTCGCTCGCGGCGCGGTTCAGTGTTGCCGCCAACACGGCGTGGGAGGAGGCCAGTTCGCCTTCGTCGGCGACTTCGTAGAGATCGCGGGCGAAGGCAAGCCGGGCGTACTCCTCAATCAGAAAGGCACGCAGCACGGGATGGGTCCAACTCACCGCCCCGGCGTCTTCCTCCAGATGTCGGTAGTGCACCGGGATCTCCAGCGCCTTGCCATCCGCCGCGTCGTGCCGCAGGGTTCCCAGGATCTCGAAAAAGCCATCTGGGAGCACCGGCACGGGATGTCGATTGAGCAGCCCGATGCAGGAGGAACGGGCCAGACGGCCCAGGAGGTGCTCCAGCAGGAGTCGCGCCGTGGCCGACGGCTGGCCGGGCAGATAGGGTCCGAGACACTCCACCAGCCGTTCGTTGCGCCAGCGCCAGAAGAGTCCACCACCGATCCGCCCGGCTGGATCGACCGCGATACAGGCCTGGTAATGCCCGGCGGCCACCATGTCGAGCATGCGACCGGGACGCGCGAGATCCAGCGGCAAGTCCTCGCCCAGTTGGCCGTGCAGCCCCTGGAGCAGAAGATTCAGCTCCGCCGCGTCGGGCGCGCGGCAGGTCACGGCTGGATCCGCGGCGGGTAGGGCGGCGGCGGCTGCGGGCTCCGGATAGACCTTGTCCTTGCTCAGAACCAGGCGCAGCTCGCCCGCGTGTCTGGATAACTGGAGCCGATCGACGATCCGCGCCGCGATCAGCAGGCCAATCGCGTCCGCAAGATCCTCCTGATCGAGATCGAGCGCGACCCGTGAGGTCAAATTGAGCCAGCGCAGATCCAGCGCCTCGGTGTCCAGGACGAAGGCGAGGCTGACCTGATAGCCTCGGCCCTCGCACGCGACGCGCAGCGCCCGTGCCCGGGTCTCACCCTTCGCGAGATAGGTCAGGATCTCCTCGGCGGCGAGCGTCAACGCCAGTGCCTCACGCTCGCCGAGCCCCAAGGCCAGCGCCGACAGCTCGACATAGGCGGTGAGCAGCGGCAGGAAACGCGGCTCGACACTGATCTCGAGTGCGGTAGAGGCGCGATTGGCGGAGGCGGTGTCCATGGATGCATACAACCCCATTGAGATGGGCTGGACCGAGCGTCCCCCGAAGCACTTTGCATCTTCGCGGGTCAGCCGTTGGTACCGACGATTCTAAACCGGAAATCGCGCGTGGGATACCAGCGCCCTGATCCTCCAGCAATTCTCATTTTGGCATTTTCAGCCGGTTTTTGGCTTCGGGGCTGGCAGCTCGAAGCTGGCGAGCATGAACGTCATCAAGTCACTCCAGGTCTCGAAGCAGAGATATAGCCGTTTCCGGGCTCTCCACTTAACTGGAGTTTCTCCATGGACGGTCTGCCGGAGGGCGTTCGAGGCTTGTTGGATGTCCGCGCGCCTTTGGTGACGTGGGTGGAACTGTCCGTGGTCGCTGGGCTGCAACGAGATCTTTGTCACGCACCGGTTCATGCACAACGGCGAGTTCGAGCACTCGGTAAAACACCATCCCGCGGCGGAGAGAACGGCGACGATTGAAGCGGAAGACGAACTCGTTCAGGTCGCTGGCCAGGTGCGCCCTGTCCACGGCGCCTTGGTGAGTACCCAGCAGCCATCGCTTGGCCAGCGAAGCGACTCGGTGTACTCCAGGCAGCAGATCCTCGGCGTCTTCCGAACCGACCCGAGCCGCACGTTGACTGCGCCGCTGGTGAACGTCGCCGAGCTGATCCAGCCCACAGTCGCCTGACCAGCCATCGGTGATGACCGTGGCTCCCGGCGTGACGAAGTCTGTCACGAAGGGATGAAGTGAGGCCGCCGAGGCATCGGCTAGCGGCCGCATCCGGCATCGGCCGAACCCTTTTGGTTCCAGGATTTCCACGGCAATGCCAGTCAGAACTTTCTTGCCATGGGCGCGTCCGCCCGGCAATCCCGCCTCTTCCCCACCGATGTCAGTCTCATCCACCTCCACCCTTCCGCTCAGCCGATCCCTGCCCGGTCGCACCAGCACCGAACGCAGCCGATGCAACATGGCCCATACCGTTTTAGCGATTCGGCATTTAAAGTGAACAAAAGAGGAGGATCTTTTGGTCTGTGACCGGAATTATCCTTCTTATTATTTCCTATCTTAGGTGATTTCCGAGTAACAATTTACCCGTTTAGGCCACATAAGCCTCCAACAGACTGACATGATCGAGAATGCCCGTGCCCTCCGAAACCGAACCGACGGTCCTGACATTGCTTCCCTCGCAAATCGAAGATTTGCAATTCGCGAGTTCGAGTATGACAGGAGCCACGCGTCGCGCCTTCCAGGCCAAGATGACACTGAAAGATTGCGCGGGCCATGCCCGCCAAGCAGAGCGGGTGTTCGGCTGGGGCCGCAAAACTGTCCAACTCGGCCTTCATGAGCAGCGCACCGGCGTGACCTGTCTGGGCGCACAAGACGCCTTCTGTGGCAAACGGCTCTGGGAGGAGCAGCACCCGGACGTGGCAAGCGTCTTGTGGGACTTGGCGCGGGCGCAGTCGCAACAGGATCCCACCTTCCGCACCGCGTTGTCGTACACCCGATTGACGGCGGGGGAAGCGCTGAAGCAGTTGCATCAACGCGGCTTTGCCGAAGACATGCTGCCCTCTGCGACGACGATGGCAGAGGTGCTCAACCGCAACGGCGACCGGCGACGCCCGGTGCTGAAGGCCAAGCCCCAAAAAAAATTCCTGAAACCGACGCGATCTTCGCCAACATCAAGGAAAAAGACGGTCAGTCGATGACGGACGACACCACCAAGCGCATCCGTATCGATTGCAAGGCCACCGTCAACATTGGCGCCGATTCCCGTGGCGGCAAGACGCGGGGAGACAACCAGGCGGCCGATCATGACATGGGCTGCAAGGAAAAAGACACGCCCTTTGGCATGATTGATGAGGACACGGCGCAACTGGCCCTGCTTTTTGGCAGTTCCGCCAAGACCAGCGATTTCATCGTCGACAGTTTGGAGCACTGGTGGAAACAACTCCCGCTGGCCGAACGCGACGACGTGACCTTGCTCCAGATCAAGCTCGACAACGGTCCGGAAAGCAGTGGCCGACGCACCCAGTTTCTCCACCGGATGGTGGCGTTTGCCGACACCATCGGTCTCCCGATCCAACTCCTCTATGACCCGCCGTACCACAGCAAAGACAATCCGGTCGAGCGTTGCTGGGGCATTCTGGAGCAACACTGGAACGGCACGCAATTGGTGGATGTCACCACGCTACTTGAATGGGCCAAGAGCATGACCTGGAAGGGGATCAAACCCCTCGTGGACATCAGCCGCAAGGTCTATGCGAAAGGCGTTACCCTCACCAAAGGGGCCATGAAAGGGGTCGAAGCGCGCTTGGAACGCAACCCCAACTTGCCCAAATGGGACATTCTTATCCGGCCCGATTGCGGGTAAGTTCTTTCGCGTAAATCGCCTAAGGCGCCACCGAGTCGGCCTCCAGCGGCGCGAGCCGAAAAGCCGGGGTCATCGGCTCCAGGGTCGCCAGGCGCTGTCCCTCCTGAACCAGGCCATAGGACAGCAGTCCGCGCTGTTCCAGGCGATTCAGCAGGTAATACAAAGTCGCGCCCGCGACGTCCGGTTCGGCCGCCTGAGCGCGCGCGATCAGATCATCGGCCAGCCCACCGGTCTCGGCCAGCGCTTGCAGCAGAGTGCGCGCCGCCGGACCGGGCGCGCGATGGCGCAACGCCGACTCCACGCCTCGGGCGATCAACCAGTCCTCACCCTCGGTGAGGAGACGCGCGCCAGGGCAAAAACGAAGGTGGAAATTGGAATTCATCGCGATGAGTGTCCATAGGTATCGATCGACAAGGCGATCTCTTCAAGAACCAGCGCCAGTTCAGCGCCCTTCAGTCTGAAGTCTTCGCCTTCCCGGTCGAAATTCGTGACCGTCCAGGATTGGACGATGGCGCTGTATTGCTCAATCAGATCAATCAGCATGCCGTAGCGCGCCCAGTTTTTCATGCCATCCGCGCAACGCGCGATCGGCAAACTCCCAATCCAGCAGGTCGTCATCGGCCGCGAAATCTTCCTGGTTTTTCATGGCGAGCATGCGCCGCTGGAAGGCGTCGAACGGTTCGGCATATTTGGCCTCGAAGAGTGCACACTCCGTCTCATACCGACTGATCTTGGAGAGTGCGAGCAAGATAAGATGCTCTTTGAGCACCTGCGATTCAGTCTCGCCAGCCTGTTTCAGCATGTCCGCAACCGTCATTCTTGCGTCCCCCTGATTCGTTGACGCGCCTCGCGCGCGGTTCAAAAAAAGATCGGAATTGGATTGAGTTCATCCTCGGTCAGCGCCCGTTCCAGCCAGCCCATGGCCACCGGCACCTCGTACAACCGCCCCGGCCCAAAACGCGCCCAGAAATGGCGCAGCCCCGGCACGATGACCTTGACGACCGGCATCCTGACATCGGCGCGGGTCTGATCCAGCACCAGCACCTCCATCCCGCGCGCTTCGACGATGGCGCGGCAGGTGGCAATGTCCGCGAGCAGATCGCCGCTGTGACGCTTGGGAAAATCCGCCAGCGCGCGCGGCGGCGTGGCCGGATCGGGGGCCAGATAGGGCTGATTGTCCAGGGTCGCCGTGGTCAGCCAGTACAGCGTCTCGGCATCCTCGATGGGCAGTTCGCCCGCCTCCTGGCCCTCGCTTGCCAGACCCAGCATCTGGTTCATCTCGGCGAAGGCGCGTTGCAGCGCGATCCGCGCATCCAGATGACACCCCAGACCGAACAGCAGGCGCTCCTGGGATCCGTCGCGCAATCGCGACACTGCGACAAAGGCCGGAATCCCCAGGTCGCTGGTGACATCCAGCGCCCAGGTATCGCGCCCGAGTCCGTCGTAATGCTCCGCCAGATCCAGCAGATAGGGTTCGCCGAAGCTCGCGATGTCGACGCCCGGCACGCGCCGCCGGTTGTACCACCAGAGCGCCACCGCATCGCGCTCGACCAGCTCGAACAAGCCCTGCAACACCGCCTCCTCCAGGTTATTGCCCGAGGCGTTGCCGTTGGAGCAACCCATGGCGAAGAAGCGGTCGCAGTCCGCGCTGGCCGGCGAGGCGTAATAGAGCAACTGGGTCGGCAGGTATTTGTACCCTTCCTGCGTCAGCGACCACACCGGCGTCCAGTCGATCGGCAGGGTCTCGTCGAGCGGTTCGGGGACGCGGTTGAACTTGGAGCCTTTCGCGTTCCAGGCGTCCCGTTCGGCCAGTTGGCGGGCGCTGTAGCCCATCACCGCGTTGGGGTGGATCACCGCGTCGCCGTGGCGCTCGCGCATCTCGCGAACGCTGGCGGTGACGATCGTCTCGTCGCCCTGCCGCCCGCCGCTGTAACGCTCGATGGCCTCGCACAGCGCGCTCGCCTTGGCCTGCGTCTCGGTCACCCCCTTGCCCGCGCTGGCATTGCGCAGACCGCGCTTGAGATGCGCGAGCGAGTCCAACCGCAAGACCGAATTGTGTCCGGCGACATAGACGTGCGCGATGCCCTGGGCCGCGTGGACTGGCGTAAGCTGGCTCACGACACCGGCGATGGGACTGACCAGGGGCTCGTAGTCGCGCAGCGTCTGTTCCGGGGCGACGCTGCGATGTCCGCCGTCCTGCATGAAATGCACCTTGCGCGAGACCAGCGCCACGGGACGCGGCTCCGGTGCGGACGACTGACCGCACACCGGACAGGCGGGATCGACCAGCAAACGATGGGTGCGCATCGCCA
>NZ_NHSQ01000082.1 GCF_016653465.1 Thiocystis minor | reverse complement strand
CAGAAAGCGAGACGCCGCCTGGGTCTCCGCCCAACCATGACACGCGCCCGGAATGCTCGCCGTGGGTCGCTCGGCCAGACGCTCCACCAATTGAACCACCCGCCGATCGCGGCGCGCGTCGCCCAGATCGATCCCGCAAAATTCGTCTTCTGCCCAGCCCATGCGATCCCCAATGAACGTGAATGCTCAAACCTATTTTACCCGCACACGGGGAGTTGTGTGTAATGGGATGAGGTTAAGCGGAGTCGCGTTGTGGGTGAAGAAGCTGCTTTCCAATTTCTCGCGGTCTGTTTCGGCAATAAACTCTGAAAAAAACCTGCGGATGTATGCTCTGGATTGGCCTTCGCCATTGAAATTGTGAAATAGCTTGGAGATATTCTCGGCGCAGATGAGCACAAACAACAGTTGCAGAGACTCTCTCCCTTCACGGACCTGGATGATGTCATCAGCAAGAGAAATCAGCCGTTGAGCCTGGTGCATCATAATCTTGGCTCGATGCCGCGGCATAGTTGGATCGTCTATGCCTTCCAGTTCTTCAACGAAAACCTCCGCGGCTCGTCGGTTAGAGAACGACTGTTCGTAGAATGTGACCCACTTTTCCATAGGCATGCCTCTCTGCGCCCAACAGTGAGTTAGACAGAATCCGTAATTATGGTGCTAGACAGATTCTGCGTTTATCGTGCTAGACAGAACCACGCCCCGCCTTTCTGGCTAAACGAGGCGACCGTACCGCCCGACCGCTCACCACCGCTGGCGGCACCGCCGCTTAAGCGCCGAACAGACGATCCGACTCGGCGCGGCTACGGGTCAGCGCGTCCTCGACCGAGACCCCGAAAAACCAGTTTCCGGTGACGCCAAACCGTTTGCCGGATAGCGCCGCGTCGAGTCGCTGTACCAGTTCCGTGTGGCCGTGACGCAGGGCCGGGAGACGGTTGTAAACCAGCGACTGGGCGGCGATGCGCTCCGGCTGGACGCCGAGCACGGCGCAGGCACGAGCGACCTGGGCCTCCTGACATAAAACGCCCGGACGGAAGTGGAAGGCAAAGCCGCGATAGTTCGCGTCTGGCAGAAAGTCACGCGAGACCGCCGAATAGAAGGCGTCGTCCACAGCGATCAGCCCCGCCAGTGGCTTGAGATCCAAATCACTGTTGCGGAAGATTAGGACCAGGGTTTCGATCTCGGCCACGCCGATCCCGGCGATGGTCGCGCGCGCTGTCTCGAACTCCTTGGGCATCAGGGCGGTGGCGGCGTCGGGCGGAACCGCCAGGGTCAGGGCGGCGCAACGGATCGCGTCGGCATGCTCGATGAGTACCCGAAAACCCTCGCCATCCGGCTCGATGGCCGTGATTCGCTGCCCGGTGCGGACCGCGATGGACGACTGGGCGGCGATGGCGTCCGGGATGGTCGAAAGCCCTTCGGCGAAGGTGAACGCCTTGATGACCTCCTTGCGGCGCGGTTTTCGGCGAAACAGCACCTCGGCCGGATAGTCGTCGGCGGGCTGGCAGATGACGGCCTGGAAGGCGTGGCGCAGCAGATCACGGTAGTTCCGCTGTCCGAGCACGGTTCCATAATAATCGGCGACGCCGCGCCCGGCCTTTGGCTCCCGGAAGATACGCGGGATGGAGCGGGCGGCCTCCAGGAAGTGCAGCGCGGACGTAATGGAGCGCCGCTTGCCGTCCTTCCAGAGCGAATAGCCGACCTTGACCTTGGGTTGTACCCGATCGGTCAGACCGAGATCGTCCAGAATCGACAGCAGGTTGCCGTAGCTGTTGAAGCAGGTGTGTCCGCCAGCCTCGGTCCAGAAACCGCCGAGCGCCTCGAAATGCTGGCTGTTGAGACAGCCGCCGATCCGGTCGCTGGATTCGAGAACCAGCGTGGAAAGGCCCCGGCGGGCGGAGAAATGGGCGGCGCCGAGTCCGCTGATGCCGGCGCCAATCACGATGTGGTCGAAGTCTGTGCTCATTGAGTTGGCGTCAATCCGTGTTGTCCCTGGGGTCGGGGGTGTCGATGGCCGCCAGCGACAGATGGCTGATATCCGCCGCCGGGGCGGGCGCGACGGTCGGTTCGCAGTCCTCAAGGCTCCAGTCGGGACTGGAGACGAGGCTCAGATAACTTGTATCGAGGTCCGGCATCTTAACCGGGCCAGTCGGTTCGAGAAAGCCGTCCTGGGGCGCGAGCGCGAGACCGGATGGCGCGCTGGGCGCGAGCGACGCCTCGGCGCGCACCGTGACGGCCTCGTTCGGGTCGGCGTCGCCCTGCTCCGAAGCCGCGTCCCGACCGCCGGCATCCTCGCAGGGAGTAATGCTTAAAACCGCTCCGGCCTGGGCGAAAACCCGCTCGAACTTGGCTGCCGTGGCGACATCGACCGCATGTCTGACGAACACCGGCTTGCCCGTGAAGAGCCGGGCGACGCCCGCTTCGTCGAGCTTGAAGAGCGCGCCCAACTGCCGGCGCACGGCGCTCGGGTCCGCATCGGGCAGGAGCGTGCCGTCAAAGCTGAGATCGAACTGAACGTCGGCCATGGGATGTCACCTCCGGACCCCGGCCGGGGTCCGGGGCGGTTTGCGATCAGAGTGGTTTGATCAGGCTGAAGGCGCCGCGAATGTCGCCCTGCCGATAGCCGCGCGCCTGATCGTTAGGATAATGCTCGTCGAGCGCCGCGGCTACCTTCGGGTTGATCTCGCTACCGTGGCAGGCCAGACAGACCTCGCCGGTCGGGATGGCCTTCATGAAACGGAACGCCTTGCCGGTCTCGGTCTCGACCACCTCGGCCTTGGCCATGGTCTGCACATCCTCGCCCGCCGCCTTGCGCTGCTCGAACGCGGTCAGCACTTGTTGTTCCCAGGCATCCGGGGTATCGAGTTCGGCGTTGCGGGTCTTGAGACTGGTGCGCTTGACCTGCCAGCCGGTCTTGTCGCTCAGTTCGGCGGCGATGGCCGGCGCGCGCTCCTTGCAGACGCCGATGGCCTTGACCGGGCCACCTTCCTCGATGGCGGCCTTGAGTTCGCCCTGCAATTGGGTGGCGAACGCCTTGACGATACCCTTGGCTTCCTCGACATTGGGATTGACCGGCACCTTTGCGGCAGGCGTTGCGGCGACGCTCGGCGCGGGCGTTTCGGCGATGGCCAGGCCGACGGTCAGGAAGGCGGAAGCGGCGGCCAGACGGACAAGTGTTTTCATCGGGGTCAATCTCTTCTGTTGATGGATCGGTTGAAAGGTTGAGTGGGATGCCCGGACAGTGTGACGGGTTCGGGCCCCGTTGCCTTTGATGGATCGCATCCCGAGAGTTCCCCGGCTCCGCCGATCGGAGACCTCAGGCAATCGCCGCCGCGCACACCGACGATTGCAGCCAGTGTCGTTCGATTTCGCTGGCCGGAAGCGGGCGGGCATAGAGATAACCCTGCGCCTGTCGGCAGCCATGGCGTCGGAGAAAGTCCGCTTGCTCCTCGGTTTCCACCCCTTCGGCGACGGTGATCAGGCCCAGCGCGGTGCCAAGCGCGATGGTGGCCTTGACGATTTCGGCATCGCCCGCGTCCAGGATGACGTCCTTGACGAATTCGCGGTCGATCTTGATCTTGTCGGTGCGGAATTTCCGCAGGTACTGAAGTGAGGAAAAACCGGTGCCGAAGTCGTCGATGGCGAAACGAACCCCCAGTTCGGACAGACGCACGATGTCCAACTGGGTCTGCTCGGTGGCCTCGATCAGCACGGTTTCGGTGAATTCGAGTTCCAGGTGCCGGGGGAGCGCACCGGTGTCGCACAGAATCTCCAGAATGCGGTCGCCAAAGGCGAGATCGCCAACCTGCTGTGCACACAGATTGACAGCGATCCGCCCGAAGTCGAGATGCTGTTCGGCCCACCGGCGGCTTTGCCGGCAGACCTCGGTCAGCACCCAGTCCGAAAGACCCCGAATCAGTCCGCGCTTTTCGGCGACCGCGATGAAATCGCCGGGATACAGCAGACCGCGGCTGGGGTGACGCCAGCGCACCAGCGCCTCCATGCCCACCAGAGCGCCATCGCCGAGATCGAACTGCGGTTGATAGTGGATCAGCAACTCGTCGTGTTTGATGGCCTGGGAGAGTTCGCGGGCGATGTCCATTTCCTGCTTCAGTTGCAGGGTCATGGAGTCCTCGAAAAAGGCATGGGTGCCGCGTCCGGCCTCCTTGGCCTTGTAGAGCGCCACGTCCGCCTGGGCGATGAGTTCGTCTACGTCGCGGCTCTGTTGATTCGCGATCACGATCCCAATGCTGGTGTTGATCGCGATTCGGACACCGTTCAGGTGGAAGTCCTGGCCGAGATTCTCGACGATCTTGCCGGCCAGGATGGCTGCGTCGGCAATCTCCTGAATGTCGCCCTGCAGCAGGGCGAACTCGTCGCCGCCGAGGCGGGCTAGCAGGTCGGTGCCGCGGGTGATCGCGGTGAGCCGATCGGCCACGGCGCGCAGCAGCTCGTCGCCGACTGGATGACCGAGACTGTCGTTGACATCCTTGAAGTGGTCCAGATCCAGCAGGTGCAGGGCGAAGCGCTTGCGCTCGCGCCGCAGCGCGGTGAGCGCCTGTTGCAGCTCTTCCTTGAACAGCAGGCGGTTGGGCAGGCCGGTCAGTGCATCGTGAAAGGCGAGATGCCGGATCTCCGCCTCGGCGCGCCGCCGGGCGCTGATGTCGTGGAAAGTCACCACGGCCCCTTCAATCCGCTGGTCGCGCCGCAGCGGAGTCGCCCAGTACTCGGCCGGAAAACAACTGCCGTCCTTGCGCCAGAGGACTTCATGAGCGACGTGCTGACTGCCGCCTTCGCGCGCGGCGGCCAGCATGGCGCAGTCCTCGCTCGGTAGCGGCGTGCCATCGGGACGGGAGTGATGAATCAGGTCGTGAACGATACCGCCGATCAACTCGTCGGACTCGAATCCGACCAGACTGGCGGCGGCCGGATTGATGAAGGTGATCCGGCCCGCGAGATCCAGACCGAAGATCCCCTCGGTGCTGGATTCCAGCAGCAGCCGCGACTGTTCCTCCGCCTTACGGGTCGCGGCTTCCGCCTGTTCGTGTTCGATGACGATCGCCGCCAGTTCGGTTGCGGACTCGATCAGCTCAAGATCCGCCGCGGTCGGCTCCATCGTCTGGGTGGCATACACGGCGAAGGTTCCGAGCACCTGCCCGGCGTGGTCCAGGATGGGTTGCGACCAGCAGGCACGCAGCGGGGTCTGGAGCATCAGCTCCCGATAGTCGTCCCAGTCGGGATGCACCAGGATGTCCGCGACGATCACGCGCTGGCCGGTGAAGGCTGCGGTCCCGCAGGAGCCCACGCCGAGCCCGACCCGCACGCCCTCGACGGCGCGGGTATACGACTCGGGCAAGCGCAGGGCCGCGAGCGTATGCAGGGTCTGGGCCTCGGGGTCGAGCCGATGGATCGAGCAGATGGCATGCGGGGCGAGCTGTTCGAGATAGGCGACGATGGCCTCCAGCATATCGTTCATGGGCCGGCCGCGCGCCAGCATCTCCAGCACCCGGTTACGCCCGTCGAGCAGCAGGCGGGCGCGGCGGTAGTCGGTGATGTCCTTGGCGACGCTGACGAAGCCGACGACCCGCCCGCGCTCGTCGCGCTTGTAGTTCCAGTCCACCTGCACGTCGATCAGGCGCCCGTCGCGGGTCAGATTGCGGTTGTAGTAGGTCTCGGGTGGGGGCTGGCGGAGCGCGAACGACTGGAGATCGCGCAGCAGACCCGCCCGTTCGTCCTCGGGTAGCAGATCGGCAACGCTGTGCCCGATCAATTCCTCTGGGCGGTAACCCAGCAGTCCGTGACTGGCGGGATTGGCATACTGAATAACGCCGGCGGTATCGATTTCCTGAATGTAATACTGGCTGACCTCGATCAGGCTGCGAAACCGCCGTTCGCTCGATCGCAGGGCGCGTTCGGTCTGTCGGTGCTTCGCGATCATGGTCGTCGCGGCGCGGGCGATCGTCTGGAACTCGCTAAAAGCCATCGACGGCGGCGCAATCTCCAGTTGAGAATTGGCCGACTGCTCGAAGTATTCCACGAAGGACTCGATATTGGTGCGCGCCCGGTGGGTTAGCCCGCGGATCAGGAGGTAGAAGAAAGCGACGATCAGCGCGAACAGCCCGCCGATGGAAAGGATCTCCATCTGAAAACGCTGGCGGGCGGACTGACGCATGGCGCTGACACCTTGTTCGATCTCGTCGAGATAGGCGCCGGCCCCGACATACCAGCCCCACTCGTCGAGCGCCTCGACATAGCTTATTTTGGGTGCCGAGCGCTGGCCGTGAAACGGCGGCAGAACATACTCGACGAAGCCGCCGCCGGCGCGCGCCTGCTCGATCAGCGCGCGCACGATCGGCTTGCCGTTCTCGTCGGTCATCTCCAGCATGTTTTTGCCCCTGGCCGGTCCTGCCAGCGACAGACCGTCCCATTGTCCCGCGAAGACATAGGCTCCGTCCTCGAAGGGCAGACGTTCGAGCCAGTCCAGGGTTGCGCGCTGCGCCTCGGCGCGCGGATCGTCCGGGGCGTCTCCGTCATCCTGCCCCGATGCGACGCGGGTCTGCTGGTGACGCGCGAAGGCGATCGCCTGGCGCACCGTCTGGCGCAAACGGTCCCGCTCCCTCGCCTGGGATTCTGCCCGAAGGCTGGCCACCTCCTGCTGCAATTCCAGGTGCTCGAACAGGGCAACCACGATCAGGCTCATGCAGATGGCGGCGAGCGCCATGGCAAAGGTCTTGTGAGACAGGGCGGTGACGAGCGAGGGAGGGGTTGGCATGTGGATCAACGAAGACTGCCGGAGTCGCCTGTACTGGCGCGCATTGGATCGGGGTATTCTAGTCGCTGGGCAGATTCGATGCGAAGGCGGGCACCGGCGCTAAACCGCGTGGTTGGCTCCGGACTGGCCCCGGGGCATCTCAGAAACCAAAAATGGCTTCATGGGAGGCCATGCTGACGGAACTGGTGTCAATCAACCTCCCCACCCCTTGCGCATCAGATTGTCGAGATCTCGCCGCGCGAGCACGGCCGAACAATCCCGCCAAGCGCCCTCGCTAGGCTTGATGCTGTCGTTGTAGCGTAAATCGAAGCCGGTGGCCTGACGGCGCGATTCGATGTATTGGTCCATCTTTTCGCCCAGGGTCTCGAGCTCGTCGATCCAGTCGTCCTTAATTCTACTTTGTTAACTTTGACTGTCGCATAAATTAATGAATTTTAAGTTATTTTTTATTAGGCGCAATAAATCTTCATTTACTATGCCCCTATTGAAGATAGATGTTGGCGGTTTATGGGTGATTATAGGCGCTCAACGCGCCACTAGAACCCTATTGTTTATGTGTATTTTTGTTTATTATCATAAAATTTAAACACTTAAAGATTTTTTGAAGGTAACAAAGTAGAATTAATGGTATCCATCTCGGTCTGCCACTGTTCGCAGAGCGTCGCCGGGACCAGGATGACGATGGGCTTACGCCGGCGGCGGGTCTCGTTCATGGAGCCGATGAAACCGAGCTTGCGCCCGTCGCCCCGCTCGATCACGCCGGCCTTGCCATGCAGGAAACCGCAGATGCTGTCCGGCGCCACCCGGATCACCTGGCCACGCTGGGCGAGAAAGGCATCCAGGCGCTGATAGCGTTCGCGGTTGAGCAGTGACTCGGCCTCGATGGAGCGTTCGTTCCAGCGCCCGAGCATCCGCGCCTCGCGGAGTTGGGCGACCTTCAGATCCTCGGGCGACAAGTCCACGTTGCAGACGATGCGCACGTCGGGAATCGACTCCAGCCACTCATGAGCGATCTCGAACAGCGAGCTGGTGAAGTAGCCGGCGATGCGCCGGTAGCTGCGTGCGCCCTGGAGCTGTTCGGCGAGGAAGCCCCGGTCCAGCGGCGTGGTGCGCGAAGAGAAACGGCGAATGGTCAAGGCGTTGCGGCGTCGGAGAACGGATTCAGTCGCGATACGCCGCTGCGCTCGACATCCCGCACATTAGTCGCTGCTCCAATCGCTCGGCCTGGACGGGATCACGGCGACGCAGGCGATCGATGCCCTGGCGCACCGCGCCGAGCACCAACACCGAGAGATAGAGTTCGTGCTGGTCTGCCGCATCGTACCAGGCGCGGACACCTGGATCGGCACGGTCGCCCTTTTGCACTTCGGACAGGATATTGGTATCGATCAGGAAGCCCATTCTGGATCACCCCGGCCGAAGTCCCGAGAACGGTCCAGATCCTCGGCCGTGAGGCCCTCCGTCAACCCCGCCAATAGACCCTTCAGATCCCCGCCATCGTTGGCGGGCCTGGGTCGATCATCCATCAACAACAGAACACGAAGATGGGTTCCGTCCGGGATTGTCTCCGGCAAACGGATGGTGTGGTGCTCGACCGTGGCTTCAAGTTCGATGGCTCGCATGCGAGTCTTCCGGGTTGGTGGTGGGCGGCTTAAACTGCAACCCCTGCATCATCGGTGATCCTCATGCGTGGTCCGGCGCTGGAACGAGTTTCCGTAAGACCGAGACAGGTAACAGCAGTCGGTCTGGTCGGCCCGGCAGAGGCGAAAATCCGAAGCGCCGGTAAAATGCCGCCGCCGGGTCGTCCTTGGCGTCGACCAGGACGGCAGCCACGGCAAGCACCCGACTGGCCCGCATGACCTTCTGGCAGGCGTCGGACAAGAGGATCGAGCCGAGCCCCCGGCCTTGAAATGCGTGGTCGACCGCCAGTCGCCCGAGCAAGGCGATGGGCACCGGATAACGGGGGAGCCTGCGCGCCAGGTCCGGGGGCAGATCCTCAGCGTTCACGCTGCCCGCGCTTAGGGAGAAAAAGCCCGCCAGGCGCCGGCGCTCATCCCGAGGCGTGGCGATAAAGACCCGCGCGACCCCACGCCGCACATCCTGCGAGGCATCGCGCCGCACATAGGTATCGAGCTGGGGCTGACCGCAGTTGAAGGCGTCCGTCTCGACCGCCGCATCGAGCGGCCGGATGACATAGCTCACGCGCGCTCGACCTGCTCGGCGTGACGCTCGAACGCGCGTCGTAACGCGGCATTGGGCTCGGCCGGGGTATCGAGCGCGGCCAGAAACGCCTGGAAATCCTCGCCTCGCAGGGTGATCGACTCCTGCTCCCGGACGAGCCGCTCGGCCGCCGCGACGGCTTGAGCAAGCACGAATTCGGACAGGTTGGCGTGTGCATAACCCGCCGCTTTGTCGAGCAACTGTCGGGTCCGCTCGTCACAGCGGATATGGAGACGACTGTCTTTGGTGACGGTCTGGCCCATGGCAGACTCCGGGGCATGGAAAGCCCAGATTGTGCGCCTCTTGTGTGTACATCTCAAGCGGCCTGTTTCATTGCAACCGCTGATTGCGATGGCCTCGGTCATGCGGCGGGTCTCGGGGCGGCGCGACTTGGCGGCAATGAACGCGGTCATGTCGACCAGCAGCGGCCTCGGAAACGACCCGTTCGATAGAGACGATCCTCATCATTCCTCCCATGACGCGGAAGTATGGGCACCAGAGTCCTGGACCACGCGGGATGGGACGGGGTGCGGATCAGGTCAATGGGCACTCGACCCGTAGTCCGGGGATCCCCTTGAAATCATCCAGGTTGCTGGTCAATACCGCAAACCCATGGGCAATCGCCGTCGCGGCGATTTGAAAATCATGCGCCCGTCCTTTCATCTGACCCCGTGGGCGCAGAAAATAGGCGTACAACTCCGCATAGACTCTGGCCGTCGACTCCGTGAAATCAAGCGCCGGCAGGCTTGCGATCAGGCCCTCGACAAACGCGGATCGCTGTATACGCTGATCCGGCGTGGTGGCCAAATGCACCCCGGCCAGAAGCTCGGAAACCGTGATGGCGGCAATATAGCCCTCGCCATAATCGGCGAAATCGGTCAGTCGCTCCAGCGCGAAACGCCCGTTTTGCGCATCGATCAAGACATTGGTATCGATCACGAGTCCCATGGGGTGTCCGGAAGTTCGCTCGTCTGACGAATCCGCGCCAGATCGTCTGACATGGCCTGAGCATCCGCATTCAGCTTCGGCAAAGAGGCGAGCAATGCGCCGAGTTGGGCGATGGGGTAGCCCGTTTTGGTCGGCGGACTTAGTTCGGCAACCGCCTGATGGCCCTTGGTGATGGTCAGGCGGCGACCTGAGCGCCGGACCTGTTCGATCGCGACCGTGAGATGACGCCCCAGTTCGGCCGTCGTGATGCTTTCATTGAGATCAAGTTGCATATTCCCTCCCGGACTCAGATGAGGTTGAAGACAAGACGCCGCTTGCATCATTGCAACCGCTGATTGCGCATCCGGTTGGCGATGGCCTCGGCGGCGCGGCGGATGTCTGGTTTGCGGGCCTTGGCGGCGATGAAGTCGGCCATGTCCGTCAGCAGCGGACGGCGGTGCAGATAATCTGGCACCGCGTCTTGGAGGTTCGCTATCACCGCGCCAGGCTCCTGCTCGGCCAGGAATTCTTGAATCGCGACGATCGGCGCCCCGAGCGGGGTCGGGCCGATCTCGGTGCGGTCGGTGAGATCGCGCGGCTTGAATTCGGTGACGGATTTGAGACGCGCGGCGTTGGGCTTGATGTCCGCCGTCACGGCGGCATAGTCGGCCACCCGGAATGCCTTGGCGAAGTTCTGGTAATTGTCGAGCTTGGACGCGCCGGTCGTCTCCATGTCCAGCATCCGCAGATAGAAGCGCTGGATGCCGGAGAGGGCCGCCCAGGTCTCGCGGGCGAGTCCCTCGGGAACCAGCAACTCGTTGGCGGTCTCGGCGGCCTGCTTGACGATCTCGTCGACCACGGTGGTTTCGCCCTTGCGGCGCGGGCGCAGGGCAAAGGCGGTCACGTCCTCGCCGCCGATGCTGGTATACCCGGTCAGCACCTTAAGCGCCGCCGCGTAGCCGGCCATCTGCAAATCCGAATCGTTGAAAACCGGTGTACCCATGCGGGCCTCGGTCTCGGTGTTCAGATGCAGCATCTGCTTGATTTGTTTGTCCACCTCGCGTTTAACTTCCGGAAGGAGGCGCTGTTTGAAGCCGGGGCGGTCTCCGGCCGCGCGCTTGCGCAGCATCAGGATCACCGTGCCCTGCACATAGCCGCCCTTCTTGAGTTCGGATGTCGTCTCGGTGGCGATGTACCAGGCGCCGACCACTTGCAGACCAGCGGCCCAGAAGATGGCCGCCATGTCGGACCAGACGCCGGTGTCCTGATGGGTGAACATGACGCACTGCATGCCGTTATCGGGCATGTGATCGGTCATGGCTTGATAGGCGTCGACCATGCCGCGTCGGAAGTCGTCGCCGGAGCCCTTGATGGCGAGGTCGCGGCGCGAGTCCCAGACCCATTGATCGAAAGGCGGCGGCGGATTCTTGCGCAGCCAGGCGATGAAGTATTCGGTGATTTCGTGATAGTGGACCGCGTCGGCGTAGGGCGGATCGGTAATAAGTGTTAAGCGCTTGGTTCTGAAAGACATCATTGTATTTCACCGCGCCGCCTTGACTCGCCGTTGCATTGATCCTGCACATGCGTGAAGAGATATTCAGCATCAAGGCCAGATCAAAGGTTTCGCTTGGCACGGTTTGTTGAGCATGAACAACACTGAGAGTCAATAAATGCCTGGGGGGGAACAACTGATGCCAATACATCCACCCGCGTGTGCGAATCGGCTCATCGGTTTTGTCACCCGGCTCGATCGCCATATCCGGCACCAACCCCACCTCCTGCCATTGGGCTAGATGCTTGGCGACGATGCTCTCAATCTTGCGCTCGCGGCCAATATCATCCTCGGTCACGGCGGCAAAGAAGGTCGTCGGGCGATGAGTCTCTAGGGTGTCGCGCTCGATCCACTGGATGCAATACAGCCGCTCCTGAAAGATGTCATCCGGTCGCGGCTTGAAATCCTCTTTCTCCCAACGGCGAAGTTTGTTCGCGGTATTGCCGTCGGCATCCCGATAATCCCCGCGCAGGGTCTTGATCGGTGTGCGGTAGGTCTTGCCGTCCAACTCATAGACCAGATTGCCATCGCGCACCGTCCCCTGTTCGGCCGTCTTCATGTCGGCGGCCGGGACGCCGGTCAGGATCTGTATATCGAACCGCCTGTTCGCTGGATCGGGAAGCAGCCGGGCAATCACGTTGCGATTCTTTGAAATCACCCAACTCGGCGCCATCGGCACCATCCAACCGGTCTCCGGGCAGCGGGTCTCCAGACAATAAAGATACGCTTTGGCCCGATTGCCCTCTCTGTCGTGCTCGATGCCAAGCCTCGTAATGATGCGATCGACCTTCTTGGCCACCGCACGTTGCGCCTGCTCGATCTCAGAACGTTTCTCAGGCGCGGCACCGATGATGTTGAGCGCCCCCCAGGTCAGCATGCAGGCGATGGGGTTGAGATCCGAGGCGTAGACATCGCAGCCCAACCGCGCCGCCTCGAAGGGAATGGAGCCGCCGCCGCAAAAGGTGTCGCCAACCTTGGGACGATGACCGAAACGCAGGATGCCGAGTTGCTCGACCAGTTCCTGATGAGACTGCGCCGCGATGCCGAACCGGCCCAGATGGGCATTCACGGCGGGCCAGATCGGGGCGTAGAGGGCGGCCGGATCCAGTTCCTCCGGACGCTTGCACAGACCGGCGCGTTCTTCGTAGGTGGTAAAAGTCGCCAGCGCCTGAGCCAGCAGGTCCAGCCGGTCGGCCTGATCGAGGTCACGCCGCCAGCGGATGGAGAGGCCAGGATAGTCATCGGGTTCAAAGGGACAGCGCAGACAGGCCAGATCTTCCGACGCGACCGCCTTGCCCTCGTAAGACGCGGCGAAGTAGCGCCAGGGATCCGCGAGCGTCAGGCGTCGGGCCAGCTCGGTGACACTGATCTTCGGCTCGCGCCGCGCCAGCCCTTCGAGATCGAAGGCCATCAGTTGCTCGAAAATCTCCAGATCTTGTTCGGGATCATCGGTCCGCGGCAGCAGGCTCCCCAGGATGATCGCCCGCACCAGGATCAACGGCTTGCGACCCTTCCAGTAGGAACCCAGCGCCGTCAGCGTCTGACCCGCGCCGGCCTTGCGCTCGCGCTGCGCCTCGAAGGAGACCTTCTGCGCCGGGAAGACCGCCTCGATCAGCGCCGTGGCATCGCGCAGGGCGAAGGGTTGGGGGCGAGTGATGGCCATGACCGCAGCTCCGGGCATTCGTGGTGACAATGGCGTTACGCCACTGCTAGTATCCGATAAAACTGGAGCGATTCCCATGCCGACCGTCCATGAAGCCTCCACCAAGCGCCAAACGCTCAACCTGCGGATCAAACCGGAGGAACGCGACCTGATCGACCGTGCCGCCCGCGCCTGCGGGAAGAACCGGACCGAGTTCATTCTCGATGCCTCGCGTCGGGCCGCCGAGGAGGTGTTACTCGACCAGACGTTGTTGCGCGTTGGGGCCGATGCCTTTGCCGCCTTCCAACAGCGGCTCGACGCCCCGCCGCAACCCAATGAACGACTGCGCAAAACCATGCGGACCCTGCCCCCCTGGGAACAACCGTGACCCTTGGCGCGCCGGAACCACTGAGCGAGCGGCATGTGGTGAGTGCGTTCGTGTGCGGTCGGGCCGCGCTGGATACCTGGCTCAAACAGCGTGCCCTGCGCAATCAGGCGAGCGGTGCCGCGCGGACCTTCGTCGTATGCGACGGGGAGCGGGTCATCGCCTACTACGCGTTGGCGTCGAGTGCGGTGGCTCCTACGCTGGCGACTGGGCGGATGCGGCGCAACATGCCTGATCCCATTCCGGTGGTCATCCTCGCGCGCTTGGCGGTCGATGGTGCTTACCAGGGACGGGGCCTCGGTCGCGCCCTGATGCAGGACGCCGGTCAGCGCATCCTCAACGCGGCGGATGCCATCGGCATTCGCGGAGTGCTGGTGCAGGCCCTCGACGAGACCGCCCGAGCGTTCTACACGCGACTTGGCTTCGATCCCTCGCCGCTCGATCCAATGACACTCATGATCACCCTGACCGATCTGCGGGCCAGCCTCGCGCCTAGCAGCCTGTCGGACTTTCCCGGTGCCGCACGGCACTGCCGCCGGTAGAATAGGCGCATCACCCCTGGGATGCCTGAGCCGATGAGCCACTTCCGTCCGATTCTGCGTGATGTCGACTTTCTGCTTCCACCGTCGGTGCAGGATTGGCTGCCCGAAG
>NZ_NHSQ01000081.1 GCF_016653465.1 Thiocystis minor | reverse complement strand
CCGAGGATCACCTCCGAGCGACTATCACAGAGCGCTTGAGCGATCGCCTGTAGTGCCGACCTTTTTCTTCGAGGAACGAAGAATCAGCGGGTTGCAGCGCGAAAGACGCTGAATAGCCGAAGTCGGGTTAGTTGACGTCACCCTTGGAAGACGAAATTTCGGGGGAACCTCAATCGCGCCATCCCCCGCCCACCGCAGATCGCCTTTGGTGCAGGACACCTCCTGGCTACGTGCCGTGATCGATCATGCTCGCGGTGTCGTCTTCGAGGGGAGAGCAAGCCAATTCAATCGCCGCGCTGCTTCGCAGCGAGGTGCCCGCGCGCCTGCCGATTTTCAGCCACGGCCCCGACTCCTCATCGTCGTGCCTCTCGGCGGCCAACGGGAATTGCTGGTTCATCATGGCATGCGTTGTTTGTGCATCGGCGCGACTGTAGACTCTATGCCTTCAGTCCACGCCAACACCAAGAGGTCGCCAGTGGTTGCCCCCGAGTCAGATTTCCACCGCATCAAGCGGTTGCCGCCGTATGTCTTCAACATTGTCAACGAGTTGAAGGCGGAGGCACGAGCCCGAGGCGAGGATATCATCGATTTTGGGATGGGCAACCCGGATCAGCCCACGCCCCAGCATATCGTCGACAAGCTGGTCGAGGCGTCGGTTCGCAAGGATACCCATCGCTATTCGATGTCCCGCGGCATTCCCCGTTTGCGACGCGCCATCTGTCACTGGTATCGGGATCGCTTCGATGTCCATCTGGATCCGGAGACCGAGGCGATCGTGACCATCGGCTCCAAGGAAGGGCTTGCCCACCTGGCGCTGGCGACCATGAGCGCCGGGGATACGGTACTGGTGCCCAACCCGGCCTATCCGATCCATCCCTATGGTTTCATCATCGCCGGCGCCGACGTGCGTCATGTGCGTCTGACGCCCGAGGTGGATTTCTTCGAGGAACTCCAGAAGGCGATCCAGGAATCCTGGCCCAAGCCGAAAATGCTGGTGATCAACTTTCCCGGCAATCCCACGACGCAGTGCGTCGAGCTGGATTTTTTCCAGAAGGTCATCGACATCGCCCGCGAGCATGGCATCTGGGTGGTACACGATATTGCCTATGTCGACATCGTTTTCGACGGCTACAAGGCGCCCTCGATCCTCCAGATTCCGGGTGCCAAAGAGATCGCGGTCGAGTTCTTCTCGATGTCCAAGAGCTACAACATGCCCGGCTGGCGCGTCGGGTTCATGTGTGGCAACCGGACCCTGGTCGGCGCCCTGGCGCGGATCAAGTCCTATCTGGACTATGGCACCTTCACGCCGATTCAGGTCGCGGCCATCGCCGCGCTCGAAGGCCCGCAGGGCTGCGTGACCGAGATCCGGGATATGTACGAGAGCCGGCGCGATGTGCTCTGCAGCGGTCTCAATGCCGCCGGTTGGGCGGTCGAGCCGCCCAAGGCGACCATGTTCGTGTGGGCGCCAATTCCGGAACCCTATCGGGATATGGGGTCGCTGGAGTTTTCCAAGAAACTGTTGCGCGAAGCCAAAGTCGCGGTGTCGCCGGGGATCGGCTTTGGCGAGTATGGCGATAGCCATGTGCGCTTCGGTCTGATCGAGAACGAACATCGGACGCGGCAGGCGGTACGCGGCATCAAGGAGATGTTCCGCCATTCTTGAAAGCGGCTTGAGGCCTGCTTTTAAGAAGTGTTTTTAGGCGTTTTGAGTGGGATGATGTTGTTTGAATCGAGGTGAAATGAATGGAACCGGTGAAGGTCGGATTGTTGGGCTTGGGAACGGTCGGGGGCGGAACCTTGACCGTGCTGACCCGCAACGCGAACGAAATCGCGCGGCGCGCGGGACGCGGCATCGAGATCGCCCATGCCGCGGCGCGCGACTACAACCCCGCGTCCATCGAGGGTCTGGAGCGCGTCGGGCGGATCGGCGACGATGCCTTCGCGGTGGTGGACGATCCCGAGATTCAGATCGTCGTCGAACTGATCGGTGGCTATTCGCCCGCGCGCGAGCTGGTTCTGAAGGCGATCGCCAACGGCAAGCATGTCGTCACCGCCAACAAGGCGCTCATCGCCCGTCACGGCAATGAGATCTTCGCCGCCGCCCGGGAACGGGGCGTGACGGTCGGCTTCGAGGCGGCGGTCGCCGGCGGCATCCCCATCATCAAGGCGCTGCGCGAGGGGTTGGCCGCCAACCACATCGAATGGATCGCCGGGATCATCAATGGGACCGGTAACTTCATCCTGACCGAGATGCGCGACAAGGGCCGGGATTTCGCCGACGTGCTCGCCGAGGCGCAGGCGCTCGGGTACGCCGAGGCCGATCCGACCTTCGATGTCGAGGGCATCGACGCGGCCCACAAGCTCACCATTCTGGGGTCGCTGGCCTTTGGCATTCCGTTACAGTTCGAGCGCTGCTTTACCGAGGGCATTTCCAAGATCGGCGCGCTGGATGTCACCTATGCCGCCGAATTGGGCTATCGCATCAAGCATCTCGGGATCGCGCGACGCTCGCCGAGCGGCATCGAGTTGCGCGTCCATCCGACCCTGATTCCGGAGCGTCGTCTGATCGCCAATGTCGATGGCGTGATGAACGCGGTGCTGGTCAAGGGCGATGCAGTCGGCCCGACTCTCTACTACGGCGCGGGCGCGGGCGCCCTGCCGACCGCCTCGGCCGTGATCGCCGACCTGGTCGACGTGGTGCGCGCACTGACCACCGACCCCGG
Source organism: Thiocystis minor (assembly GCF_016653465.1). Lineage (GTDB taxonomy): Bacteria > Pseudomonadota > Gammaproteobacteria > Chromatiales > Chromatiaceae > Chromatium > Chromatium minus. The sequence goes on along the minus strand of NZ_NHSQ01000081.1, from coordinate 69,123 downwards.
CAACCGCGTGCCCCATCTCGCCTTCCAGCCCGACGAACTGGTCGATACGCCGGTGCTGCGGATGGAGGACATCGAGACCTCCTACTATCTGCGTCTGTCCGCGCTCGACCAGCCGGGCGTCATGGCGCGCATCGCCAGCATCCTGGGCGAGGAGGGGATCAGCATCGAGGCCATCAAGCAGAAGGAGCCGGGCGAGGGGGAGACGCATGTCCCGCTGGTCATGCTCACCCATCGGGTGGTCGAGGGCCGGATGAACGAAGCCATCGCGCGGATCGAGGCGCTGGAATCGGTGCAGGGAGCGGTGATGCGGATTCGGATGGAGAGCCTGTCCGGCTAGTACAGCGGCGCCGAAATCCCTGTCACGCGCGCCACGTTTTCCCGTACCCTTTTGGTTTTGGCCCCACATTGCTTAAAAATCAAAGCCTCGTCGTTCGGTATAACGCTAGTGACTAACGGAATGTAGTTACATGTGTTTTTCAGGCTACAAAGCATGTCGCTTGTCACTTCGTAAGTCCTAATAGTAATGATCGTCCTCGCGGATCTTGGCGAAGGTCTGGATGCCGATCGGGAGTCTGCGACGCTGCATGATGGGCCTCGGGAGGTGGCGATCCTGCCTGGCATTGTAGCGTCGTCAGTGCTTGGCCGCGCGGCGGTGACCGGAATGCCGGAGCCGGGACGCGCTGAGCTCTTTTGTGTTTCTGGTGTCTTTGCGGTTCCAATGCGCGCTCGGAATCATGGTTCCTCGAACGGAGTGGCTGATGGACGATCGGAAAATCGCGGGCAGCGGAGACTGGCCAACCGGTTTCATGCTGATCCAGGGCAACCGCCTGGAGGCGTTGCGCGGGCTCCTGGTCGCCTGGATGCGGCGGCATCCGCTGCATCCGCTGGAGAACGAGGTGGTGCTGGTGCAGAGCAACGGCATCGCCCAATGGCTCAAGCTGGCCCTGGCCGCGAATCCCGAGGACGCGCTCACGGGCGGCTGCGGGATTGCCGCCGCGCTGGAAGTGACCCTGCCGGGGCGTTTCATCTGGCAGGCGTATCGCCGCGTGCTTGGCGATCTGCCGGAGAGTTCCGCTTTCGACAAGGCGCCCATGACTTGGCGGCTGCATCGACTGCTGGGCGATCTCGCCTGTCCTTGCTTCGGCGCCGCTCAGTACGAGGAGCGGAGTCGAAGGAATGCTTTGGCCGCTCAACTGCCGAATCCCGACTGTCTGGCGCCAATTCTGGGATTTCTCGACGGCGACGCCGACCCGCGCCGTCGGTATCAACTGGCCCTGCGTCTCGCCGATCTCTTCGATCAGTATCAAGTCTATCGGGCCGACTGGCTGGCCGCCTGGCAGGCCGGCGAGGATGTCCTGATCCGTCCGGACGGTCGCCGCGATCCGCTGCCCGACGCGCAGCGCTGGCAGCCGCCCCTCTGGCGCTGTCTGCTGCGGGATGTCGCGGGGGAGGCGGGCGCCGATTCGGGTGCGTTCGGCCATGCCAGTCGCGCCGAGATTCATCGCGCCTTCCTGGAGCGGGCCAAGACCCATCCGGACGCGCTGTTCGACGCCACCCAGGACCGTCTGCCCCGGCGGGTCATCGTCTTCGGCATCTCCTCCCTGCCGCGCCAGTCGCTGGAGGTGTTGGAGGCCATCGCGCCCTTCTCGCAGGTCATGCTGTTCGTGCACAACCCCAGTCGGCATCACTGGGGCGACATCGTCGAGGGTCGGGAGCTGTTCCGGCGCGAGTATCGGCGTTATTCCGCCCGCGGGGCCTGTTCTGAGCGGAGTCGAAGGGTGCCGATGGATGTCGACGAGACCCAACTCCATCTGCACGGTCATCCGCTGCTGGCGGCTTGGGGCAAGCAGGGCAGGGACTATATCCGACTGCTCGACGAGCACGACCGGCGCGAGGACTACGAGGGGCATTTCCAGGCCGCTAGCATGGATATCGATCTTTTCGAGTCCCCCCTGGAATCCGCTGGCGAATCCCCCGGCAAAGCCACGCTGCTGCAACAGTTACAAGATGACATCCTGGAACTGCGCCCGCTGCACGAGCGTCAGGCGTTGGCTGTCGCCATTGATCCCCGGACCGATCGCAGTCTCGAATTCCTGATCGCCCACGGCCCGCAGCGCGAGGTCGAAATCCTTCACGATCAACTGCTGGATGCCTTCGAGCAGGCCGCCCAGGCAGGCGATCCGCTGCACCCGCGCGACGTGCTGATCATGGTTCCGGACATCGATCCCTATGCCCCGCACATCGAGGCGGTCTTCGGGCGTCTGGCGCCGGACGATCCGCGCCACATCCCGTTTCATCTCTCGGATCAGGGACAGCGTCATCGCAATCCGCTGTTGATCGGGCTGGAGACCCTGCTCAATCTACCGCGCTCGCGCTTTGCCGTCAGCGAGCTGTTGGATCTCCTCGATCTTCCGGCCCTGCGCGAGCGCTTCGGCATCGACGAGGTCGATCTGCCCCGACTGCGCCAGTGGATCGGCGGCGCCAACATCCGCTGGGGGCTGGATGCGCCGCAGCGCGCCAGTCTTGGGCTGCCGGCCGGGCTGACGCAAAACACCTGGGGCTTCGGTCTGCAACGCATGCTGCTCGGCTTCGCCACGGGGCGGAGCGGTCCCTGGCAGGCGATCGAGCCCTATGACGAGATCGGCGGTCTGGAAGCGGCGCTGGTCGGGCCGCTGGTGCAGTTGTTGGAAATGCTGGAAGGCTATTGGCATCAACTTCAGATCCCGCGCGCGCCGGACGCCTGGACGGCGCTGATCGGCGAACTGCTCGATGACGCCTTCGCGGCGGACGGCGAGGCCGATCTGCTCGCCATCGCCCAGGTCCAGCAGGCGCTGGAGCGCTGGGCGCTGGACTGTCGGCGGGGCGGCGCGCGCACGGAGACCCTGCCGCTGGAGGTGGTGCGCGACGCGCTGCTGTCCGCTCTCGACGAACCGACCCTGACCCAGCGGTTTCTGGCCGGCGCAGTGAATTTCGCGACCCTGATGCCGATGCGCGCCATCCCTTTTCGTCAGATCTGGCTGTTGGGCATGAACGACGGCGACTATCCGCGTAGCCGTCGCCCGGCCGATTTCGACCTGATGGCGAACGACTATCGACCGGGCGACCGCTCGCGCCGCGAGGATGACCGTTATCTTTTCCTGGAGGCGCTGCTGTCGGCGCGCGAGCGGCTGGTGATCAGTTGGGTGGGGCGCGGGATTCGGGACAACTCGGTGCGGCCGCCCTCGGTGCTGGTCGGTCAGTTACGCGACCATCTCGCCGCCGGCTGGCGGCTGGCCAACCCGGAGAGTGGCGCGACGCTCCTCGACGCGCTGACCACTGAGCATCCGTTGCAGCCCTTCAGCCGCCGCTATTTCCAGTCGGATCGCCCGTCGCGTCTTTTTACCTACGCGCGCGAATGGCGGGCGGTGCATCGGGATTCCAGATCCGATCCCGACCGCGATTCCGGAATCGAGCCGGGGGCCTTTTCCGACACCGAACCGGAGCGTCCGCCGACCCTCGCTCCGCCCGACCTGGATGCCCCCGTTCGACTCTCCGCGCTGGGTGGCTTTCTGCGCCATCCGGTCAAGACGTTTTATACCCGGCGCCTCGCGCTCTATCTCACCGAGGACGCCGATGCCGTCGAGGATGACGAGGTGTTCGATTTCGACGGCCTCGGGAGTTGGGGCATGCGCAACGTCATGATCCAGTCGGTGGAACACACCCTGGCACAGCAGCCCGACGCCGATCCGCAAGTCTGTCTGCGCGCGACGATCCGGCAGCTCGCGCGCGCCGGTCGTCTGCCCCTGCCGCCCTTCGATGGCGTCTGGACCGATTCGCTGGTCAAGGATTTGGAAGAACCGGTCGAGACCTATCGGTCGCTTCTGCAACAGTATCCGCTGGTCTGTCCCGCCCGGACGATCCGGCTGGCGGGGATCGGCATCGATTTGGACGATAGCCTGAACGATCTGCGCCAGGACGACGCGGGCAACCGCGTGCGGTTACATTTGCAGGCCAGTCGACTCTATGAGGGGAACGACCTTAAGTGGTATCACCTGGCGCGACACTGGCCGTTCCATCTGGCCGCCCAGCTTGAGGGGCCGGTCACGACGCATCTTCTCGGACCGGACACCGATTTCAGGCTCGCGCCGCTGGACGCCGAGTCCGCGCGCGACCTGCTGACCCAGCTTCTGGAGTCGTCTCTGGAGGGGCTGACGACCTTGCCGCCGTTGGCCTGCAAGACCGGCTTCGCGGTGCTGCGGGCGCGCGAGGGTGGTAAGAGTTGTCCGTTTTCGACCTACGAGGGTGGCTTCAACCGCGCGGGCGAGCGGGAGGATCATCCCGGTTATGCCCGCTTCTGGCCGACCTATGCGGAACTCGGCGCGGACGCGCGTTTCGAGCCGCTGATCGACCGGCTTTACCGGCCGCTGTTTCGCCATTGTCTGGATCAAGAGGGACCGTCATCATGAGCCAAAGGCTCGATTCGCTTGCCTTTCCGCTCCGGGGTAGTCGACTCATCGAGGCCAGCGCCGGCACCGGCAAGACCTTTACGCTGGCCCTGCTCTATACCCGTTTGGTGCTTGGGCACGGCGGGGATGGGATCGCCTTCGACCGTCCACTGACGCCGCCCGAGATTCTGGTCGTCACCTTCACGGACGCGGCCACGAAGGAATTGCGCGACCGGATTCGGCAGCGTCTCGTCGAGGCGGCGGTGTGTTTCGAGGCCGAGCCCAACACGGCGTCGACTATCCGGCCCGGCGAGAATCCGCTGCACGATTTGCGCGCGACCTACGCGCCGCAAGACTGGCCCGGCTGCGCGTGTCGGCTGCGTCTGGCCGCCGAATGGATGGACGAGGCGATGATCTCGACTATTCATGGCTGGTGCTACCGCATGCTTCAGGAACATGCCTTCGACGCGCGCGGTCTGTTCGAGCGGGAACTGGTCACCGATCAGACCGATCTGCTGGCCGAGGTGACGCGCGATTACTGGCGTGTGCACTTCTACCCGCTGCCGCCGGCGCAGGTGCGCTGCGTCCTGGGCGTCGTCAAGTCTCCCGATGCCCTGCGCGACAAGCTCGCCACCTGGCTCCAGCGCCGGGAGGCCGTTCTGTCCTACAAGGGCGAACCGCTCTCCGGCGATGCGCTCGACGCACCACTGGCCCGCCAGTGTCAGTGGTTGAACGCGAAGGAGGGCGTGGAAGCGGAATGTCAGCGTCTGGACGCGGAACGCGCGGTCCTGGAGCAGGCGGCCCGGGATCTGTGGCACGCGGATCGCGAGACGCTCGAAACGCATCTGCGCGAGTTGCGTCCCCATCTCAATGGGACCACGCACGGGAGCACGCATGCGGAGCCCTTCGACGACTTGCTCGCCGAGATTGCCGCCTGGTCCGAGGGCGGCGCGGCGCCGACGAAGCTCAAGAGCTTTGTCCAGGGCGCATTCAAGTTCAAGAAGACCGCGAAAGTCACGACCGAAATGACGCATCCAGCTTTCCAGTCGATCGCCGACTGGCAGGCGGCGGGCGCTAAACCGCCTCTGCCGGAGGAGCCGGAACCGTCCTTCGAGGCCTGTCTGATCGCCCATGCCGCGCGCTGGGTCGGACGCGAACTGGAACGCCGTCTGCTCGTCCAGGCCGAGATGGGATTCGATGACCTGCTGCGTCAGCTCGATGCGGCGCTGAGTCCCAGCGGGGTCGGGGGCGGGGCAGGGGATGGCGGTCACGCGCAACGCCTGGCCGAGACCATCCGACGCCAGTTCCCGGTGGCCCTGATCGACGAATTCCAGGATACGGACCCGGTTCAGTACCACATCTTCGATCGCATCTACCAAGTGGCCGAGCCGCCCGAGGACACCGCGCTGATCATGATCGGCGACCCCAAGCAGGCGATCTATGGCTTCCGCGGGGCCGACATTCATACCTATCTCGATGCCCGCCGGGCAACTGCGGGGCGGCATTACACCCTGGGCGTCAATTACCGTTCGACCGAGCCCATGGTGGACGCCTGCAACCGGCTGTTTCAGCAGGCGGAGACACAGGCGCGCGGGGCCTTCCGCTTTAAGACCGACACCGAGCATCCGATTCCCTATCAGATCGTCGAGGCCAGCGGCCGCGCCGAGCGTCTAATCCTGAATGGCGAGGCAGCGACCGCGCTGACCTTCTGGACCCTGGACAACGGCCCCGATCCGGTTTCGCCCGACGACTATCGCCGGCGGATGGCCGAGTCGACGGCGACCCGGATCGTCGACTGGTTGCGTCAGGCCGAGGCGGGGCAGGCCGGTTTCGAGCATGAGGGCGAACATCACCCCCTGTGCCCGCAGGACGTCGCCATCCTGGTACGCACCGGCACGGAAGCGGCCGCGATGCGCGAGGCGTTGGCGGCTCGTCGCATTCACAGCGTCTATCTCTCGGATCTGGATTCGGTCTTTCAGACCCAGGAGGCGGGCGATCTGCTGCATTGGCTGCGGGCCTGCGCCGCGCCCACCGACGAGACTCTGGTGCGCTCGGCGCTCGGCACCAACACCCTGGCCGTGCCGCTGGAACAGCTCGCGCGGCTGCAATGCGACGAACTGGCCTGGGAAGCACAGATCGAGCGTTTTCGCGGCTACCGGCAGGTCTGGCGGCGTCAAGGCGTGCTCGCCATGCTGCGGCGCCTGATGCAGGACGTCGAGTTGCCCGCGCGGCTGCTCGGACGCGGCAACGGCGAGCGCATTCTGACCAATCTGCTGCATCTGGCCGAATGGCTGCAACAGTCGGCGACCGCGCTCGACGGCGAACAGGCGTTGATCCGGCACCTGTCCGAGCATGTCGGCGCGTCGGGCGACGAATTCATCCAGCGCCTGGAGAGCGATGCCGAACGGGTGCGGATCGTCACCATCCATAAAGCCAAGGGGCTGGAGTATCCGCTGGTGCTGCTGCCCTTCATCTGTTCCTGGCGGGCAGTGGATGGTCATACCCGGCAGGTTCCCTATCGCGCCGGCCCGCGAACCCTGCTCGAACTGGCGCCAAAGGCCCGCTTTGACGAGGCTTGGGCCGCCGCCGACGATGCACGTCTGAGCGAGGACATGCGCCTGCTCTATGTCGCCGTGACCCGCGCCCGGCATGCGCTCTGGCTCGGGATCGCGCCGCTCAAGAGCGGCACGGCGAAAAAGCCCCAGTTGGAGAAGTCGGCCATCGGTCATGTGCTCAATGGCGGCAAGCCGTTCGAGACCCCGGAGAACATCCTGGATGCGTTGGCGCGACTGCGGGGGGATTGTGCATCGATGCGGATCGAGCCGGCGCCGTCCCCATCGGTGAAGCGACTGGCCCCGGCATCGGCGGTCGCGCTGGAGCTGGCGCGTCCGGCCCCGAAGAGCCGTCCCCCGTCCTGGTGGATCGCCAGTTATTCGTCTCTGCGGATCGTGGCGCGGGAAGAGATCGGGTCGGAGGAGGCCGCGTCGGCGCTTCTTTCCGATCAGACGCAAGGATCCGAGCCGGGGCCGTCGGTGGAGACGGCCACGCAGGAGACCGCTATGGAAGAACTCAATCAGACGATCCGAGCGGCTGACGCGGATGACCTCGGTTCGATGCGCTCGGCAAAGCCCCTGAAGGATCGCCATCTGCACGCCTTCCCGCGCGGCAGCCGCCAGGGAACCTTTCTGCATGGCATCCTGGAATGGGCCGCGAACCAGCGCGCGCGCGACGACCGGGGGCAGATCCTGCGCGGCTACGCGGCAACGGCCCAAGCGCGAACGCTGCGCCTGGAAATGCTGGGACAGCGCTGCAATCTACGCGGACTCACTGCCTGGATCGAGCCGCTGGACGAATGGCTGGCGGACTTCCTCGCCCGGCCCCGGGTGCTCGACGGACTGCCGGATGCCGACGGCCAACCGCCCACACTGGCCCTGTGCGATCTGGCGCCCGAACGGATCCAGGTCGAGATGGAATTCTGGCTGGAGAGCCGCGCCGTCCAGACCCAGACGCTGGATCGGCTGGTCTGGACGCACTGTCTGGCCGGACACCCGCGTCCGGGCATCGGCGCCAATCGACTTAACGGCATGCTCAAGGGCTTCATCGATCTGGTGTTCGAGCACCAGGGCCGTTACTACGTGGCGGACTGGAAATCCAACTGGCTGGGACCGGACGACGCGGCCTATACCCCGGAAGCCATGCGCGAGGCCATTCTGAACGCCCGCTACGATCTGCAGTACGTGCTCTATCTGCTCGCGTTGCACCGCCAGCTTCGCGCGCGTCTGCCCGATTACGACTATGACCGACATGTCGGCGGGGCCGTCTATGTCTTTTTGCGCGGCGGTTACAGCGCCAGTCAAGGGCTCTTCATGGACAAACCGCCGCTGATTCTGATCGAGACGCTGGACCGGCTGTTCGCCGGAGAAAGAACGGCTGGCGAGACGACGGCCGACCGGGAGGTGGTCTGATGGACACCTTGACGCTCGATCTGTTTGCGCCTGCCGAGGCCGAGGATCTGCTCGCCCGTCTGCGCGTCTGGGTGGATGCCGGCGCCCTGCGCGCGCTGGATCTGGCCCTGACCCGTTTCATCCATCGACACGGACCGGAGACCGACGCGGCGGTGCTGCTTGCCGTGGCCCTGACCAGCGAGCGCAATGGACACGGCCATGTCTGTCTCGACCTTGCCGGCGCCCGTCAGCACCCGGAAGCCCTGCTCACCCGGCTGCGCGATGACGCGGATACCGCCGCCGAGGTGCGCGCCGACTTGAGTGTTCTCCTGCGCGGACTGACGCTAGCGGATTGGGTCAGACGCCTGAGCCGCAGCCCGGCCGTCCACAACCGGCTCGACCGCGCCGCCACCGACGACGAGGCATCGCCCTTTGTCCTGGAAGGCACGCCCGAGCGACCGCTGCTCTATCTCCGGCGTTACTGGCGCTACGAATCACGTATCCTCGCCGGGATCGGCGCGCGTCTCGACCGGCGGCTCGAACTGCCGGAAACGGACCTGCGCGCACTGCTCGATGCGCTGTTCGTCGTCGACCAGGGCGCGGCATCCGATCCCTGCAACTGGCAGAAGATCGCCTGCGCGCTGGCGGCCCGCAACGCCTTCGCCATCGTCACCGGCGGTCCGGGCACCGGCAAGACCACCACCGTGGTGCGTCTGCTGGCGCTGCTGCAAGGGTTGGCCATCGGGCGCGGCCAGCCGCCGCTGCGGATCCGTCTGGCCGCACCCACCGGCAAGGCCGCCGCGCGTCTGAACGAATCCATCGCCGCGCGGGTGGCAGACCTGCCGCTCGACGCCGTTCCGAATGGCGAACAGGTGCGCCGCGAAATCCCCACCGAGGTGACGACCCTGCACCGGCTGCTCGGCTCGCTCCCGGACAGTCGCCATTTCCGCCATCATGCAGGCCATCCGCTCCCGGCCGATCTGGTGGTGGTCGACGAAGCATCAATGGTTGACGTGGAGATGATGGCTCGTCTGCTGGAGGCGCTGCGCCCCGATGCGCGCCTGATCCTGCTGGGCGACAAGGACCAATTGGCCTCGGTGGAGGCGGGCGCGGTGTTGGGCGATCTCTGTCAGCGCGCGCGCGCCGCGCATTATCTCCCGGCCACCCGCGACTGGCTGTACCGGGTGACGGGAGCGACCATTCCCGACACGCACCTCGACGACGCCGGCGAGCCGCTGGATCAGGCTATCGTCATGCTGCGCAAGAGCTATCGCTTCAAGCCCGAAGGCGGCATCGGGGCGCTCGCCGCGCTGGTCAACGACGATCCGCCGGCGCGCTCGCCGCCGACCGCGCGTCTGTCCGCCGTTCTGGCGCTATTCGAGCGCCAGCCGAGCCTCGGTGACGGCAATCTTGGTCGGATCGCCGCCATCCGACTGCGCGACACGGACAGCCCGGACTTCGCTGCCCTGGTCCGCGACGGCTATCGCGCCTCTCTGACCCGGATGCGCGACGCGGATCCAGGCGATGACGCCACCCGAGACGCGCTGGATCAGTGGGCGCGCGACATCCTCAAGGCACAAGAAGGGTTTCAGTTGCTCACCGCGCTGCGTCAGGGGCCCTGGGGCGTGGAAGGGCTGAACCGACGGATCGTCGCGGTGCTCAAGGACGCCGGACTGCTGAGTGGAGGCGACGCCCTCGGGACGGCGGGCACGGATCGCCACTGGTTCGCCGGCCGCCCGGTGCTGGTCACCCGTAACGACTATGGCCTGCACCTGATGAACGGCGACATCGGCATCACGCTCGCGCTGCCGCTGGCCCTGAGCGGAGTCGAAGGGGCGCGCCAGGAAGCCGGGGCAAGGCGTCGCGCGTTGCGCGTGGCCTTTCCCGCCGGCGATGGTTCCGGCGGCATCCGCTGGATTCTGCCTAGCCGTCTGCAAGCGGTGGAGACGGTCTTTGCCATGACGGTGCACAAATCCCAGGGCTCGGAATTCGATCACACCGCGCTCATCCTGCCGGACACGTCAAATCCGGTCCTCACCCGCGAGTTGGTCTATACCGGCATCACCCGTTCGCGACACACCTTCACGCTGCTCTATCGCGAACCGTCCGTGCTGGGCGACGCGCTGGAACGCCGAGTGCGGCGCGTCAGTGGGATCGGTCTTTCCAGGGGACAGAGTCGCGATGACTTCAATGATGCTTGAAGCAGTTGCGCTCAACTTTTACGGCAAGCGGGCGGGCTTGACGGAGTTGTTCTCGTTGCCTTCTCTGTCGTGCGCGATCCAAAAGCATCGATAGCCTCGCATTGCGTAATCCTACGGATATTTGAACGCAGCCCCCCTCGTTTATCCTGTCTCAAAATATTGTCATATAAGCGGCCAAATAGCGTTGGCCGAAGATTTTAATTTTTATTGGTTTTTCTCGCGATTGACCGGGATCGAAATGTGGCTACGAACTTGACTGTGGTTGGGATTTTCATCATGTCAAATCCTTGAAATCCATTCAGTCACACAATAAAAGAGGGGGCTGACGACGAATGCAAATGTTAGGAAATGCCGATTCGGAGAGTAAACGCAACCTTATTTGTGTGGCAAAAAAACCACAAAATGAGATGATGCAATGGCTTTGCGAATCAGGGTGGAACACCTTCATTGCGGATAGCGTCAGCCAGGCATGCGACATCTGCCGCGGCAGGGATCTCTCTGTCGGGCTTGTGGAGATCAGCGATCCGGAGGCGGACGTGCGCCTTCTTTCGCAATTAACCGATGTTTCCGGCGGTAATTTCAATTGGATCGCGCTGATTTCTCCGCATAGCTTGCAGCATCCGGGGATCCGCCAGGCCATTTCTCGATTCTGCTACGATTTCAGTACGCTGCCGGTACCCTTTGATCGATTGACCGTGACCCTTGGGCACGCCTGCGGAATGACCGCGCTTCGTCAAAAGACGAATGGCTTGACGGATGACTCGTCATCGCAGTTTGGCCTCGTCGGCCTCAGTCACGACATCAGCGCGGTGAGACGATCCATCGTCACCTTTGCGGCATCGGATGCGCCGGTGCTCATCCTTGGCGAGACAGGGACCGGTAAGGAACTGACGGCCTCTGCGATTCATGCCCTGTCGAGACGCAGGAAAGGCCCCTTCGTCACGGTGAACTGTGGGGCGTTCCCGTCGTCGCCGATCCAATCGGAACTGTTCGGCTATGACAAGGGTGCTGTTACCGGAGCCGACCGACGGGTGATCGGGAAGCTCGAAGCGGCCAATACAGGAACCATCTTTCTCGATGAGATTGGGGATTTGCCATCTGAGCTTCAGGTTAACCTACTGCGCGTGCTGCAGGATCGTCGGGGGCAACGAGTGGAGGGGCATGCCGAGATCGAGTTCGATCTGAGAATCATTGCCTCCACCAATGCCAATCTCGAGCGGGCCGTTCAGGAAGGTCTATTCCGCGAGGATCTCTATTATCGGCTGAATGTCCTGCTCTTGACGCTGCCGCCATTGCGGGATCGGATCGAGGATCTCGAGATTCTCGCTCGCCATGCCTTCAACATTCATTTCCACGAGCGCACCCACAACGTCAAGGATTTTAGCCAGAACGCATGGAGAGCGATGCGGCTGCATACCTGGCCGGGGAATGTCCGTGAACTCATCAACCGCGTGCGGCGCGCGGTGATTACCTGTGAACGTTCTTTGATCGGCGCGGATGACCTTGGGCTTGACGGTCTGTTGAGCGATGGCGACGATGGTTCGCTGCATTTCGTTCGATCACGCGCCGAGCATGAGTTATTGAACCGAATCCTGCGGCAGACCGCCGGCAATGTTTCCGAAGCCGCGCGGCGACTGAACGTGTCCCGTGCAACGCTCTATCGTTTGATCCGAAAATATGAAGTCGGCTCCCTTGCCGAGGCTGACCCATCTGGCGGCTCGGATGCCCAGGGGCCGCTTGCGAGCGCATCCGATGCGAAGCTTTCGATTGCCCGTTCACAAAGGACTCAGGCGAATTGACGAAGATGCTATCGATCGGTTAAATTTGCGCGCTTATGCCGGAAGACCTACCTGTACATCTCGATCCTTGGCGCGCGGTAAAAAATGGCCTTTCGTTCGCCGGTGAGGTTGCCTTAAGCCAATTTCCGCGGCTGGCGACGGCCCTTCTCGGCTGCGTGGAGGATCGGCAAGCTCGGGCAGTTTACCAACTGCGCTTCGAGCGCGGACGGGATGGCCGTGACCTTGTGGTCGGGAGGATCCTCGCGTGTCTGCGCGTGCCGTGTCAGCGCTGTCTCGGGGGGGTCGAGATCGAGGTCGATGTCCCGCTTCGTCTGGCTCTGATCAGGACCGATCAGATGGCGGGCGAGCTTCCAGAAGATCTCGATCCGCTTCTGGTGGCTGATGAGCAGATGGATCTCATGGCTTTGATCGAGGATGAGCTGCTGCTTGCGATTCCGATGTTTCCGAGGCACGGCGATGGCCTCTGCCAACCTCTGGAGATATTGGGAGTTGACGTGAATCCCGAACCCCCGGATCTGGCGACGAACGCAGCGACGCTGGCATCCGGTCATGACAAGTCGCGCGAAGAACCTCACCCATTCGCTGTACTGGCAGGGATCAGGTGTAACCAAGGCGATTCGAAGTAGGGTTCGCTGGTGACGAGACGCTGTCGGTATCCGTCCACAAGAACCATTCCGTATTTCATGAACGTTTAGCAGGCACGGCCGCGGTTTTTCTTTCCGTGTCCTGCCCGGAGATTTAGAGATGGCTGTCCAGCAAAATCGCAAGACTCCTTCGAAGCGCGGCATGCGTCGCTCGCACGATGCGCTCAGCAAGCCGACGCTGTCGGTCGACCCCACCAGCGGCGAGACGCACCTCCGCCACCATGTTTCCCCCGACGGTTTTTACCGTGGCCGCAAGGTTGTGGACAAGTCGGAGTGACCGGACCAAGTCGCTTTGGCATCGTTCGTCTTGTGAGTTCGCATCGCGATAAACAGGTTCGGCAGACACCGGCCTGCACCATTGCGCTGGATGCCATGGGCGGCGATCATGGGCCGGAGGTCGTGGTTGCGGCGGCGCTGCGGTTTCAGGCGGATAATCCGCAGGTCGCATTGATTCTGGTCGGCAACGAAGACCGGATCAACGAGCATCTGGGCGGCGCCTCCCGCGAGCGGATCCGTATCCATCCGGCGACGCAGGAAGTGGCCATGGACGAATCGCCGTCCAAGGCGCTGCGCGGCAAAAAAGATTCCTCCATGCGGGTCGCCATCGATCTGGTCAAGGATGGCGTGGCTGATGCCTGTGTCAGCGCCGGCAATACCGGGGCGCTGATGGCAACCGCTCGTTTCGTGCTGAAGATGCTCCCAAACGTGGATCGCCCGGCGATCATTACCGCCGTGCCGTCCGTCCATGGTCACACGCATATGCTGGACCTCGGGGCGAACGTGGATTGCACGGCCGAGCATCTCTTTCAATTCGCGGTGATGGGCAGCGAACTGGTCTCCGCGGTCGATGGCATCGCCCGGCCTCGGGTCGCGCTGCTCAATATCGGTCAGGAAGAGATCAAGGGTAACGAACAGGTCAAGCAGGCTCACGAACTGCTGTCGCGCAGCGGTCTGAACTATATCGGCTACGTGGAAGGCGACGGGATTTTCCTGGGCGATCTGGATCTGGTGGTGTCGGACGGTTTTGTCGGCAACGTCGCACTCAAAAGTAGCGAGGGCGTCGCCAAGTTCGTGCGCCATTCGCTGAGCAGCCAGTTCAAGCGGACTTGGTTCACCCGTCTCGCTGGATTGGCCGCCCTGCCGATCCTCAAGAGCTTTCGTCGCACCATGGATCCGCGTCGTTACAATGGCGCCAGTCTGCTGGGGCTACGCGGCATCGTGATCAAGAGTCATGGCGGCGCGGATGTCCTCGCCTTCGAGAATGCGATCTACATCGCCGAAAAAGAAGTCCACGCCAATATTCCACAGCGCATCAGCGAACAGGTCGGTCTCCACCTGGGCAGCGAACAATACAGGGAAACGGCCTGATGAAGTATTCCCGTGTGCTCGGGACGGGCAGTCATCTGCCGTCGCGCGTCGTCACCAACGCCGATCTGGAAGCGATCGTCGATACCAATGCCGCCTGGATCCAGGAACGCACCGGGATCGAGCAGCGCCATCTGGTCTCCGAGGGCGAGACCTGCTGCGATCTGGCCGAGGCCGCCGCTCGCAAGGCGCTGGAGGCGGCCGGGATTCGGGCGTCGGATCTGGATCTCATCCTGGTTGCGACCACCACGCCGGATCAGTTCTTTCCGAGCACTGCCTGTCTGTTGCAGCAGCGTCTCGATGTCCACGGCTGCGCGGCGTTCGACCTGCAGGCCGTCTGCGCCGGCTTTGTCTACGCGATGGACGTTGCTGATAAATTCATCCGCACCAGCGCCGCGAAGCATGCCCTTGTGGTGGGGGCGGAGACCATCTCGCGTCTCCTCGACTGGACGGATCGCGGCACTTGCGTGCTGTTCGGGGATGGCGCGGGCGCTGTCGTGCTCGGCGCGGCCGACGAACCTGGGATCATTTCAACCCATCTGCACGCGGATGGCGCCTATAAGGATCTGCTTCAGGTTCCGGGCGGGCATGGAAACGGGCGTCCGGATGCCGCCTTCATGGAAATGAAGGGCAACGAGGTCTTCCGCATCGCCGTCACCACCCTGGGTCGGATCGTCGACGAGACGCTCGAAGCCAACGGTCTGAATAAATCCGACATCGATTGGCTGATTCCGCATCAGGCCAATATCCGCATCATCCAGGCCACCGCCCGCAAGCTGGATATTCCGATGGAGCGCGTGGTAGTGACCGTGGCCGAACATGGCAACACCTCGTCCGCCTCCATCCCGCTCGCCTTCGATCAGGCGGTGCGCGATGGACGCATCCAGCGCGGCGAGATGCTCTTGATGGAAGCCTTCGGGGGCGGTTTTACTTGGGGCTCGGTACTGATTCGTTATTGATTTTTGCGGTTCGTTTTTCATCGCAATCCTTCGGCTGAAACCTCTCCCTTCAGGGGGATAATGCGTGCGGTGGAAGGGCGATCTTTCCCGTGCAGTTGTCGTCCGGCTAAGCCGGGCGCGGATTGAAACATGACACAGAAGCTCGCGGTTTTTTTTCCGGGTCAGGGCGCGCAATCCGTCGGGATGCTTGATGCGCTCGCCGCCACTTATCCATGCGTTCTGCAGACCTTCGAGGAAGCGTCCGAGGCGCTTGGCCATAATCTCTGGCAACTGGTCAGCCAGGGACCGAAAGACGACCTCGATCGCACCGAAAACACCCAGCCGGCCATGTTGGTTGCCGGGGTCGCCGTCTGGCGGGTCTGGACGCAGGCGGGCGGTCGTCCGGCAACCCTGATGGCAGGGCACAGCCTGGGCGAATATGCGGCGCTGGTCGCGGCCGAGGCCATCCCCTTCGCCGACGGCGTGCGTCTGGCCGCCGATCGCGCCCGGTTCATGCAGGAAGCCGTTCCGGCGGGGGAAGGCGCCATGGCGGCGGTACTCGGACTCGATGACGAGCAGGTCGTCGCGCTCTGCGCGGAACAGGCGCAAGGCGCGGTTCTGGCCGCGGTCAATTTCAATTCGACAGGACAGGTGGTGATCGCCGGCGCAACCGCCGCGGTCACGCGCGCCATCGCCGCCGCCAAGCTGGCGGGCGCCAAGCGAGCGCTACCGCTGCCGGTCAGCGTCCCCTCGCATTGCGACCTGATGCGTCCTGCCGCCGAGCGTCTGGCGCAACGACTGGCCGATGTTCCGCTGTGCCTGCCGACCGTCCCGGTCATTCATAACGTGAATGTCGCGCCCGCCGACAGTGTCGAGGCGCTGCGCGATCTCCTGGTCAGACAGCTTTACAGCCCCGTGCGCTGGGTCGAAACGGTTCGTTCGGTCACGGCGCAAGGGGTGACAACGGCTATTGAGTGCGGCCCAGGCAAGGTGCTGACCGGGCTCTGCAAACGAATCGATGACAACCTGACGACGCTGCCGGTCTTCGACCCCAAGACACTGGACGCGGCACTGGAGATGACAGCTCATGCTTAACGATGAAATCGCACTCGTCACCGGCGCCTCGCGCGGCATCGGCCGCGCCATTCTGATGGCGCTGGCCGAGCAGGGCGCCAGGGTCGCCGGCACGGCCACCACCGAGGCCGGCGCGGCGGGTATTGCGCAGGCGCTGAGCGATGCCGGCTATCCGGGCATCGGTCTGGTGCTGAATGTCTCGGATCAGGCCTCGGTGGATGCCGCGCTGAGTCAGGTCACCGAGCAGCTCGGCGCGCCGACCATCCTGGTCAACAATGCCGGCATCACCCGCGACAATCTGCTGATGCGCATGAAGGACGACGAATGGGACGCGGTGATCGACACCAATCTGAGTTCGGTCTATCGGCTCTCGAAGGGCTGCCTGCGTGCCATGACCAAGGCCCGCAAGGGACGTATCGTGAATATCGCGTCGGTGGTCGGTGCCATGGGCAATGCCGGTCAGACCAATTATGCCGCGGCCAAGGCCGGGATGATGGGCTTCACTAAGGCGCTGGCCCGCGAGGTTGGCTCCCGCGCGATCACGGTCAACTGTATCGCGCCGGGCTTTATCGATACCGACATGACCCGTGCCCTGCCGGATGCGCAGCGCGAAACGTTGCTTGGCGCCATCCCGCTCGGACGCTTGGGAAAACCCGAGGAGATCGCCGGCGCGGTGGTCTTTCTGGCCTCCGCGGCGGGCGCCTATATCACCGGGGAAACGCTCCATGTGAATGGCGGTATGCACATGGCGTGAGTTGGCGCCATTCAATCAGTTACTTGAAATAAAGACCGGGAATGGCTGCCGTTCGTCGCGCAGCTTTCATCGGCCATCGTTTGTCACTAGAATACCGCGTGGTCCAGCAGGGGCCATTTTTATTCATCCGTGAGGAATCTTTCCTATGAGCAGCGTTGAAGATCGAGTTCGCAAAATCGTGATCGAACAATTGGGTGTCAAGGAAGAGGAAGTGACCGCCGAAGCGTCTTTCGTGGACGACCTGGGTGCGGACTCTCTCGATACCGTGGAATTGGTCATGGCGCTCGAGGAAGAGTTCGAAACCGAGATTCCAGACGAAGACGCGGAAAAGATCACGACGGTCCAGCAGGCCATCAACTACATCAACGCGCATCAGGCTTGATTTCGAGATTTCGGACCGCGCGGGGCTGTGCGATGCACGGTGCGCGGCTCGGGCGCGTCGACTGTGGCGTTCTGAACGATAGAGGTACGTAATGGCAGGCAGAAGGGTAGTCGTCACTGGGTTGGGTCTTGTGGCTCCGGTTGGTCTGGATGTCAAATCCTCATGGGAGAGCATCCTGGCCGGCAGGAGTGGGATTAAACCGATTACCCACTTCGATATCGAACCGTTCAGCACCCGCTTCGGCGGGCCAATCTACGGCTTCGATCCGAGCGAGTATATCTCGGAAAAAGAAGCCAAGAAGATGGATAAATTCATCCATTACGGCATGGTGGCGGGCTGTCAGGCCATCGCGGATTCCGGGTTGACGATCGACGATTCCAACCGCCGGCGTATCGGCGTCGCCATCGGTTCGGGTATCGGCGGCATCACCGGCATCGAGAACAACTACCAGGCGTATCGGGATAAAGGGCCGCGGCGCATCTCGCCCTTCTTTGTTCCGGCCAATATCATCAACATGGTGGCCGGCAATCTGTCCATCAAATTCGGGCTCAAAGGGCCGAATTATTCCATCGTCTCGGCCTGCAGCACCGGCTCGCACAACATCGGCGAGGCGGCCATCATGATCCGCCACGGCTATGTGGATGTCATGATCGCGGGCGGCGCCGAGATGGCGACCTCGCCGGTCGGGCTGGGCGGTTTCGCCGCCGCGCGCGCTCTCTCGACCCGCAACGACGATCCCGAGGGTGCCAGCCGGCCCTTCGACAAGGAACGCGACGGTTTTGTTCTCAGCGATGGCGCCGGGGTCGTGGTGCTGGAAGAGTACGAGCGGGCCAAGGCGCGTGGCGCGCACATCTATGCCGAGTTGGTCGGCGTCGGCATGAACTCCGACGCCTATCACATGACCGCTCCGTCGGAGACCGGCGAGGGCGCCTGCGATTGTATGTTGCTGGCCCTGAACGACGCGGGTCTGAATCTGGAGCAGGTGGACTACATCAACGCTCACGGCACCGCCACCCCGGCGGGCGATATCGCCGAGACCAAGGCGATCAAGCGCGCCTTTGGCGAGTATGCCTACAAGCTGGCGGTCAGCTCGACCAAGTCCATGACCGGGCACATGCTGGGCGCGGCCGGTGGCGCCGAGGCGATCTTCACCATCCTGGCGCTACGCGATCAGGTCGCGCCGCCGACCATCAATTACTCGACGCCGGACCCGGATTGCGATCTCGACTGCGTGCCCAACACGGCGCGCGAGATGAAGATCGAGGTCGCGATCTCCAATTCCTTCGGTTTTGGCGGCACGAACGGGACGCTGGCCTTCCGGCGCGTCTGATTCGGATTTCAGCGGACCCATTGAAACGCCAAGCCAATGGTGTCGACGCGGGGATTTTCCGCTGAGAGCGGTCGGCCCTTGCGGGTGTTGGTCGATGGCCGGAGTCAGGATCTGATCGAGGTCGTCGATCGGGGTTTGCAGTACGGGGATGGCCTGTTCGAGACCATCCGGATTCGGGACGAGCGTCCCTGTCAATGGCTCCGACATCTCGACCGACTTGCGTTTGGGGCTGGTCGGCTGGGGATTCCATCGCCCGACCCGGAAAGCCTGGGCGCGGAGATCGCCGACGCGGCGCGTGGACTGGATGACGGCGTCCTGAAGCTGATCCTGACCCGAGGCCGCGGAGGCAGAGGCTATCGTCCGCCAGACTCGCCGCAACCGCGACGCATCCTGCTAACCTATCCGTTGCCTCCAGATCCGTTCGGATCCTGGAAGGAGGGCGTTTCGGTCCGTTACTGCCGCACTCCCGCCTCCATCAATCCCGTGCTGGCCGGAATCAAGCACCTGAACCGGCTGGATTCCGTCCTGGCCAGTCGCGAATGGAGCGATCCGGCGATTGCCGAGGGACTGATGCTGGATCCGTCCGGCGGTGTCGTCGGCGGCACCCGGACCAATCTCTTTCTGTGGGATGGGACGCGGCTTCTGACACCGCCGCTCGATCGCGGCGGGATTGCCGGAACCCGGCGGGCCTTGACCATGGATCTGGCGGCTCGATCGGGTCTTGACTGCTTCGAGTCACGGCTCGAACCCGACGATCTCAGCCGCGCGCGGGGACTGTTTCTCACCAACGCCATCGTGGGCATCTGGCCCGTGCGGGAACTCGCGGGGCATTCTTTCGACCTAACCTGTTTGCCCTGGTCTCTGTTGGACGCTGTCCGGCAGGCCGCTCAAACACCGGGATGATTTTGTTCGATGATCTGGCGTACCAGCCTCTTCGTTTTCTTGATTGCCGTGGGATCTCTGCTGGCCGTTCTGGCGATCGATTATCGCCGCTTCGTGACCACGCCGGTCACGCTGACGGCGCCGAGCACGACCCTCGACATCCCCAAGGGCACCTCGCTCCGCGCGCTCGCGCGCCGCATGACCGACCAGGGCATCCTGAGACATCCTTGGTATTTCATCGCGCTAGCCTACCTTCAAGGCGATCAGGCGCGCATCAAGGCCGGCGAATTCGAGCTGACGGCCACCATGACCCCGCCGCGGGTGCTGGAGCGCATCACCTCGGGCCAGGTGATCGAATATTCCATCGTGCTGGTCGAGGGCTGGACCTTCCGTCAGGCACTCGCGACCATCGACGCCCATCCGCGGTTCGGCGGCGATGCGCTCGCGAATCTGACCGATGAGGTCTTGATGTCCAAACTCGGGCGGGCCGGAGAGCATCCCGAGGGCCGTTTCTTTCCAGATACCTATCGGTTTCCAGGCAAGACCGGTGGATTGGATGTGCTGCGTCGCGCGCTGGAACGCATGGATCGGGTTCTGGCGGAGGAGTGGGAGACGCGCCGTCCAGGTCTGCCCATCGGCACGCCCTACGAAGCCCTGATCCTGGCCTCGATCATCGAAAAGGAAACCGCCGTCGCCGCCGAGCGTCCGCAAATCGGCGGGGTCTTCGTGCGCAGGCTCCAGCAGGGCATGCGGCTTCAGACCGATCCGACGGTCATCTATGGCCTGGGCGAGCGCTACGACGGCAACATTCGGCGTGCCGATCTGCGCGAGTCGAATCCTTATAATACTTACATGATCAATGGCCTGCCGCCGACTCCGATCGCCCTGCCGGGGCGCGAGGCGATCCGCGCCGCGCTTCAGCCGCAGGACGGAGACAGTCTTTATTTCGTCGCCAGGGGGGATGGCAGTCACGAATTCTCGGGGACGCTCGATGCGCATAATCGAGCCGTCCGGCGGTATATTCTGGGTAAACCCTAAAGCGTGTCATCAATTTTACTTGTGTGGGATTGGCACGGAGATAAGGGCATCTTCATCCCTCATAATTGTTGTCGTTGTCGTTGTCGTTGTCGTTGTCGTTGTCGTTGTCGTTGTCGTTAGTCGAGGAGTCAATGCAATTTGGCCATGAGCAATGCGATGTTGACCGGGTTTAGATCCAGTCCGTGGCTTGGGCTGACGAAACCGCAAAGCTTTGAAAGGCATCGATCGCCACGCGCGGACCAACTTCGATGCTGACAAAGCTCGGACAGCGAAACTAGGCGGTGCGGGGGAATCCTGACCGCTACGATCAAATCGACAACGACAACGACAACGACAACGACAACGACAACAACGATGATGGCGCCTGGCGGACAGACACGAACCTTGGAGTCGATGCGGTTGAGATGATGGAATCCACGAAACGAGGGCGTTTTATCACGCTCGAAGGCATCGAGGGCGCTGGTAAGTCTACCCAGGTCGAGCAACTGGCAAGATTGCTGCGTGAACGTGGCCTGAGCCTGATCACGACGCGCGAACCCGGCGGTTCGCCCATCGCCGAGCGTCTGCGCGCCTTGCTGCTGGATCCGCTCAACACCGGGATGAGCGAGACGGCCGAACTGCTGCTCATGTTCGCCGCCCGGGCGGAGCATCTCGAACGGACCATCCGCCCGGCTCTGGAGTCCGGAATCTGGGTGATCTGCGACCGTTTCACGGACGCGACCTATGCCTATCAGGGCGGCGGTCGCGGGATCGATCCCGCGCGTATCGCGATTCTGGAAAATCTGGTGCAGGGTTCGCTGCGTCCCGATCTGACCCTGCTGTTCGATCTGCCGCCGGCCCTGGGTCTGGAACGGGCGCGCAGCCGTCGCGGCCAGACGGACCGCTTCGAGCAGGAGACGCTGCGCTTTTTCGAGTCCGCGCGCGCGGTCTACCGCGAACGCGCGCACGCCTGTCCAGAATGGTATCGATTGATCGATGCCAGCGCACCACTGGCGGACGTTACCGATCATGTCCGTGAACTGACAACCGCCTTCATCGATCTGACATTGAACAGTCACGGCGCGGATTCAAACGCATGACAGTGTCCAGCCCGATCACCCCTGATACCCCCTTGCCCTGGCTGACCGAGATCTGGTCGCGGCTCCAGGCGTCGCGCGCGGCGGATCGGCTGGCACACGGTCTGCTCATCAGCGGCCCGCGCGGGGTTGGCAAACGTCAGCTTGCCGAACGCCTTGCCCGTTCGCTGCTGTGTCGCGAACGCGACGCTCAGGGTATGGCCTGCGGACGCTGTGCCGATTGTCATCTGGTGACCGCCGGAAGCCATCCGGATCTGATCCGGGTCGGACCGGACCCCGAAGCTAAGTCCGGCGAGATCACGATCGGGACGATCCGCGACTTTGCGGGGCGCGAATCGCTCACGCCGAGCCGCGCCGACTGGAAGGTGGCGCTGATCGATCCGGCTGACCGTCTCAACCCCGCAGCGGCCAATGCCTTGCTCAAGACCCTCGAAGAACCCGCCGGCCGGACCATCCTCTGTCTGATCGGCGAACGGATCGGCCAGCTTCCCGCAACCATCCGCAGTCGCTGTCAGCAGATCAAGGTGCCGATCCCGGCGGAGTCGGACGCGCTGGCCTGGCTGAACGCACAGACCTCGCGGAGCGATCAGGCGCTCCGGCTGCGGCTGGCCCATGGCGCACCGCTACGCGCGCTCGCCGAATTCGATGACGACCTGCTCGAACAGCGGCGCGCGCGATTGGCGGGCTTCCTCGCGATCGCGGCGGGAACCCGCGATCCGGTCAGCGAGGCGGCGGACTGGAATACGCTTGGCGCGCGGCAGATCCTGGACTGGCTTGCGGGATGGTTGTGCGATCTGCTGCGCTTGATGGTCGCCGATGAACCGGTCAGACTGGACAACCCGGACCGGCGCGCGGACTTCGCGCGTCTCGCGGGGCACATCGACCCGGCGTCCGGCCATCGTTTCCTGCGACAGGTTCTGGAGGGGCGCGCCCAGGCCGAAACCAATGTCAATCCACTCCTGTTGTTGGAATCGCTGGCCATCGAATGGTCGATTCTCAATCATGTTCGCGATCAAGGGAGACCCTAAAGTATGACTGCGTCCACGACGTCCGCGGGATCGCTGGGCGGGCAACAGCGGATTCTCAGTTTTGCCATCAAGGACAAGAGCGCGCTCTATATGTCCTTCATGCCGTACATCAAGAATGGCGGTCTGTTTATTCCGACCACCAAGAACTATCAACTCGGCGACGAGATCTTTCTGCTGCTGCAATTGATGGAAGAGACCGACCGCATCCCGGTCGCCGGCAAGGTGGTCTGGGTGACGCCGGCGGGCGCCGAGGGGAACCGCTCCATCGGCGTCGGTGTCCAGTTCAGCGAGCAGGACAAGGGTGGCGCGCGGCGCAAGATCGAGGCCTATCTGGCCGGTGCGCTCACGTCCGACCGGCCCACGCATACCATGTAACCGCGCAACCGCGCACAGTCAGGAACCGTGATGCTCGTCGACTCTCACTGCCACCTCGATCGGGTGGATCTCAAGCCCTATGACGGCGACTTCGCACGCCTGATGGGCGCCTGCGCCGATGCCGGCGTGACCCAATTGCTGTGCGTTTCCATCGACCTTGAGCAGTATCCCGCGATGCGCCAACTGGTCGATCCCTTCCCTCAGGTCGCGGTTTCGGTGGGCGTGCATCCCAATCAGGAGACCAGGACCGAGGCGAGCGTCGAGCAATTGGTCGAGCTGGCCGCCGATCCCCGCAATGTCGCCATTGGGGAGACGGGTCTCGATGCCTATCGCAGCGAGGGCGATCTGACCTGGCAGCAGGCGCGTTTTCGCACCCATATCGCTGCCGCGCGCGCCTGCGGCAAACCGCTGATCGTCCATACCCGCGAGGCGCGTGCGGACACCATCCGCATCCTGACGGAAGAGCGGGCGAGCGAGGTGGGCGGGGTTTTGCACTGTTTCACCGAGAACTGGGAGATGGCGAGACAGGGGCTGGATCTCGGCTTTTACATCTCCTTCTCGGGCATCCTGACCTTCAAAACGGCGGTCAAGTTGCGCGAGGTCGCGCGTCAGGTGCCGCTGGATCGGCTGCTGATCGAAACCGATTCGCCCTATCTGGCGCCCGTGCCCTATCGCGGCAAACCCAATGAACCGCGGTATGTGGGCCATGTCGCGGACTGTCTCGCCGGGATTCGCGGCATGGATCCGCTGGAGATCGCGGCCATCACAGGCGACAATTACCGACGTCTGTTCAATCTCGAATGACACGTTCATTGCTCGCGCTTGCGAGCATGAGATGACATCGGATGACCCAGGACACCCTGACCGAATGTCTCGAATGCGGTCTGCTGCAGCGCAATCCGGCCTTGCCGCCCGGCGGCGTCTCGGAGTGCGCCCGCTGCGGCTGCGTCCTGCATCGTGACCGACCGGATAGCCTGAACCGCACCCTGGCGCTGACGATCGCCGGGTTCGTGCTGTTCATCGTCGCCAATGCGTTCCCGTTCCTGTCTTTCGAGATGCAGGGACAGTCGACCAATACGACCCTCTTGACCGGCGTGATGGATCTCTACCAGGGCGGTAACTGGTTCATTGCCGCCGTGGTGCTCTTTACCAGCGCCCTGGCGCCAGGGTTGCAGTTGGTGCTGCTGCTGGCGGTGCTGATTCCGCTTGCGCTGGGACACATGCCGCCCTGGCTGCCGCGTCTCTATCGCTGGGTACGAACCCTGGCGCCCTGGGGCATGATGGATGTCTTCATGCTCGGGATTCTGGTCTCGGTGGTGAAGCTGTCGGAGATGGCGACCATCGTTCCGGGCGCCTCGCTCTTTGCCTTCGGGGCGCTGATTCTGGTTCTGGCGGCGGCTCAGGCGGCCCTGGATCCGGATCTGGTGTGGTCGCGGGTGCCGCTGGACCGCGACCCTTCGCGACCGGTGCGACCTGGCGACGATCATCTCGCCTGCGATGTCTGCGAACTGGTGATGCACCGTTCGGATGCCGTTCGGGATCATCGCGCCTTTGGTCTCGCGCTGAATCGCTCCCTGCGGTGTCCGCGCTGCGCGGACGTGCTGCACCGGCGCAAGCCGCACAGTCTTCAGCGTACCTGGGCGCTGGTGGCGGCGGCGATCGCGTTCTATCTCCCGGCGAATCTGCTGCCGATCATGACGATGACCTCGCTCGGTTACGTTCAATCGGATACCATTTTCAGCGGTGTGCTCTTTCTGCTGGACTATGGCCTGTGGCTACTGGCGCTCGTCGTCTTTATCGCCAGCGTGGTCGTGCCGCTCCTGAAGCTGTTGATCCTGGTCTTTCTGCTGCTGTCGGTGCACTGGCGCTCGCGCTGGCGTCCGCGCGAGCGAACCCGGCTTTATCGTGTCCTGGAGTTGATTGGGCGCTGGTCCATGGTGGATATCTTCGTGGTCACCATCCTGGTGGCGCTGGTGCGGCTGGGACATCTGGCGAGCGTTCAGGCGGAGGCGGGCGCCATCTTCTTTTGCGCGGTCGTGGTCGTGACCATGCTCGCGTCCATGTCATTCGATCCCAGACTGATCTGGGATGTCCTGGAGCCGGAACCGCATGTCAGAAACCCCGAGCGATCGCACCGCCTCGCCACCGGTGTCCCCTGACGCGCCGTCCGAGCCGCTCCCCGAGGCGACGGTCCGGCGCGGCGGCGTTTCGTTGGTCTGGCTGATTCCGCTGCTGGCGGTGGCGATCGGCGTCTGGCTGGCTGTCAAGACCATCGCGGAACAGGGGCCGACCATCCAGATCGAATTCAAGACCGCCTCGGGGCTCGCCGCGGGCCAGACCAAGGTCAAATTCAAGGACGTCGACGTGGGGCAGGTCACCGCCGTCGATGTCAGCGCGGACCTCAAGACCGTGATCGTCACCGCCGAACTCAAGCATGTCTTCGCGGATTTTCTGACCGAGAACACCCGTTTCTGGGTCGAGCGTCCGCGCGTCTCGGCAAGCGGGATTTCGGGGCTGGAGACCTTGTTGTCCGGCGCCTTTATTGCCCTGGATCCGGTCACCGAAGGACGGCCGAGACGGGATTTTAAAGGACTCGAAGAACCGCCGCTGTTCACGACTTCGGAACCGGGCCGGCGTTTCGTTCTGCGCGCGCCGACCCTGGGATCGCTCAACATCGGCTCGCCGGTCTATTACCGTCAGATCCAGGTGGGGCAGGTGGCCGGCTATGCGCTTGACCCGGATGGCCAGGCGGTTAGCATCGAAGTGTTCGTCTCCTCGCCGCACGATGCGCTGGTGTCCCAGCAGACTCGGTTCTGGAATGCGAGCGGGATCGATTTCTCGCTGAGTTCCGCCGGGGTCAAGGTCGATACGCTCTCGCTCCTGTCGGTGCTGATTGGCGGGGTCTCCTTCGATACCCCCGAAACCATCGCCGCGACTCCGCTCGGCTCAGGCGATCCGGCTCAGGCACCAGGCGAAGAGGCGTGGCATTTCCCGCTGTATTCGAGTCGCGCGGACGCCTACGCCAAGACCTATGCGCGCAAGGAGCGGTATCTGCTCTTTTTCGATGGCTCGGTGCGCGGGCTCGCCATCGGCGCGCCGGTGCTGCTGAAGGGCATCGATCTGGGTAGGGTGCTGGATGTCCAGCTTCAGTTCAGCGTCGAGGATGCGCAATTCCGTCTTCCGGTGCTGATCGAGATCGAACCCGACCGCATCGCGATCCTGGGCGATTCCGGCAAACTGGAGGGGCAGCGGATGGTGGAGCGGTTGGTCGAGACCGGGTTGCGGGGGCAGCTCAAATCCAGCAGCCTGCTGACCGGAGATCTCTATGTCGATCTCGATGTCTATCCCGAGGTCAAGCCCGCGCTGGTCGCGCGCCATGGCGACTATGAGGTCATCCCGACGCTCCCAGCACAGTTGGAGGCGCTGACGACCCAGATCACCAACATTCTGGACAAACTCGAACGCCTCCCGTTCGACCAGATCGGCGAGGATCTGAGTCAGACGGCGGCGGGCGCCAATGCCCTGCTCAACTCGCCGCAACTCAAGCGGACGCTCGTCGAGCTGGAAGGCGCGCTGGCCGGCGCGCGCGCGACCGCCGAGCAACTCAACGACCGGATCGCGCCGGAACTGGCTCTGACGCTCCAGCAGACCGCGGCCACGCTCAAGGCGACGAGCGCGACGATGTCGGAGAATTCGGCACTCTCGATCGAAATGCGGCGCATGTTTCAGGAGGTCTCCACGGCGGCGCGCTCGGTTCGGCTGATGGCCGATTATCTTGAACGTCATCCCGAGGCGCTGCTCAAGGGGAAGGGCCGATGAGTCCGAGGTTGCCGTGGCGAACCCTGGTCGTTCTGGCGGTGCTGAATCTCGGCGGGTGCGCGACTACGCCGCCGTCCAGTTTCTATCTCCTGTCCGCCTTGTCGGCCACGGACGGACCGCCGATCCGCGCGGACAGCGAACTGGCGATCGGATTGGGTCCGGTGTCCTTTCCGGTCTTTCTGGATCGGCCGCAGATCGTGACCCAGACGGCTGGAAATCGTCTCGCGGTCGACGAGTTCCATCGTTGGGGCGGGACGCTGCAGGATGATTTCATGCGGGTCTGGAGCGAAAACCTGGCACGGTTGCTCGGTACCAGTCGCATTCTGATCTTGCCGAGCGAGGTGCGCTATCCGCTCGATGTCAGGATTGCCGCCGAGGTTCTGGCCTTCCAGGGGACCGTCGACGCTGGGGCTTTGCTCAAGGTGCGCTGGGTCGTCCTCGACCCCAATCTCGATCAGGTGCTGGCCGTGCGCGAGAGCCGCTACCAGCGTCCGTTGGCCGCGCCGGGTGACGAAAACGCATTGATTGGCGCCCTGAGCGCGACGCTGGCCGATTTCAGCCAGGAGGTGGCGACGCTGGTGCAGACACTGCCCAAGAGTGCGCCAGAGTCGGACCAAGCGCAATAAGTCGACTGGAATCGGCGAGCCTTCGATGGGTTGATTCGGGGGGGGCGGCACGGCGACTCATGGACGTGATCGACGGTGGTTATGGAGTGGCCAGGATCACGGTCGACCTCGGTTTCGTCTGCTGCATTCTGGTGCGCGATGAACCAGCCTGGTGCTTGAAATGCCCTTGTCACGCGGATTCCGCGCACGTTTCCAGCGTCCCTGTTCCAGCACTGCCCATTTCCATTGACCGAACCGACGGTTTCGTATTTGGCCTGATCCCTGCTTAAAGCTCTCGTTCAAAATCCTAATACGAGATGACAGATGGAATCATTGCAGGCAGGTACCGACGTTCTCTTTATTTTGAGCGGGGCCGTGATGGTGTTGGCCATGCACGCGGGGTTTGCGTTCCTGGAGCTTGGCACGGTCCGAGCCAAGAATCAGGTGAACGCCCTGTCGAAAATCATGAGCGACTTTGCGATCTCCACCATCGCCTATTTCTTCATCGGCTACAGTTTGGCCTATGGGGTCGACTTCTTCACCGGCGCCGAGGCGTTACAGGAAAAGAATGGCTACGCACTTGTCAAGTTCTTTTTCCTGCTCACGTTCGCCGCGGCGATCCCGGCCATCGTCTCGGGCGGCATCGCCGAGCGCGCGCGCTTTTATCCGCAGTTATTCGCCTCCTTCCTGATCGTCGGGCTGCTCTATCCCTTGTTCGAGGGCATGATCTGGAATGGCAACCTGGGAGTGCAAGCCTTCATTGAGACTACCTTTGGCGCGCCCTTTCATGACTTCGCCGGTTCCGTGGTGGTGCATGCGGTTGGCGGCTGGATCGCGCTCGCGGCGGTCTTGCTGCTCGGTCCGCGCACGGGGCGTTATCGTCACGATGGCGGCATGACCGCCCATCCGCCCTCGTCGATTCCCTTCCTGTCGCTGGGTGCCTGGACCCTGACGGTCGGCTGGTTCGGTTTCAATGTCATGTCGGCGCAGACGGTGGAGGCGGTGAGCGGTCTGGTCGCGGTCAACTCATTGATGGCGATGGTCGGCGGTATCCTGGCGGCCCTGGTCGTGGGCAGGAACGACCCTGGATTTCTGCATAACGGACCGCTGGCCGGACTGGTCGCGGTGTGCGCCGGCTCCGATCTTATGCACCCATTAGGGGCGTTGGTGACGGGCGGGGTCGCTGGCGCGCTCTTTGTCTATGCCTTTACCCTGACCCAGAACAAATGGAAGATCGACGACGTGCTCGGGGTCTGGCCGCTGCACGGACTTTGTGGGCTTTGGGGTGGGATTGCCGCCGGGATCTTCGGTCTTCAGGCGCTGGGCGGGGTGGGTGGCGTCACCCTGACCGCGCAGTTGGCGGGCACATCGATCGGCGTGCTGGTGGCCTTTGCCGGCGGTTTCGCGATTTATGGTCTGATCAAGCTGGCGGTCGGAGTGCGTCTGACCGAGGAGCAGGAATATCTCGGCGCGGATCTCAGCATCCACAAAATCACCGCGCAACCCGACTACAATCGCGGCGAGGTTTGAGTGTAATTTTGCCCTTTGGATGGCTGGATTCTCTCAAATAGTCGAACCTTCAGACGAGTGGATCCGATTGCCGCGGATGATTTCTCGGTAAGCATGGGCGCTCGCCTTGAGGGTTCGCGTCTGGTTTAGGGGATCGATTTGAATCAGGCCGAAGCGCTGGGAGTAGCCGTGTGCCCATTCAAAGTTATCGAGAAGTGACCAGACGAAATAGCCTCTAAGATCCACGCCTTGTTTGAGAGCCTCGTGGGCGGCGTGCAGATGCGAGCGCAGATAGTTCACCCGATCCGGGTCTGGAACCATGCCGTCCATCGCTGGCGGGTCATTGAATGCGGCTCCGTTCTCCGTGATGTAGAGCGGTGGATTGCTGTAGCGATCGCGGAGCCACAGCAGGATTTCGGTGAGTCCTCGCGGATAGACCTCCCACCCCATGGTGGTACAGAGGGCATCCGCTGGACTGACCCTCTCCGCTCCGAGCGGCACGCTGTTGGGATTTGCCCGAACCAATCCTCGCGAATAGTAGTTGACGCCGATGAAGTCCGAGCGAGCGCCAGTTCCGTGCGCCATCGCGGCGCGGATCCGTGCAAGATCGGAGTCGGCGAAGTCGGGCCAGGCGAGTCCGAACAGGGAGGCAAGTTCAGTCGGGTAGGTGCCCAGGAAGAGCGGGTCGAGGAACCAGCGGTTGATAAAGGCGTCGCGTCGCTGGGCGGCGGCCTGATCCTCCGGGCTTGGCGAGGCGGAGTGCTGAGGCTCCAGATTCACCGCCAGACCGATCTGGTGGCGCCCCATGGATCGATAGACCCCGACCGCTTCGGCATGCGCCAGCAACAGATGATGGGCGACCCGCGGTGCCTCGAACAGATCCCGATGTCCTGGCGCCAGCGCGCCTTCGAGATAGCCTGGCACGGTCACGACCCAGGGTTCGTTGAGCGTCACCCAGCGCGACACCCGATCGTCCAGGGCGCGGAACAGCACTTGGGCGTAGTCCGCGAACCAGGCGGGGCTGTCGGGATTGAGCCAGCCGCCGCGATCGTGCAGGGCGGCCGGCAGATCCCAGTGATAGAGCGTGACCATGGGCTGGATACCGCGCTCCAGCAGGGCATCTACCAGACGCCGGTAGAAATCGAGCCCCTTGGCATTGACGCGCCCACGACCTTCCGGCAGCACACGGCCCCAGGCGATGCTGAAGCGATAGGCACCCAGGCCCAGGTCCGCCATGAGCGCAATGTCTTCCTCGCTGCGCCGATAATGATCGCAGGCCAGGTCGCCGGTCTCGCCATTGGCAACCTGTCCAGGATTGTGGGTAAAACGGTGCCAGATACTGGGGCCGGCGCCATCCGCGAGCGGTTGGCCTTCGATTTGATAGGCGGAGGTGGCCGCACCCCACAGAAAGCCGTTCGGGAAGCTGACTTCAGACGTCATGGCGGGCCTCCATCGGGTTTTGGCGAGGCCTTTGGAATCGTGACGTTCGCCGCCGCGCCGGAGTTATTCCCGATCGTCTTCGATCCGCCGGGCGGACTCAGCCGCCAGGAGCCGTCCTCCGCGATCTCCAGCAATCGGTCATAGAAACGTGGGTCATCCGCCGCGTCGCCCAGGGTCAGATAGGTGATGTCCTGATAGCGCAAAAGATTCAGCAGTTCGCCGACCGCGCATTCGCTGAGTGAACGACTGGGGTGGTCCAGGAAGACGAAGCGCGGCGCGGCGAGCAGCACGCGCGCGAAGGCTAGTCGCTGCTGCTCGCTGAGCGACAGAAGATCCGACCAGTTCTGCTCCGTGTCGAGCCCGCCAGCTTTTAACAGAGCGTGCTCAAGAGTCAGGCTTTTCAGGCTGGCGCGGATCTTCCAGTCCGGGATGCCATTTTCCTGTCCGGTGCGCAACAGCACCTCCCGCAGAGTGCCCGGCGGTAGATAGGGGCGTTCCGGCAAGAAGAAAATCGCGTCATGGCCAGGGTGCAGGATACGTCCCTCGCCCTGGTGCCAGAGATCGGCGGTCGCCCGGAAGAGTGCCTTCTCCGCGGATTCGCTCGTCGAGCGGACTAGAAGACAGATCCCCGCGGGGATGGACAGACTCAGATCCTTGACCAGGATCCGCCCGTCACGAGGCTCGTAAAGGGTCAGTTGCTCGAAGGCCACGCTACCGCAGTCCTCGCTGAATTCAACGGTTGGCGAGCGAGCAGGGCGCTCCTGGATCATGGCATCGCGCAGTGCATTGAGCCTTGCCACCACCGCCGTATAGGCTGAAATGGACTGAAACTGGGTGATGATCAGCGAAAAGGCACCGAGCAGATGCGTAAATGCCACCGCGGATTGGGTGATCACGCCAAAGTCCGCATGGCCCTTGATGAAAAGTGGGGCCACGATCAGTGCAGGGATGATCTGAATCAAATAATTATAGCTGGTGGTAAAAAAGCCCAGATTGCGATTGATCAGGATGATGCGCTGGAAATTCGCGGTCAGGTCATCCAGGCGATCGCGCAGACGGGCCTTGAGCCGTCCCTCACGGCGCAACAGGGCGATGGACTCCGCATTCTCCCGCACATGGACCAGGCGCGAGCGAAAATTGGCCTCCCGGTCGAGCTGATTGTAATTGAGCTTGACCAGGGGTTTGCCCAGATAGATGGCGAGCAGTGAACCCAGGATGGAGTAGGCGACGGCCACCACGAACAGGAGTGGGCTGATGCTCCACAGCACCCCGGAGAAGGCCACGACCGTAAAGGTGGCGTTCAGGAACATCAGGGTGAAGGAGAGCGTGGTGGCGGTGAGCGCCCGGATGTCCTCGGAGATCCGCTGATCCGGATTCGTCAACTCGCCAGTGGTGTGCAGCCGAAAGTAGATCCGGTCATCCAGATATCGGTCAATGGCATGGCGCGTCAGCCATTTTCGCCACAGAAGGCCCAGACTCTCTTCCGCGTAGCGATAGAGTACGGCAACGACCGTGGCGATTCCGATGACGAGAAGATACATCACGGCGTAAAAGACGAACCCGTCCATGTTCTGGTTTTCGATCGAGGTCATGAAGTCTCGATTGACGTAACTATTCAGAACGTTCAATCCATTGATCGCAAAGAGAAAAATGATCAGAAGCGCGAACAGAAGGCGGGCCTTTCCGCCAACTTCGGAGCGACCGAGATCCAGCATCATCTGGAAGAAGCGTTGCCAGATGACGGGGGTGATGGGTACCCCGAGTTTATTCAAAGTGGACCAGACGGTACGCATTGCGGGAGTCTAGAAAGTGTTAGGAGAGAGGGCCGCCTCGGGTTAGGGTGCCGGGCTGGTTGAGTGCGAGTGGCTATGCTGCCGGCGCAGTATAGCGTAGACACACGACTTGCCGTGCGGCAACTTCCAGACTCTTGATTCCGCAAACCATTCGGACCTGAACATGAGATTGATGCAGAACAGAACGACCACTCAAGCGACGCGCTGGGTCTCTCCCGCGGCCCTGATGCTTCTCAGTCTGGCGACCATCGCCAGTGCAGGAGACATCCAACCCCTGAAGACCGCGGTCATTAAAGCGACCACGGGTCTGTGCCACCGCGGCGAAACCTGTCACGTTGACCGCGCGGGCGTCTGGACCCCCAGCACCGCGGTCGCCATCCTGGGCGTGTCGGTCGCCGAGCAGGCGGACATCGCCCTTTACACGGATCTGGAAGTCAGCACCCGTCCCGAAATGTACCAATGCAACGGCGGCGAAGCTCAAGGCTGCATCTTTCGGATGAAATACGCCGGACCTGGGTTGCTCGACTATGGCGCGACCTCCGGAAGCACCTATCTGGGCTCCAATATCACCAACACCAGCATCACCTTTCCGACCGGTTATGGAATCGTCATCCCGGCCGGTACACCCATCTATGTCCACCTCGATGTCCGCAACACCAGCCTCATCGACCTCAAGGTCGATCAGGATGCCTGGCTCTACTATGTGCCTTACGTGCCAGTCAGCCAATGACGTCTTCAACTCTGGCGCGGTCAGGCTGATGGCAGCCTCGATACCTACATCCAGCGCCAAGAGGCCGAGGATCAGCGATTAGAACAGTTGAATCTGTGGCGCTGATCTGCCGCCTTTAGGCGGCCCAAGAACCGTGGGGCCGCGTTAGCGACCCCTTGCCGCTGCGAGCGGCTCACGAATTCAAAGCCCCCGCTCTGACGGGGGATGGTTACTTCCCCCCGTTGGAGTCCCCGTTTGATTTTCTCGTCTCCACGATCCGCTTGTCCCCGCAAGGGACGTAACCAACGGTGGGAACAGGTTCCCGCTGGAGCGCATCTCTCAGATTGTCGCAGATGGTGCGCATCACCTTGACGCGCGCATAGGGTTTGTCATTGCCCTCGACCAGGGTCCAGGTCGCGTGCTTGGTGCTGGTACGGACCACCATCTCGTTGACGGCTTCTTTGTAATACGGCCACTTTTCGCGGTTGCGCCAGTCGTCCTCGGTGATCTTGTAGCGTTTATAGGGGACATTTTCCCGGTCCTTGAAACGCTTGAGTTGTTCCTCCTGGCTGATGTGCAGCCAGAATTTGAGCAGGATCACACCACTGTCGACCAGTTGCTCCTCGAATCGATTGATCTCCGAGTACGCGCGCCGCCATTCGGCATCGCCGGCAAAGCCCTCGACCCGCTCGACCAGTACCCGGCCATACCAGGAACGATCATAGAGCGTGATATAGCCGGCGCGCGGGATGTGCCGCCAGAAACGCCACAGATAATGATGGGCCTTTTCCTCGTCGGTGGGCGCCGCGACCGGGATCGCTCGGTAGAGACGGGCATCAATGGCGTTGGTGATCCGCCGGATCGCGCCGCCCTTACCACCTGCGTCCACCCCTTCGAACATGAGGACCGTCGAACGCTTTTTGTTGTAGGCGGTCCAGGCGAGTTCGTTGATCTCGGTCTGCAGACGTTTCAGCTCGGTCTTATAATCGTCGCGAGAGATGGCCAGCGACAGATCCAGTTGGTCGAGCAGGGTGATCTGGGCACTCGCGCTGCTTGGCAGATCCGGCCCCGTCAGCGTGTTGTTTTGATCCTCGGCGGTGGGTTCGCCAAGCCGCGAGCGGATGGCGTGCAACAGTGTTTTGCCCACGGTGAGATCACGATAGCGCCGGTCGCCGGCCTCGATCAGGTACCAGGGCGAGACGCCCCGGTCAGTGTGCAGGATGACTCGCTCGGCGACTTGCTCGAAGGCGGCGTAATGCTCGGAGAATTTGCTCTTGTCCGGCACCATCTTCCAGCGGCTCTTGTCATCGCGGGAGAGTTCCTTCAGGCGGGCCTTCTGATCCGGCTCGGACATATGGAACCAGAACTTGACGATCAAGGCGCCGTCCTGGATCAGCATGCGCTCAAAGTCCACGATGCGATTCAGTTCGCCGTCCAGTTCCGCATCGGTGCAGTGGCCTTTGAAACGATGTTCGATGGGGGTCTGATACCAGCCGCCGAACAGGATCGAAATTTCGCCGCGCGGCGGCATCGAACGCCAGAAACGCCAGTAGCGAGGACGCTCGCGTTCTTCGTCGGACTCGTCCCAGAAGGCGAAGGTCTGCACGCCGCGCGCATCGAGCCACTCGTTGAGGCGGTTGACCACCTCGCCCTTGCCTGCCGCCTCGACACCGGAGACCAGCACGATCACCGGGATGTTGGATGCTTTCAGATCCCTCTGCACGCCTAGCAGTTGGGTGCGCAGTTCTTCCTGCTGCTCCTTGTAATCTTCCTTGCTGACCGAGCGGCCGACCTTGGTTGCCTCGAACATGGATCAATACCTCGCAATCGGGACTCGGGATGCAGTTTAAGTGAATTGACGCGGTTTATATCCAGGGTCGGAAAATATTTGTGTGGTGAGTCTTTCGGGCAATTTATCTCTCTGGAGATCCGTTGCCATCCGTGGGAAAACCACCAGATGCCTGGCCTCCAGCCGGATGCCGATTTCATCGCCGATGGCATGTTGATGATGACTCGGAACCAGGCACGGAACCTGGGTGCCGCTCGCGAGCCGCAAGGTGTAGAGATATTCGGCGCCGCGGAAGGCGCGCTCGGTCACGGTGGCGCGGCGTGGACTGGATTCGTCATACAGCAGATCGTCCGGGCGGATCAGCACCTCGGCGTCCGTGCCGGTGGTCAGACCATGCCCATGCTCCCCGGCCACCCGTCCCAGCTCGGTCTTGACCCGCGTCCCGTCCACCACCGTGGCGGGCAGGATGAC
This sequence comes from Thiocystis minor, assembly GCF_016653465.1. Taxonomy (GTDB): domain Bacteria; phylum Pseudomonadota; class Gammaproteobacteria; order Chromatiales; family Chromatiaceae; genus Chromatium; species Chromatium minus. The sequence continues at coordinate 33,734 of NZ_NHSQ01000081.1, read as the reverse complement.
CCCCTGTCCGATGAAATCGGCGACGAAGCGGTCGGCCGGTTCGTGATACAGCTCGAACCCGTGTCCCATTGATGGATCTCGCCCTGCCCCAGCACGCCGATCTGGTCGGCCATGGCGAAGGCTTCCAGTTGATCGTGCGTGACCAGGATGGCGGTCACCCCCTCGCGTTGCAGAACCTCGCGCACCTCGCGCGCCAGTTGCTCGCGCAGCTCCGCGTCCATGCTGGAGAACGGCTCATCCAGAAGCAGGATCGCCGGACGCGGCGCCATGGCCCGCGCCAGCGCCACCCGTTGCTGCATGCCGCCCGAGAGTTGATGCGGATACTGGCGGGCGGCCGGTTGCAGACCAACCAGTTCCAGCAGTTCGCCGACGCGGGCGGCGCGTTGGCGGCGCGGGAGGTGCCGCAGCCCGAAGCCGATGTTGCGTTCCACCGACAGATGCGGAAAGAGCGCGAAATCCTGGAGCACCATGCCGACGCGCTGCGCCTCCGGCGCAGCGGTCCGTCCCGGGCTTGCTTGATCGGCAGGAATCGCAGATCGTGATCGATTCCTTGCAAATCAACCTGTAACGGATTTGTGTGTGATCCGCGCGGTGCGGAAGGTTTACGATATCGCGCCACCTCGTCAGAGGCGAGCGGCCCGACCGCTTTCGTCCTGACGGCAATGCAGGGCGCGTCACGCGCGGTTTCGGCCGTTGCGAAATGTTTTTTAGGTGAACTACCCATGAAGTTGATCGATCACGCAAAAATTAGCACGAAACTCGCGATGCTGGCACTGGTTCCCAGTGTTGTCATGCTCCTGATCGGGGTATTGGCAGCGGATCTTTTACGACAGGTCAATGAAGGGGTCGACCGTATCTATCTGGATCGGGTGGTGCCGTTGCAGGATCTGAAGACCATCGCCGACGATTATGCGGTCTTCGTCATCGATGCGGTCAACAAGGCCAACGCCGGCCGCTTTACCGCCGAGCAGGCGCTGCACAGCATTGATCAGGCGCAAGGGCGGATTCGCGAGCGGTGGAATGCCTATCTCCAGACGCAACTCACGGCGGAAGAACAGCGTCTGGTCGACGAAGCGCGGCAGCGTTTTGTCCAGGCCGATGCCGTGATCGACAGGTTGGTGAAGCGACTGCGAGGGATGCGGGGCGGGGTCGCCAACCGTTTGGCGGATTTCGACGGTCCTTTATACGATCAAATCGACCCCATCAGTCAAACGATCGCCGCGCTGGTGGACTTGCAGTTGGATGTCGCCCGCCAGGAGCGGGAAGACGCCCATGGCCTCTATACAGCCTCCCGGCGTGCCTTTGCCGGTCTGTCTCTCACCGCCGTGCTATTCGTGGGCATCCTGGGATGGCTTTACTACCGCTCGATCACACGGCAGCTCAGCAGTCTCCGACGCGCCATGACCCATATTCTCGAACAATCGGATCTCTCCACCGGCGCGATTCTGGATACGCCCAATGAGATCGGCGACATCGCGCGCGAGTTCGACCGAATGGTTGAGCGGCTGCGGGAAGTGGTCGAACGCCTCGGCGGGTCGGCCATCACGCTCTCCGTGGCGACCGGGCAGATGTCGGAGAATCTGGTGGCGGCCCGCGACGTGGCTCAACGGCAATCCATGGAAACCGAGCAGGTCGCCACGGCCATGCAGGAAATGACCGCATCGGCCGAGGAGGTAGCCCGCAACACCGCGTCCGCGGCCGACTCCGCGCGGCAGGCCAAGACGCTGGCCGCTCAAGGTCGGGGAGCGGTTCTCGAGACGAGCGGCGCCATGTCCGCGTTGGCCGGGGAAATCGCCGCCGCAGCGGAGACGATTCACTCGCTGGAACAGGACGCGCTCGGCATTGGCCAGGTTCTGGAGGTGATCCAGGGCGTGGCCCGGCAGACGAACCTGTTGGCGCTCAATGCGGCCATCGAGGCCGCGCGGGCGGGCGAACAGGGACGCGGCTTCGCGGTCGTCGCCGATGAAGTGCGCGCACTCGCGCAGCGCACCCAGGATTTGGCCCGCGAGATCGAGGCGATGGTGGCGCGCTTGCAGCAGCGTTCGCGACAGGCGGGCGGGGAGATGGGCAGCAGTCGCCAGAGCGCCCAAGCGTCCATGGAAACGGCCGGTCAGGCCGGTCGGGCGCTTGAGGCGATCACGACGGCCGTCGACGGGATTTCCGCGACTATGATCCAACTTGCGAGCGCCGCCGAGGAACAGACGGCGGTGGCCAATGAAATCAACCAGGGGATCGTCGCGATTAGCGATGCAACCCATGAAGGCAGCGCAGGGATGACTCAACTGGAGGCGGCCGGTCGGCAACTGACCCGGCTTGCCGGCGAGTTGCGGGATCAGGCCGGGAGATTCCGGACCTGAACCGCGCCTTGCAGCCCAACTCCTTGCCGCCCAGCGCCGGCGGGTTGCAACCGCTCGGACACGATTTGAGTCAGTGCAGCCGCTGCCTCGTACTCCAGCGATCGAAGTAGCGCTGCATGACCTCGCGCACCTGTGCCGGGTAGTTCAGCGCTTCCATCTGTCCGATACCTTCCCGGAAAAAATCCGGAGCGTCTTCCGGTAGATGCTCGACGATGGCATCGAAGGCGTTCTCCATCAGGGATGGCTGATGGCTGCGGGTGGCAACGATGCCGCGGTTCAGGAGTAAGACGCGCCAGGGCCGCGCGGGATTTGTCGTCTCCGACTCCATCGCGCGTTCGAGGCCAATGCCGTCGATGATCTCGTTCATGAGTCCGAAGAGTTCCACTAACTGATCGGGTTCGCGCAGGCTGTTGGCCAACTGAGCGGCAGCGTTGATCACGGGTTCCGGATGCGGCAACTCGCCGCCCCGGCGGAGTATCCAACAGCAGAGCGGGAGTGTGAGTTGCTCAAGCGTGCGCGCCTGAAGCGGTAGATCGAGCCGCTTGCCAAGCTCCGCGAGTTGGAGGAGCAGATCGATCCCGTGATCGAGGAGAGCCGAGGGTTCCGATCCGGTTGCAGAGCGGAGCGCTTCGGCGGAGTCCGCCAGGCTCTCCTTTTCGGCAGCGCGGAGGATGTCTAATAAACGTTCGAGTCCAATCAAAAGCACCCGGGGGTTTGGCTCGATGGGCGTCTTCGACTCATCGAAGGCACGTTGAATCTCGTCGCCCGGTTCGACGAGCTGATCCGCGATGTAGGACATATCGATAGGTGGCAGCATGATGGTCGAGCATCTCTTAACAAAAAGACGGCACAATTGCGCCTGAGCTTATGCCGGATCCAGAGTGAATTGCAGGGTTGTGAGTGGCCGCAACCTTGCGTTAATCACGACGTTTGGTTGGGACTTGGTGCAAAAGCATAGCAACTCGATGTGTCTCCGTCTGGGTTCCGCGCTCACGCGGTCTCCCGCCTTCGGGTACACTAGACCGATGAACCCAATCTATGATTTACATACGCACTCGACGGCATCCGACGGTACTCTGACACCTGGCCTGTTGGTGCGGCGAGCCGCGGCGGCTGGCGTAACCGTTTTGGCGCTCACCGATCACGACACGACCGAGGGGCTGGCGGAAGCCGGCGCGGTGGCGCGCGAACTGGGTATCGCGCTGGTTCCAGGCGTCGAGATTTCGGTCACCTGGGGTGCGCGCACCGTGCATATCGTGGGTTTGAATCTGGATATCGGCAATCCGGTGCTTCGGACCGGTCTCGCGGGTTTGATGAACTTTCGTGCCTGGCGGGCCGAGGAAATCGGGCGCCGACTTGCAAAGCATGGGATTGCGCAAGCCTACGAAGGGGCGAAGGCGCTTTCCAACGGCATCCTGATTGGGCGTACCCACTTTGCCCGTTTTCTGGTCCATCGGCGGCTGGCCGCCGACACTGGCGATGTCTTCAAGCGTTTTCTCACCAATGGTAAACCGGGCTATGTCGCTGGCCAATGGGCAACCCTGGATGCGGCGGTCGGTTGGATCCGCGCGGCTGGCGGTCAGGCGGTGGTTGCCCATCCGGCCCGCTACGGGCTGACCCGCACGCGGGTGCAGGCGCTGCTGGGCGAATTTCGCGAGCACGGCGGGGTGGCGCTCGAGGTGGTGACGGGAAGTCACAGTCGCGATGATGCCTTTACCTTCGCGCGCCATGCCCGTGAGCAACGTCTGCTCGCCTCGGCGGGATCGGATTTTCACGGGCCGGAGAATCCCTGGCTCGAACTCGGGCGTCTTCCCACGCTGCCGGAGGGTTGTACGCCAATCTGGCATGATTGGCGCCATCTGGCGAGCGACTCCGACCCGGCACTGGCCAACCCCGGCGCGTCCCGAACAGCGCTGGGAGGATAAATAACTAAAATATGGCGCAATTTTTTCAAATCCACTCGGAAAATCCGCAGCCGCGGCTAGTGCGCCGGGCGGTCGAGATTCTGCTGGAAGGCGGCGTGGTCGTCTATCCGACCGATTCGTCCTATGCCCTAGGCTGTCAGATCGGCGAGAAATCGGCCATGGAGCGGATTCGCCGTCTCCGTCGCCTGGACGACAAGCACAATTTCACCCTGGTTTGCCGCGATCTTTCGGAGATCACCACCTATGCCCGCATCGACAATCAGGCGTTCCGGCTGCTGAAAACCTTGACGCCCGGCCCTTACACCTTCATTCACGAGGCCACCAAGCAGGTACCGCGACGCCTGTTGCACCCCAAACGCAAGGCGATCGGTATCCGCGTGCCCGATCATGAAATCTGCCGCGCGCTGCTGACCGAACTCAATCAACCCATCCTGAGCACCACGTTGATCCTGCCGGATGACGACCAGCCGCTGACGGATCCCTATGAAATGCGCGAGCTGCTCGATAAGCATGTGGATCTAGTGATCGACGGCGGTTTCTGCGGCCTGGAGCCGACCACTGTGGTCGACATGACCGCCGACCCCCCGGCGCTGGTGCGACTTGGCAAGGGCGACGCGACCCTCTTCGAGGAATAATGGAAACGCTTAATCAGATGCAACTTCTGGCCGTGTTGGCCATCCCGGTCATCTTCGCGATCACCGTGCACGAGGCCGCCCACGGCTGGGTCGCCAATCGACTCGGCGACAAGACCGCCTCCATGCTCGGGCGCGTGACCTTCAATCCCATCCGGCATATCGATCCGGTCGGGACCATCCTGGTGCCCTCGCTGACCTTTCTGTTCACCGGAATGCTGTTCGGCTGGGCCAAGCCGGTGCCGGTCAACTGGCGCAATCTGCGTCATCCCCGGCGCGATATGGCGCTGGTGGCGGTGGCCGGACCGGGCGCCAACCTCTTCATGGCGCTGCTCTGGGGGCTGATGATCCAACTGGGTCTGCTGCTCATGCCGACCAGTCAATGGGTCGCGTTGCCGCTGATCTACATGGGCGCCGCAGGCATTCTGATCAACGTCTTCCTGATGGTCCTGAATCTGGTGCCGCTGCTGCCCCTGGATGGCGGACGGGTGCTGAATGCGCTCCTGCCGCCACGCCTTGCCGTCTATTTTTCCCGGCTGGAGCCCTTTGGGCTGCTCATCCTGCTGGCGCTGCTGGTGACTGGATTGCTCGGTTCCATTTTGTTGCCGCTCGTGATCGGCGTCGTCGATCTCCTGCCTGGCGCCGGCGCTGTGAAAACGCTCTTTCATTTCTGACGCGAGGTCCACACCTTTGGCTTCTGCCTCCGCACAACACGCGCGCGTGCTTTCGGGCATGCGTCCCACGGGCCGGCTGCATCTCGGCCACTATCATGGCGTCCTGAAAAACTGGCTGGAGTTACAGCACGAATACGAGTGCTTTTTCTTCGTTGCCGACTGGCACGCGCTCACCACCCATTATGAGGATCCCTCGATCATCCCGGAGAGCACCCATGAGCTGGTGATCGACTGGCTGGCCGCCGGGATCAATCCGGGATCGGCGACCATCTTCGTCCAATCGCGGGTTCCCGAGCATGCCGAACTGCACCTCCTGCTCTCCATGATCACCCCGCTGGGCTGGCTGGAACGGGTGCCGACCTACAAGGATCAGCAGGAGCGGCTCAAGGAACGAGATTTGGCGACCTATGGTTTTCTCGGATATCCGCTGCTCCAGAGCGCCGACATCCTCGTCTACAAGGCCGGACAGGTGCCGGTGGGCGAGGATCAGGTCGCCCATGTCGAATTGACCCGTGAGGTCGCGCGCCGCTTCAATCATCTCTATGGGCGCGAGCCGGGCTTTGAGGACAAGGCCGAGGAGGCCAAGCGCAAGATGGGCAAGAAGAACGCTAAGCTCTTCGACAGCCTCAAGCGCCGCTATCAGGAACAAGGCGATCAGGAGGCGCTGGAGGTCGCCCGCGCGCTGATCGAGGGACAGGGCAATATCACCCTGTCCGACCGCGAGCGTCTGTTCGGCTATCTGGAGGGCGGCGGGCGCGTCATCCTGCCCGAGCCGCAGCCGCTGCTCACCAAGGCATCCAAAATGCCGGGGCTGGACGGGCAGAAGATGTCCAAGTCCTACCGCAACACCATCTCATTGCGGGACACGCCCGCCGAGGTGGAAAAGGCGCTGCGGACCATGCCGACCGACCCCGCCCGCGTGCGCCGCACCGATCCCGGCGAGCCGGAAAAGTGTCCGGTGTGGCAGTTCCATCAGGTCTATTCCAACGAGCAGGTGCGCGACTGGGTCCAGCAGGGTTGCCGTTCGGCGGGGATTGGCTGTCTCGAATGCAAACAGCCCATCGTTGACGGCGTGCTCGCCGAGCTGATGCCGATTCAGGCCCGCGCGTTGGAGTACGAGGCCCAGCCCGAACTGGTGCGTAGCGTCCTCAATGAGGGTTGCGAGAAGGCGCGCGACGTCGCGCGCGAGACGCTCGAAGAGGTACGGCACGCCATGTCGCTGGTCATGGCTTGATTCAGGTCGAGATCCCATCCAAATCCCGGCTGCGCGGCAGCCGTTCCGGGGCGGAGTCGCCGCCGCCGGCGGATGATGGGGACAGTCCGCCGGATGCCCCGCCCATCGGCGTCCAGCAGGAACTTCCCTTCGCCATGGTGCAGGGCGCGCCGCTCCTGAAGCTTCCGCTGGATCTCTACATCCCGCCGGACGCGCTGGAGGTCTTTCTCGACGCCTTCGAGGGACCGCTCGACCTGCTGCTCTATCTGATCAAGCGCCAGAATCTCGATATCCTGGACATCTCGATCGCCGACATCACCGCGCAATACATGGAATACGTCGACCTCATGACCGAACTGCGGCTGGAGCTGGCGGCCGAGTATCTGGTCATGGCCGCCATGCTGGCCGAAATCAAATCGCGCATGCTGCTGCCGCGCTCCGCCGACGCTGGAGAAGACGAGGAGGGCGACCCGCGCGCCGAGCTGATCCGCCGCCTTCAGGAATACGAACGCTTCAAGCAGGCCGCCCAGGATCTCGACGCCCTGCCGCGACTGGAGCGGGATGTCTTCACCGTCCATGCCGAAATCCCGCCTGGCCATTCGCAACGGGTGCCGCCCGAGGTCGATTTGCGTGAACTGCTGCTGGCGCTGCGTGGCGTGCTCTCGCGCGCCGACCTCTTCACCAGCCACCGGGTCGAAAAGGAATCGCTTTCGCTGCGCGAGCGCATGTCCAGGGTCATGGAGCGACTGCACGGCGGCGGCTTTCTTTGTTTCACCGAACTTTTCGAGCTGGACGAAGGTCGTCCGGGCGTGGTCGTCACCTTTCTGGCCCTGCTGGAACTGATCAAATCCAGCATCTTGGAACTGGTCCAGACCGAGCCATACGCCCCCATCCATGTCCGGCTGCGCGAGTCGACACACCCGGAGCCCGATGACCTCGCCCTCGCTTAAACAGATCGCCGAGGCCGCGCTGATCGCCTTCGGCGGCCCACTGACCCTGGATCGCATTCTGGAGTTGTTCCCCGAAGAGGAGCGCCCGGAGCGGACCCAACTCCTGGACGCGATTCGGGAACTGGAGACCGACTATCGGACACGCGGGATCGAACTTGTGGAGATTGCCGGTGGTTTTCGCATCCAGGTGCGCGCGAGCCTGGCGCCTTGGGTCGCGCGTCTGTGGGACGAAAAGGCGCCGCGCTATTCGCGCGCGTTGCTGGAGACGCTGTCCCTGATTGCCTACCGCCAACCCATCACCCGCGGCGAGATCGAGGACATCCGCGGGGTCGCCGTCAGCACCAACATCATCAAGACGCTCACCGAACGCGAGTGGGTGCGAGTGGTCGGACATCGCGACGTGCCCGGACGGCCCGCGCTTTATGCCACCACCCGCAAATTCCTGGACTATTTCGGCCTGCGCTCGCTGAACGACCTGCCGCCGCTGGCCGCGATCCGCGACCCCGATTCATTCCTGGGCGAGGAACTGACGTTGAGCGATCCAAAGGTCGAGGTGGCGGATCGGTAGATCGGGTTCGCGCTTCACCGACGTTTTGCGCGGGTTCGGTGGGGATTACGAGAGTGCAAGTTTTGAAGTCTCGCCGCACATCAGCCGGTCGACCCAATCGAGCATTTTTTCCATCGCCATCTCGCCGATGGGGGTCAGGCAATAATTGGAGTAGTCGAAGGAGTCGCCGCCGGCGGAAACCAGAAAACTCTCGGGTACGCGCCCGTAGAGGGTCTCGCACCAGGCCAGGAGTTCACGCGGGTCGAGAAAATGGGCCATGGTCGAGAGGGCGTGGGCGTCGGGCGCGAGTCGCTGGCAGCGGACCTCGCCTGGTTCGGCATCCACGGCGGCATCCAGAAAGATCACCCGATCCTGCTCCGCAATGTCGGCGACCAGCTCAGCGGTGAGGATGTGGCGTGACATCACCTCCACGCCCGCCGGCACCCCGGTGTTTTCCAGTCGGTCCGCGACCAGCGGGCCGAGTGCGTCGTCGCCCCGGATGGGGCTGCCGTAGCCGATGATCAGAATCTTCACGGGCGGCGCTCAGGACCGGCTCAGGGTGTCGACGACCCGTCCGGCGGCGTCCTTGAGTTCGATCCGCAACGGCATCTGACCGAAGGCGTGCGAGGCGCAGGAGAGGCAGGGATCGAAGCAGCGAATGACCGCCTCGACCCGGTTGAGCATGCCTTCCTGAAGGTTGTTGCCGTCGACATAGGCATCCGCGACCTGCCGGATGGACTGGTTCATGGCGAGATTGTTATGACCGGTGGCGATGATCAGGTTGACCCAGGTGATGAGTCCATCGTCGTCGATCCGATAATGATGGATGAGCGTGCCGCGCGGTGCCTCGGAGACACCGATCCCCTCGTCGCGGTTGCTGCGGGCTCGCGCCCGCACCCGATGATCGAGGATCGTCGGATCCTTGAGCAGGCGTTCCATCATTTCCAGTGCGTGGATGATCTCGACCAGCCGGGCATAGTGATAGTGGAAACTGCTGGCAATGGGGCCGGATTCCTCCTGGAGCATGTGGAACTCGGCGAGAGCGACATCCGCATAGGGCGTACCGCACGCCTGAGCGTTATTGAGCCGTGCCAGGGGTCCGACCCGATAGATCCCCTTGGGATAGCCTTGGGGCTTGTAGTAGGGGAACTTCATGTAGCTGAAGTCCTCGACCGCCTCGCCGATCACCCGTTCATAGTCCTCGGGCGGCACCATGTCCTCGACGATGCGGCCCTTGGCGTCCTTGATGCGCAGCAGTCCGTCATAGTGCTCGAAGTTGCCCTGGGGCGTGACCAGGCTCAGGAACATCGTCGGCAGACTGCCGAAGTGCGTCGCCTCGTCCTTGAACTTAGGCACCAGGGTCTTGAAGAAGTCATAGGTGCGCTTGGCGATCTCCAACCCCTCCGGGAGCAGCTTGAGCATGGCGTCACGCTTCTCCAGGGTCAGCGGCTCGTTGACGCCGCCGGGCACCACCCAGGTGGGATGAATCTTCTTGCCGCCAAGCGTTTCGATGATGCTCTGGCCGATCTGGCGTAGCCGGATGCCATCCCGAGCGAGCGCGGGATCCTGACGCATCACGCCGAAGATGTTGCGCGTGGCCGGATCCGCGTCCCAGCCGAGCAGCAGGTCGGGCGAGGACAGATGGAAAAAAGATAGCGCATGCGATTGGGTGAGCTGCGCGAGATTCATGATCCGGCGCAGATGCTCGCCGGTCGGCGGGATGCGGACCGACAGCAGGTGGTCGCACGCCTTGTTGGAGGCGAGCAGGTGACTGACCGGACAGATGCCGCAGGTGCGCGCGGTGAGCGCGGGCATTTCGCGGTAGGGGCGGCCCTCGCAGAATTTCTCGAAGCCGCGGAATTGGGTGAGGTGGAAGCGCGCGTCCTCGACCGCGCCATCATCGCCGAGTTGCAGGGTGATGCGGGCGTGGCCTTCGATGCGGGTGACGGGTTCGATGGCGATGGTGCGGCTCATGGTGGAAAGTCCCCTGTGGGTTGCGATTGGCCGGAGTCTCCCGGTCGACCGTCGGTTACGTACGCAATGCCGTGACGAAATCCTCGACCGATACGCCGGCTTGTTTGAGAATTCCGAGGAGGGTACCAGGCTTGATCTCTCGGTGGTTTGGTACAACACAACCGGACGATTCCCGGCGGAGCACAATATGACTTCCTCGTTGCCGTAACGTGACGAACCCCAACCGCTCCAACGCTCGTATCGCCTCCGCCCCTGAAACGAGGGGCAGTTTAGGCATATTCCGCAACCTCGAAGGTCGTCAACAGCGATCGCCGCAGATTGGTTAGCGGAAATTCTTCGAGATAAAGCGAGGTAGCCTCGCGCAAGTTCGCTAGAGCATCCTCGACTGTTTCGCCTTGCGTTGTCGTTCCTGTTTCAGGATTGAAGGCGACATATCCACCTTCCAGTGCGGGCGTCAGGATCGCGGAAAGTTCCATGCTTGTGTTCCTTCGTTTATGGTGCTCAAGGATGACTGCCCGTTCTCGCGCGGAAAGCGACGACTTCACGCAGGAGCGGCCCGCTCCTCGTTCTCCAACGCCTTGGCGGTGATCTCGTGATAGAGATGAATGATGGTGCCGATGATCGTATTCATCTCGGGGTGTTGCTCCCATTTAGGCTGTAGGGCTTTGGAATCCTCAAAGACTTCCTGGAGAAACTGGATGTCGAAGCTGTCGAGCCGCTCGCCGCGGTCGACTTTTGACTTGATGTCCAGGGCGCGCGGCAGGCGCTGAGTGCGCATCCGGTCCAGCAGAGCCACGATAATGCCAGCGTCGTCGTTTGTGTCGTTCATGCGAGCAGCCTCTGCCTCTTGATGTGTAAGGCGATTTCCGGGAAAGTTTGTTGTTTTCAGGAAATCACCTAAGTCGCCGTTCAGGCCCCAAAGCGCGTCACCGAACTCGGGTCCGGGGTGCGTCCTTCGATCAGTTCGTTCAGGACATACCAGATGGCATCCGCGCTCGGCGGACAGCCCGGCACGAAGACATCGACCTTGACCTCGCCATGGATCGGCTTGACCGGCGTGAGCAGGGCCGGGACGCCGCGCGTTGGGATCTGAGGTTGCAGGGTGACGTTTTCGCGATAGGCGCGATCCATCACATCGGCGAGTTTGAAATGATTACGCATGGCCGGGACGTTGCCGGTGACCGCGCAGTCGCCGAGACTGATCAGCAGATTGCAATGCGCGCGGAACAGCTTCGCTTTTTCCAAATCGTCCTCGGAGCTGATGGAGCCTTCCAGAATGCCGACATCGACTCGATCCGGCAGTTTCTTGGTGTCGACCAGCGGGCTGTAGACGATGTCGACCTTCTGGGCGAGTTCGATCAGCCGCTCGTCCAGATCCAGAAAGGACATATGGCAGCCCGAGCAGCCGTCCAGCCAGGTGGTGGCGACCGTGATCTTGGTTGGTGCGGTCATTGGAGATGTCTCCGGCGCGCGAGAATTGGCAGAAAGTGCTGATCCTTGACCATTTCGCCCACCGAGGTGCCCTGTTTGACCAGGGCGCCAGTGGGACAGACCTGCACACATTTGCCGCAACTCGTGCAGGTGTCGCTGTCGCCCCAGGGTTGCGCCATGTCGCTGATGATCCGGCAGTCGCTGCCGCGGCTCATGACATCCCAGGTGTGGGCGCCCTCGATTTCGTCGCAGACCCGCACGCAGCGGGTGCAGAGGATGCAACGGTTGTGATCGAGTCGGAACATCTCGTGCGAGCTGTCGACCGGATAGGCGACCTGTCGGTAGGGGATGCGTACATGGTCGACGCCGCATTTCTGGGCGAGCCATTGCAGTTCGCAGTGACCGTTGGAGACGCAGACCGAGCAGACATGATTGCGCTCGGCGAACAGCAGTTCGATGATGGTGCGCCGATAGCGCTGGAGCCGCTCGGTATTGGTCTGGATCCGCATGCCCTCGGCGACGCGGGTCGAGCAGGCCGCGTAGAGTCGGCTCTGTCCCTCCAGCTCGACCATGCAAAGGCGACAGCCGCCCCACACCGAGAGCCCGTCGAGGTGACAGAGACTCGGGATCGGGATGCGGTTTTCGCGACAGACCTCGATGATGGTCTCGTCCTCGCGGGCGGACAGATCCCGGTCGTCGATCCGGAGCGTGACGACGCGAACGTTGGGTATGGTGGCGGGTTGAGCCATTGTGCCTCCAGGGTGGTCGTCGGGATACCGTTAGACGGCCTCTGTCGTCAGGTCCAGTATTCAGGATCGAGCAGTTGCTCGATGGTCAACGGGCATTCGGTTGGGAAGGTCGCCGCGGGCAATCCGGTTTCGAGGATGGCGCCTTGTCGCGCGGCCGGATAGCGTCTCGCCAGAATCTCGGGCAGTTTCCCTGTCAGGCTGGGACTGTCCTCCAGCAATTCCGCGATCTCGTCGCGGGCATTAGTGATCGAAAGTTGCCAACTCAGGCTTCGCAAGGTCGGTTGATAACGCCATTTCAGCAGGTGTAGGATCAGGATCTTGAGATGACTGGCGAGCGCATGCTTTTCGGCGCGACCCATGTCTTCGATTTCCTCGGCAATGCGTTGCAGATCCAGGCCCGCCAGATTTCCCGCGCGCAATCGGTTGGCGCTCTCCAGCGCCCAGGCGTAGAAGTCCCGGTCGTGGCTGGCTGGAATATTGGTTTGAGTCGCCATCGTCAGTTTCTCTGGGTCGCGCTCAAGCCGCACGCGACAATCGCTGATTGACGACCTGCCAGAAGGTGGCGACCGATGACTGGACCCCATCGAAAAAGTCCTCGAAAAAACCCGGTTCGTTCAGCAGCGGTGGGTAAGCATAGCGCTCGCCGTCCGTGCCGACATCGCTCACCCAATCCGTGGGTTCGTTGGCATCGATCAGCATGAACAGCGACGCTGGAAACAGATAGGGCAAGCCCCGGTCGTTCAGCACACGATAGTCATCGGCCTCGATTCCGATCACGCAGTACGTCTGCCCGGCGGTTAGATCGGGGTAGTCGGGATTGGCTTGCTTCAGTTTTACAATCATTGGGGCAACCTTTTCAGCTTGACCTCGTATCGCGAATGCGTTGTCCCTTGGCGATGACCCTGGAGCGGGCAATCAGATCTTTTGTCAGGCCAGGAGCCGTCACATCCCTGCCTCGCCGTCAACCGCCCGCCAGTTTCTCCTCATACTCATCGCGAAAATACCGCAGGGTGCTCAGCACCGGATTGGGCGCCGTCTGACCCAGTCCGCAGAGACTGGTCGCCTGGACCACCTCGCAGAGTTCTTCCAACAGGGCGAGATCCGCGTGGGCGCCCTGTCCCTTGGCGATCTTGTCCAGCAGACCGTGCATCTGTTGGGTTCCGGCGCGGCAGGGGATGCACTTGCCGCACGACTCGGTCATGCAGAATTCCATGAAATAGCGCGCGACATCGACCATGCAGGAGGTCTCGTCCATGACGATCATGCCGCCGGAGCCCATCATGGTGCCCAGCGTTTTGAGACTGTCGTAATCGACCGCAATATCCAGATGTTGTTCCGGGATGCAGCCGCCGGACGGGCCGCCGGTTTGGACCGCTTTGAACGCCTTGCCATCGGGAATGCCGCCGCCGATGGTCTCGATGATGTCGCGCAGGCTGGTGCCCATGGGGACTTCGATCAGGCCGGTGTTCTGGATCTTGCCCGCCAGCGCGAAGACCTTGGTGCCCTTGGATTTCTCGGTGCCGATGCCGGCGAACCAGTCGCCCCCGTTGCGGATGATGGGGGCGATATTGGCGAAGCTCTCGACATTGTTGATCAGGGTCGGACAGCCCCAGAGGCCGGATTCGGCGGGGTAGGGCGGGCGTGGCCGCGGCTGGCCGCGCAGACCCTCGATGGAGGCCATCAGGGCGGTTTCCTCGCCGCAGACGAAGGCGCCGGCGCCGAGCCGGATTTCGACATCGAAGGCGAACTGTGTGTCGGCGACCTTGGTTCCCAGGAAACCCGCCCGTTTGGCCTTGCGAATCGCGGTCTGAAGCCTTTCCACCGCGAGCGGATATTCGGCGCGGACATAGACATATGCCTTGTTGGCGCCGATGGCATAGGCGGCGATCGCCATGCCTTCGAGCACCCGATGGGGGTCGGACTCCAGCACCGCGCGATCCATGAAGGCGCCCGGATCGCCCTCGTCGGCGTTGCAGATGACATATTTCTGAGCGGCCGGCATCTTGGCGACGGTCGACCATTTGAGTCCGGTCGGATAGCCGCCGCCGCCGCGTCCGCGCAGACCGCTGGCGGTGACCTCGCGCAGCACATCGGCGGGCGTCATCTCGCTCAGCGCCTGGACCAGAGCCGCGTAGCCGCCCACGGCGACATAGCCCTTGAAACTGTCGGGGTCGATGACCCCGGAGTTTTCCAGCACGACTTTCTGCTGACGGGCGAAGAAGGGTTGGTCGGTCGGGCAGCGCAGACGTTCCACAGGAGCGCCGCACACGCTCCCAATGATGTCGGAAGCGTCGGCGGGAGTCACGTCGCGATACAGGACGGAATCGGCCAGACCGCAGTCCTTGTCCGCCACCGCGACCAGCGGGCCGGCGGAGCAGAGCCCCATGCAGCCGACCCCTTTGACCCGGCAGGTGCCGCCGCCGTCCCCGCACGCCTGGGTGAGCGCCTCCAGAACGGGCAGGGAGCCGGAGGACTGGCAACTGGCCGCCACGCAGACGCGAACCTCGCGCCGGACAGCGGCCTCTTCGGCGCGGTATTCCGCAGCCTTCTCGGCAAGATCTTCCAGGTGCATGTCAGTTCAGCTCCTCCAGCTTGGCGATCAGGGTATCGGTGGCCAGCTTGCCCAGCACATCGCCATCCAGGACCACCGCCGGGGCCAGACCGCAGGCGCCGACGCAGCGCGCGGTGAGTACGGACAGCCGGTCGTCCTCGGTGGTATCGCCGGGGTTGACGCCATAGCGCCCCTGGATGCCTTCCAGAAGTGCTCCAGCTCCCTTGATGTAGCAAGCGGTGCCGGTGCAGACCACACAGGCATGCCGGCCCTTCGGCTTGAGCATGAATATATGGTAGAAGGTCGCGACGCCATAGACCTTACTCAAGGGCAGATCGAGCGAGGCGGCAACGAAGCGCAGCGAGGTTTCGTCGAGAAACCCGAAGGCGTCCTGGACGCTGTGCAGGGTCTCGATGAGCGCGTGATCCGCGTAGCCGTTGCGGCGCATGGTGGCGTTGACGAGCTTCCAGCGTTTGTCATCGCTCGGCAACGGCGGCTTGGCTTGCTGCTGGGTCATGTCGCCTCCTTTGGCGGACGGTCTTTGGGCGCGAAAGATCCGCGAGCTACCAGGTTGATGGCCCGGTTGCTGGCGTCTGACAGCCTGTTTGGCGAATGTTCGGAGAATCGGTCAGTTCGGACAGCGGATATCTTGACCCGAGTGTATAACAGATTCGTGGCGGCGATATACTCATGACTGCCGCCGGCCATCATCATTGTTTGGAAAGACTATGGACGAAACACAACCTCCCCGTAAACGCCCGCGCGGCATTTATCTGCTGCCGAATCTTTTCACGACCGCGGCCTTGTTCGCAGGTTTCTATGCCGTGCTCGCGGCCACCCAGAACCGTTTCGAGGCCGCCTCCCTGGCGATCTTCGCGGCCATGGTCCTGGACGGTTTCGATGGGCGGATTGCCCGCATGACGCACACCCAGAGCGATTTCGGCGCCGAGTACGACAGTCTCTCCGACATGGTTGCCTTCGGCGTGGCGCCCGCGCTGGTCGCCTATCACTGGGCGCTGGGCGAACTCGGCAAGGTCGGCTGGCTCGCGGCCTTTGTCTTCACCGCCGCCGCCGCGCTGCGGCTGGCCCGCTTCAATACGCAGATCGGGATTGCCGACAAGCGCTATTTCCAGGGTCTCGCCAGCCCCTCCGCGGCGGCGATCGTCGCCAGCGGTATTTGGACCGCCAGCGATTTGGGAATCGATGGGGCCGATGTTTCCTGGCTTGCCGCCTTTCTGACCGCCGGCGCGGGTCTGCTGATGGTGAGCAACTTCCGTTATCTGAGTTTCAAGCAACTGAATCTGCAGGGGCGGGTGCCCTTTCTGCTGGCGGTGGGCGTCATGCTGGGATTCGCCGTGGTCTTTATCTATCCGCCGCTGGTGCTGTTTCTGCTCGCGTTGACCTATGCCCTTTCCGGACCGGTCTGGACCCTGCTGCGGCTCCGGCAGAGCCGCGCCAGACGGCGGCGCGAAACGCCTTAAACCACATCCTGTGATGAGGTTGAATGCACTTTCCGTGCGTTTCGTATCATCGCGAGGGCCATGTCGACCGCCGCGAGCAGGCTCCCGGGATCGGCGCGGTCGGTTCCCGCCAGATCCAGGGCGGTGCCGTGGTCGACCGAGGTACGCACGATGGGCAGGCCGAGCGTGACGTTGACGGCGCGTCCAAACCCCAGATGCTTGAGGACCGGCAGCCCCTGATCGTGATACATGGCGAGCACGGCGTCGGCACTTGCGAGCCGTTCCGGCACGAAGGCGGTGTCGGCCGGCAGGGGGCCGGTCAACCGCATCCCTTGCTTTCTAAGTTCGTCCAAAACCGGGGCGATGACCTCGATTTCCTCGCGCCCCAGATGTCCGCCCTCGCCGGCGTGCGGATTGAGACCGCAGACCAAAATGCGTGGCCGCTCGATGCCGAAACGTCGCGACAGATCCCGATGCAGGATGCCGATGACCTCCGTCAGACGTTCGCGCGTGATCGCGCCGCTGACCCGCGAGAGCGGCAGGTGGGTGGTGACCAGCGCGACGCGCAGACCAGGAGTGGCCAGCAGCATCACCGGAACCGCGCCGCAGCGCTCGGCCAGAAACTCGGTGTGTCCGGTGAAGGGCAGTCCCGCGTCGTTGATCACGCCCTTGTGAACCGGCCCCGTGACCAGTCCGTCGAAGGTGCCGTCAAGACAGCCATCGCAGGCGCTTGCCAGCGTTTCCAGCACATAGGTCGCGTTGGCTGCGTTGAGCTGGCCAGCGATGGCCGGCTGGTGCAGCGTCACCGGCAGAACGGTCAAATGGCCGGGCGGCGAGGCGACGGGCGTGGCGCGCGGATCGAAGGTCTGGAGCCGGAGGTCGATGCCAAGGTTGCGGGCACGCGCCGCCAGCAGGTCCGGGTCCGCCACGGCAACGAGTTGGGCCGCTTGCGGGCGTTGCGCGAGCCGTGCGACCAGATCGGGACCGATCCCCGCCGGCTCGCCCGGCGTGATGGCAAGACGCCGCGTCATGACGCCTGATCGAGCCGGATCTCGACATAGGCCTCGTCGCGCAGTCGGCGCAGCCATTCTTCCGTGGCCTCTTCCGCCTTGCGTCGCTGCAGGGCCTCGCGTGCCTTGACCCGCAGGATGTCGATGCTGGCATCCTGGCTGCGCCGCTCCTGAACCTGCACGAGATGCCAGCCGAACGAACTCTTGAAGGGCTCGCTCGTGGTGCCGATCGCGAGCGCCGTCATCGCCTCCTCGAATTCGGGGACCGTGTCTCCGGGGTTGACCCAGCCAAGATCGCCGCCCTTGAGCGCCGATCCGGTATCGTCGGAATGCGCGCGCGCCAGGGTGGCGAAATCCTCGCCGCCCAGAATGCGCTCGCGCAATTGCGCGAGACGCCGCTTGGCATCGTCGTCGGAGACAATTTCATTGGTGCGGATCAGGATGTGACGCGCCTTGGTCTGGGTGACATTTTGGGCGGCGGCGCCCTTGATTTCGCGCATCTTGATGATGTGGAAACCGCTGGAGTTACTGAGCGGATTGCTGATCTCGCCCTCGGCCATCGAAATGGCCAGATCGCCGATCAGGACCGGCACCGCGCCCATCTCGAACCAGCCGAGATCGCCGCCTTCGAGCGCGTTGCGGCCGTCCGATTCGCGCACCGCCATCTCGCCGAAGTCGGCACCCTGGCGCAGTTGTGCGACCAGGCGATTGGCCTTGGCCTCGGCGGTTTTGACCTGCTCGGGCGTAGGATTTTCCGGCAGCGCGACCAGGATGTGTTGCAATCTGACCTGTTCGCGCTCGATCAGGCGACTCGACTCCTTCGCCAGAAAGCGGTCGATTTCCTGGTCGGTGATCGTGATTTTGTTGACGACCTCCTGACTCTGCAAACGGCTGGTGAGAATCTGGGTACGGGTATCCTCGCGGAAATCCGCGAAGCGGATGCCGCCGGCCTCCAGGGTGGTTTGCAATTCCTCCAGCGACAGATTGTTGCGGCCGGCAATGTTGGTCAGCGCCTCGTTGAGGGTGGCTTCATCCACCTCGATCCCCAACTCCTTGGCCCGTTGCCGCTGCAAGCGCTTCAGGATGAGCCGGTCGAGCACCTGTTTTTCCAACTGCGCGCGCGGGGGCTCGGCGGTGCCCTGTTGTCGCAACTGCGGGAGGACCAGGCTGACCTCCCGGCTGAGTTCGCTGCGCACGACCACATCGTCGTTCACGACCGCGACAATGGCGTCCAACTCCTCGGCGCCCGGCTGGGCGAGGACGGCGCTCATCGACAGGATCAGGATGGCCCCCAGGCGGCCAAGAGTTGCAGGCCGCGGCGCTCGGCGGCTAGTCCGTTTGATAACCATAGATTCCTCGTTCCAGGAGTTTGTCGATCCGGTTGCCGAATGAACCGAGACCGGCCAACTCAAGTTGTAGCATGACGCTGGTGCTGCCCGTGTTGTCGGAACTCCGTTTCAGGTGCTGTCCCAGCACGCGCAGACGCCAGCAGCAGCGGCCAAATTCGAGGCCGGCAAAGGCCTCGACGGTTTCGTGGTTGAGTAGCGAATAGAGCCAGCGTCCGACGAGTTTAACCTGCGAACCGATCGGTACCTGAAAAGAGAGATCGGTGTCTTCGTATTGCTCGGCGGCCTGCGTGCCAAGATTGTACCGATAGGCCAGGTTGAGCAGGCGGTTTTCATCGGGGACATAGCGAAGTTGCAGAATCTGTTTCTCCCAGACTTGCTCGGTTTGGTTCGGATTCCACTGGACGCTGGCGAGGGCGGCCCAGTCGGGATGCAGGCGTGCCGCGAGTTCGCCAGCGACCGAGGAACTGAGGTCGGTTTCGACGCTGTCTCCGGTCAGTTGCACCCGCCGGTTGTCGAAGTAATACACCTGACCGATGCTCGCGCGGAACAATTCGTCGCCGGTGCGATTGGCGATGGTACGCGAGGTGAGACCGAGGGTGAGGCGGTTTTCGTCGCCAATGCGGTCATAGCCGGTGAAGCGGTTCGGTCGGAAGAGGCTCGCGAAGCTGAAATTGAGCGCGGTGGTGTCGAAGAGCGGCGTCTCCGACTGGTCCTCGAAAGGCGTCAGGACATAATACAGACGCGGCTCCAGGGTCTGTAGCGCCTGGGTGCCGAGCCAGTTGGTCGTGCGCTCGAAAATGAGCTTGCCGTCGAGGTCGAGACTCGGGATCAGATGCGACGGCCGGTCCGCCAATCCCTCGGTCTGGCCGATGAGATCATAGTCGGTGTAGAACAGACGCGCGCGCGGGATGAGATAGCCGAAGCTGCGCCGCAACGGAATACGCACGGAGGGGATGGCGACCAGACGGCTGCCATGCACCGCCGAGCGATGATCGAAGTAGTCGTATTGACTCTCGAAGCGGTATTCGAGAAGCTGTTTCCAGTGTTTCGGGTCCAGGTTCAGCTCGATGTGCGGTAACTGGCCGTAAGGTCGATCCGCGGGCGCGACGCTGGTGTCGACGGTCTGGAATTCCTGGACCCGTCCGAGCAGGCGCCAGCCGTCTCCGGCATAGGCGAGATCGCCGCGTCGGCTCAGATTGCGGAGGCTGGTGACATCCAGCCGATTGCCGAAATCCTGAAGATACTGGTCGTCGGAAACGGCGGCATAGTCCACGGCGGAGAACCAGCGCGTGCCGAAATGACCCTGCTGTTCGACCCGCAGCGCGCCCCTCGCGCCCTGATCGGGCGCCTTTTGGTCGCTTGGCAGAACCTCGGCGTTGACTTCCAGTTCCTGAAAACTGGCGAGATGGCGTAATTGGGCTCCGAGCATCAGTCCCCGCGTGCTCATGTAGCGGGGGATCAGGGTGGCGTCCAGGTTGGGGGCGATGTTCCAGTAATAGGGCAGGGTGATATCCGTCCCGGTCTCGTCCGATGAGCCGAAGGTCGGGATCAGCAAGCCGCTGCGGCGCCGGCCATCGATGGGAAAAGACAGATAGGGGCTGTAGAGCACCGGGATGTCGGCGATGCGGATGCGCGCATGACGGGCCGTGCCCATGCCGCTCGCCTGGTCGAGTTCGAGTTCGCTGGCCTTGATGGACCAGTCCGCATGGCCGGGCTGGCAGGTGGTGTAAATGATGTCCTGGTAGCGGCTCAACTGTTCCGAGAGCATCCAGGCGCGCGTTGCCTCGCCGCGCAGATTGGCATTGCCCGACACGCGATAGCGGACCTGTTCGATGGTTCCCTGCTTGGTCTCCAGATTGTATTCGGCCCTGTTCCCGGTCAGGCGGAGTCCTGGAAAGTCGAGATAGAGGTCGCCGAATGCCTTGATCTCGCCGCTGCCGTGATGATAAGTGGAGCGATCCGCCTCCAAACGTCGATCGTTCTGGAGTATTTCGACATTCCCCTGTAGCTGGATGAGCGTGGTGTGCTGGTCGCCGTCGACGCGATCCGCCGTCATATCGATCGGCATGGCGTTGGCACTGTCCAATGGGGCCGCGCTGTCGATCCCGCTTGAGCCGGGCCGAGGTCCGCAATAGTCCCAGGTCAGATTGGCATGCAGGCGCCGTTCCTGGCGCTCCACATCTCCGGCGCCGATGGGTTTGTTCGGATCGATGTCGCGGGAGATCGTACCCTCGTGTTCTCCTGTGTCTCGGGGCGGCGGCAGCTGGGCGTCTTCTCCAGCCGGTCCATGCCGACGTAACTCCGTGAAGGATTCATTGGAGCTTGGTCTGTTCGGCAGCAGTTCTGGTGGAGATGGGCGATCCGGCTCGATGGTCGACGGAACGAAAAGGTCGGCGTGCGTCTCCGACACCGACCGCCGTGACGCGTCATCCGCCGCGGCGGTTTGATTCTGTGGGGTTGGAGGCTGAGCGGAGACCGGCGCTACGGCTTCGTGCGGGCCTGATGGCGGTTGGCAGTCATCGCCCGCGCGACGACTGGGTCGATCGGGGCAGGGAGCCGCGCTGGCGGCGCTCGGAACATCCGCGAAGGTTGACGTCGACAGCGCGATGAGAATCGGCAGCGCGGCCGCGCGCACGCCGCACGTAAGATCGGCCATGGTTGGCATCCGTCTAAACCGCGTCCAGCATGGCATACGTAGTTTCTGCAACGGCTCGGTCCCGCCTGAATCGACAGGCTTCGTCACTGACGCGGCTGAATGAACACGAGGCTGAATGAGTGGACGAGTTGGTTTCAACCTGTAACCATGTCATATCCAGGCTCTGCCAGCAATCTTGACATGCGCCAAATCGCGTTCGGCGTGGCATGGATGGCTAGCGCACCGGCCTGGACTCAACGAACCGAACCGGCGTCGCGGTTGACGCAGGTCAGGTTTTTTATTGGTGATCATTGAAACCGCGTCTCGCATGGCGAGCGGTTCGCCCGCGTCTGAGTCGGCGTGTCGCGGAGCGCATGACGGCGGACGTGGTTTAGGTGTCGTGAGTGGTGGATATGTCAGATCGGAATGAGAGGTTGCGAAACTGGCTGGCGACTCAGCTCGATGGTGAGTCATTCGAACTCGCGCCCGCCTCGTCGGATGCGAGCTTTCGGCGCTATTGGCGAGTGAGTCATGCCGGCGGAACCCTGATCGCCATGGATGCGCCACCGGCGTTCGAGGATTGCGGTCGCTTCGCCGATCTCTCCGGGCGCTTTCGCGCCATCGGCATTAATACCCCTGAGATCCACGCGGAAGATCGTGACCAGGGTTTTCTGCTGATCGCCGATCTTGGAGACCGCGTTTATCTGAATCAGCTTGACGCCAACAATGCCGACCGCCTGTATGGCGATGCCCTGGGCGCGCTGGCGGTCATTCAGGCTTGCGGACCGCTCGATGGCCTGCCGCTTTACGATGCCCCGTTTTTGCACCGCGAACTGGATCTGTTTCATGAATGGTTTGTGCGGAAACAGCTTGGCCTGAGTCTCGGCGCAGAGGAGTTGTCGACGCTTGCTCGGGCCAATGCGCTTCTGGTCGCGAGCGCACTGGAGCAGCCGCGGGTCTGCGTGCACCGTGATTTCCACTCCCGTAACCTGATGTTGAGCGACACGGCAAACCCCGGGGTTCTGGATTTTCAGGACGCGGTGATCGGTCCGGTCACCTACGATCCGGTCTCGTTGCTTCGGGATTGTTACATCGCCTGGCCCGCGGAGCGAGTTGCTGACTGGGCGCTGGGCTATTGTCAGCTTGCCATTCAGTCGGGAATCCTGCGCCAGAGTGATGCCGAACGCTTCCCGCGCTGGTTCGACCTCATGGGGATTCAACGGCACCTGAAGGCGTGCGGGATCTTTGCGCGCTTGAATCTCCGCGACGGCAAACCGCACTATCTGGGCGATATTCCCCGAACCCTTGAATATGTGATCGAGGTTACGGGTAAATACGGAGAACTAGACGAGTTTTGCCGATTTCTGTCGGAGCGGGTCTTGCCTCTGACCCTGGAAAACTCGGTCAGTCGCTAGCGGTCAACTTCACGCGCCGTTCTTCGATGACGACGGGGGCTCGAAAAGATCGGCGAGTCCTTCCAGCTCTTCCCACGCAAGCGCCTCATCGGCGTCGTCGTTAGGGTCGCTGTCGCCGGATGGATGGGCTGGTGTTTGCGCACTGTCGACAACTGATTCCGGGGCAGTCTTCTCCGGCTCGGGTGCTGCGAATGGCGTCTCCGCGAGGGTGTCTGCGATCTCGAACTCGTGCTGGTCAGCCTCTTCTTCCGCCCGGACGTCGAAACCGTCCTGGTCCATGTCCATGGCTTCTTCCTCGATCACGATATCCGCGATGGATTTGTCTGGCGGAGCCGCTTGAGGCGGTGCTGACTCGGGCGGTTGGTGGGATCGGCTGAAGGCGGCCGAATATTCCTGCATCAATTCATCCAAGGTCCGTTGCGTGCTTTCCAGTTCCGCGGCGAGTTCGGACTTTTCGCTTTCAAGATGATCGAGTTCGCCCGCCGGCACCAGTCCGCTGGGCGTCAAATTTGTCCAGGGGCTCAGTACCTTGGTCAACTCCGCTGGAATGTCCTTCAGTTTTGCGCCATCGCGCTCCAGATAGAGGCTTAGCATCGCATTGTAAAAGGCTTTCTCGCGCGCGACATACTCGTCGACCCGGGCCGCCAATTCCTCGCCTTCCAACTGATAGTTCGATTGGAACAGGGCTGTCAAGTCATCGCGTCGCGATGTCTCGGTCTTTGCAAGTTTTTCGATCGCCGCGCCGGCATGGGTCTGATCGGAGTGGAGCTGCTGGCGTTGTCGACGCAGCAGGAAAAACAGAATCGCCCAGGCAACCAGAGCGAATTCCACCGCCAGGATGAGGCTACCAAGTTCGAGTGCGCTCATCATGCCGGTTGCCCTGATGTTTGCTTCGCCTTGACGGCAACGATGCTGTTTCTCGATCGATGCAGCCACCACCAGGTGAGTCCCAGTAGCAAGCTCAGGATGGCGTTGCCGACGAGTACGTACACACTAAGCTCGATCCACGAGATCGACTGGCCGGCGACATCCTGCTCGCTGTCGTCGTGTGCAAGCAGAGATGACGCGTCGAACTCGAAGACAAGGTGTTTGGGTTCTGGCTCGATATCGATGGTTTCACCGGTCAGGGTGCGCGCCAGCAGGCGTCCCTGGATCTGATAGTCGCCTGGCATTTTGACCGGAATCGTCAGCACCAGGGGCAAGGTCTTCGTTTTGGGGATATCGATGACCGAATCGTTGCCCTTGGGGCCGCGCATCAGCAGGTAGCCGGACAGACTGCTCGGATCGATCAGGTCGGGTTCGGCGTCCAAGGTCGGGATGAGCGCCGCGGCTGGTGTCGCTTCCGATGGGAGCTGTTGAGCATACCGAATGGTCACGGGCGAACCGACGAGTTTGATCCGCTTCGCCGCTTGGCGCTTGAAGGTGCCCCCATCGAGCGTGACTTGCAATTGATAGACGCCTGGGGCCAACGAAGGCGTTTCCAGGCCGCCTCGATAACGTCCGCTTTCCGGATCGAGTTCAAGGGCGAGTTCGAGCGGTTGCCGATTCTCTCCTGCCTCTTGGAGCGGCGTCTGTTCCGCCCCTTCCTTCTGTGGCGGGATCGTTTCCGCGATGGGCGTCAGCATCGCCTTGGCGGTCAGCAACCGCAGGAGATCGCTGTGCGTGACCGGTTCCTGGTGATCGGTCAGCCAGGCTTCGATGCGGAGGATTTCGCCGTGACGCAGGGCGCTCGGCAGGGGAGTCAGTGCGATCCCGAGATCGGTCACGACCACCACTCGGTTATCCGGATCCTCCACGCCCTGGAGTTGCCATTGTCCGGGTTGGGGTTTGGTCAGAGTCACCAGATCATAGCCGGCCTCGGTACGCCAGATGGTTCCCGCGGGCTGCTGCGTGGCGGAGATCGTTACGCCATCGGGAGAGACCAGGGTTGTCGCTCCTTCGGCGCCGCGGAAGGCAAGCAGGGTGAATTCGGAGACCTGATCGTCGATCTCGAAACGGTTGCCTTCCAGGGGGACCGTCGTTGACGCCGCGGCCTGCTCCATCATGTGCAGAAAGACACGTTGCAGTGTATCCGCGTCCTTGGCGGATTCCAGCCAGCCGTCGGTCTGACTGGTGAGCAGGCGCATGAGTTCGGCATCGACCTCATCCGACAGGGCAATGGCGTGTACCTTGACATGCAATGCCTTCAGGCGTTCGAGCTGGGTGGAGACGATGCGTTCGCGGGACGCCGCGCTTTTGTCCGCCTCCCTGGAGACATCGACCAGACCATCGGTCAAGAGGACGAGATGGCGATCGCTGGCCTCGGTCGCTGCATCCCAGCCGGCGATGGCGGCGGCGATCGCCTGTTCGATGTCGGTGAACAGGCCGCGCGAATGCACGCGTTCGAGACGCGCGCCTGTCCGGGTCTTCCATTTCTGATCGACCTTTCCGGGAGGCGCCAGGATTTCGGGTTTCTCGGCAAACAGCCAAATGCCCGCGCTGGCTCCGTCCGGCAGCAATTCGTTCACCAGTCGTAGCGCCGGAATCCGTAGATTTTGGGGGTCATTGCGTCGCATGCTGCCTGAGACATCGACCAGAATCCGCACCTCCGGCGGCGCGGCGAACACGGTGCCGGCGGTCGCCAGCAGCGCTAGCAAACAGGCCATGAGAAATGGCCGGAGGGGGAGGTGAACAGGAATGTCGCGCATCATGAGATTAGCGGCCGACCGCAGCAAACCTTGAGTGCTGCTGGCCCAGCTTTAGGTCAAGGCAGCCACAATTCGAAACAACCGCCCTTCAGGGTGTGGCCGTTTTTAAGGCATATTTTCCCCATTCGTTCAGGAGTCTTGTGCTGCTGGGCGATGCGGGCGGCAAAATAGATCCCCAGACGCGTCCTGGATGGGTCGCTCGATGGGTCGGTCGAATTCAGCGTCTGCTCGTTTTCATCGGATAGCCATTGCGGGAGTTGGCCTGGGAAGCCTGCACCGTCGTCTTCCACGCGAATCACCAGATAGCCGTCTTGCGAATCGGCACTGAGCAGAATGGTTTGGCGAGCATAGCGTCGCGCGTTGCCGATCGTGCTATCCAGTACGCTCCGAATCAGCTCTGCGTCGAAATAGCCGGTCAGCCCCGGATCGCAGGTGTAACTCAGGTCGAGGCCGAGGGCATTGCAGACGGCCTGACTGTCGGCGATGACCTCTTCGAGGAAATCGTCGAGGTTGTGTTCGGCGATGTGCACCGCAAGCTGTCCATTCCCGAGCTTGTATAGGTTCAACAGTTGAATCAGGTTGCTGTTGGCCCGTTGCGCCTCATGTTGCAACAGGCTGGCCTGCCGTGGATTGGCGAGGTGATTGTCAGGATCGGCAATCAGCTCGTCGAGATTGTTGAGGATCAATCCGAGCGAGTTTTTGATGTCGTGAATGGAAGAGGCAAGAATGTCGGAAAAGTCCATGGTGTCGACCGGAGCTAAACTTTTGGAGCGAGCTTGCGCAGGCGGGAGAGGATGTCGTTCAGCCGCCAGTCGTTCGGAGCGACTGATTGCACCCTCCCGACATAGCGGAGGATGGTTTGGATATCCTCGTTGGCTGAGCCCATTTTTTCCATCTTCATAATGATGGCCTTGGCTGCGTTCAGGTTGATGGTCTTATTGCCAGGCATCTCTTCGGCCGCTTCGCGCAAAAGCTTTATGGCCGCATCGAATTCACCTTGTTTGATCAGTCGGACTCCCGCGTTGTTGGTCTTGACGACGTTGCGCTGGATGTCGCGAATGGCTTTCTCGGCGTCATACTCCACATTGGCTTCGTGGCAAACCCGCACGACTTCCGTGAGGAACTCGTCGTCGTCGTGATTGTTAGCGATGGAGGCTTGCAACAGAGATATGGCCTTTTCCTGTTCGCCCAGTTGGGCATAGGTCTTCACCATGTCGAGAGCGAGTCTGGAGTTCGATATTTCGCTGAATTGGGCCATGACCTGCTCGGCAGTGCGCAGCGCCTCCTGCGCGCCCGTGGAGTCGCCCAGATGCTGTTTCACCGAAGCCGTTGCGGTGGCTTTGTAAAAGGTCGCCTCGGGCATGTCCGGGAACTTCTTATCGATCTCGCCGATAATTTTCAGTGCTTCGACATGTTTCTTGTTCGATGACTTGGATCTCGCCCAACTCGCGAAGAGCGACGGGTGGTTCAAAATCGAGTGTTTGGCCAGCGCCACGGCGTGACCGAATGCGGTTTCCGCCTCCTGGATGTGCCCATTGCTCAGTGCCAGATCGCCGAGTAGCTGTTGGCGTTTGAGTCCGCGCGGCGAGAGCTGGATGGCATTCTGGATAGTCTGTTCGGCGGCGGCGAACTGTTGCTGGGCGGTCTGCGTTTTCGCCAGCCAGTCATAGGCCGCGATCAAGTTGGGATCGAGTGCGATCAACTGCCTGAAGGTTTCCTGGGCCTGGGCATATTCTTTTCCCCAGTAGAGAACCTTGCCCATCCCGAGGCGGGCCCAGACGATTTCCCGCGCGGCCAGCACCTGTTCATAGACTGCCCTGGCCTCGTCATAACGGTTTGCCGTGAGACAGATTTCCGTCTTCAGCTTGAGGAGATCCGCGAGGTTTTTGGGCGAGGAGGCGATCAATTGATCCAGTTCGCCGATGGCGGCGCCATAATCCTTGGACATCAGCGCCTTATTGACCTTGGCGAGGTGGGCCTTGCGTTCGAAGAGCTTGTCGAGACGGTTTTTCAGCAGTTCCTTGGTGAACGGCTTGGCCAGATAACTGTCGGGCGCGTATTCCGCCGCGCTCATGACCATCTCGCGCGTGTTTTCGGCCGTGACCATGATAAAGATGCAGTCGACTCCGATCAGTTGACGATGCCGCGCTTCTTCGAGTACCTGTTGGCCATCCTTGCCGGGCCCCAGGTTGTAGTCGCATAACACGACATCAAACCGCTTTTTCGCCATCTGCGCGATGGCGTCATTCCCATCTCGGGCCTGATCGATCTGATTGACGCCGAGCGAGCGCAGGATACTTCTGATCGCCGCGCGCATATCGCTGAAGTCGTCGATGACCAGGTAATGCTTCTGGGAAAATACATCTGCCATCTTGCTGCGTTCCGCGCGCTCGTCAATCCGCCTGTCCCGACCACCGATTGCCTGGATGCTACCCCTCCCTGTCGGTCGCCATCAAGAAACATCGCGCGCTGGCGGCTGGTTTGTCTCGCGCGCAATGGCGCGGTAGCCAATGTCGCGCCGGCAATAGCCGCCATCCCAGCGCAGGCGATCGACCCCCCGATAGGCCAGCCGCTGCGCCGCCGACACGCTGTCGCCAAGCGCCGTCACGCAGAGTACGCGCCCGCCGTTGGTCAGCACGGCGTCGCCCTCCAGGCGGGTGCCGGCGTGAAAGACTTTGGCCTCGGCAGGCGACACCTCATCCAGTCCGGAAATTATGCGTCCAACCTCATAGCGGTCCGGATAGCCGCCAGCCGCCAACACCACGCCCACGGCGGGGCGCGGATCCCATACGGCCGCCGTCTCGTCGAGCCGGCCCGCGAGCGCGCTCAGACAGAGTTCGACCAGATCCGATTGCAGACGCATCAGTAACGGCTGGGTCTCGGGATCGCCCAGTCGGCAATTGAACTCCAGCACCCTGGGCGTGCCGTCGGCGCCGATCATAAGACCGGCATAGAGGAAGCCCCGATAGCGGATCCCCTCGGCGGCCAGTCCGTCGGCGGTCGGTTGCATGACCTCGCGCAGGATACGCTCGTGGATCTCGGGGGTGACGATCGGCGCCGGCGAATAGGCACCCATGCCACCGGTATTGGGTCCGCGATCACCGTCATCGCGCGCCTTGTGGTCCTGGGATGTCGCCAGCGGTAGGATATCCCCGCCATCGACCATCGCGATGAAACTGGCCTCCTCGCCGGTCAGGAATTCCTCGATCACCACTTGCGCGCCGGCCTGCCCGAAACGGCCGGCATCGAGCATGTCGCGCACCGCGCTCTCGGCGGTCGCTAGATCGGCGGCGATGATGACGCCCTTGCCTGCTGCCAGTCCGTCGGCCTTGACCACGATCGGCGCGCCGACCTGGCGCAGATAGGCCAGCGCGGGTTCCAGCTCGGTAAAGGCGCCATAGGCCGCCGTGGGGATGGCGTGGCGGGCGAGAAAATCCTTGGCGAAGGTCTTCGAGCCTTCGAGCCGAGCGGCCTCCCTGCTCGGTCCGAAGCAGGGCAGGCCGGCGGCCTCGAAGGCGTCGACAATGCCGGCGACCAGCGGTGCCTCGGGGCCGACGATGGTCAGTCCAATCGCCTGCTCGGTGGCGAAACGCAGCAGGGCTGGGATGTCGTCAGCAGTGATCGACACGTTCTCCACGCCGGGTTCGCGGGCGGTTCCGCCGTTGCCGGGCGCGACGAAGATCCGGTCCGCCAGGGTTGACTGCGCGACTTTCCAGGCCAGCGCGTGTTCGCGTCCGCCGTTGCCGACGATCAGAATGTTCATGGTTGCTCTCATGCGATTTCAGGGGTTAGCTCGACATCCCGGTAGAGATCGGCCAGCGGCAGGCGGAGGTTCCAGTCAGGGAGATCGATGCCTCCATCCATCCCGTTCGCCTCGCTCAACACCCAGCGATCCGGTTCGGAAGCGCGCGTGAACAGCTCGGCGTGGGGGCGCTCCTGATCGAGCAGAAAATAGTAACGTAGCTCCGGAATGCCCCGGTAATGCTCGAATTTAAGCAAACGAAATCAGACCGCGCCGGCTGGACTGGATGAATTGCACGATCTGTTCGGTTTCCGGTCCGGGGAACTCGTGTTCGGCGCGGACCAGCGCCTCGGCCAACCGCAGACCGGAGCGAAAGACCAGACGATAGACCTCCTTGATTCGTTTGCGCTGTTCCTGGCTGAAACCGTTGCGTCTGAGCCCAACGACATTGAGTCCAAGGATTCTGGCGCGATGACCGTCGGCCAGGGCGAAGGGCGGAACGTCCTGAGCCACTCCGGTGACACCGGCCACCATGGCATAGGAGCCGATGCGGCAGAATTGATGCACGGCGACCTGACCGGACAGAAAGACGCGATCGCCGACCTCGACGTGTCCGGCCAGCGTGGCCGTGTTGGCGAAGATGTTGCGGTTCCCAACGACGCAGTCATGGCCCGCGTGCGAAAAAGTCATCCAATAATTGTCATCGCCGATGCGCGTCCCTTCCTCAGACTTGATGCCGCAACTGATGTTGACCCCTTCCTTGAAGTGATTGCGGTCGCCGATGACGAGCGGACGGGCCTTGTCGGGCGTGTAACTGAGATCCTGCGGTTCGGATCCGAGTGTCGCGCCATGACAGACGCGGTTCTCCGCGCCCATGCGGGTGTTGGCATAGATGCGCACGCAGCTTTCGAGACGGCAACCCTCGCCGATCACAGCCCCGGACTCGACGATCGAATAGGGACCGACCGTCACGGATTCATGCAGGCGGGCGCCATCCTCGATGATGGCCGTCGGATGGATTCTCATTGAACCACACCCTCCGTGACCCGCTGGCCCCGAGCGCTGGAGCGGTCTTGCGCCCGCCAATGAAGGTCCGCGCTGGCGCGGTTCAAAAAATGAAGTTGATCAATCATTCAAACCGCGTCAGTGACGACCTGTATTGGTGTGGATGAAGCTGGAATGCATGCGCAAAGCCGCGCATGCCAGACCGGACGCGGTTTCAATGCCTGAAATGCCGCATCCCGGTGAAGACCATGGCCATGCCGTGCTCGTTGGCCGCGGCGATGACCTCCTCGTCGCGCATCGAGCCGCCGGGCTGGATGACGGCGGTGATGCCCGCCTCGGCGGCTTGGTCGATGCCATCGCGGAAGGGGAAGAAGGCGTCGGATGCCATGACCGCGCCGGCCACCGCGAGCCCGGCCTGCTCGGCCTTGATGCGGGCGATCCGCGCCGAATTGACCCGGCTCATCTGCCCGGCACCCACGCCGACGGTCATCCGTTCGCGTCCATAGACGATGGCGTTGGACTTGACGAACTTGGCCACGCGCCAGGTAAAGAGCAGGTCACCCAGTTCCTGGTCCGTGGGCGCGCGGCTGGAGACGGTCCGCACGTTTTCGGTCAGGCGCAGATCCGCATCCTGCACCAGCAGTCCGCCATTGACGCGCTTGAAATCCAGCCGATGTAAAGACTCCGCGTTCCAGTCGCCGCATTCGAGCAGCCTTACATTCTGCTTGGCCGCAACCGCCGTGCGGGCGTCCGCCGAGAGGCGCGGGGCGACGATGACCTCGACGAACTGACGCTCGACGATGGCGCGCGCGGTCTCGCCGTCGAGTTCGCCATTGAAGGCGATGATGCCGCCGAAAGCGGATTCGGGGTCGGTCCGATAGGCGCGGTTGTAAGCTTCCAGCAGGTTTGCCCCGAAGGCCACGCCGCAGGGATTGGCATGCTTGACGATCACGCAGGCGGGCGCCTCGTCGAACTGCTTGACGCACTCCAGCGCGGCATCCGTATCGCCGATGTTGTTATAGGAAAGTTCCTTGCCCTGGATCTGTCGGGCGGTGGCGATCCCCGCCTCGACCACCTCGTGCTCGACATAGAAGGCCGCGTTCTGATGCGGGTTCTCGCCATAGCGCATCGACTGCTGGCGCTTGAATTGCAGGCTCAGGGTGCGCGGGAAAGTGGCGTCCGCGTCGGTCGCGGTCAGCGTGCCGAGATAATTGGCGATGGCGCCATCGTAGCGGGCGGTATGCTCGAAGACCTTGACCGCCAGATCGAAGCGGGTCGCGTCGCTCACCCCGCCGGTCTCCGCGATCTCGGCCAGTACCCGCGCATAATCGGCGGCATCCACGACCACGGTCACGCTGGCATGATTCTTCGCGGCGGCGCGCAACAGGGTCGGACCGCCGATGTCGATGTTCTCGATGGCAGTCGCCAGATCGCAGTCCGGATTCGCGACCGTCCGCTCGAAGGGATAGAGGTTGACCACGACCAGATCGATGGGCTTGATCTCGTTCTCGCGCATCACCCGCTCGTCGATGCCGCGCCGCCCCAGAATCCCGCCATGGATGCGCGGATGCAGCGTCTTCACGCGCCCGTCCATCATTTCCGGAAAGCCGGTGTAGTCCGAGACCTCGATGACGGGGATGGCCTGCTCGATGAGCAGTCGCGAGGTTCCGCCGGTGGAAAGGATTTCCACGCCACGAGCGGCCAATGCCCGGGCAAAGTCGACCAGGCCGGTCTTGTCGGAAACGCTGATCAGGGCACGATGAATGGGTTGCATTTGGGAGGTCCGGGTTTGGGGTTACTTTTAAAGTTCCATTCAGCGTTCGATGCCGTAGTCGCTGAGTCGCTTGCGCAGCGTGCTGCGCGTCATGCCGAGCATTCTGGAGGCGTGGCTCAGATTGCCGTCGGTATGGTTCAGGACGGTCTCGAAGAGCGGCCGTTCGACCTCTTCCATGACCAGACCATAAAGTCCGGTGATCTCGTGATCCGCCATGTTGTCGAGGTAAAACCGCAGGGCGCTCCGAACGCACAGGCTCAGGGGGTCCGTGCGATCCGTCTCCACCACCCGCAGCCCCGCCGACTGCGGTGGTTCCGATGCGTGTTGCGCAGCCGCTGTCTTCATGCTGCTTCGTTCTCCGTGTCGGGGCATTGGTCGAAAAACGCGAGCACCCTGGACAACTGGTCCGTCGGGGTCTCCGTTCGATTGATGTCTTCTCTAAAGC
Organism: Thiocystis minor; assembly: GCF_016653465.1. Taxonomy (GTDB): domain Bacteria; phylum Pseudomonadota; class Gammaproteobacteria; order Chromatiales; family Chromatiaceae; genus Chromatium; species Chromatium minus. Next base: position 1,209 of record NZ_NHSQ01000081.1, on the reverse strand, counting down.
CCGCCGCGCCGGGCAGGTGCCGGCAATACCAGGCGATATGCTTGCGAGCGATGCGGACCCCGTGGGAACCATAAAACATGTACAGCTCTTCGAGGTGCGCGCTCAGAATGTCCTTGATCCAGTCTTTTGGTGGGATCCCGGATGGTGCATGGATCCCGTCACTTGCGGGCGCGTCGGGCGCGTCGGGCGCGAGGCCGGCGGCGATGTCGCGGAAGATCCATGGGCGTCCCTGGGCCGCGCGTCCGATCATAATAGCATCGGCGCCGGTGTAGTCCAGAATTCGTCTGGCCTGTTCGGCGGTGGCGATGTCGCCATTGGCGATCAGCGGCAGAGCGACCGACTCCCGGATGGCGCGGATGGTGTCGTATTCGGCGGGGACGCCATAGTGACAGGCGCGCGTACGGCCATGCACGGTCAACGCGGCGATCCCGGCCTCGCGGGCGATGCGGGCGATCTGGAGCGCGTTGCGGTTCTCGGGCGACCAACCGGTGCGGATCTTGAGCGTCACCGGCGCGTCGACGGCGGCGACCACTGCGTCCAGAATCCGTCCCACCAGGATCTCGTCGCGTAGCAGGGCGGAGCCGGCGGCGACCTTGCAGACCTTTTTCGCTGGGCAGCCCATGTTGATGTCGATGATGTGCGCACCCAGTCCCAGGTTGACCTTCGCAGCCTCGGCCATCTCGGCTGGGTTGGAACCGACGATCTGCGCCGCGATCGGTCCTTGCTCGCCGCGATAATCGAGTCGACGGAGCGATTTGCGGCTGCCCCAGAGCGCGGTGTTGGCGGCGACCATCTCGGCGACCGCCAGCCCCGCGCCAAGTCGCCGGCAGAGGGTGCGAAAGGGGCGGTCGGTAATCCCCGCCATGGGCGCCAGAATCAGATTGTTGGCGAACTGGTAAGGGCCGATGGCGAAGGGGCGTCGCGGGAGGCGAGGATTTTGCGGCAGGGACGATCGATCGTTCATACTCTCCAAGAATAGACCGCGTCAGCGAAGGCGGTCGGCAAGGCTAACAGGTCAGCCGATCCCGGGACAACGGCGTATCCCTGAACGTGGCTGTCATCCTAACCCATCTTTAACATAACCCATTGATAAACACCCCCAGATGGCATCTAACCATCTGATCTTTATGTACACGCCGGCCGAAAATCGCAATGTAGTGCCAAGTTATTCAATAGTGGAAGAGTAAAACCGGTGCCGGGTGTCGTAGA